>CAVPNO010000025.1:0-15780 GCA_963706455.1 uncultured Acidobacteriota bacterium | reverse complement strand
GCAGCGGATCCACGTCGCAGACGGCGGCGATGTCGACATCCCGTAGACGCATGAAATCGTGCAGATTGGATCGCCCCATGCCTCCGCAGCCGATCAAGCCGACGACAATCTTTTCGTTCGGCGATCGACTGCCCGAAGCCCGGACGTCCGCCGCCATGAGGCCGACGCCGGCAGCGGCCGCCGACGATTTCAGAAACTCCCGCCGGGTGAATTCGCTCATCGAACAAACTCCTGGCTCATTTTCTCGTTGACAGCGGCTTTACCCCGCCCGGATAATGCCCGTTCGCCATGGACGATGCCTTCTGTGCCGGGATGAGCCGCCATGAACAACAACAACAAGCTCAAGGTCTTCAGCGGCCGGGCCAACATCCCCCTGGCGCGAGAAGATCGCCCGTGCCCTCGGCGACGCCGCTCGGCAAGATCACCCTCGACAACTTCCCCGACGGCGAAATCTCGGTCCGCATCGAGGAGGACGTGCGCGGCCGCGACGTCTTCGTCGTCCAGCCGACCTGCCCGCCGGTCAACGAGAACCTGATGGAACTGCTGATCATGCTGGACAGCTTCAAGCGGGCCAGCGCCGCCCGCATCACCGCCGTGCTGCCCTACTACGGCTACGCCCGCCAGGACCGCAAGGACGTCGGGCCGCGTGCCGATCACCGCCAAGCTGGTGGCCAACCTGCTGACCGTCGGCCGGCGCCGACCGCGTGCTGGCCCTCGACCTGCACGCCGCCCAGATCCAGGGCTTCTTCGACATCCCCGTCGATCACCTGCACGCCGCGCCCGGTCATCAACGAGTACATCCGCACGCCTGAACATCCCGCCGCGCGATTTCGTCGTGCTCAGCCCCGACGAGGGCAGCATCAAGAAGGCGCTGATGTATCAGAAGAAGCTCGGCGGCGCCATCGCCATCGTGGACAAGCGCCGCTCCAGCGCCACCGAGACGAAGCAGGCCAACCTGATCGGCGCCTCGCTGGAAGGCAAGGTCGCGGTGATCTTCGACGACATGATCTCGACGGCCGGCAGCGTGGTCGGGGCGGCCAACGTGGCCCGCTGCAACGGCGCCCGCGAGATCTACGCCTGCGCCACCCACGCCGTCCTGTGCGGCCCGGCCATCGAACGGCTGCGCGACGCGCCGATCAAGCAAGATCGTCGTCACCGACAGCATCCCGCTGCCGCCGGAAAAGCAGCTGCCGAACATCAAGGTGCTCAGCGTGGCCCCCCTGCTGGCCGACGCCATCAAGCGCATTCACTTCAACGAGTCGGTGAGCAAGCTGTTCGAGTAACGAGCCGGCGCCGGTCGTCCCAGGAGAATTCCGTTGGGCTTGCGGTGACCGGCCGATCGGGCGGAAAATGCAACGGTTTGCTTACACCGTATGCCATAGGAAAGGAAACGCTCATGGCCCTTGATACGTCGAAGTATGGCTTCTCCACTCGGGCGATTCACGCGGGGCAGGAGGCCGATCCGGCCACGGGCGACGGTTATACCGATCTATGCGACGTCCACCTACACCCAGGAGGCGCCTGGCCGCCACAAGGGATACGAATATTCGCGCAGCGGCAATCCGACGCGCACGGCGGCTCGTAGAGCTTGCTTGGCGGCGCTGGAGGGAGGCGGCTTGCCCGACATCCGCGGGCTGGTGTTCGCGTCCGGGCTGGCCGCGACGACGGCGGTGCTTTCGGTGTTGAAACCTGGCGACGAAGTTGCGGCGGCAGCGGACCTGTACGGCGGCACCTTTCGCTCTGCTCGAAAAGCGCCTCAAGCCGTGGGGCCTCGTCGCTCGTTACACGGAGGACCCTTCCCCCTCTGGGTTTGCCCGGATCATTACCCCCGCCACGCGAATCGTCTGGGTCGAGACGCCGACGAATCCGCTCTTGAAAATCCTTGACCTCGAGGCACTAGCGGAGATGGCCCAGATGCGCGGGCGTTGCGTGGCCGCGACAACACCTTCGCGACCCCGTACCTGCAGCAACCCCTCTCACAGTCGGCTTCAGACCTCGTGGTGCACAGCACTCGACCACGAAGTACCTCGGCGGCCACTCGGACGTGGTCGGCGGCGTCAGCGATCGCGAGTCGCGGAGCCTCTGCAGCCGATCGTTTCCTTCTTCAGAACGCATGGGCGCGGTGCCCGGGCCGATCGATGCGTGGCTCACGATGCGCGGCGCGAAGACGCTGGCGTCTCCGCATGCGACCGCCATAGCGACAACGCCCTCGCGATCGCCGACTGGCTGAGCACGCACGAAGCGTCAAACGCGTCATCTATCCGGGCCTCACCTGCCATCCGGAACACACGCCCGCCGAAGAAACAAATGCGCGACTTCGGCGGCATGATCAGCGTGAGCCTCAAGGGCGGAAAGAGGCGCTTCGCTTGCTGACGCGAACCAAGCTGTTCAGCTTGGCCGAAAGCCTGGGGTGCGTGGAGTCGCTGATCGGCCACCCTGCCACCATGACCCACGCCAGCATTCCGGCGGAGATGCGACAGGCCAGAGGAATTGACGACGGGCTAGTCCGGCTCAGCGTCGGCATCGAGGACGGCGACGACCTCCAGGCAGACTTGAAGCAGTGTGCTGGCGTAAGCGAACCCGTCGTGGCGACTACACCGGCTCGCGAACCCGTGGAGCAAAAACGAAGGGCATACCGCGGTTTTCCTCACGATCTGCGACTTTTCTCGTCAGTCGTCACTCTCCACTCGTCACTCCTTGCAGCCCCTTGCGTTCGTGCGTTTAAGATGTGAAACTAGATCTGACATGGGGGGAAGACTCGTGCCCCGTGTCCCTTGCCCAGAGGAAGAGGGCTGGTAGCCGACCGGCGCCGCATTGACGTTTCAGTCCGACGTGAACAGTGAAGAGAGGTTGTCATCGCTCTTGTTCTTCGATGAAGAGGAACGGGACGAGCGCCTACCACCAGTGATCAGTTCCTCGAGTTGATGGTGCAAAAGCGGCGTCCTGGACGACAAGCGTCTGGATGCTTACCTGCAGCAATTGTGCCGACGGCGGCCTGGCGGACGACGTGGACGGGGCGGCAGCCCGGTTCGTGGGCGATGGCATGCTGACCCAGTTCCAGGCGGAACAGCTCTTGTTGGGCCGGTGGCGGCGATTCGCAATTGGGAAGTACAGGGTTCTCCAGCCACTCGGCTCCGGAGGGATGTCCCGGGTTTTCTTGTGCGAGCACAAGTACATGCGCGGTGCGTGGCCGTCAAGGTCCTCCCCGCCGCGATGGCGGACGCCTCAGCTCTGGAGCGGTTCTACCGCGAGGCACGGGCGGTCGCTGCCCTCGACCACCCCAACATCGTCCGCGCTTACTACATCGATGAAGACAACGGGCTCCATTTCCTGGTGATGGAATATATCGATGGCACCAGTCTTCACGACATGGTGAATAAAGACGGGCCGATGGAGATACTCCGGGCGATCCGCTACGTTCGGCAGGCGGCGCTCGGATTGCAGCATGCTCATGAGACTGCGGCACTCGTTCACCGTGATATCAAGCCGGGAAATATCCTGGTAGACCGCCAGAGCGTGGTCAAGATTCTCGACCTCGGGCTGGGTGCGCTTCTTCGAGGACGACGAAGTCGCCATCGGGCAGGATTCGAAAGACGGCGTGCTCGGAACGGCGGATTACCTGGCTCCCGAAGCAGGCGCGGACAGCCATGCGTGGACATTCGAGCGGACATCTACAGCCTGGTGCGCCACGTTCTACTTTTGCCTCACGGTTCTTCGCCGTTCCCCGAGGGGACGGTGGCACAGAAGCTGCGCTGGCATCAGAGCAAGATGCCCAGGCCGGTGCGAGACCTGCGCCCCGAGCTTTCTGGTGCCTTGGCTATCGTCGTTGAAAGGATGATGGCGAAGGACCCTAACCAGCGCTACCCGGTTCCCCGAGACGTGGTCGCAGCATTCGTGCCGGGGACTTGGCGAAGCGCCCCGTTCCGCTCTTGGCTCCCAGACCGGCACGCACTCTCCGCCGGACAACTCAATGGCACTGGGACTGTGGCCCAAACGGTCAAGTCAGCGACGTCAGTAAAGCTGCCGGCGTTCCTGCAGAGATCGAAATCGCCCTAATGCCGTTTCCGTCGGAACTTTCGCGATCGCCCTCTCTGGTGACTTCTGCCTCGCTGTCATTGCTCCGCGTGGCCGATTAAGGTCAGGGCTCAGTCCGAGCCTTCCCTGGCCGTGTTCTATAGCGACATTGGCCGGCCTTCGATTGATCCCGAGCTTATGATCCGAATGTTGATCATCGGCTACTGCTACGGCATCCGCTTCGAGCGGCGGCTGTGCGAGGAAGTCGAAATGCACATGGCTTATCGGTGGTTCTGTCGGCTCAATCTTGACGACAAGGTGCCTGATCACTCGACATTCTCGGTTAACCGCCATGGCCGTTTCCGCGACAGCGACCTGCTGCGCCAGGTCTTTGAAGCGGTGGTACGGGCCTGCATGGATGCTGGTCTGGCTAAAGGTGAGGGCTTCGCCGTCGATGCCAGCGTCATGGAGGCCGACGCCAGCCGTTATCATGGCAAATCACCCGGTGAGATCGATTGGTCCCTGCCGGAGCGGCAGACAAGGGCTGCCGCGGAGTTCCTTGGCGGTCTCGAGGAATGTTCACCAGGAACAAGCCGGTGATCTTTGGCTTCCACGGCTACCCATACGCGATTCACCGCCTGACGTACCGGCGCCATAACCACGACAACATTCACGTGCGCGGCTACAAGGAGGAAGGCACCACGACGACGCCGTTCGACATGTGCGTGCTGAACAACGTCGATCGCTTCCAGTTGACGATGGACGCCATTACCCGCGTGCCGCGGCTCCATGCCCAGGCTGATCAGGCGCGCCAGTGGTACTCGGAACAGATCCAGCGCCACAAGCTCTACGTCGCGGAACACGGCGAAGACCTCCCCGAGATCCGCAACTGGCACTGGGCCGCCCCTCCCGATGTGGCGTGACCACCTGAATTTGCTTGTCATCCCGAGCGAAGTCGGGCGCGCTACATGCGCCCGACGCGGTCGAAGGACCTGCATTCAGGGGAAGTAGCGCGAGCAGGACTTTGGTCAAGAAACGGAAAGAGGCCCATCCCTCATGTCTTCCATGCCAGTCCTTGTTCTGAACAGCGGCTCCTCTTCCATCAAGTTCTCCATCTACGAAGCCGGCGACGGCCGGCGCGAACGCCTCTACGAAGGCGCCGTCGACGGCATCGGAACCGACCAGGGCAAATTCTGGATCAAGGATGCGAGCGGGAAAAATCTGGTCGACCAGACTCCTTCGTTACCCAGTCTCTCTGCCGCATTCAATCTGGTCGCCGATGCCATGAACTCCGATTTCCCCGTGCCCAAGGCGATCGGACATCGGGTGGTCTCCGGTGGCCCCACCGTGGAAGAAAACCAGCGCATCACCCCCGAGCTGATCGACGAAATCGACCGGTATACCGCCTTCGCCCCGCTGCACACGCCCATCGCCGTCTACATCATGCGCGAGGCCCCGCGGCTTTTTCCCGGTGTAGCGAACTTCGCGGTTCTTGACACCTGGTTTCATCGCACCATGCCGCCCGTCGCCAGGGTCATGCCCATTCCCGCCGAGTACTCCGCCATGGGCGTGCGCCGCTACGGCTATCACGGCATTTCCTACGAATCCATCGTCCACCAGTTGCAGCCCAACGTGCCCGGGAAGCTCATCGTAGCGCATCTCGGCAATGGCGCCTCCATCACCGCCATTCGCAACGGCCAATGCATCGATACGTCGATGGGCCTCACCCCCACCGGCGGCATCATCAGCGGCACGCGCACCGGCGACATCGATCCCGGCGTTCTGCTCTTCATTCTGCGCAAAATCGCAGAGAAGACCGCCGGCGCGGGTGCCGCCGCCGATCAGCTGGAAGCGGCCGCCAGCAAGAAGGCCGGCCTGCTCGGCGTGAGCGAGCTCTCCAACGACATGCGCGACCTGCGCGAAGCCATCCGGCAGGGCAACGCCCGCGCGCGCCTGGCGGTCGACAAGTTCGTATGGACGATTCAGAAATGGATCGGCAGTTTCTTCGCGGAGCTGAACGGCCTAGACATGCTGGTGTTCACCGGCGGCATTGGCGAAAACGATATGGCTTCCCGCGCCGAGATTTGCGCCGGCCTCGAAGCGCTGGGCATCGTGCTCGATCCCGCACGCAACCAAGTCCGCGGAGAAGCGGTGATTTCCGCCGCCAACTCCCGCGTGACCGTCCGCGTCATCCCGCCCCTCGAAGACCTGATGATCGTCAACCATGTGGTGCGGCTGCTGATGGGATAAGGGAACCGCCTGGTTCCCGTAGGCATGCCCGGGGACGGCACGGCGCAGAAGAGGATAGCGGCCATCGCGATCAAATCTCTCATGCCCGGAATCCTAGCCTCGAATCCATGCAGTTTTGAAAGAAACGGGCTCTAGCAGGACCCCCCATCACCCCGTCCATTTCAATCCCATGAATTTTTGGTACCCTACGAAGACACGCTCCCCACGCGACGTGTACCAGCAAGGAGCCCCGCAGTACCCGCATGATCTCATCCGCCGCCGCTCGCCTGTTTTCCCTCGACTACCCCGCCGATTTCGCCCCCGGCGCCCGTTCGGCCGTCACCACCTGCCTGCGAATCGCCCGGGAGGAGAAGGTCACGCTCATCACCGACCAGGCGACGGCTCCCATCGCGGCCTCGCTCGCCGCCGAGCTCGAGGCCCTCAAGTGCACATGGAACGCCTTCATTCTTGAGGAATTGGCGCCCCGCCCGCTGACCGACATGCCCGCCTCCGTCCTGACCGACATGGAATCCAGCCAGGTTTCCATTTTCGCCGTCCAGGTGCAGCCCAACGAGCTCCGCTCGC
This sequence comes from uncultured Acidobacteriota bacterium, assembly GCA_963706455.1. GTDB lineage: Bacteria > Acidobacteriota > Terriglobia > Terriglobales > Acidobacteriaceae > Telmatobacter. Next base: position 8,952 of record CAVPNO010000025.1, on the reverse strand, counting down.
GCATGCAGATGACCGACGTGGTGAACCGCCGACGTATGCGCCACGCCCACATGGTCAACATCACGCCAGAAATCATGTGCCAGGGCATGCGGGCCGACTACGCTCTCGTCGACCGCCTCTCCCAACAAGTCCTCGACCGCGTCCGCCGCGCCCGCCGCATCCGCGCCACCACGCCCGCCGGCACCCGCATCACCGCCGACATGAACCCCGGCTACAAGTGGTTCAAGACCTCCGGCATCATCTCTGCTGAGAAGTGGGGCAACCTCCCCGGCGGCGAATGTTTCACCTCGCCCGGCGAAGTCAACGGCGTCTTCGTCGTCGACGGCGTGGTCGGCGACTGGCTCTGCGCTCGCTACGGCCTCCTCGAATCCACCCCGCTCACCATCCACATCGCCGCCAACCGCATCGTGTCGTGCTCGAGCGCCAACAAGCAGCTCGAGCGAGACTTCTGGGCCTACACCCACACCGACGAGAACTCCGACCGCGTGGGCGAATTCGCCATCGGCACCAACCTCGGTGTCACGCGGGTGATCGGCAACATTTTGCAGGACGAAAAATTCCCCGGCATCCACATCGCCTTCGGCAACCCCTACGGCGAGCACACCGGCGCACCCTGGTTCTCCAGCACTCACATTGATGTGGTAGGCCTAGGTTTCAACATCTGGCTGGAGTCTGACGAAGGCGAAGAACAGATCATGCAGGATGGACGGTTCCTCATCGCCGCGTGAGGACTCACCTCGGACCTTCTCGATGCCAAATTCTCTGAACGGGGCCGATTGCACGTTCAGTGTGCAGGTTGGAAGAGCTCAATCGGATTCCCCGATGGGTCTTCCAAGATGATCTCCGATCCACCTGGCCCTTGCGCAATGTCGTTGCGGAAGTGTAACCGGGCTTCGCGAAGTCTAGCCACTTCTGCGGGAAGATCATCCACGTTGATGATGAATCGGTTCCATCCTCCTGGCTCGGCTTTACGCCCGTCGAGCATGGGCTTCGCCGCTCCTCCTGGTCCAAAAGGCGTGCTGAGCACAAGCTGCAAGTTTCCCCGCGACAGCATTGCAAAATTGGGCGGAGCCTGTTGTGTTATCTGAAATCCGAGGTACTTTGTGTAAAACTCAACCGCTGGTTGAAGTTCGTTCACCATGTATCGCACTCTCACAGTGCTCATATCCTTCTGCTCCATTGATTGCGTGCTGCTTGCAAGCGGAAAGCCACTCAAGGTGAGAATTAGCGACAGCAGAATTCTCCGGCGCATGGGTTCCCCTCCTGTTTCGGAAGGTAATAGGAGGGGCGGGCGCTCGTATTGGAAAAAATTGAACCTATTTGGACAGCGGCAGATGGTTGAACTTTGCATGAAAGCCTTGCATATCAAGCTCCCGTAAGCGATGAAGATAGTCGTCGGGGCTGAGGCCGGAGAAAGCAAGGAAATCGCGGATGAGGTGTGACTGATCAAAGTACCCAAAGCCCAGTGCGAGCTGTCCCCAATCAGGAATCGAACGAGCGTTCATCCTGGCCAGCACCCTTTGGAATCGCACAACGCGATGGAAGAGCTTAGGCGCCAGGCCCACTTCGGAACGGAAGAGATCGATGAATCGCTTCTGGCTGAGTCCTGCTAACCGCGCCAACTCTCGCGTTCTGGTTCGAGCTCCGGCTTGGGCAAACCGGTCCAGGGCCAGAGATACCGAGCTGTGATGCTCCCGCCGGCACAAAAGGCGCGAGGCAAGCAATCCTTCTAACTTCAGCAGGCGAGCGTCGGGTGATGCAATCTCCAACAATTGTTCCCGCCAATCCGATGCCCACCGTCCCCATATTGCTTCGAGATCGATGTGACGATCCGCCAGTTCATGAGTTGAAGGCCCCAGAAAGGCAAATGCGCCGCCCGGTTTGAAGTGCACCCCCATCACTGCCGCCTCTTTCGCGGCATCGGTCACAAAGAAACCGTTGTAGGGTCCGGAGACGATCGCGCTTGAAAACCTCTCAAACTCCAAGGGCCGCGAGGCTTTGTAGATCCGAAGCTCATCACTCCGCAGGTTAAAAACGAGCTCGAAGGTGCCACTTGGAAAGATGCGCTCCTGTCGGCAGGGGGAATCGTACACGTTATAAAGCCATAGATTTTCAACAAAATCGGAGAGGATCGGGCCCGGTTTATGGGAGCGAAATAGCATTAACGGATTTGATGCTGTCGACGCTACACCCTGTGCGGCCCTCAGCAGCCAACCCGCCGTGCATCCTGGCTTCTTCCGGGCCGCGGAAATCCCCTGCACTTCCCGATCGGCGCCGATTTTACGCACTTACACTTAGAAGCCTTTCCCATCCCCATCCCCCTATGGGCGGGGCCCGACAGGAGGTAGTTCCCATGGATCGAATTGCGATTCCTATGCAAAGAGTGCCTGAGAAGCGCGAGCCACGTCCGCGGCGTCCTCACTTCGACGGCGAGCGGGCGACGGAAATCTATTTCACGGTGCTCACGATTTTGATTCTGGGAATGATCGTGGGCATCGGCGCCTACGCGATCAATACCTTGATCCCGGCGTTGCAGGAATACCAATCTCAGGAGTGGCAGAGGTCCCACTCTTCGAGGAATCCGGCATATCTCCAAGGCGACGAATCCCGGTCGCACTCCCCTGACCGCTGATCGTCCAAATGCTGCAACAAGGCCCCCGGCGCCCCAGTTCCAATGGCGTCGGGATCGTCCAGCAGCGGTTGCGCGTGATCACTGGAGCTAATCTTCTTCATTTCGAGATCGTACCATCGCTGGATGGTGGCCAAGTCGCGGCCGCGGATATTTCTGTTGCTGAAGCCGAAATAGCTCCAGTGAACACCGTGTCCCCCTGTGGGTGCGGTGTTCAGAAAAATGGCGCTGTCCGGGGCGAACCGCGACATCCACTTCACGTACTGGGCGGCGAGCCTTGTGCCGGCCGGCGAGCCATTCGGGACATCGGAGGTGTCGATCACGCCCAAGGTCAGCCCCTTGGAATTCAACTTCTCGCAGAACGAGCGCACCTCATTTTCGTGGCGAAGATCGAGTTGCTGAGCCCAGATCCGCGAGCCCTTCGCCAGCCGGCTCAGGTGACTGTAAAGGCGATCCTCAAAGAGGTAATTCGCTGCGAAGAACGGGTCGCCAGGCCCCTTTGGCTCGGTGTGGAAGTGTCCGAACGCGCTATCCCATGCGGCTTCGTTCTTTCGAACTTTCTTGTCCCAGAAGGTCCATGAGTCCGGGTTGGAGAGCGTCTCCTTGTCGGCAGCGGACAGGCCCCGGGATCGTTGCTGCCAAAGTTCCGGGGGTGCGCTGAGCCGGAGGTTCAAATAATCGGCGCGGTCGGTACTGGCAGCGAGGAGAGCCCGGTTGATGTTCGCGAAGCGGACGGCCAACGGATCGTAGTCGATGACATACAACGCATCCGCTGTGGACAGAGCCGCTCCTATGAAAGAACGCTCGGTGCCAACCGATACATAGACTCCGTGATTGCTCCTGCGATAGATTGGCAATCCCACCGCAGGATGCTGTTCGTTGGGCGGGAGGTAGATGCCGGGAGTCGGTTGCGATTCAGCGGCAGGCTCATTCCCCTGGCAATAGGCAGGTGTCGCAAGCGCGGCAGAGGCCACCACCAGGCAACTAGCAAGTCCAATTCTCCGCTCGTACCACATTTGGATTCCTTCGCTGGCGAGTCGCGCTCGATCGGATCTGTGTGGATCGGGCCTGCCCGGTTGCGGATTTGAAGGCCTAATCCGGTAACAGGCCGTAGACGTCCATTTCGGTCTTCGTGCCAATAAACACTTTTCCGTTTGCGACGGTAGGAACGGTGAATTTAAGTCCCCTTCCCGCCTGGTCGCGATTGTTTTTGGCTTGCGAACTGTTCCAGAACTCGGTGTTCAGGTTTGACGCGTCATAGGCGTGCAGTACACCTGGTTTCGCCGGATCGATCACCCAGAGAATTGCGTTCCTGGTTCCGGCGGCAGAAAGAACGGGTGTGGCTCCGGGATAGTAATAGGGTTGACTGGACGCCGAGAATGGCGCGGTCTCAAACCGGCCGGTGACGGGCGAGAATCGGAAGGCCCTTACAGGGCCCTGGTTCGCCACCACGAAAAGGGTATCTTGCCAGAATAGCGGCGTGGAATAGATCCCGTTGTTATCTACCAGAAAGCTCTGCACGATCTGGGAGTTGTTTGAGGAATTGTAGTGGCCGAGATGATCGCGGTTGAGTACGTAAAGCATTCCGGACTTGGCGCTGCCGAGGACTAGGTGAGGAACGGGGCCATGCGCCTGATCGGGAAGAAGCACGGCTCCCCCACCGCCCAGATCCAGATCTTGCTCAGCCAGGTTCTTTTCATCGAACGGGGTGAACCAGTCAGAAATAGAAAGGCCGCGGGAAGTGCTGAGCTTCAAGAAGGTATCGCCGAAATTCTGCCCGCCCGGCTTGTTGGCATTGAAATCGCCGTTGCCGGACAGCAGATAGATGTTGCCCTGGGAATCGGCCGCGGGGCTCGCCCCGGACATCCAGATGCCGCCGCGCCCGCCATCGATGGTGTCATTAAAGACGGAAACCCGGGCCAGAGTGGAAGCACTGTAGCCGATCACCCAGCCGTGGTAGGGATCCTTATCGAAGTAACTGCCCCAGCAAATATAAACGACCCCATTCAGGAGAAACAGCGCGGTACGCTGCTTCTGCTCCTTCGCCGCAAAGGTGACGGTGCCGGCTGGGTTGCCGTAAGCCTTCCCTTTTACGGATGCCTCGATCACTACGGGAGAACGGCGACGCTCCTGTCCCGTGGTGATGTCGATCGCGTGCAGTCTTTGGATAATCGTCCCGGTGGCTTTGTTCTCCGTCACGGCGACGAGGTAGATGGTTTGCGCAGACGGATCGATCACCGGTGTTCCGGTAATGCCTGTGAACGGGCCCAACGAGATGCTGTCCTCGTGGAGATCGTCGAGGGGCGCAATTTTCTCATCACCCGGTATGAGATTCACACTCTGGCTGGACCAAACCGCCTTGCACCCGGGATCGTCGGCGTCGAAAGCGTAAAGGCTATCGTTCTCGGTGGCAATGAACACAATGTTGTGCCGCTTGCCGTGAACCTGCACATTCGCCATCCAAAGAGGCTGGGCAAAGACCCAACCGTCCACCGGGCACGAAAAGCGCTTTCCAAACTTGCCGCTCGCCACATTTTGGCCGGTCAGAGCGTATTCCCGCGAATTCACGCCGGAGTGTGCGCGGTCATTCCGCCAGGTGGTAACGCCGGCCAGATCGGTTACGCCAACGCTGGTCACGGTGCTGCTGGTTGCATCGGCCCTGCTTGTCGCGATGATCGTATAGACCCCGGCAACTGCCGCGGTGAATGTGGCGGAGGTGGCGGTCTGGTTGCTCAAAGTCCCGCCCGAGGAACTCCAGTAAACGCCGGAATTCGAGGAATCGTTCCGCACACCGGCGGTGAGATGCAATGGCTGAGTTACCGTTGTGGCTGCGCGTGCCGGCGATATCGACACGGTGATATTGCCGGCGCTCGCGGGGCCGGGAGATGCCGCATTCGTGGCGCCCCAGCCCGCGATGCCTATCGCGAAGACACACAAAGCACTTCCAGGCAGGGGACTTCGCATTCGACGGAGCCTCATGTTTCGATTCCATAGGCCGGGAAAGAAACTCACGGCATTGCTGCGATCTACCTTTTCCCAATACATACGATCAGGGCTGGACTTTCAAAGCTACCTGCCTGGGCGTGAACTGGGCCAGGTCGTAAATGCCGAGATACTTTTCGAAGGCCGTAACCTGGTCGAGGTAGATGTCGAATCCGTCCGTGCCGAATGTCTTATGCTCGATCTCGTCAAATTTCTCGCAAAGGGCCTCAAATTCCTGGCGGGGGGCAATAATGTGAAGTGCCGGAAACAGAACCGTGTCCTCGCGCGCCATATGCGGCGCGTACATGCGAATGAAGGCCCTCATGTCCCTGGCGAGCTTCTGGCGATCGTCTGGAGTCTTTATCGACTTGAGGGTGGAAAGGATCCGCTCCGTGAGCGGGCGCCCCGCCTTGTGCTGTTCATACAGGATATCCACCAGATCCATCAGTTTTTGCGCATAGAGGCGGAGCACATCATCCCTGCGGTAATACTGCCGAAAAAGCGGGAAGATATGCTCTTCTTCCAACTTCTCGTGGTAGTCCTCAATGAACCTGCGGATGATCTCGACTGAGTCGATCGCGGTTTGCAGCGGAAAGTCCTGTTTGGCGTCGATGCGTCGAATCACCTCGTCGTACATCAGAAGCACGCGCTTCACTATCCCGTGCTCCCGCATGAGGCGCTCATTCGTCGAGACATCATAGTAATGTTCGCGCTGTTCCTGCCCGGTGGTCTTTTGAGCCAGCAGCATTGCCGGAAGTGCAGCGGCCCCAGCCGCGAACTTGCCCGTGGCCTGGAGGAAGGAACGCCGGTGCAGGGGAGGCTGAGAGAGACGATCTCTTTCTCGCCGGGCGCTCAAAATTTTGGCCATATTACTTTCTTTAATGGAATCTCCTTTGGGGACTTCTATAACGGCCGATTATACGTTCCGTCCTCCTCGCGGGGGATGGTTGTCAGCTCCCTCAGGTCCTGGTCCTTATCCCTGTTTCTAAAGTAACCCCCAAAGGTACCGTACATGCCCCTTACCCTACCCTCTCGATGCCCCAGATCTTTCCTCGCCAAGTGGAAAACGAGCCGGCCTCGGACGGTCCCGAACAAAATGCTTTTCTGGGCTATGAAACTGTGAAGTGGTGCAAATAGATAGGAACGAGGGGGTTAGACCCAGGCCACTCCACAGTTTCACCGGCTCTTCCGCAGAATCTCAGGGGAGATGACTCACGAGTTCGGCTTTTGGTGAGATAAATCACCATCGAAAAGGCCGTGCGAGATCGGCCACGACGCACGCAGCTCGGTCGGCGTTGGTAGAGAGAACTCCGCTTCAGGCGAGGATCCGATCGCAAAAAAACTCAGGCCACTTCGAGGCCGGAGTAGAAGTTCTGGTAGATCTCGCGCACGGTCGAGTGGCACTCGCAGGCTTCTTTCTCAAGCCCCGCGGGATCGATGATATGGATGCGGCCGCGGCTGTAACGAATGAGTCCCTTACGCTGCAAGGCGCCGGCGGCGGCGGTAACGGTCGTGCGCCGCGACCCCAGCATGACGGCGAGGAACTCCTGGGTCAGATAGAAAGTCTCGCTTTCCATGCGGTCGCGGACCATAAGGAACCAGCGCGCCAGGCGTTCTTCGGCCTCGTGCAGGCGGTTGCAGGCCGCGAGCTGGCCGAGAATGGCGCCCTGGCTTTGCACGGACTGCAGGATGCATTCGCGCAATTCACCGTTCTCGGAGAATTCCTTTTGCAGGTCCTTGAAGGGCATACGAAGAGCGCTGCCTTCGATCTGCATGAAGCATCGCGTGGGGATGTGGGCATTGCCGAGGAGGTGGAAGCACTCCACCAAACCCTCTTTGCCCCAGATACCGACTTCGGCGCAGGCTCCGCTGGACATGGTGCCCACAATGGAGGCGATGCCGCCGGTCAGGAAGTGGGCGAATTTGGGGCATTCATCCGGTTCGTAGAGGACTTCCCGCGCGCCAAGGGTTACGGGTCTAAGGCGCGACATGAGGAATCCGCGGGACTTCGGAGATAGGGAAGCAAGCAACAGGTTAGAGGATTGTTCGAGCATGTGCTGCCTTTCTGTGCGATTGCCTGGTTCGCTTCGAAAACAGAGCCCGGAACCTATGTCCCTTAGGTAACATTAGTCGCAGGAATCTGTTCTGAACACTAGGGGATTCCCTAGTTTTGGCGATATGAGGCCGAAAAGACGTTCCGCGTGAACTATGCTTCACGCCAGAATTAGATGCAAACTGCGAGCGCCGTTTTCGGGGAGGCTTCAAGATGACTCCGCAGGTCCTGGTGGTGAGCCGTGATCCCATGCTTCTGCAAACCCGGCAACTGATCCTGGGAGCGTTTTTCCAGGTGCATGGCGCCGGGCGGGTGGGCGAGGCGGAGGCGTTGATGGCGAGATTCTCGTTCGATCTGATCATCCTCTGCTCAACCTTGGGCGATTCGGACTGCCGTGCGGTGATGGACCTGGTGGCAGACCGGAAACAGCATCCGAAGATTCTTGTCGTGCCCCCTTTCAGAGGCGAACGTGAGGAGTTCCTTCCGGGCTACCCCGGCAGCACCTCGCAAAAGCGGTCGCTGTCCTTGCTCTACCGGGAACGAGTGGAACAGCAGAAGCCATCGTTCGTGGCCGTCGTCATCGTTGAAGGGGGTTCCGGCGCGGGGTCATTTCTAATTCGACTCAGGAAGACAACCTGGTTGGTGGCTGACGCATTTCACGATCGGGCATCAATGGGGAAGAGCCGCGCCTGACTCAAATTATAAAGCGCGTCTGCAACGGAGTCTCAGAGGCCTGCAAGCAGGTGACAGACCTTTACGATGTTAGCCTCAAGAGTGATGTCGTTGCCCAGGGACGTGGATTTTGTGGTGATGGGAGCGGGGGTTGCGGGACTGCGTGCGGCGGTCGAACTCTCCCGGCACGGCGATGTGCTGGTGGTTACCAAGGAGGCCGTGGCTGAGTCGAATACGCACTATGCCCAGGGCGGTATCGCGGTGGCAGAGGGGCGCGAGGACATCGCTCTTCACCTCAGGGACACGATCGCCGCGGGGGATGGATTGGTGTACCGGCACGCGGCCGAGGTGCTGGTGGCCGAGGGTCCTCTGCGGGTGGAAGAGCTGATCGAGTGGGGCGCGCGTTTCGATCGCGAGAGCGGGAAACTGCTGCGCACGCGCGAGGCGGCGCATTCGGTGCCGCGCATTCTTCACGCCGATGGCGATGCGACGGGAGCGGAGATCAGCCGGTCATTGGCGGCGATGGCGCGCGCGCAGTCGGGAATCCGCTTCGCGGAGTGGACCACGGTAACGGGACTGGCCGCGCATGATGGACGCGTGGCTGCAGTCGATCTTC
>CAVPNO010000024.1:0-82660 GCA_963706455.1 uncultured Acidobacteriota bacterium | reverse complement strand
CTGAATCTGCACCTGGCGCTCACCGGGCCCGGTGTATTGCACCTTCAATGGTCCGTTGCCCTGCACCTGGATACGGTAATGAAAGGTGGCCTCGGCGGCCAGCGTATCGGCTCCAAAGCTGGCACTGGGATAATCCACTTCCAGCAGGCGAATGGGCGCGCCGGTGTGGTTTTCCACGGCCATGTCGATGTGGAACGAATGACAACCGGCGAGCGTGGCCGCGGCCGCCAGCGCAACACAAAGGCGCGTCGAAGCCCGGATCCCTGACCCCTGATCCCTGATCCCGGTCGTCATTCCGGCTCCGTTTTTCCGGAAATTCGCTTCTCCAGGCGGTCGAGGCGCTTGAGCATCTCCGGAAGGCGCTGAAAGATGGCCACCGCGCGCAGCCAGATGCGGTTGTCGAAGCCGGGGGAGCCGGAGATCATCTTGCCCGCCGGAACATCGTGCGACACCGCTGACTGCGCGGTGAGAATGACGCCGTCGCCCAGGGTACAGTGGCCCGCCACGCCCGCCTGCCCGGCGAGAATCGCATTGTCGCCAATGACCGACGAACCGGCAAGGCCCACTTGCGCGCAGAGCAGGGTATTCTGTCCCACGCGCGATCCGTGCCCGACCTGGACGAGGTTATCCACCTTGGTGCCGTCGCCGATCTCGGTTGCGCCCACCGTGGCCCGATCGATGCATGCATTGGCCTGCACATCCACCCGATCGCCCAGGCGAACCGGTCCGGATTGAGGAATCTTCTCCCAATGGCCGGCCTGGTTTTTCGCGAAACCGAAGCCGTCGGCTCCGATGATGGCGCCGTTTTCGAGCGTGACGTGATCGCCGAGGGAGCAGCCTTCGCGCACCACGGCATGCGCGTGGGCGAAGAAGTGGCTGCCGATGTGCACGCCGGGATAGAGAACCACGTGGGGCAGCAGGGTGGCGTGCGGCCCGAGGTGCACCCGCGGCATGATGACGACGTAGGCGCCGATGTGCGCGCCCTCGCCGATCTCGGCGGTGGGATCGATTGCGGCTGTGGGGTGAATGCCCGGCGGGTAAGCGGGCGGCTGATAGAAAAGCGCCAGCGCGCGGGAGAAGGCGTGATACGGATTCGGGATGCGCAGCGTCGCCGCGGAAATCTCAGGAAATTCAGGCTCCACCAGCACTGCGGCAGCGCTTGTCTTGCGCGCCAGGCCGGCGTAGCGGGGATTGGCTACAAAAGTGATTTCCGAAGGGCCGGCCTCTTCGATGCCGCGCACGCCGGTCACTTCCAACTCGGGGTCGCCGTGCAGCTCTGCACCAAGCCGGACCGCCAATTCGCCTAGCTTCATTGAGGAAATTGTAAATGGGCGGGGATGCGGCAGATGGCACGCTGGGACGGCGAGATTCGGTCATCCGTTCCGAATTGTTCACCATTCGCTCAGAACCCTGCCTTACCAGCATTCCCGAGTGCTTCCACACTGGTTGTCATCCTGAACGGAGCCCAGCGGAGTGAAGATTCTCTGTTGCTTTTGGAGAGTATCGAGTGGCATTCCTTCCGAGGCCACCACTCGGAAACTATCTGCGACAAAACTCCCGCAATGGCTCTGTGCCATCGATGCGACGCCCCTTTCGCTGTAGACTTGGTTCGCAATGAAAACTGTGCTGATAATGCTCGTGTTTGTCCTTGCACCCGCTCTTGGTATCGCGCAGCCTGAACCCGGCCAGAGGTTAGATCAGGTGACATCGAAGGTTTTTTTTGCAACAGCTCATTCAGGACGATGTCTACCGCTTCGTTTCTGCGCAAGTCGCCGAATCTCTTCTCACGCACCGCGTGGAACCAGTGCTGCCGAGCGTTGATGCGGTGGGGGCAAGATTCTCCGGCACAGTGATCATCGCATTCGAGATCACCAACGAAGGAAGGGTGCGGCACGCGATGGCAGTGTCTGGTCCGAAGCTGCTACAAAAGCCAGTCCTAGATGCCGTAAAGCAGTGGACCTTCAAGCCGTTTCTTCTAGTTGACGTGCCTACGACTGTCGCAACGTCGATTCCATTGACTGTCTCGAATTTTTAGCGGATTGTTCCGTTCGTTCACGAGTCACCGCCTACTCGGACACAACCTCGAAGAAACACCTCTGACACTGAAGCCCGGGCATCCTCTGGTGGCGTTTGCGGCAGGGCTGAAGTCGTGTCCTTTTCAAAACTTCTCGTCAGGACGGATTTGAGATCTGGGATTCGTTCTAGCCGGGTTCGCCGGGAAAAAGTTCGGGTTGGTCTTCGGGCTGTTGCGCTCCGGTTGCGCGGCGGCGGGCGGGCGCGCCGATCAGGCTGACGACTTCCAGAGCCTGGATGGCCTTGCGGGGGATATAGATGCGCTGGGTGTTGGAGCGCATGTCCGGGGGTGTCAGAAGGAGGCCTGCTCCGTCGACCAGGGAACGGTCGTTGGCCGCCAGGCCTTCCAGTTCATCGCCGTCGGTCAGGGTCAGGCGGAGCCATAAACCTGCGGTGCGGGGACGGACGGCAAACCGCTTGTGCAGCAGGCGTTCGGGATTGCTCTGGTCCACCGAGGACATGTTGAAGTCGCGCACGTAGCAGACCCATTTGACCGATTCCCACGGGATCTGCAGGACCTTGCCGGCCTGATCGAGGATTTCCAGTTCCGGCGCGTCCTGGCCGAAGTACGGGCGAGCGTAACCGGCAGTCCAATCCCGCGAGAACTTGCGCACTATCACAGGTTTGCGCCCGGAAGCCATCGTTCTGGATTGTCGCACGGTCGCGCCTGCCGGGGGAAAGCAAAAGAGGCGGCAGGAGTACACGCGGGTATACCGCCGCAGCCCGGGAAGATTCCCAAAATCAGCGGGATGCGAGGGGCAGGCGGGGTGGGGGCGGGGTTGTCGAAAGCGGAACATGCATCTGCCGGCGGGGGATTCCGGCTCTAGCCAACCCGGGCGGGTTATGATAACGTACAGGTTTGCATCCTGTGCTGCGTGCGACCTAAGCGCAACGGCATCAGAGACTTGGAAGAAGCAACGGCTCGAGCACTCAGGGAATGCCAGATTTTATCTATCTTTTGGGAAATCGGCTCTCGGCCGATCAACAGGGTGCCCTCCGGCATCTGCGGGAGGCTGCGCGCCAGGCGGAGATGCTCCTGTTCCTGATCGGGGATGCCGTTCGCGACCTGACCAGCGGTCATGCGGTCCGGGACATCGAAGTCGCCGTCTCCGGGAACGCGCTGGAACTGAAGAAGATTCTGAAGGATACGCCGGCCCAGGTGTGGGGCGAAGACCACGCCTCCCGGTCGTTGTACCTGTGTTTTCCGGGCACCGTGCGGGTGGATGTGGTGAGCACGCAGCGGGTGGAATACCCGAAGCCGGGCCAGCCCGTGTTTCATCCGGCGTCGATCCACGAAGACCTCCGGCGGCGCGACTTTACGGTCAACGCGATGGCGATCTCCCTCAACGAAGGTTCCTACGGCCTTCTGATGGACCCCCTGAACGGGGCCGCCGACATCGAGGCGCGCGCTCTGCGCCTGGTGTCGAATTATGGCTTTCTCGAGGAGCCCGCGCTGATGGTCCGCGCGGTCCGCTACCGGGCGCGACTCGGATGGGAACTCGACCCCAAAACCCAGGTCCGCTATGAGAATGCAAAGACGGAAGGGGTGATGGAGTTTCTCTCCAACCACGAGCGCAGCCGGGAACTGGAACAGATTGGGCACGAAGACGATGGGCTGAAGGTCCTGCGCGCGCTGGAAGACGAAGGTTGGATGAAGGTTCTGTACCCCTCGTGGACGGCAAGCAAGGCCGACGAAGAAAGGCTGCAGGCCCTGCACGGCCTGGCGGTCGATCTGCTGATGCAGGGCGTACGCGCGGACGTGTCCGCGGCCCAGATGCAATTGCTGACCGCCAAAATGACTCCCAAGGAGTTGGCCGGACTGAAGAAGCAGTTGCTCCGCCCCGGATTTGTCGAAGAGTGGAACACCCTGGACTCGCTGGCGTCGGGATTTCAAAAGACGCTGCTTTCCAAGGACAATCAGGTTCCTTCCGCGAGCTACAGGCTGTTTACCACCTATGACCCGGAGGCCGTCCTTTGGCTTGGATTCACCAGCAAGGACGCGGCCGTAAAGGATCGCTACAACCTCTTCCTGAAAGTGTGGCCTGAGGCGCGACTGCGCATTCCGCACGCGCTGATGCAGGAGATGCGCATCCGGCCGGAACTGGCGAACTACAACGAGATCGTGCACGCGGTGTTCCTGGAACTGATCGATGGCAAGTTGAATACGCCGGAAGAGATGCGCGCCTTTCTGGAGCCGTATTCTCCGCCGACGCCCCCGCCGCAGGTCACCATCAAGCGGACACGCGGCCGTCGTGGCGAAGCCAAGGTCAAGGACTTTGACGAAGAAGAAGAGGGCGAAGAAGGCGCCGAGGAAGGCGAAGAAGAACTGGAAGAAATCGGCGGCGACGAGGACGAGATTGGCCTCGGCGGGATGAATTTGCCCAAGGTGGACCTGGAGCCAGACTTAGGGGACGACGACGGAGAGGACGACGAGGAAGAGGCGGTAGAGGGAGCGGCGGAAGAAGAGGAAGCCGGAGAAGACGAGGAAGAAGAGGAAGAACCGGCGACGGCCCGGCGCGGATCGAAGGCCGCCAAGGCGCAGCCCCGGGTGGAACCGGCCAGGAAAGAAAAAGCCGGAAATGGGAAGCCGCATGCCGCAAAGCCGGTAGCCGCGCCGAAGACCAAAGAGCCTCCCGCGAAGCCGGCAGCAAAGGCGCACGGGGCTCCGGCGAAGACCACGCCCAAAGCCAAGCCGGAGCCTCCGGCGCGGAAGACTGCCCCTGAACCGCACCCCCACAAAGTGGCCCCGCCGGCGGCGAAGCACGTCGCCAAAAAGACACCTCCAAAGCCGGCCGCGAAACCTGCGCCCTCGAAGCCGCATAGCGCGCACGCCGGAAATTCCAAGCACGGCGCGCCAGCCAAGTCGCATAAGCCGGCCAAGCCGGCCCCCAAGAAGGCCGCCGGTAAAAAGCGTTGAACATTTTTTCGGGCTGGCACCGGCGCACTTCACGTCGGAGATGGCGACCGTTACAGTACGAATTTCCTGGTCAAAACCTGCCTCAGCACCTGAACGGCATCCACCAGAAGTTTGAGCCATCTTCCCAACCAACGGGCGATGACGTTTGCCCACTTCAGGCATGAAACTTCAGTCGACATCGTTGTGCTTTCCCGTGTCCCCGGAGAACCGAAGTGATCGGGAAGGCAAACTCCAGCAACAGGGCGTGCAATGCATGCGCCCGATCCGAATCATTTTTCGTTCGACCTGGGAATCCCACGTGACCAGGCTTTAGGAGTGCCATGATCCGCAAAGGTTTCTTCCTCGCAGTGTGCCTTCTCGTTCCATTCCTTACAGCGAATGCGCAAAGCAACTACGCGGTGGTGCGCGGGTCGGTTTTTGATCCCCAGCACCGGCCGATCGCGGGAGCCCGTGTGCATCTCACCTCCGATGAAACGGGCGCCGAGCGGGACGTTGTCGCCAATGCTAACGGCATGTATGAGATCGCCGGCCTCCAACCCGGTTCGTACGAACTGATCGTGGAGAGCAATGGTTTCCAGCAGGCCAGGGAGCACCTGGATCTCGAAGTGGGCCAGCAGGCCGCCGTGGACGTTGGCCTCCGCGTGGGCGCCGATGTCCAGAACGTCAAGGTCGAAGCGGCGGCCGGCGAGCTTCTCAAAACCCAGGACGCCAGCGTCGGCGCGGTCGTCGATCAGCGATCGGTCGATTCGCTTCCCCTGAATGGCCGCATGCTCATCGACCTGGTGCTCACGGTTCCGGGAGCGCACGTCAGCCACGGAGCGGCCACCGGCGACATGAATCCCCTGTACTGGCGGCCCGGCCAGCGCTCGGCGGTTTCCATTGGCGGCAGCCGTCCCAACGGGAATTACTTCCTGCTGGATGGCGCAACAAATACCGATCCGACTTTCAGCACCCAGAATCTGAGCGCCTCGCCGGACGCGGTGCAGGAGTTTCAGGTGCAGACGGGCAGCTACTCGGCAGATATGGGCGGCGCCGGCGGAGGCCAGGTCAACATCGTTACGCGCGGCGGAACGGGCACTTTCCACGGCACCGCTTACGAGTACCTGCGCAATAGCGCCCTGGACGCCACGAGCTTCAATCAAATGGGCAACAATTTCCTCGTCCAGAACAATTTCGGAGCCTCGGTCGGCGGCCCCATCTGGCGGGAAAAGAAAACCTTTTTCTTCGTCAACTACGAAGCGCTCCGTCACGTGCAAACCGACGTGATGGTCGATACCGTCCCCACCGCGCAGGAGATGGGCGGCGATTTCACCCAGAGCGGCGTGAATATCTACGATCCCACCACCACGCAGCCCAATCCCAATTACAATCCCGGTCTGCCGGTGAGCAAAACCAACCCCGAGTACATCCGCCAGCAGTTCCAGTACAACGGCGTAGCCAACGTGATTCCGCCGGACCGGATCAGCACCGCAGCCTCCATCATGCTGAATAAGTACACTCCGCAGCCCAACACCATGAACATGGGCGGCATGACGATGATGGGCCAGCCGACGGTGATCGGCGCGGGCAACGATGCCAACAACTATCTCGACGCGCGCAAAGAGCGCATGGACAACGACCAGGGCACGTTCCGTGTGGATCACAACTTCGCCGGCGGCGACACGGCGTTTTTCCGCTACTCGGCCTCCGGGGAGCACGGTTTTCATCCCCAGATGGGCCTGCCGGGCTTTGGCTTCTATCACGACGACCTGGCGCAGCACGGCGTGCTTGAGTGGATTCATGTGTTCAATTCGCACCTGGTCAACGAGGCGTCCGGCGCCATTTCGCGCCTCTCCATGATGCACTCCACCGAGAGCGCCAACCGCAACGACATTGTCAGCGAACTGGGCATCACGGGAACCGGATTCGGCGGCCCGGCCGCGTGGGGCGCGCCTTACTTCAACGTGCAGGGCTTCTCGCCGCTGGGCGACAGCTATCTCGCCACGCCGATGCATGCCTGGGACACGGTAATCGAGGGCAGGGATTCGCTGAGTTGGCAGATCGGCCGCCACAGCACCAAGTTCGGCGGCGCCTTCCAGTGGTTCATCTGGCCCATGTGGGGCTTCTTCCAGAATCGCGGGTACTACCAGTTCACCAACGGATTCACCACCGAGTATGCGCTCAACGACGGCAGCACCGGATCCGCGCTCGCGAGTTTCGAGCTCGGACTACCCGCCGCGCGCCAGGGCCAGGCGGGCGTTCCGCAGATGGACCTGCGGCAGTGGTACGTCAATGGATATGCGCAGGATGCGTGGCGCCTTACGTCGAACCTGACACTCACCTACGGGCTGCGCTACGAATTCATGAGCCCGCTGGTCGACATCCGCTACACCAACAGCAATCTCGACCTGAGCAGCGGCACGCCGCAGGTGTTCATCGGAGGCCAGAACGGCTATCCCCGGGGCCTGATGTACGCGCAGAAGACGAACTTCGCGCCGCGCCTGGGATTGGCGCAGAGCTTCCCGCGGCTGGGAGTGGTGGCGCACGTCGCCTACGGCATCTTCTATACGCCTGTCGATATGAACACGTGGTGCAATCAGCGCCACAATGTTCCCTACGTGTTTCCGCTGACCTCGCAGAGTGATCCGTTCCAGCCCAGTATCCAGACGCTGAATTTCCCCGCGCCTGTTTTGGGTACGTCGGTGGTCAGCTTTACCGCGCTCCAGCTGCACGCGCCCCCGCAATACATCCAGCAATGGAGCACGTCAGTCGAGAAACAGTTAGGGCGCGAGACCACCCTGGAGATCGGTTATCTCGGCGCGGGTGGATTCCACCTGCAGCGTTCGCACCTCATCAACAACGCCGAGCCCGGCCCCGGCTTGATTCAGCCGCGGCGCCCGCATCCCAAGATCAGCTTCGTGGCCAACTCCATGTTCCCGTCCGGCGTCAACGTCGTCAACACCACGTTCCCGGTGAGCACCATCAACCTGCTCGAGAACTCATCGCAAAGCTGGTATGACGCCGGGTACGTGAATGTGCGGCGCCGTTATGCCAGCGGACTGAGCTTCCTGGCCAACTACACATTCGCCAAGTCGCTGGAGAACGCACCCGACTTCCGTTCGCCGATGTTCGAGGCCGCCACGCCGCAGAACAATGACGACCTCAATGCCGAAAAGGGTCCGGGCTGCGACCTCCGCAACCGTTTTGCGCTCAGCGCGGTGTACAGCCCGAAGACCTGGACCCTGAATGGCGTCACTCGGTCTCTCACGCGCGACTGGCGCGGTTCGGCCGTGTATCAGGTGCAAACCGGTTTCCCGCTGACCGTCTCTGTGTTCGGCGATACGGCCAATGCGGGAACGGTGGTGGGCGAGAATCCGATTCGCGCCAACACGACCGGCCAGT
This sequence comes from uncultured Acidobacteriota bacterium, assembly GCA_963706455.1. Classification (GTDB taxonomy): domain Bacteria; phylum Acidobacteriota; class Terriglobia; order Terriglobales; family Acidobacteriaceae; genus Telmatobacter. The sequence goes on along the minus strand of CAVPNO010000024.1, from coordinate 74,289 downwards.
CCGTTTTCGGCTCCGGCACCCGGGGCGCGGCCACCTGGTTCAACCCCAAGGCCTTTGCGACTCCGCCGGCCTACACCTACGGCAACGTGGGCCGCAATTCCGTTTATGGGCCGGGACTGCAGACCATGGACCTGGGGATCACGCGCGAATTCAGCCTGGCCGAGAAGGCGCGCTTCGAGATGCGCGGCGAATTCTTCAACGCGTTCAACCACACAAACCTGGGCACACCCAACCGCTTTGTCAACACGGCAAATTTCGGCTCCATCACGGAAATTGCGACGCCCGGCCGCGAGATCCAGTTGAGCGCCCGGCTCTCGTTCTGATCCTTGTGTAAACAGCAAGTTTGGATGGATGCCCTCCCACTCTCGCGACAGTGAAGGTCGCGAGAAGGGGCGAGGTTTTGGCCTCTACACTTTCATCCACCGGCGCAGTTGGCGCTGTGCCGGCTTTTCCACCACATACAGCGCCAGCAACGCCATGGCGATCAGGATGATGTAGCTGATCCAGGGATCGTATTGCGCCACGTGCAGGCGGTTGAGCACATGCGTGTCGTGGATCAGGTTCCAGAAGTTGAAGTGCAGCAGGTAAAGCGCGTAGCTGGCCTCGCCGACAAAGACCAGCGGCCGGATGCCCAGTGCACGGGCCAGCGGGTTGTCGCCTGCCAGTCCGAGAATGATGCAGCCGAACAGCGGCATCAGCAGCCCGTCATGGATGATGGGGTAGGGAACGCGGGGCCCGAGCGAGAGCAGGAAAAAAGTCCCTCCGAACCCGGCCAGGCCCAGAAGCAGCCGAAGGTGGCCGGGGCGGGGAATCAGCTCGTCCAGCTCGGCCAGCATCACGCCGAAAACAAAGCTCGCCAGGTGCGGCAGGGGGGTGAATTTGAGAGCCTGCAGCCACGGGCCCGTACTGAAGCGGTCCGGATGGGGAATGCCGTCTGGATTGAAAAGGATGTAAAGCGTTCCGGGGATCAGTCCCAGGATCCAGATGCCCGCCAGGCGCAGGAGGATGGGCCGGACGCGGCCGGGTTGTTTCCACCGCGCCAGCCAGGGAAACAGCAGGTAATAGAACGACTCCGCCGACATCGTCCAGGCGGGCGTGTTCAGGAAGGTCGCGATCTCCGGTATCCAGCCCTGCAGCAGCAGCGGCGCCAGCACCATGCCGGTCCAGAACATGGCATGCGTGTGGGCCCCGTACTCGGCCGGAATCATGCGCCAGGCAAGGATGAGGCTCAGCAGATAGATGGGATACAACCGCGTGAAGCGCGCCTTGTAGAAGCGCCAGATGTCCAACTGCCCGGCTCGCGCGCGAGCTCCGTAGTTATAAGCCAGCACATAACCGGAGAGCAGGATGAAATAACTCACCGAGGCAAAGCCGGCATTGACAATAGGAGCGAATATGCCAAACCACTGCGGATTGGAAAAATGAAAAAAGACGATGTTGACGGCGGCGAACGTGCGCAAGCCGGTCAACGCGTTCAGCCGGTCTGGCTTGCGCATCTCCACTGGTTTTATAGACGGGCCGGCGCCGTCCCGAGATGAGGGAACCGGTTCTGTTACCGCCGGCGGAAGAGTGGCATGCGCACGAATAGAACTGTACCTCGAAAACCAGTGGTCAGTGATCAGTGGTTCGTCGAATTGAGATCTGATGAGCGGCTGCCGCGAAAAAGCAGATCGCCGCAACGGCCAGGGGAATACTGATCACTGAACATTGGTCACTACTGGCCACTGTCTCTACGCCGTGACCAGGGATCCGACCTTCTCGCCCAGCACGACGCGTTTGATGTTGCCGGGCTGGTTCATATTGAAGACGATCATCGGCAGATTATTGTCCTTGCAGAGGCTCACCGCGGTCAGGTCCATCACCTTCAGTCCCTGGCGCAGGATATCCATATAGGTAATCTCGTCGTACTTTACGGCGTCCTTGTAGAGCACCGGGTCGGCGCTGTATACGCCCTCCACCTTGGTCCCTTTCAGCAGCACGTCGGCCTTGATCTCCATGGCGCGCAGGCTGGCGGCCGTGTCGGTGGAGAAGAACGGGTTGCCGATGCCGGCGGCAAAGATCACCACGCGCCCCTTTTCCAGGTGGCGCACGGCACGGCGGCGAATATACGGCTCGGCGATCTGGTTCATGAATACTGCCGTCATCACCCGGCACTGCACGCCGCGTTGCTCAAGGGCGTCCTGCAGGGCAATGGCGTTGATGATGGTGGAAAGCATGCCCATGTTGTCGGCGCTGACCCTGTCCATCTCCCGCGCCTGGTCGGCGACCCCGCGGAAGATGTTGCCTCCGCCCACCACCACGGCGATCTCCACGTCCAGCTTGTGGACTTCGGCGATTTCGCTCGTGATCTCTGCTACCTTGTTGGCATCGAGACCAAATCCGCGGGGACCGGCCAGTGCCTCACCGGAAAGCTTTAGAACGATCCTCTTATACATTCCATTTTGAGTATCGCATACGGAAAGGGGGGCTGGCCCGCGGATCGGCACGCGAGCAGGCATGCCCTTGGTAAGCAGGAGCAAACTCAACAATCTACAGTTGGTCCGGTGATCAAGACGCGGCTCGAAAGCAGCCGCCGGGTTCAGGCGCCCAGGGAGATTACCTTGGGCACATCGATCCCCAGCGCGGTGGCCAGGTCGTGCTGGTGTTCCTGCTCCTGGGTGATGATCCTGCGAAGCTGCTCTGCCAGGGCATAGTGGCCCATCGCCTCGGCCTGGTGGACGCGTTCGCGGTAGTTGCGAATGGTCTCGGTCTCATTGTCGAGATCGAAGCGGATCATGTCCTCGGGCCGGTCGGAGATTTTCACTTCCTTGGACACCCCGGTGGGCATGCCGCCGAGATAATCGATCTGGTCGGCGATGATCATCGCGTGTTCCAATTCCTGAGCAGCGTGTAACTTGAGCTCCTCGGCGATTTTCATCCACTGCGCGCCCGACAGCACATTGCTGTAAACCGTGTAGGAGATGATCGCCTGGTATTCGCGCGAGAGATCGTCGTTGAGCGCGTTGATGAGGGTTCGGATCGCTTCCTCGTTGCGTTCGAAATTCGGTTCAGCCATGATTCGGATTCCCTTCGCCGGCAGCCACATCAGGGCACGCGTGGCATGCGCATTCTTGCGTCTGATGCGGAGATTCCGGGACGTGTTGGTTTTACCGGCAGTGGCGGACCCGGTACGAGCGGGCGTGAGCGGGCGATCATTCCGACGACTTGACAGCGTCCCCAATGGAGCTGACCGCCCCCAGAAGAAAGAGGAGCACAGACGCAGCCAGGGCTCCAGTCGCCGCGTCTGGGCCGGAGAACCCACCGTGTACGATCCACCCCCAAAAGTAGCCGGGCACCATGAACCAGGCGGCGTGCTTCACCTTTCGCTCGAATAACCCTTCCAGAGCGGCGACGCTGAAGAATCCGACGAGCAGTCCCAGAAAGGCCCACAGAATTCCCATCACCCAGGCATTGCGCAGAAACGGAGGGGCCTCACTCGCCTGGTAGGCAAGAAGCCACCCCATGAGGTATCCGGCGACGTTCGCCAAGGGAATGACGATCACGACCAGCCAGACAAGGCTTACCGGGCCGGAGCCTGCCGCCGCGGGCGAAGCGGATTGTTTCGTCGGCATCCCGAACGTTGGAACCGCGCTGATTTGCGGCTGAGGGGGTGGTTCCGGATTCGCCGCTTCGCGCTCGCGCTCCTCCTCGGCCGCTTTTTGTTTCGCCAGCTTGATGCGCTCCTCCCGCTTTGCGCGGTCGCGCCGAATCTGGTCCAGAACCCGTTCCGCGGCAGCGTCCTGCGATGCGCGGCGCTTCTCCTCGGCTTCCTTTTCCTGGCGTTTCTGGTCTACGGGTTCAGGTTTTGGCCTTGGACGCATGGGCTGCGCCGGTGGCGCTGCCGGCCGCTCCACAGCAGGTTGCGGACGCCGCGGCGCCGCTTCGGGCTCCGCGGGAGTTGTCGGCACTCCCCGCTCCGCCCCCCGCTCCACGACGCGTTTCGGCGCCCGCCCGGGAGGTGCGTATGCGGGATTCGGAAACAGCGGAAGCTTCGCAATGTCCCCTTGGCTTTGGTCAGGAGAATGCACCTCGGGGCGGACGAAGTCCTTGGGAAACGCGGTGCGCAGGTAATCCGTGGCGATGTCGCCCAGCTCATAAAACGAAAGATCCGGTCCGAATGCGCCGTGGCCGGTGCGAAGCGCGTGAATCAGCGCCGAGGAGAACATGGTGCGCGGCTGCCCTTCGGGGGACCGGGCCGGCTCGTTGGCATTGGAAGCGCACATCAGCGCGGTTCCGCGCCCCGGAAACTCCTTCATCAGTTGCACCTTCGCAGCGGTGAGCGCACCCGACTGGAAGTCCCGCGCCGCACTGCCGGCGAAGCAGCAATCGAAGATCAGGTAACGCTTCATGAAAGTGGCGTTATCTTTGACTACCGTCGCCAGTTCCCCGACGCGCATGCTGGTGGCGCCTTCGTTGATCGCGTTTGTACCGCGCAGGGCGAGGCAGAAGGCCTGGTCGCCGCCGCGAGTGAAAGAACCGTGGCCCACGTAGTAAATGAAAAGATCGATCGGCTCAGGACTCGCGCTTTCCAGCTCCAGCCTGCGCTTCGTTAGAAAATCGGCGATCTCCACCAGTTGGTCCGGCGCGGAACGGTTGTCGTCGAAGAGCCAGAGAAGATTCTCGCGCGACAGCCGCAAACCTTTCGGGTCGATCATGTATTCCATCACATCGGCGGCAGAGGTGAAGAAAAACCTTCCCTGCAACAGATTGGGCGACTTGGGAAACGTGTGGGCGCCAAGAAAAATAGCCAGCGTTCGGGATGGGTCAGTGAGCGGCATAGCGGTTCACCGGGACGGCTTGAACGCCTCGGCAATGCGGGCCGCATCGCGGCTGTCGAGATTCGATGCCACCACTGTGCCGTCCTTGTCTATCTGGATCTTTGCGCCGCTGTGCCGGGCCAGCCAGGACTCCACGCCGCGCGCCACCGCCGTGACCGAAGCGGTGCCGAGAATGATGGCCAGCGTCGCGCCGAAATCCTGCGTGTCCAGCCGGTCGCGCCGCTGCTCCACCTGCACTTCCCGGTCCGTAGTGCGGATGGTCGAGGCAAGATCGGCGGCGAAGCGGTTCGCTTCTGCCGTTGACACGCCGGGAAAGGAAATCACAAATGGAGACTCTGTCACGTTGATCCCCTCGGAAGGGAATGGGGTTGCGCACCATTCTAGCTCTGTTCGGTTCTCGATGAACCCTAAAAAAGATAAGTGCGCGCAGAAGGGGATTCGTTTCCAGCTCCGTTCCGGCGCGGCGGAAGTGTCCTCATGCATCCCTTACTTTAATAATTCTTCGATATCCCCCTCGAACTTTGCCTTGTCTACGATGCCCACGTACGCCACCGCTATCCGTCCCTGGCGGTCGATGAGCATGGTCTTCGGAAGCTGGTCGGCCTGGAATCGCTTCCCGATATCGTCGTTGCCCACCGCTACCGGATAATCCATGTGTGCCTTCTGCATGAACGGCTTGATATAGGCGGGCGACTCCCCGTACATGTCAATCCCGATAAGTTGCAGCCCCTTGTCATGGTATTTCTTGTCGAATTCCACGTACCAGGGAATCTCCGTGACGCAGCCTCCGCAATCGACCGCCCAGAAGTCAAGAAGCACAAGTTTTCCGCGATAGGCGGAAAGGCTCAGGCTGGCCCCGGCAATGTCGGTGAGATTCAAATCGGGCGCGGGTTGTCGGGATTGGCTGGGGATCAGGGAAAATGGCGTCGCGGCCTGCGACTGTAACGGCGGCCCCTCGGTTGTGTGCGAGACTCCTCTGCACCCGGCCGGAACGAGAAGGATTGCCGTGAGCGCGAGTGGCAGCGGACACGATGACCAGACAGAGCGAGTCGTCGATCTGGGTCGGTTAAGAAGCGGCATCAATTTGACCTCCGTCCCCTGCGCCACCCGCCCTCAGCGGCGCTTGTGGTGCGCTGCGCTTTTCCGGGCGGCCCGGTGCTCGGCGGCGGGTACGCTTGCAGAGGCCGCGGTGAAGCCCGGCAATTCGACACGCCGCGCGATGTGGTCCTGGATCCAGTGCGGGTCCCACCACTCCTTGGGGTCGATCTGCACGCCGTCGAGCTGCATCGCGAAATGCACATGGTCCCCGCCGGCCATGCCGGTCATGCCGCTCAGGCCCATCACCTGGCCGCGCTTCACCATGTCGCCTTCGTGCACGTCGATGCGGCTCATGTGCCCATAGATCGTCTGCAATCCGTATCCGTGATCGACTACCACGCAGTTGCCGTATATGCCGAGGGGCGCCGCATACACGATCTTGCCGTCGTTCGACGCCTCCACTCCCACATGCTGCGTAACCGCCAGGTCATAGCCGAGATGCACCTGCTGATCGATCTTCTGGCCGTGATAGATATAGTTGCGCAGGTCGGCAAAGCTGGCTTCCGTCTGCGCGTTCGACTGGCGCGTGAACGGTTGCGAGAACAGCCAGTGATCGGCGGTCTTGTATTGCAGGTCCGCCAGCGTCTTGTTGTTGGCGCGGCGCATTTCGCTGTTGATCTTCACAAAGCGCGCCACCGGATCGCCGGAGCCGTTGGGATCGAGCTCACCGAGGACCTTCTGCATGAACGCCTCACTCACCTGCAGGTCATGCTTGGTGTACTTCGGCTGCTCCTTCTTGGGGAATTGAAAGCTGATCGGGCTGGTGACGTCGTTGCCCGCGCCGTTGGCCGCGAAGACCACGGGAATCGTGCCCGGCGGCATGTTCCACGCGAACGCGAACAACGAGAACAGGCCGCCTTTTCCGCCGGGCATGGGCCACGCGCGAAAGGCTTCGTCGCCGACACGCACGCCCGCCTGCGTCCAACTACCGGCGACATTGAACGTCGCCAGGTCGGCCATTCCCAGGTAAAGATAGTGCTGGTCCGTATCGACACTCACCGTGGGCGGCTGCGAGACCACCGTGACATCGCGCGCAATCCGGGCCGTCTTCCCACGCAGATCATTCGAAGCCGCCTCAACAATCAGCGTGGCTTTGCCGTCGTGCAGCTGCGGCGTCGTCTTGATGCCGGCGGTGAACGTCCACGCGTTCTCCGCTGTCTTGGTGGGCTGGTTCATCTGCCACACGCCGTAGCGCGCCCCGTTTTGTTCCACGAATGCCTCGGCCCTGCGCACGCCATGCTTTCCCTGCACATGCACGGCAACGGGCGTGGCCTGGCCGAGCGATGCAGGCGGGTTGGGCAAGTCGATGACGGGCGTAGCCGAACGCAGCATGACCCACGCAAACAACACCACGGCGAGGACTACCAGAAAAACCAGGATTTTCCGCACCGCTTCATTCTAATGTCCTTGATTGCCGCCGGGAGAGGCGTGGGTTCGGAACGAATCACAACAGGAAACTCCGCAGGGCAAGTGCGCCTGTGTTCCTCTCGCATCCAGAAAATTGATGGTATGATCCTACCCAATCGGCAGACCGCGCATGGTGCGGGGCGTACTCGTTTACGGACTTCTCCTTCCGTTCTCTACTCTTCTGTTTGCTGGACCTGCCTCGATCGAAGCCGCTCTGCACGTGTCGGACGCACGCCGTCGGCACCCACTAAAATGAAAGGCTATGCGAGTGACTCCTTTGTCTGAATCCGAGGAAACGCAGGTTCTGACTCCCGGCGAAATTACCAGCCTGTTTGAAGGCGCTGACGGCGGCAAACCGGCTGAGACGCTGATGAAGGTGGTGGAGTTGATCGCCCAGCGATTTCATACCCAGGTATGCTCGGCCTATCTGCTGGAGCCCGATCGCAGTACTCTCGTCCTGGCCGCCACGGTAGGTTTGCATCCCCGCTGCATAGGCAAGCTGCGCATCCCCCTGAACGAGGGGCTCACCGGGCTGGTGGCGGAAAAAGTGCTGCCTATCGCTGTGCCCGACGCCATGAACCACCCCCGATTCAAGCTGTTCAAGGAGCTGGAGGAGGAAACAGTCCATTCCTTTCTGGGTGTGCCCATCATCGACCGCGGCGTTCTGCAGGGAGTGCTGGTGGTACAAACGATGGAACCGCGAACTTTTCGCGACGACGAAATCCGCATGCTGGTGGACGCGGCCAGCCAGGTGGCGCCGGTCATCAGCGAAGCGCGCACGTTCGACCGTTTCATCGTGCCCACGCAGGAGCGGCTGTGGCAATTGGCGAACAACATCTGGTGGAGCTGGGACCCGGATTGCATCAGCCTCTTCCGCGATTTGAACCCCGCGCGCTGGCAGCAGCTCAACCAGAACCCGATCGCCGTCCTTTCCGAGATGCCGGCGGAGGTTTTGGAGCGGCGCGCGACGGAACTGGGCCTTCACAGCCGGATTAACTATTGCTACCGCCGCCAGCAGGAGTATCTCCGCGCCGACCAGCAGACGTGGGGCGCGCAGAACGCCGCCGTATTGCGCACCCGCCCGGTTGCCTACTTCTCGGCGGAATTCGGCTTGCACGAATCGCTGCCCGTCTACTCCGGCGGCTTGGGCGTGCTGGCCGGCGACCACATCAAGAGCGCTTCCGACCTGGGCATTCCCCTGATTGGCCTGGGCCTTTTCTACGAACAGGGCTACTTCCGCCAGCGCCTCGACAAGGAGGGCTGGCAGCAGGAAGAGTACATCGACACCGACATATCGCAGCTCCCGGTGCAGATCGCCATCGGGCAGAATGGCGAGCCGGTGATGGTGCAGGTAACCACGCGCAGCGGATCGATCCACGCCAAGGTGTGGCGCATCAACGTCGGCCGCTGCGACCTGTTCCTGCTCGACTCCAACGTGGCGGGCAACGCTGCCGAGGACCGCATCCTGTCATCGCGCCTCTATGGCGGTAACGACCGCATGCGCATCCGCCAGGAGCTGCTCCTGGGCGTAGGCGGCTATCGCGCGTTGCAGGCGATGGGCATTACTCCCGGCGTCCTTCACCTCAACGAGGGCCACAGCGGGTTTGCGGTGCTCGACGCCATTCGCGCCCGCATGGAAGACGAAGGCATCGACTTCAAAACCGCTGCCAGCCAGGTCCCGCGGGAAGTCATCTTCACCACCCACACGCCGGTCCCGGCGGGCCACGACCGCTTCGATGCCGATCTCATCGAAGAACATCTCGGGCCCTTGCGCGACCAGCTGGGCCTTTCGCTCGAGAACCTCATGGGCTTCGGCCGTGTGTTTTCCAACGATGAGCAGGAAAAATTCTGCATGACCGTGCTGGGGCTGAAGCTTTCGCGTCATGCCAATGCCGTTTCCTCGTTGCACGGCGAAGTTTCCCGGGCCATGTGGTGGAACCTGTATCCGGGAAAGCCGGAGGACGCGGTGCCCATCGGCCACATCACCAATGGCGTGCATGTGCCCTCGTGGCTGGCGCCGCAGATGCGCCGTCTCTACGACCGGCACCTGGGCGTCGCCTGGCCCAACCGTTCGAGCGAGAAACAAACCTGGGCGGCGATCGAGAACGTGGACGACGGGGAACTATGGGAAACCCATCTCAGCCTGAAGGCGCAGCTTCTCGACTTCGCGCGCCGCCGCGCCCGGGAACAGGCGGCCCGGCGCGGCGAATCGCAGGAGACGCTCAGCCGACTCGACAAGGTATTGTCGCCGGACGCGCTCACCATCGGATTCGCGCGGCGCTTTGCCACCTACAAGCGCGCCAACCTGATCCTCCACGACTTCCAGCGCCTGACCTCGCTGGTCAACGATCCCAAGCGCCCGGTGCAGTTCCTGTTTGCCGGCAAGGCGCACCCCCACGACGAACCAGGAAAGAAGGTTCTGCAGGAGATCGCGAGAATGATGCGCGACCCCCAACTGGGCGACAAGTTCGTGTTCATCGAGGACTACGACATCAACGTGGGCCGGTACCTGGTGCAGGGCGTGGACGTGTGGCTCAACAATCCGCGGCGCCCCTTGGAAGCTTCGGGAACCAGCGGGCAGAAGGTCGTGCTCAACGGCGGCCTGAACCTGTCCATCCTCGACGGCTGGTGGGCCGAGGCCTACGACGGCCTGAACGGGTTCGCCATCGGCAACGGCCGCGTCCATTCCAGCCTGGAAATCCACGACATGCGCGACTGCGAAGACCTGTATCGCGTTCTGGTAGACGAGGTGATTCCGCTGTACTACCAGCGCGACCGCGATGGCCTCCCGAGGGGCTGGATCCAGCGCATGAAGCGGACGATTCGCACGTTGGGCTGGCGATTCAATGCCGACCGCATGGTGATGGATTACACGCAGAAATGCTACGTCCCCGCCGCGGGCGGCACGTCAAGCGATATCCGGGAGCCGGCGTAGCGAGGCCTCTGACCGAACGAATTCGAACCTCGAAGAAAGTGGTTCCCAGGTCGCAAAATCGGGGACCCGGGGTACCCGCGTTCACGATGCCCATTGCGGGATCAGCAGGACGCGTCGCTACTCGCGGTACTTGACAGAGCAGCCGTAGGGCCGCGTAAACGCCGTGGTCACGGGCTTGCCCGCCATGGCCGCGGTCAGCGCATCGTTGACGTAATTGTCGGCGGTACGAATATCGTCCGGGTCGGGCGTAGCCTTGCTGTCGATGGCGCCGTCATAGATCACGTTTCCGTCAGGATTGATCACGATCATCTGCGGTGTGGTCTTGGCGCTGTAGAGGCGGGCGATCTTTGTATCTGAATCCAGCAGCACGGCTGTCGGGACCGCATGCATCTTCTCCACGTAGGCGTTTTCTTCCGAGGGCGTGACGAATCCCTGGGTGCCGGGAGCAGAAGAGATCACCGTGAACCACACCACGCCTTTGGCGGTCCACTCCTTCTGCAGGTTCTGCATGTTGCCTGAGACGTAATGCTTGCGCGTGTAAGGGCAGCCCTGGTTGTGCCACTCGAGCACCACGTACTTGCCGTGGTACTGGCTCAGCGACTGCGCCTGGCCGTGCGAGTCGGTAGCTGTGAAAGCCGGTGCCGGCGCACCGACCTTCACCTGCGCGGAAGCGGCCAGGGTGACGATAGTGACGAGCGCAACGGAAGAGAGAGTGCGCGACAAGAAGGCCATGGGGAAGGAAACCTCCTGATCCGTTTGAGTAACCCAGGTACGACTCAAAAAGGAACTACCCTCCAACAAGGTTGTGATCCTGGGGAGCGCAGCGGCGACGGACCTGCTTTTCCGTAGACTCAAACCTGGTCGGCATCGATCGACCTACTGAGAATTCGACGAAGCGACCGTGGGCTGGGTTGCGGCGCGGGGCAGCTTATTTAATGCGTCCGTCACAATTCCGGGGGTCAGCACTTCGGGCAGCAGGCGCGGCTGCGCCTCACCTGGAACGTAGAGCGCGTAAACCGGTACGCCGCTCCGGCCAAGCTTCGCGAGCGTGTCGGTGATGGCGTCGTCGTGCTGGGTCCAGTCGGCTTTGAGGAGGACGACGTGAGCGTCGGCGAAGCCTTTCATGACCTCTGGTTTGGTGAGAGCGACACGCTCGTTCACCTGGCAACTGAGGCACCAGCTAGCGGTGAAATCGACGAAGACAGGACGGCCCTGCGAAAGGTAACGGCTCACCGTGTCTTGCGACCAGCGTTGCCACGATGATCCGGGATCCAACCCAAGTGTCAGCACCTTATCCGAACTGAATCCTGGAATCACGACGGCGCGCGGGACAAGCACATTCCAACCGGCGACTGCGATCAGGATTAGAGCTGCAATAACCGTCGACCACCGCTTCGCCGGCCAGCGGCCCAGAAACCAGCCGGCAATCGCAATCAGCAGGAATCCAAGCAGCAGGGCGGCGAGGACGGTCGCTCCGTACGTATTCGCGAGTACCCACGCCAGCCAGATCACGGTGAGGAAGATCGGCACCGAGACTGCGTGGCGCACGACCTCCATCCAGGCCCCGGGCCGGGGCAGCATCCTTGTCCAGGCCGGCTGCAGCGTCAGCAACGTATAAGGCACGGCCAATCCCAGCGCCAGGGCGGTGAACACGGCAAACGTGATGGCCGCGGGTTGGGCCAGCGCGTACCCGATGGCCGCGCCCATAAACGGCGCCGTGCACGGCGTCGCAATGATGACCGCGAGCACGCCCGTGAAGAAGCTGCCGGTATACCCTTGCTTCGCCGCGAGGGTGCCGCCCGCGCTGGTGAGCGATAGGCCGATCTCGAATTGCCCTGCCAGCGACAATCCCAGGAAGAACAGCAGGCCCGCCATCAGCGACAAGAACACGGGCGACTGGAATTGAAATCCCCAGCCGAGCCGCGCACCCGCGCCGCGCAAGGCGAGCAGCGCTGCGACCAGGACCCAGAACGAGACCAGAATGCCGGCGGTGTAGACCAGCCCATGAGTGCGCAGGCGGCGGCGCTCTTCGGCGCCCGATTGCACCAGCGCCAGACCTTTGAGGAACAGCACCGGGAAGACACAGGGCATCAGGTTGAGGATGAGGCCGCCGAGGAAGGCAAGAGCCACGATGCGCACAAGGCCCGGAGTAGCGGGGCCGGCGGGGACAGCGGTGCTTGCGGAAGTTGTGGAGCTGGCGGTGCTGGGGGCGTTCGCGGATTCAGCAACGGGGATGGGCGCCGCGGGCGGGCCTGCCGCTGCGCCGAATTCATAGGCACGGCCCCCGGACAGTTCAAGCACTCCACTCAACGCAGCCGGATTCGCTGTCAGATTCGCATCCTTCTTTAGGTCGAGGGTGAAGCCCTTGGCCGTTGGCGTGAGTTTCTGCGGAGCGGGATTGTCGAGGATGTTTTGATCAGCCGGAAAGAACGAGGCCTCCGCTTCTTTCTGCCCCGTGATCACGGTGAGGCGAAAGCCGGTGGGCGTGGGCTGAAATCCTGCTTTGAGGGCAGTTGGGGGCGGCTCCGGCAATCGGTTGCTCAGCCTGGTCCATATCTCCTTGTCGCCCGGATTCGCGCCGGCATCGGCAGTGGTAATCAGGACGACTTGCAGTGAGGTTTGAAGTTCTGTCTTGCCCGGGATGCAGACTTCGCGGCAGACCAGCCAATCGACATGAGCATCGAGCGGTACGGTACCTGCCCCCACCGAGTCTGAAACCCTTACATCGATCGGATAAAGTACCTCATCCTCGTAGCCGTAGTCCATCAGCGGGCCGAGCGGAAGCCGCTTGGGTGCCGGAAACTGCAACGGACCTGCGGTAACCCCACCCGGCAAGGTCCACTTGATGCGCGGCGGCTCGCCGGAATCGCCGGCGTTCTTCCAGTACACGTGCCAGCCCGGTTCCAGCTTAAAGTACAGACCAATCTGCCGGGTTCCCCCAGGGTTCACGTCAGCGACCGGCGCCACAAGCTGTACATGCACGTGCAGCGCATCCGCCGAGGCCGACGCCGCAAACGACGCCGCGCCCGCGGAAAGCAGGAAAACCACCGCCAAAATCAGTCGCGTCATGCGCATGTCAGGCTCAAATATTGGACGTTCCGTCGTCCCGATTCGTCGCGGTGAATGCTCGGTTCAGGATCCATTCCACGCCATACCGGGGCTTTCAAGAACCTACCACCAGATGGGCATGCTGCCGGAAGATGCAGTCATTCTGCACGCACTTGACGCCCGCTGCCCTGGCGCGCTCCACCCCCTCATGGTGGATCACGCTGTCCTGCAACCAGAGGTAAGGAATGCCAAGCCGGATCACGTCATCAACGATCGCCGGCACGTGCTCCGGCGCCCGGAACACATCCACAAGATCAATACCGCCGTTCCCGTCTGCGCGGGCCGCGGCATCGGCAGCTTCGAGGCTGGGATAGCATGGAAGGTCCAGGATGGTTGCCAGGGCAGGGTTTACCGGCAGTACCCGGTATCCCTTGCCGGCCAGGTAGCGGCCGATGTTGTGGCTCGCGCGCCACGTTTTGTCGCTCATGCCCACCACTGCAATGGTGCGCGTCGTGCGCAGCATCTCTTCGATCACCGCCGGATCGTTCATGCTTCATCAACTCCACAGATTGGATGAACCATCAAGCCTCCTCGACTCGCGCGTCTCTCCGCACGCTCCCGGTTGATCACTGACCACTGACTGTCATTACACTTCTAACTCATCCTCCCCGGATCCCGACCCGTCGGTGCCGCGCCGCTTGGCGAGCAGATAGCCGCGGAGGAACGGTTCGAGATAGCCGTCAAGCACCTTGTTCACGTCGCCCACGCTCACCTTGGTGCGGTGATCCTTGGCCATCGTGTAGGGCTGGAGCACATAGGAACGGATCTGGGATCCGAAGTTGATATCGAGCTTCGAGTCCTCCAGCTTCTTGCTTTCGGCGCGCTTCTTCTCCAGCTCGAATTCATAGAGACGCGAGCGCATCATCTTCATCGCCTTGTCGCGGTTCTTGTGCTGGGAGCGCTCGTTCTGGCACTGCACCACGATCCCGGTGGGAATGTGGGTCATGCGCACCGCCGAGTCGGTGGTGTTCACGTGCTGGCCGCCCTTGCCGCCGGATCGGTAAGTGTCGATGCGCAGGTCTTCGATTTTCAAATCGACGTGTATCGTCTCGTCGATCTCCGGCGAAACATAGACCGAGGCAAACGAAGTGTGGCGGCGCTTGTTGGCATCGAACGGCGAGATGCGCACCAGGCGATGCACGCCGCTTTCGCCGGCCAGCAAGCCGAAGGCATTCTCGCCGGTGATGGTGAAGGTGGCCGACTTGATGCCCGCTTCTTCGCCTGCCTGGTAGTCGTTCATTTCCGTCTTGAAGCCCTGCTGCTCAGCCCAGCGCAAATACATCCGTTCGAGCATCTCGGCCCAGTCCTGGCTCTCGGTCCCGCCGGCGCCGGGATGCACAGTGACGATGGCGTTCAGCGGATCAGCCTCGCCGGAGAGCATGGTGCGGGCTTCAAGATCCTCGGAGAAGGCGGCGAGGGCCTTTATTTCGCGGTCGAGATCGGCGAGCACGTCCTCGCCCTCGCGCGCCAGCTCGAAGTAGGCATCGATGTCGCCGGTGCGGCGTACCAGCTGATCGTCATCGGCGATCAGCGCTTCGAGGCGCTTGCGGTCGCGCATCAGCGGCTGGCTGGCCGCGGGGTCAGACCACAACGCCGGATCGGCGAGTCTGGTTTCAATTTGACTGAGTTCCCTCCGGATGCGGGCAGGGTCAAAGATACTCCCGCAGGTCGCGCACCTGGTCGCGCACGGGAGCATAGGCGAATTCGAGATCCTGTAACGATGCCATGATTGCTCTTTTATGACCTGACTTTGACTTGAACTTGGGCGGCGGCGGTCGCGGGCCGCTGAATACGGTTCACGCACCACAGCACGCCGCCTGTAGAAAGTATGGCACATATCCAGGCAAACACGTCGCCATGGGCAGAGTAGAAGGTGACGTCGGAGCGGAAACCGTACTGGGCGGGAAGCGCATCCGCCTGGTGGCGGGGGATGCTCTGGCGGACGCGGCCGTAAGGATCGATCGCGGCGGTCACGCCGTTGTTGGTGTCCCGCAGCAGCCAGCGGCGGTTCTCGATGGCCCGCATGCGCGCCATGTTCAGATGCTGCCAGGGAGCGCTGGTATCGCCATACCATCCATCGTCGCTGATGTTCACCAGCACCTCGGCGCCATTGGCGGCAAACTGGCGCACTTCGTCCCCAAAGACCGCCTCGTAGCAGATGAACACACCGTAGCGATGCATTTGTCCATCGTCGCCCTCGATCCGCAACGGCGAGCGGTCGAATCCGCGATCGAACTTCCCCACGCGCCCTGTGAGTTTCTTCGCAAAGAACAGCAGGTTCTCGTAAGGAACAAACTCCCCAAACGGAACCAGGTGAATCTTGTCGTACCGCCCCATGAATCGGCCGCGCGGATCAAACAGCATCGCTGAGTTGTAGTCCTGGAATTGTTGACCCCCATTGGAGAACTGGCCGCCCACGCCCCCAACGATCAGCGGGGAATGTGTCGACTGAGTGATTCCGGCCATCGATTCCATGAAGCGCGGTTCGATCTGGAAGAAAGGTGCCGGAGCTTCCGGCCATACGGCCAGCTCCGGATGCGTGGGATAGGGTGGGCACACAACCTCGCCGCTGGCTGCCCCTGTTTGGGGAATTCCCGCAATGTACGTCTTGCATTCCTCTTCCGCCAGGCGGGTGAATTCGGCAATGTGTTTCTCCCATTCGCCTGGGGTGCTCCAGTTACTGTCGTCGCCCACATCAAGATTGGGCTGGACGAGAACGGCAGTAGCAGATGTGGGTGCAACGCTTGGGCCTCGTAAGCTTCCACTAAACAGAATCCCGAGCCCACCGAAGACGCAGATTCTCTGCACAAACCCCCAAAGACTCCGCTGTTGCCGAGGCCACAATCCGCTCGAATAAGTCTCAAACAAGGCATTGGATGCAACGAGAATGAACGTGATCCCGTAGACACCCGTCCAAGGTGCAAGGAAACTCACCAGCCCGTTATCTACCTGCGAATAGCCGAGTTGATCCCAAGGCACGCTGGTAAATCGGGCGGCAAGCAAATCCAGCGCGGTCCACAGAAACGGTGCTGCAACCAGTGCCCACCGCAGACTTCCTGTCGCGCGCCGCACGAGCATCAGCCCCAGTCCAAACAGGCCGCAGTACAAACCCAGCACCAGGCTGAACGCGATCAGCAGCAAAGTAGGCGCAAACGGCGGCATTTCGCCATAGCGTGCCATGGTGTCTCGCACCCAGTAGCAGTTGCCCAGGTACCAGAGGAAGCCGCAAACGTAGCCCAGCAGGAATGCACGGCGCAGGGGCCGAGCGGCCTCAACAGTGTCCCGCGACAAAAGAGCGTGAAGCAGCGGCACCAGCCCGAACCACGCGAAGATCGAACGCCAGGGCGGCATGGGGCCGGCCAGGGGAAACGGCAACTCCAGCAGCCCGGCGGACAAGCCCACCGCTCCCCATTGCTTCCAGACGTGGCGCTGCATACAAAACCGAGTGTAAGGCATCTGGCTTTCGAAGGGACTGTTCCCGCCGCCCAGCGACGGACAAGCTCACCCTAACCCCTGACCCCCGACCCCTGTTTTCGCGCTACAATCGCCCTATGGTCGTTGCCGTCTTCTTGATGCGCCTGCTCGAAATCATGTTCTTTGTCGGCCTCGCAGGGTCGGCAGTGGTGGTTCTGATCAGCTTTGTGGAGGACTTCAAAGAGCTGTTCGGAGAAGACTAGGCACCCGTATCTTCACCAGTTGTGCGCCCGTCCCATTTCCGTTTGACTCCCCAGTGGTTCACCGCTAGACTCATCGCAGGGCGTTCGGTGTTTTTAGGCCCCCAGGACGATTAAAGCGGCCGGTACTTTTACCGGCACTACGCAATGGCATCCTCTCGAACGACCGTTGCCCCGCCTTCCGACCGTGTGCGGCTGATCGTGGCGTCCTCGGTGATGCTGACGTTCATCTCCTTCTGGCGCGCCGCCGCCATCGTTCTCAACGATCTTGGGTCTTCGGCCTTTTATGCCGGCGGTATCGCCGAGCACGCCGTGGGCGCCTCCGCTCCGTGGTTCATTCTCGGCATCATGCTGTTCAGCTTCGCGGTGCGCGCGGTGTACGTCGAAAGCTGCTCGATGTTCACTCGCGGCGGCGTGTACCGCGTCGTGAAGGAGGCGCTGGGTGGAACCTTCGCCAAGTTGAGCGTCTCTGCCCTGATGTTCGACTACATCCTTACCGGCCCGATCTCGGGCGTGTCGGCCGGGCAGTACATCACCGGTCTCATGAACGAGATGATGTCGGTGATCAACCAGTATCACTGGCTGCCGCCGGCCTTGCAGGATGCGCACGGCAACGCCTTCCAGTTCGACATGAACTACACCTCGGCCGTTTTCGCCGCGGTAGTCACGGTCTACTACTGGTGGCAGAACATCAAGGGCATCGAGGAGTCCAGCGACAAGGCGCTTCGCGTCATGCAGATCACCACCATCATGGTGGTCGTCCTGTTCATCTGGGGCGGATATTCCCTGATGGTCAAGCCCTCCCACATGCCGCCTTTCCCGACGGCCTCAAATCTCAAGTTCGCTCCGGATGCGCTGGGATTCCTGAAAGGCACCTCGGTGGTGCCGGTTTTGGGATTGTTCGGAATTCTGATGGCGTTTGGCCACTCCATCCTGGCCATGAGCGGCGAGGAGAGCCTGGCGCAGGTCAATCGCGAAATCGAGCATCCCAAGCTCAGGAATCTCAAGCGCGCGGCGATCGTGATCGCCATCTACAGCCTGGTTTTCACCGGCGGCGCCACGCTGATGGCCTCCATGCTGATCCCCGACGGGCCGCGCATCCACGTCTACCAGGACAACCTGATTGCCGGCCTGGCGATGTACATGGCCGGCCCGAATTTGGCGCGCATTGCCTTCCGCATCTTCGTGGTGTTCGTCGGCTTCCTCATCCTGTCGGGAGCGATCAACACCTCGATGATCGGCTCGACCGGCGTGCTGATGCGCGTGGCCGAAGACGGCGTGCTTACCGACTGGTTCCGCAAGCCGCACCCCAAGTTCGGCACCAGCTATCGCATCGTGAACCTGGTCTTCGGGCTGCAGATGTTCACGATCATTGTCTCGCGCGGCAATGTCATCACCCTGGGCGAGGCGTATGCCTTCGGCGTTATATGGTCATTTACCTTCAACAGCCTCGCCATGCTGGTGCTGCGCTGGAAGTATCACGGCGAGCGCGGATGGAAGGTTCCTCCGAATATCCGCATCGGCAAGACAGAGATTCCGGTGGGACTGATCTGCGTCTTCCTCACGCTGCTCTCCACCGCGATTACCAACCTGTTTACCAAGTCCGTGGCCACGGTCAGCGGGGTGGCGTTTGCGGCGGTGTTCTTCGTTATTTTCACCATCTCCGAGCGCGACAACCTGCGCAAGCATGCCCTTACCGCGCGGCAGATGAAGGATCATTTCCAGCTCGAACACCAGGACACCATCAGCAGGGAATCCGTCGCCATTCGTCCGGGCGGGACCATGGTTACCATGCGCGACGCCGCCAATCCCTTCGCCTTGAAATGGACTCTGGCGCGCACCCGCACTGACGATCAGGACGTCGTCGTGATCAGCGTGCGCATCATGGGTGTGGGCGGACCCGAATTTCTGAGCGCCGATCAGCAGAGCTTCAGCGAACACGAGCAGATGCTGTTCACAAAGGCCATCTCCGTGGCCGAGAGCTTCGGAAAGAAAGTGTCGCTGCTCGTGGTGCCGGCCGGCGATATCTTTGCCGCTCTGGCCCAGAGCGCCAATAACCTCGAGGTCGATTCTGTCGTTTCCGGTGTGTCTACCAAAATGACCGCCGAAGAACAGGCATTCCATCTCGGCCAGGCATGGGAAGCCTTGCCGGAACCGAAGAGGCAGTTCAATTTCTATGTCGTCGATCCCACCGGCCAGGCCAAGGTGTTTTACATCGGCCCCCACGCGCCGGCGCTGAGCCCCGACGATGTTCAGCTGGTGCATCGGCTGTGGCTGAATATGCGGCGTGATCCGACGGTGAACGACTTGCACCACAGCGACATCATCACCTATGCGCTCACGCGTCTCGCCGGGCAGTATGCCCGCGAAAAGCAGGAAGTCCTTCGCGACTTGCGCAATTACAAAGCTGCCGATTCATCGATGATTCCCGCCCGGGTTGCAGGCCAGGACGCTTCGGGCGCGCAGCAGAGTTTACCCGCTCCCGAGCCACCGGAAAAAGCGCATTCCTCCCGCTGACATAATCAAGATTGGCGCTGCGATAACTTAGTTTCCCGCGATAGCAAGTTATCTATGTGGTCATTTTGTGCATAAACTACTTTTAAATCGCCTCTAGTTTGCTCATTGTCAAATTGAATCCCTGTACTAAGTCCAAATATCGTAGTCATTCCAAAGTTGTTCCTAACTGGAGCAAACTTCGATTGTCATTCCGTCGTCCCACATCTGGTCTTTTCTCAAATTGGAACGGTTAGATACAGATCCGTTCAGACGACTGAGCATCCCCGGAGATTCGACCGCCCTGGCAAGATTCGAATAGGAGGAACCGTGGGAACCTGCAACATACTAGCCAAGATTGATCGCAGAATCTGCCAATTGCAACGGGCGCGAGCCTTACTGGTGAGCATGCGATGCCTGCCCGCAAGGGCCACCATAAAAGGAACCGTTATCCTGCTGGGTCGGAAGCAATTGAATCAACCAGCCGATCGGCGGCTTTCGGCGCATCCTGAAATGAAGCATCCTTCTCAAGCCTTTCCCAGCCTGACTGATTTCCAGCCCCCGCTAAGTTAGTCCCGCCGGCTTTCTAACTCAAGGTATTCCTTCTAAGTTATGAGTTATTCCAGTTGAGTTATACCGGTGTGTTTGTTCGGGCTCGGTTTCTGAAGATTACCCTGAAGGAATGAACGCGGGCTAACTTGACAAGGATCCAGATACTAAAGTCTCGCAATCAAGTTTTTTTGGGGGCCGGTCGTCACTCCCCAGGTCGGCCCCTTCTTTTTAGCTCCCAATAAGCAGATACGAAGGTTTAAGCGGCTCTTTGTCCCGACTCCAAAGGTTGACCAACTTAGATCGTTTCCCCCGGTTTCCACGCTATGACATGAATGCCGGGATCGACTAGAGCGGCCAATTCTTCGGGCGTGCCCTTGAGCGGCGGGAAAGTTCCGAAGTGCAGCGGCAGAACCGTCTTGGCTCCCACGTAGCGCGCCGCCAAAGCCGCTTCCTTCGGGCCCATCGTATAGTGCCCGCCGATAGGCAGCATAGCTACCTCGGGATGATAGAACTCGCCGATCAGCCGCATATCTCCGAAGACATGCGTATCGCCGGCATGATAGAGCACCGGTCCATCGGCGATACTCAGCACATACCCCGCCGCGACGCCTACGTAATGGGTTCCATTCTTGTCCTGGGCGCCGGAGGAGTGTTTTGCGTCCACCATCGATACGGCCACGTCTGCCAGCTGCACGGTCCCGCCCAGATTGAATCCGATAGTTTTGTCCTGCGCGACGCCTTGGCCGGCAACATAGTCGGCCAGTTCGTAGATCGCCACCACGGTCGAGCCGTGCTTTTTCGCCACCGGCACGGCGTCGGAGATATGATCCCCGTGGCCGTGCGTCAGCAGCACGTAGTCGATCCTTGATGGAAGCTCGACATCCTTGGGGTATTTGGGATTTTGCGCGATGAACGGATCGATCATAAGCGTGGTGCCCTTGGCGGTTTGGATCAGCACCGTCGCATGCCCCAGCCAGGTGATGCGCGTTCCTTGAAGTGAAACCATGTTCCTGTCCTTTCGCACGTATGTGTGAATCAGACCTTCGATCAAAATTCAGCATTGCATGGCGAGCCATTCACCACAAAACCGACCGGCGACATCCCGTTTTTCAGTCGGCTCGCGGGGTGACTCTTTCCTGCTTGACGGTTCACGCCGCACCGTCTACTGTGGAACTAGGCGAATATATGGCGAATACTGAGACCCTTTTCCCCATCCTCCCCGGACCGCACCCCTCAACGCTCGCCCGGGCGGCAGCCGACGCACCCCTCGACTCCGCCGGTCACCTCACCGAGTACCGCCCCATCGCCTGCCGATCGATCGTGGGAAAGACGGTCTCCCGCCGCGGCCTGCCCTTCACGCATACCATCAATCCTTACCGCGGCTGTGAATTCGGATGCCGATACTGCTACGCGCGTTTTACCCATGAATTCCTGGAAATCCGCGATCCTGAGGAATTCGAGCGCCGGATTTACTTCAAGCAACACGCCGCGTGGCTTCTCGAGCAGGAACTCGCGCAACTCAAGCCGGGGACAGAGATTGCCCTGGGCACCGCGACCGATCCCTATCAGCCGCTCGAGCGCAAGCAGTGCATTACCCGCTCTCTGCTGGAGGTCTTCGCGCGTAAGCGTGGTTTCGGACTGGGCATCGTGACCAAGTCCACGCTGATCGCGCGCGACATCGACCTGCTTCAACTGGTTGCCTCGCGCCACAAGCTTACGGTGCATCTCACTGTGACTACGATGAATGCCAGGCTGGCGCGCAAACTTGAACCTCGTGCGCCGGGTCCCGATCTGCGCATCCGCACCCTGGCGCGCTTGCGCGAGGCCGGAATCCGCGCCGGCGTTTTGTGCTCGCCACTGATGCCCGGCATCACGGATACGCGCGGTTCCATCAACGCCGTGGCTCGCGCCGCAGCCGCCGCAAGGGCCGATTTCTTCGCCGCCGGCGCCCTGTTCCTGAAGCCCTGCTCGCAGCCGACATTCTTTCGTTTTGTGCGCGAGCACTTTCCCGAAAAACTGCCCGATTATGAGCGCCGGTATGGATCGAGCGCGTGGGTTTCGCCGGAGTACCGGCAGCGCATGGCAGACCTGGTGAATTCGATTTGCCGCGAGCACAAGCTGGGCAAGCGATACGTCGATCCTCTGGCCAACGAAGACGAGGTCCCCGACGCTCCTAAAGAAATCGAGGTGCAACCGTGGCTTCCGTTCGCGCCGGCGGGTTCCATGCCCCCAGGGCAAAGAAAGGTTTCCTGATTCGCGCCGGCGACTAGTCCCTCAGTCCGTGCCTTACACGCCGATTACCGAGCAGAGTTCTTTCACGGCGGCGGCGCTCTTTTTCAGCGCCGCATCCTCTTCCGGCGTCAGCTTGATCTCGATGATCTTCTCCAGGCCTGCCGCGCCCAGCTTGCAGGGCACGCCGATGTAGAACCCGTCGATCCCGTATTCGCCCTGCAGATAGGCCGCGCAGGGAAGAATCTTCTTCTTGTCTTTCAGGATGGCTTCGACCATTTCCGTGGTGGCGGCGGATGGGGCGTAATAGGCGCTGCCCGTCTTCAGGTACTTGACGATCTCGGCGCCGCCATCGCGCGTGCGCTGGATGATTTGTTCCAGGCGCGCCGGCTCGATCAACTCGGTAATGGGGATGCCGGCAACGGTGGAGTAGCGGGCCAGGGGCACCATCGTGTCGCCATGGCCGCCCAGCACGAACGCGGTGACGTTCTCCACGCTGACGTTGAGCTCTTCGGCGATGAAGGTACGGAAGCGCGCGGAATCGAGCACGCCCGCCATACCGATGACCCGTTCGCGATTGAATCCCGCCTGGCGGTAGGCAGCCTGCGCCATGGCGTCGAGCGGGTTGGAGACCACGATCAGGATGCACTCGGGCGACTGCGCAACAACCTTCGACACCACTTCCGACATAATCTTGAAATTGGTGTGCAGCAGGTCGTCACGGCTCATGCCCGGCTTGCGGGGAATGCCGGCGGTGATGACGACGATGTCGGAATTGGCAGTCGCCGCGTAGTCGTTCGAGCCGGTCACCTGGACATCGCGTTTCTCGATCGGCATGGCTTCCAGCAGGTCGAGCGCCTTCCCCTGGGGGATGCCTTCCACGACGTCGACGAGGACGACATCGGCGAGTTCCTTGGCCGCGATCCAATGGGCCGTGGTAGCGCCCACGTTGCCTGCGCCGACGATGCTGACTTTCTTACGCATAAGTGTTCTCTCCAAGCTTCTAGGCTCTAGCTTCTAGCTCCTGGCAATGTCGTTGCGCGTTGAGCATTCTCAACGTTTACGACGCACGTGAGGCATAATCTCGCAGCGACAAACAGCTGGAAGCCGGAAGCTGTTTATTACATGTTTCCGATAATCCGCGTCGCAAACTCGCTGGTGCCCACCTTGGTCGCGCCCGCGGTCTGCCGCTCAAAGTCGTAGGTAACAAATTTCTGCTGGATGGTCTTCTCCATCGCCGTCTCGATCATCTTTGCCGCTTCCTTCCAGCCGATGAACTCGAGCATCATGACTCCGGAGAGAATGACGGACCCGGGATTGATCATGTCCTTATCGGCGTACTTGGGAGCGGTGCCGTGGGTGGCCTCGAAGACAGCATAGCCGTCGCCGATGTTGGCGCCCGGCGCGATGCCCAGGCCTCCGACTTGCGCGGCGGCCGCGTCCGAGATGTAGTCGCCGTTCAGGTTCGACGTGGCCAGAATGCTGTAGTCCGACGGGCGGATGATGATCTGCTGGAAAATCGAGTCCGCGATGCGGTCGTTGATCAGGATCTTGTTCTTCCACGCGCCGTTGCCGTGGGATTTGCCGATCGAATCCAGCACGGCCGTGACTTCGGCGCACACCGCGTCGCGAAAGTTTTGCGGAGCGAACTCCATGCCCGGTTCGACCAGCGCCGCGTTTTCTGCATCCGAAATCCCGGGGTTGGCCTCGACGTTGCCCAGGATCCAGCTTTCCCGCTCCGTGACCGTCTGGTCGCGGAATTCCTGTATCGCGACTTCGTAGCCCCACTCGCGGAATGCGCCCTCGGTGAACTTCTGGATATTGCCCTTATGGACGAGCGTGACCGTCTTGCGGCCCGTCTCGAGCGCGTGGCGGATGGCGTTGCGCACCAGCCGCTTGGTGCCGAAAATGGAGATGGGCTTGATGCCTACCCCCGAGTCGAGGCGGACCTTTTTCTTTCCGCCTTTCAGAAGATCGTCATTGAGGAAAGAGATCAGCCGTGCCGCATCGGGGGAGCCTTCCTTGAACTCGATGCCCGCGTACACGTCCTCGGTGTTCTCGCGGAAGATCACGATGTCGACCTTTTCCGGGTGCTTCACCGGGCTGGGCACGCCCTGGTAGTACTTCACGGGGCGCACGCAGGCGTAGAGATCGAGAATCTGTCGCAGGGCCACGTTGAGGGAGCGGATACCGCCCCCCACCGGCGTGGTCAGCGGGCCCTTGATCGACACGCGCAGATCGCGCGCGGCGCTGACCGAGTCGTCTGGCAGCCAGCTGTTGAATTGGCGATACGCTTTCTCGCCGGCGAAGATCTCGAACCACTGGATGGCGCGCCGCCCTCCATAAGCCTTCTCCACGGCGGCATCGAAGACGCGCTGCGAGGCCTTCCAGATGTCGCGGCCCGTACCGTCGCCTTCGATGAAGGGAATGATGGGATTGTCAGGGATTGTGAATTGACCGTTACTGTACTCGATGGGCTTGCCGGCTGCGGGCAATTCCAGCCCGTTATAGCTGCTTTGCATGAGGTGTCTGGACGCGTCCTTCCCGGTTGGAGTTCAAAGGGAAGGCTAGCATCCGGGATTTGGGGGTGGCAATCGAACCAGGAACCGGGCGCCCCGGAGCCTGCCCTGAGCTTGTCGAAGGGTCCCAAATTTGCGACCTGAGAGGCCGCTACCGCCGAGACTGATTCTGCAGCTCGTCGCCATCGAATCGCGGAATCCCGAAATGCCCGCGCAGATGCAGCAGGTCCACCGGGCTCAGGTTCCCAGCTACGGTAACCAGCGTGACCGATTTGGGTGTTTCCGCCAGGACCACGGCGCCGCGGAAATTCACTCCGTCCATCACCACCCACACGTCGGTGACGCCGTCATGCACCGGGCCGCCGCTGGTCTGCGTGGTGACGATGTGCTTCCATCCCCGCAGGTGATAGGCCTCGCGGATGCTGTTCATGGCGTCCTCGTCGGGAACGCCCATGGAGCCGAAGCGAAGCAGGTGAACGCTGACGCCGTCGAGCCGATTGATCGCCTGCCGGGTTGGCTCATCGGTATCCGGCATAATGCTGGCTGCTGCATTCAGCATGCTCCGGTCGAGGGTGAAGCTGTTCTTTACCGCCGCCAGGGTGCTGAGTTGGGCAAGTGCCGGAGGCGTCCAGTCCAGCACGACCGGCCCCGCGACGGAAGCCTGCGGCGGGGGCGGTGCGGGCTCCTGGGCAGTCGCCGAGGCGGCCATCCATGACGCGAAAAAGGCAGGGATCGCAAGACAGAAGATCGACTTCATCCCGTGGTAGACACCGCCTTTTCGAAAAAGTTACGCGGGCAGGAGAAAGTTGCCGGCCTGGCGAGCGCCCGTGCGATTTCTCTCCGGCTTCCCACCGCCCGGACGCCCGCATCCTGCCTGCATAAAAGCCATATAAATTCGTGAGCCGCGCGCGTTCCGGCCGCCAAATTGATTTAAACTCAACCGGGAACACACCCAAGAACCTGCTCGTCGCGCGAGCCCGCGGAGGACACATAGAAATTGGGAAAAGGCATGGTCCCGAAGAAGTTGTTTTTTACCAAAGGTGTCGGCAAACACAAGGAGCGTCTTACCTCTTTTGAGCTGGCCCTTCGGGATGCGGGCATCGCCAGCCAGAACCTGGTGCGGGTCAGCTCGATCTTTCCGCCGTACTGCAAAGTCGTGCCGCGCAAAGAAGGCCTCAAGTACCTCAACGACGGGGAAGTGGTGTTCGCGGTGATTGCGGAGAACTCCACCCGCGAGCCGCACCGGCTGATTGTCTCCAGCATCGGAGTCGCCATTCCGGGCGATCGCAACACCTACGGCTACCTCAGCGAGCATCACAGCTTCGGCGAAACCGAGGAGCAGGCCGGAGAATACGCCGAGGAACTGGCGGCCGAGATGCTGGCCACCACGCTCGACGTGGAATTCGATCCCGACAAAAGCTGGGACGAGAAAAAGGAGATCTACCGCATCTCCAACAAAATCGTCCGCACCAGCAACGTAACCCAGTCGGCGGTGGGGGACAAACGCGGGCTCTGGACCACCACGATTGCCGCAGCGGTGCTCATTCTCGACGAAGACTAAATGGGGTGCCCCACCCCGGCTTGATCCAGGGTGGGATTGAAGCTGAAGGCCAATTCCGCACCGCGGGGTTGGCCTTGCTTATGGAGCAGATCAGGAAAGAAATGACCAACGCGCGCAAATACAAAGTCGGTCTTGTGCAGATGAGCATGGGCCCTGATCCTGAGGCCAACTTCGAGTCGGCGATGAGACACATCCGCGAAGCCGCACGCCGCGGCGCGCAGATCGTCTGCCTGCCGGAGCTCTTTCGAGCCCAGTACTTCTGCCAGCGCGAAGACCTGCGGCTGTTCGATCTCGCCGAGCCGATTCCGGGCCCGTCGACGACCAGACTCGGTGAACTGGCGCGCGAGTTGCGCGTCTCCATCGTGGCGTCGCTGTTCGAGCGCCGCGCCGCGGGACTGTACCACAATACCGCCGTCACCCTTAACTCCGACGGGGCGATCGCCAGCGTCTATCGCAAGATGCACATCCCCGACGATCCTCTTTACTACGAGAAGTACTACTTCACGCCCGGCGATCTTGGCTTTCAGGCGGTGGATGTTTCCGTGGGCCGCGTCGGCACGCTGGTGTGCTGGGACCAGTGGTATCCCGAGGGCGCGCGGCTGACCGCGCTGCAGGGCGCGGAGGTCTTGTTCTATCCCACCGCCATCGGGTGGCATCCGGCGGAAAAGGAACAGTACGGCGCGGCGCAGTACGACGCCTGGCAGACGATCCAGCGCGCGCACGCCATCGCCAATGGGGTATACGTAGCTGCCGTCAATCGCGTGGGACCGGAGAATGGCGACGTGCTCGGCAATCGGGTGGAAGGCCCGGGCCTCCAGTTCTGGGGAGGCAGTTTCCTGGCCGATCCTTTTGGACGCATTCTCGCCAAGGCCTCGCACGAAAAGGAAGAGATTCTGGTAGGTGAAATCGATCTGGCGCATCTCGAAGACACGCGCCGCAACTGGCCCTTCCTTCGTGATCGGCGCATCGACGCGTACTCGCCGATTACCCGGCGCTTTCTCGATCCTGTGCATGCCTGGGCGCCCGACGGAGAGCCCAAGTAGACCCATTCCATTGTCGTCCTGAGGCTTTTTTGATTTGTCATCCTGAGCGCAGCGAAGGACCTGCTTTTGTTCTTCAGAATCCCCGCGAATGCCACTCGAAACAGAAATGACCATTGCTCAACCCTCGGCAACGCCGCGCGAACTGGGCTACCGCATGCCCGCTGAGTGGGACCGCCACGAAGCCACATGGCTGGCGTGGCCGCACAATCCCGAAGACTGGCCCGGGAAATTTCAAACCATTCCGTGGCTCTATGCCGAGATCGTGCGCCTGCTTGCCGCGCACGAACAGGTGCACCTGATTGTGCAGGACGCCAAAGAGGAGAGCCGCGCCAGGGGCGTCCTGCATCGGGCGGGCGCCGGCCTCGAGCAGGTCATCTTTCATCAGTGGCCGACGGATCGCGGATGGACACGCGATTCCGGCCCGATTTTTGTGCGCAATCGCGAAGCAAGGGTGGCGATCACGAACTGGAAGTTCAACGCCTGGGCGAAGTACGACGACTGGCATCTCGACGATCAACTTCCCGGGCGAGCGGCCGAAGCGCTGGCTCTTCCTCAATGGCAGCCTTCCGTTGCGCTTCCCGATGGTTCCGAGCGCCGTCTCGTGCTCGAAGGCGGGTCGATCGACACCAACGGCGAGGGCATTCTGCTGACCACGGAAGAATGCCTGCTCAGCGAAGTCCAGCAGCGCAACCCCGGGGTAAGCCGCATGCGGCTGGAACAGGCGTTTCACGATTTCCTGGGCATCGAGCAGGTGATCTGGCTGGGCCGCGGCGTGGCCGGAGACGACACCCACGGCCACATCGACGACGTCAGCCGTTTTGTTGGGCCTTCGACGATCATCACCGCGATAGAGCCGAATGCGAGCGACCAAAACCACGAACCGCTGGCCGAGAATCTGGCGCGGCTGAAGGCGGCTCGCACGCCCGCCGGCCAGCCGTTCACGATTGTTGAACTCCCCCTCCCGCGGCCGGTGGTCTTCCGCGGCCAGAGGCTTCCGGCCAGCTACGCGAACTTCTACGTGGCCAACGGACTGGTGCTCGTGCCCACGTTCCACGATCCCAACGACCGCATCGCCCTCAACACTCTCGCCGAGGTATTTCCCGGCCGTGAAGTCATCGGCATCCACTCCGTCGATTTGATCTGGGGCCTGGGCGCGCTGCACTGCATGACCCAGCAGCAGCCCGCATCCCATCTCTGACCGTGCACCCAGGAATTGCGAGCCTCAGGCATCGCTTTGCGACCTGGGATTGCTCCGATACCATCGCAGTGATGATCTCCGATCTCGAAGCCATGGAAGCAGCGCTGGCCGAAGCGCGCCAGGCCGCCGAAGCCGGCGAAGTCCCCATTGGCGCTGTGGCCGTGTACGAGGGCCGCATCCTCGGCCGCGGGCAGAACCGCGTCCTGCGCGACAACGACCCAACGGCCCATGCGGAGATCGTGGCCATGCGCCAGGCCGCCGCCGCACTCGCCAACTATCGCCTCAACGGCTGCACGCTCTACGTCACCCTGGAGCCGTGCGCCATGTGCGCGGGGGCCATGATTCACGCCCGGCTCGACCGGCTGGTTTACGCGGCCGCCGATTCCAAGGCCGGCGCCGCCGGCTCTGTCCTGGAAGTGCTCAACCACCCGAAACTCAACCACCAGATGCTGGTGGAGCAGGGAATTCTCGGCGACCAGGCGAGCGAACTGCTGCGGACCTTCTTTCGGGAACGGCGGAGCCGAACGGCAATGGACGCAGACCTCGGTTAGGGGAACCGGCACTAGCCCTGCTCGCACCGCTAGCTCCGCGAACTCCGCTAAAGACGCGTCAGCGCCCGAATCCGCTGCGCCTCTGCCGGCCATTTTGCGGCCAGGTCCTCGTACTTCGCGTTCCGGTAATCGGCGTAGTTGAATCCCGGCGTGACCGTGCAGCCTAGAAGCGCAAGCATGCCGTTTCCGATCAGCCGCATCCCTTGCCACACGCCGGCGGGCACAAGGATCTGGACGTGCTGGCCCGCGCTCAGATCCGGCCCGAGGATGAGAATGGCTGATCCGCCGTCCGGAAATAACTGGAGCATCTCCACCGGGTCGCCCAGGTAGAAGTGAAAGATCTCGTCCGATTCCAGCGCGTGCAGTTCCGAAAACGTTCCCGTCTCGAGCAGGTAGTAGATGGCCGAGCCCTGGGCACGCACCCCGCGGGGCAAGTCGATCGTCCCCTGCGCGGTATAGGTGCGGCGAAAAAAGCCGCCCTCCACCGGGTGCGGATCAAGTTTCAGCAGCGTTTTGATCTCCTCGGCGGTCATCCATCACAGATATTAGCAGCGGCATCCAATTAGAATTGCAGGTATGCAAGTACGCATTTACTCAGCTGCGTGGTGCCGGGACTGTCGCGCCGCCAAGCAGTTCATGGATTCGCACGGCGTGGCCTATACCGAGGTCAACGTCGACGCCGATCCAGCCGCCTCGGAGGAAGTGGTCCGCCATGTGGGCAAGCGGGCGATTCCCCAACTGGTCATCGATGGCGAATGGTTCCAGCCCTACCGTCCCGGCCGCGGCCTGCTCTACGACGAGCTCTTCATCCGTCTCCGCATCCCCCGCAACTGAACGCCCATAGATCTGGGTGCCCCAGCGCCTGCGCAGTCGAAGGGCCCGGGTTTTGGGACCTGAGACCGGCGGACTCCTCGTACAATCAAGAGTTGGCCAGGCGCCGGCGCAGGGAGCACTCATTGATCGATCGTTATACCCGTCCCGCCATGGGACGCATCTGGACCGAAGAAAACAAGTACCGCTGCTGGCTCCAGGTGGAGTCGGCGGCGAGCACTGTGCTGGCCGAAGACGGCATCATTCCCGCGGATGCAGCCGAGGCGATCGCCACCCGGTCGAGCATTTCCGTCGACCGCATCCGCGAGATCGAGGCCGAGGTCAAGCACGACGTCATCGCCTTCACCACCGCGGTTGCTGAAACCCTGAAAAGCCAGGGCCTCGACAGCCAGTCCCGCTGGCTGCACTACGGCCTCACCTCCAACGACATCGTCGATACCGCGCAGGCGCTGCAAGTGAAGGAGGCCTCCGGGCACATCCGCAGAGGCCTGGTCGCCCTCGCCGACGTTCTCAAGCGGCGCGCGCTCGAATTCAAGCACACCCCCACCATCGGCCGCACCCACGGCATTCACGCCGAGCCCACCACCTTCGGCCTCAAGCTGCTCAACTGGTATGCCGAAGTCGAGCGCAACCTGGCCCGCTTCGACGCCGCCGCCGAAGACATGCGCGTGGGCAAGCTGTCCGGCGCCGTCGGAACCTTCGGACACCTCGAGTCCAAAACAAGAAGAAAGAATCTGCGCGCGCCTGGGCCTCAAGCCCGCGCCCGTAGCCACCCAGGTGATCCAGCGCGACCGGCACGCGGCCTACATCTCCACGCTGGCCATCATCGGCAGCACGCTCGACAAAATCGCCGTCGAGGTCCGCCACCTGCAGCGCACCGAAGTGCGCGAGGCGCAGGAGTACTTCAGCGAAAAGCAGAAGGGCTCCTCGGCCATGCCGCACAAGAAGAACCCGATTACTTCAGGAGCAGATCAGCGGCCTGGCCCGCGTTCTTCGCGGCAATGCCCAGGCCGCCTTCGAGAACGTCGCGCTGTGGCATGAGCGCGACATCTCCCACTCGTCGGTCGAGCGAGTGATCTTCCCCGACTCGACCATCCTGGTCGATTACCTGCTGGCGCGGACCGCGGACCTGATCGATCGGCTGCTTGTGTATCCGGAGCGTATGAAGAAGAACCTCGAATCGACCGGCGGCCTCATTTTCAGCGGCCAATTGCTCCTCGACCTGGCGGAAGCCGGCATGCTGCGCGAAGAGGCGTACCGTTTTGTGCAGTCGCATGCCATGCGCGCGTGGAAGGAAGATTTGAATTTCCGCGAGGAAGTCGCCCGCGATCCTGCGGTGACAGCGCTCCTATCGCCTGAAAAGTTGGAAAAAACATTCGATTACACCCGGCAATTGGGAAACGTGGACGCAATCTTCAAGCGGGTCATAGGCGACGACGCTCGTACGGCATCCTGATCCTCCTGGTTCGGTTAGGTGGGGTTGTTCGGGGTAGCCTGTCTGGCGCCGGGTACACTGAATGCGCGGAGTCAGCTCTTTGCCTGGTGTTCAACTCACGGTTGCCATCACCGGCGCCTCGGGCGCGGTTTTCGGACGCGAGTTACTGCTTGCCCTCGAAGCCGATGAGCGCGTGGCCCGCGTGCACTTCGTCGCTTCGGAGAATTCCCTGCGCGTGATCGCCGGGGAACTGGAACTCTCCGGCCGGACGGACCTGCTCGTCAAGCTGCTCGGCGCCGAACCAACCAAAACCATCCAGCACGCCGACGCCAATATTGGCGCCTCCATAGCCAGCGGCAGCCATCCTTCCCACGGCATGATCATCCTGCCATGTTCCATGCGAACGCTGGCGGCCATTGCCAACGGCCTGGCCGACTCGCTCATCGCCCGCGCCGCAGACGTCACCCTCAAGGAGAGCCGGCCGCTGCTTCTCTGCGTGCGCGAGACACCCTTCAATCGCATTCATCTGCGCAACATGACCCTGGCCGCCGAAGCCGGCGCGGTGATCTTTCCCTGCATTCCAACCTTTTACAACAAGCCGCTCGACTCGACCGAAATGGCCCGCCAGTTCGTGTACCGCGTGCTCGCGCACATCGGGCTCCCGCAGCCAGGCGCTTACGTGTGGAGGGCGGATGAGTAGGGTGAAAAGACGAACGGCGAGGTTGTTGCCCGGGAATCGCGAGGGGACCGAATGGAGATACACCATTAGAATGGCGCCCCTCCATACGTCTGCCATGCGGCTCCGTTCGGCCCCCAACGGAGAAAAAGTATACGTCCGATCGAACGCGGACTGACTCACCCGTTTGCGCCTATTCCTGTTGACACAACCGCCGCATTGCCCCGATACTTCCCTAGATGCCGGCGGCGCGCCATTACGGACGGGGGGTCATGGCCATGTGTATGCCCCCTGGACCGGTACGTGCGGCTCTCGAATGGCGCATGCGTTAGGCGCAACCAGTTTCGAAAGCAAACGGCCCGGGTCCTTGAGAGGATTCGGGCCAATCGTGTTTCAGGGCTTGAGATCGACCCGAGCCAAGCGGTTTATGCCGCCCACCACGAAGCCGAAGGAGCCATCATGTCCGAACCCAAGCAGCAGCAGTTTGCCACTCTTGCCGTCCACGCCGGACAGGTCCCCGATCCGACGACCGGCGCGCGCGCCGTCCCCATTTACCAGACCACCTCTTACCTGTTTCAGGATGCGGACCACGCCGGCCGCCTGTTCGCACTGCAGGAGTTCGGCAACATCTACACGCGGATCATGAATCCCACCACCGACGTCTTCGAGAAGCGCGTCGCCGCCCTTGAAGGCGGGGCCGCGGCTTTGGCAACGGCCTCAGGCCAGGCGGCGGAGACGCTCGCGATTCCCACCCTCGCTTCAGCCGGCGACGAGATCATCTCCACCACCTCGCTCTACGGCGGCACCTACAACCTGTTCCATTACACGCTGCCGCGCCTGGGAATCCACGTGCGCTTTGTCGACGCCGACGACTTCGACGGGCTGCGCAAAGCGATCAACGATAAGACCCGCGCCATCTACACCGAAACGCTGGGCAATCCCAAGCTCGACGTGGCCGATGTTGAAACGCTGGCCTCCATCGCAC
The DNA here is from genome assembly GCA_963706455.1 of uncultured Acidobacteriota bacterium. Classification (GTDB taxonomy): domain Bacteria; phylum Acidobacteriota; class Terriglobia; order Terriglobales; family Acidobacteriaceae; genus Telmatobacter. The sequence continues at coordinate 41,177 of CAVPNO010000024.1, read as the reverse complement.
ATGAGCACGGCCTGCCCCTGATGATCGACAACACCACACCGTCCGCGGCGCTGCTGCGGCCCATCGAATGGGGCGCGGACATCGTGGTGAACTCGGCGACCAAGTTCCTGGGCGGCCACGGCACGTCCATCGGCGGCGTGATCGTCGATGCGGGCAAGTTCGATTGGGCGGCTTCGGGACGCTTCAAGGAGTTCACCGAGCCCGACCCGTCGTACCACGGCCTGTCGTACGTGCAGGCCTTCGGCCCGCTGTCGTTCATTCTCAAGGCGCGCATCCAGGGCCTGCGCGATACCGGCGCGGCGCTTTCGCCGTTCAATGCGTTCCTGCTCCTGCAGGGCATCGAGACGCTGCATCTGCGCATGGAGCGCCATTCGGAAAATGCTCTGGCCGTGGCGCGGCATCTCGAGCAGCATCCCGGCGTGGAATGGGTCAACTATCCCGGCCTGCAGTCCAGCCGCTATTATCAGCGTGCGAAAAGGTATCTTCCCAACGGGCAGGGAGCGATCATCTGCTTCGGCATCAAGGGCGGATACGAGGCAGGGAAGAAGCTGATCGATTCACTCGAGCTGTTCTCCCTGTTAGCCAACATCGGCGACGCGAAGTCGCTGGTCATTCATCCCGCATCCACCACCCATCAGCAGCTTTCGGTGGCGGAGCAGGCCGATACCGGCGTCACCCCCGAATTGGTGCGCCTCTCGGTGGGCATCGAGGACATCCGCGACATCCTTGCCGACCTCGACCAGGCGATCGAAGCGGCCAACGGGCACACCTTTGCCGGCGCTACCGCCGCAGCGGGTCAAACGGCACAATGAGTGTGATGAACGAACCCGGGACTCCGGCCTCCGGAACTGAAGCCTCGCTGGCGCGCGGGGCGACTCCGGAGCCCACCTACGAAGGCGATTTCGTGCTCGACGAGCACTTGTTGCTGGACTGCGGACGGGCGCTGGCTGGGGTCACCCTGCACTACGCCGTGTACGGCCGGCTGAACGCCGCGCGCGACAATGCAGTGCTGGTGTGCCATGCGCTGTCCGGCTCGGCCCGGGTCGGCGACTGGTGGCCGGAGGTCTTTGGGCCCGGCGCGGTGCTTTCGCTGGAACACGATTTCGTCCTCTGCATCAACATGCTGGGATCGTGCTACGGATCGACCGGTCCGGCGACGGTGGCGCCCGAGACGGGCAGGATCTACGGCTCGGATTTCCCCCTCATCTCCATTCGCGACAATGTCCGTGCCCAGGCGAAACTGCTCGATTCGCTGGGCATCCATCGGCTGCGCCTGGTCATGGGCGGCTCCATCGGCGGGATGCAGGCCCTGGAGTGGGCCATGATGTCTCCCGATCGTGTCGAGCGCGGATTCATCATCGGGACCGCTCCGCTTTCGGCGATGGGCCTGGCTCTGAATCACCTCCAGCGCCAGGCCATCCAGGGAGATCCCGATTGGCAAGGCGGAAATTACCTGTCCCACAATCAGCCGCGATACGGCCTGGCGCTCGCCCGGCAGATCGCGATGATCAGTTACAAGTCGGCCGCATTGTTCGATGAACGGTTTGCCCGCAACCCCAACCGTAACGGCGAAGATCCGTGGGGCCTGGACGATCAGGGCGGGGGGCTCATCGGCGGGCGGTTCGACATCGGCGGATATCTTGACCTGCAGGGCAGCCGGTTCATTGATCGTTTCGACGCCAACGCCTACCTGGCGATCCTGCGCACCATGGAAACATGGGATCCATTGCGGGGAGGCGCCTCTCCGGCTGAAGTGTTTGGCGGCATCCGGGCGCGCCTCACTTTTATCGGAATCAGTTCCGACTGGTTATTCCCGCCGCAGTCGGTGCGCGCCTTCGCCGGCGCCCTGCGCGCCGCGGGAGTGGCTGCGGATTATCGCGAGATGACCAGCTCCCACGGCCACGATGCCTTCCTCGCCGAACAGGCGGAACTGGTTCGCCTGCTCCAGTAACCGTTCTGCAAAACGCCGCACATCAGAACCGCATCCAACCGGCACAGGAACACTTTTCGCGGTCCCGGTGTCTAAGGCGATATGCGAAGGGGCGGGGGACGGTTTTGGGGGGATGAACAGAGGCTGGTTTGGACCGCCGGCGTGGTTTGCGGCGGCGCGCGCCGATGGCGTTTCCGGGTTTCGTCACGATACAAATCCGTCCCGGCGCTTCTTGATCCGTGTCAACCCAAAACCGCTTTTCTTATGCAACATTGCTTGTCACAGGCGGCTGAGGTTTCTATAATCCTTCCAACACTGCCAAGGAAGCCGCGGTACTGCTTTCTTAACGACCTCGGTACCCAACCGCAACCGATTCGACCGGTTGTCCAAATTCCGCGAGCGAGTGCTTTGAAGTTTTATCTCCATTCCGCATTTCCCAGGAGCACTGAATGAAGAAGTTAGTATTTGCGACTGTGGTGGCGCTGGCGAGCGCAGGCTTTGTTGCCGGGCCCATGCTCCATGCCCAGGATCCGGGCGGCCAGATCACCATCAAGGACCCGGCCGAGTACAACGCGTACCAGATGTTTGATACCCAAAGTGATCCCAAGCAAAAAGCTGCTTCAGGCGAAGCCTTCCTGGAGAAATACCCTCAGAGCATCGTGAAGAAAGCCGTCCTCACCACGCTGCTGAACCTTTATTACGGGCAACTCAAAGACGCCGACAAGACCCTCGATACCGCCACCAAGTTGCTGCAGGTCGATCCCAGCAACATGACGGCGATTCTGTATTCGGTCTTGATCAAGAAGGGGCAGTGCGGACAGAAGAGCGACCCGGCCACCTGCGACGATGCCGCCGGCCTGGCGCAGAAGGGGCTGCAGGCAAGTAAGCCGGCCGATACCTCCGATGACGACTGGAAGAAGATGACCGCTGCCGCCTATCCCATCTTCCACTCCACCATCGCGCTCGACGATGCCATTTCCAAGAAGGACTGGAAGGGCGCGGAGGACGAGTATATCGCGGAGTTGAATCTGTATACTGACGAGCAGTCGAAGCAGCTGGGGCTGCCCAGTTCGCTGCAACTGGCGCAGGCTTACAGCATGCCGGGCGCCGCCCAGGACCTGCCCAAGGCGTGTTATATGTATGCCCGCGTGTGGGACTTTGCGCCGCCGAATTTTAAGACCGAAATCGAAAAGAAGCTCGACTATTACTACAAGAAGTACCACGGCGGCGTGGACGGGCTCGATAACCTCAAGCAGCAGGCGCAGGCGTCCAAGCTGCCGCCCGATGACATCAAGTCCAAGATTCCGCCGGCCAAGAGCCAGGCGGAGCAGATTCACGATCTGCTGGCCAGCACGCCGGATTGGAACACCCTTGCGCTGACCGACAAGGAGACCGTTCTGGCACTGGGCTCCCAGGAAGACCGCGACAAGCTCTGGGCGCTGCTGAAGGATAAAGAGACCGGCGTCCCGGGTGACGTGATTTCGGCCGACGCCAACACCATCAAGGTAGCGGTGACGCAGGATGCCAAGGACTCCAAGACCGCCGATTTCGTGGTCAACATGAAGAAGCCGCTCACGGACGAAGAACTGAAGATCGTCCAGCCCGGGTTTTCATTCAAGACCGCTCCCGCAGCGCAACTGGCGGGAACCTACGACAGCTATACCCAGACTCCGGCTACGACGACAACTCCCGCGACCGCGGTGATTGTGCTGCGCGATGGCCAGTACATCCCCGAGGAAAAGAAGAAGGCCCCGGTACACCATGCTGCGCCGGCGCATCGTCCCGCTTCCCACTAGAAGTGGCGCTCAGACCACGCCGGAAATGGCGGATTCAGAAAGGGCAACCCGGTCATCGGTTGCCCTTTCCGGCGTCAGGGCGGCGGCCCGATCCTGATCCCTGATCCCTGATCCCTGATCCCTGATCCCTGATCCCTGATCCCTAACCCCTGGCCCCTAACCCCTGTCCCGCCGCGGCCGCCCGCGATGCATTCAGCAGCCCGGAGATCTCGCGCACGTTCACCCAATACAGCGCCCACAACATCAGGTGGGCCACCAGGGCAATCAGCCCCAGGGGCGGGATCAACCGGAATGCTCCCGCGACGCACATCGCGATTCGATCGACTGGCCGAGCGTGGGATCGGGATTGCGCCTCTTCCGCCGTTCGAATTCGTCCGCCAGCGATTCGCAGATCCGCTTCACTACGAAGAAGTGCCAGATCGTGCCCAGAACCGGGATCAACAGAACCCAGAGCGCACCGGCGGACAGGCTCGGCGACGCGCACTGCTTCAGCGCCTGCCGCAGCGTCAGGATGTAAAGCAGCGTGGGAACCGCGTAAAAGCAGGCAATGGCCCCGAAGATGCGTACGCGATCCGGATCGAACACTTCCCACAGCATATGGATTCTCCTTCCGTTCCGCCTGGAGACTCGCGCCTGAGAGCTGGCGGCGACCTACAGCCGGGAACGACGCGGAGCGATTGCTCATATGCCTGCCGGAGCGGGACGGTTGGACGCCCGGGGTGAGCTGAATCACTTCACAGCCTATGGAACCGATAACAAAAGTACTTGGATTGGCTGTGATCAGTGACCAGAGTAATAAATCCTGCAATGACCCATTGTGCTAACTTCGAAGTTACTATTTCGACGGTTTCGCTCTGGGGAAAACCAGTTCAGCTTTCACACTCGATGTGTCTCAGGCGAAGCCTCGTGCGGGGGCGGAATATATGGCCGTGTTAGATCAGAACCAACTGGAAACTCTGAGACGTCAAGTAGAAGAAGATTACCGCCTCGACCTGGCGGCAATAGAGCGCCTTCAGCGGCGGTTTATCAGCCTGGCCGCTGGCCATTCGACCAGCTCCAATGGGAACGTCATTGAAAAACGGGTGACGGTCCTGCCGACCATTGAATCGCAGGCGGAGCCACAACCCGACGAGCTGACGAATACGCTGCGAGGCATGTTCACCGCGCATCGCAAATAAAGCTGCCTCGGCGGCGCCCCATCTTGACTCAAGGCTGCCGGCGCCATGCAAAAGTCCGTTGCTGAGCCGGTAGCCAGGCTCAAGCCACCGGTGCCGTCGCCCGCGCAAACGTGTACGGCCCTTCGGGCACCAGCGTGACCCGCGCCCCGGTAGGCAAGCCGCGCTGCACCGCCGCAACCGCACTTCCGAGATCGCCAAACCATCGTTCACCCAGCCGGCCGAGCTCCTGCTTCGTGACGCCCGGGGCATAAAAGTACACCTCGTTCTGCACTCCCGCGAGGGCCAGCTTTTCCACCTGCCACCGGTCCACTTCCACGGGCTGATCGCGCACTTCGTCCAGATATTCGGCAAAGCCCCCCATGGAGCCAATGATGCGCGCGAATTCCGGCGAGCCCATTCCCTCGGAGCACTCGGCGATCATCAGGATTCTGCCGCCCGGTTTCGCCAGGTGCGTGGCCGCGGTGATCCCTTTCACGGATTGGTAGAACGTCAGGTCGAGCGGAAATCCCGCGGAACTGGTGATGACCAGGTCCGCGGGCTCGTCAATCTCTTCCAGGCAGGCTTTCTCCACGAATTCCACACCCGCCGCATGCGCCTTTACGGGATGACCCGCGAATACGCCGGCGATTTTCCGGTCCTGGGTCAAGGCCACGTCGACGATGAAGTCGTGGCGCGCCATGCCCGCGCATTCCAGCAGTTCCTCGTGCAGCGGATTGCCTTCGATCGATCCCTCGGTTGCCAGCGGCTCGCGAATGAACTTTGGCGCGTGGATGACCTTGATGGTCTCCTGCGCGGCGAGCCCCGGGACGATCAATTTGCGCCCCCCGGAAAAGCCCAGCATCAGGTGCTGTTCAACGAATCCCAGCGTGATGTGCAGATCCGCGCTGACAAAGCGCTCGTCCACGTAAACCGGCGTGCCGCGCCGCGTTGCACCCAGGTAGCGGTGTTCCTCGCGCGCCTTCGCATTGTGGCTCACCACGCGGTAGCCGGCGGCGATCTCCGGCCCCGCGATGATGTCCACTTCTTCTTTGGTGGCGGCACGATGCAAACCGGTCGCGATCAGGATAACGATGTTTTCTTTGCCGATCCCGGCCGCGTGCAGCCGCGCCAGCAGCGGAGGCAGGGTGATGCGGTTGGGCGCCGGACGCGTGATGTCGCAGACGGAAATCGCCGCGGACTTCTTGCCCCGGGCCAGTTCGGCCAGCGGTTCACACGCGATCGGGTGATCGAGAGCCGCTGCCACAGCCGCCGTTTCGTCCGCCACCGGCGTCGCCTTGCGGCTTCTCACTTCGTGGCACCGGAACGTATCCGGCACCTCGACTTCGATCCCGTTTCTGCCAAACAAAAAGCGCGACTTCATGCACTCATTGTCTCAGAGTCGATCTGCCGGCCCTGTGGCGTAGAACGGTGCACGGCGTTGGTTCATTGTTGGCCCGGCCCCGGCGCGCTCACGATCGATCGGCTCAGCGCTTTCGTCACTTCTCCGGCGATATCGTCCTGCACCCATAGAAGGTCGCTGGTCGGCCGGTCGTAGGTTTCCGACCACAGCACGTAGCCATTTTCGGGGCGGACCAGGCGCGCTGCTACGCGCACCCTGGCGCCCGCTTTGCGTACGCTTCCATCCAGGATGTAGGCCGCCCCCAACTTGCGCGCCATATCGCCCAGCGGCACTTGTTTGTTTTTGAAATAGAAAGAAGCCGTGGCGGAAGGCACGCGCAATCCCGGGATCTTGCTGAGCTTGTCAATCAGCTCCTCGGTCATGCCGTCGGCGAATTCTTCGTTGCTCATGCCCTCGGTAAGATCCAGGAACGGCAGCACGGCGATCGAGTTCTGTGGTTGGGCGGCGACGGCCTCCGTGCCCGCATGGCGATTCTTCATCCACACGCCAAGGAACAAGTAGCCACCCACCAGCAGCACGCAAAGGACGGCGCCCCCGGCCCAAAGCGTTCTGGTCCCATGCCGCCGCACGGGGCGGAACGCATCAACGGCTGCGGCCGGGGCCGATTGCGGTCCGGCAGCCGACTCACCGCCGCTGCCCCACGGGCTTACCGTGGCCACCAGCCGGTATCCAAGACGCGGGACCGTCGCGATATACACCGGCCGCCGCGGATCATCCCCAAGCACGCGCCGCAGAGAAGTGACGGCCTGGTACACGGAGTCCGGGCCGACGTTCACATCTTCCCAAACCTCGTTGAGCAGATCATCGATGCTCACCGTGTCGCCGGCATGCTCCGCCAGGCACATCAGCAGGCGCATGGTCCGCGTTTCGATCCTCGCGGTTTCGCCGCCGCGCGAGATTTCGTTCGATCCCGGATCGATCCGCCAGTCCCCGATGCGCAAGATGGCTTTGGCTGATTGCTGCATGGCCGCTTCCCGCGCCTTCGACCCCTATGCGCAGTGCCCCTGATTGTAGCAAGGTGGGACGAACCGCCCGGGCGCGTACGCCAATCGCGGCGGTCATGCCTGTGGCGCGCATTTCAGAAAAATTCAGAGCTTTTCAGAATTCGCTCAGGACTTCCTTTGCGGTCAGCGCCTATGTTCCCTCTCGAACCGGGCGTGTGCCGTTGTGGGTGCCCCAGGCCTCCGCGGTTTTGGGACTTGGGAACGGGCAACCCGGTCGAAATGCTTTCGAAGGAAGGATTCATCCATGATGGGAACCACTGCGCCCCCTGTAGCGGGGAAGGGAAGCGCCCTGGCGGTCATCGCCGCCGGAGGACTGATCGCCGGCACGCTGGACCTCTTACAGGCGTGCATCTTCTTCGGTTGGGACATACCCTTGGCGATTGCCGGCGGCTTGCTGGGGAAGAGCGCATTCGCCGGAGGCGCGGCTACCTATGCGCTCGGCGTGCTGCTGCACTTCTTCATCGCGTGCTCGGCGGCAGCTACGTATTACTTCGCCAGTTTCAAACTGCCATTCCTCAGGAAATATCCGCTGGTATGCGGACTCTTTTTCGGCGCCGCGGTCGAGGACTTCATGCGGTTTGTCGTGCTGCCACTTTCGGCTCTGCATGCACACGGGCCTTACCAGTACAACGACCTCATCCTGGGACTTGCGGTCCATATGGTGGTCGTCGGACTTCCGATCTCGTATAGCACGCGGCGATGGGCGAAATAGCCCGCTATCAGGAGCCCCGTCCTGGCTCAGCCAGGGCGGAAAGCCGAAGAACTCTAACGTTTACCCCCAGCCATCTACTGCTTCGCTACCACGCGCACGCCCATGCCATTCAGCTTGGCGCGCGCCTGGGTGGCTTCCGGCGTCTGCGGGTGCCGCTGGATCAACGCGCGCAACTCGCGGATACCTGCATCGCGCTTGCCCTCGGCGAGCAGCGCGAGGCCCTTGTGGTACTGCGCCGAAGCCGCCTTCGGGCTGCCGCCGAACCCCTCCAGCACAGCGTTGTAGTCCTTTACCGCCCCGGTGTAATCCTTCTGCAGGTATGCAATCTCGCCCAGGTAGAACTGGGCGTTGCCGGCGAGGTCGTCCTGGGGATAGTACGTCAGCACGTCCTGGAATTCGCCCTGGGCCACCTGGTAGCGCCCGGTGTTGAAGTCGCGCAGGCCAGCCTGGTATGTCTCCTGCAACGGAGGCGCGGCCGCAGTCTGGGGGGCAGGAGCGCCCTGGGGGGTTGGGTTCTCGCCGCCGGTTGTGGGCTGCGGCGACCCTACCGGTCCCGGCCCGGACTGCTGCTGGGCCGGAGCGGCGCTCTGGGGCGGATTTTGAATATTCTGCAACTGGCCCTGCAGGTCCTGGATGGCCTTGTCCAGCTTGGTCATGCGCGACTTCAGCTCGTCCACCGAATCGTTCAGCGACTGAACCTGCCCCGACGCGGTGTCCAGCTTTCCGCTCATGGCTTCATTCTGGGCGTCGATTTTCTTCTGCAGCGCATCCACGCTCGCGGTCACGCGATTTGCGTTGTCGGCCGTCTGCTCCACCAGGTGCTGGATCAGGCCGAACTTCGCGTCTACCGTCGATTGCAGGTGCTGCACCGCGTCCAGCAATTGCTGCACCTGGGTCTGCAACTCCACGATCTCTTTGCTGACGGCGTGCGCCCGGGAAGGCGCAAAGCCGCAAACCACGGCCACCAATGCGACAGCCATAAGACGATTGCGGAAAGAATGTACTTTCACCATTGTTCACCTGCTCGTATAGAGATACGGCACCCCGACGTTGCCGGGATGCCGCAGCTTGATCCTATTGTCGCACCGGGTAAACCTCGGCATCCGCCCGGAAGTCACATCCGGTTAGACGCGAGCGATTCCGCTCTGCGCCGCCTCAGCGATCCATCGAGAAGCCGCCGCGGCGGTTCTGCTGCCAGCATTCCTCCGTCGACTCGGTGCAAAACGGCTTTTCCTTGCCGTAGCTGATGGTGCGGATCCGGCTGGCCGCCACGCCCGCGGTCACCAGCGCATTCTTGGCCGCGTCGGCGCGGTTCTGTCCCAGGCCCAGGTTGTACTCGTTGGAGCCGCGCTCGTCGCAGTAGCCGCCGATCACGACCTTGATATCCGGATGGCTCACCAGGTACGACGCATCCTTCGACAGCGTTGCTTGCGCATCCGGACGAACGTCCGCCGCGTCATAGTCGAAGAAGATGTCCTGCACGTTGGCCTTGAATTCCTCTTCAGAACTCATCGTGTTGGTCGGGACCTGGACCGCGGGCGGCGTGCCCACCGTCACTCGCGCAGTGGCATCGGCTGTTCCGCCTTCGCCGCGCGCCACCAGGTGATAGCTGGTGGACGTGGCCGGGGTCACCGTCTTCACGCCCGAAGTCGGCACGTCGCCGATACCGTCAATCGACACGCTGGTCGCGTCTGTCGTCCGCCATGCAAGCTGAACCTGGTCGCCCGCGGAGATGGTGGACGGCGTCGCCGTCAGCTGCGCGGTGGGCTGCGGTGCGGCCGGCGGAGGCGCTGTCTCGGCAGGCATCGGAGGCGCTTCCTTCTTTTTGTGGCAACCAGTAAAGGCAAGAACAGCTACCAACAGGAGGACAGGAACCAGAACGCGCTTTAAAACTTTCAATTCATAACTCCTTTGGGCGACGAAAGGCGCTGAAATTCAAACAACGGTACATTTTAATCGCTCACTTCCGCCCCAGTTTGTTTATTTGCGAGTGTCTGCATATCACGCGACAACAGTCGTTCGCGCTCTCGAAACTCGACCACAGCAACCCGATCGCCGAACGATCAAATTGCGGCGTGGCGGAATTGTGGATTGCGGCAGACTGTCTATTCAATGATACGCCTTCACGCTTTGGAATCGATTCCAGGCCGCAAAATTCGGCATCGCGCACACCAATACAACGCCCTCTGAAACCATCTCTGCAAAGGCTATGTTGCTTTGGACACTTTCGTTCCATGCCCGCACTTACAACAACCAGACCTGTAAGAGCGGCCGCACCTGCTTGTGGGAAGCGAGAGCGGCTTGGGTGATGCAACCCGGATCCATCGAAAGTCGTTGATACGTTCCGCAGCAAGCTACTTCCAACTCCAGTCGGGCATGAAGTTGTTGCCTACATGGGTCAATTGGTGCTGTTCGGTGCCGTCGGCCAGCATGCTCCAGATCTGGGTGTGGCCGCCTATCTGGCGCTCGAAGATGATGTGCCGCCCGTCCGGCGCCCACGAGGGAAAATCGTTGCTGCCGGCATCGTGCGTCAGCTGCAGCCAGCGCTTGCTGGCGATATCCATTACGTAAATATCCTGCCCGCCCGGAGCGCCCGGCCCGTATTTGCGATTCCAGCTGAACGTCAGCAGGTCTCCGTTCGGCGACCAGCAAGGAGAGATGGCGTAGCCCCCATCCGTCATGCGCTGGATGTTGGCCCCGTCCTGATCCATGATGTAGATCTGAGGCAGCCCCGTCCGCCCGCTTACCCACGCCAATTGCGTGTTCGTCTTGGGATTCCAGGAGGGGGAGACGTCGGGTCCGCGGAACGCCGTGAGCTTATGCAGATTTCCTCCGCCGGCGTCCGCCACCCAGATTTCCGGGTCTCCCGATCGCGACGAGGAGAAGGCGATCTTGGTTCCGTCGGATGTCCACGCCGGGGACTGATTGGTGCCACTGCCCACTCCTGCGGGGAACGCGACCATGCGGCCGAGATCCAGAGAGTACATCCGCACGGCCCATCCATTCCGCTCCAGGGACTCGAAGGCCACGCGGCTGCCATCGGGTGAGATGTGCGGAGACATGGAAATGCTGCCCAGGTGCGTAATTTGGTGCTGGTCCTGGCCGTCGTAATCCATGGCCCAGACTTCCTTCGTGCCCGTGCGCGCGCTCACGAAGTAGATCCGCGTTTCGGCAATGCCGTTGATGCCGCCGCCCAGGCGCGCGATGATCTCGTCCGCGAAACGGTGGGCCACGGTGCGCGCCATGTCCTGGCTGGCAGCCTCGTTGTACTGCTTGCCCAGCACCTGCGGGTTGGCGGTGTTGCGCGCATCATCGAGATAGCCGTAGACGGCCAGCCGCCCGTTGGTAGACGACAGGGCGCCGAAGGCCACCATCTCTGCGTTGGCCGGCGCCGCGGACCATTGCGGAAGGCTGATCTCCTGCGGAGATCCCGGCATCGCCTGCGGAGCCATGGTCTTCGAAACCATGTCGAAGATGCCCGCATTGGCCAGATCGTTGTAAAGGGTGGCGTCGAATGTGGCTTTCAAGGCCGGCGTTTCCGGATCGGCGCCCACCGGCTTGAAATCGGCCACCGCCATGCGTTGGCGCGCGTTGCCCAGATTCGTACCGGTGTGCACCCAGTCCTGCGCTCGCGCCGCTGGAGCAACAAGGCAGGCTGCCGCCAGCGCTGCAAAGGCAAAACAACAAGAAAATACCTTCATGAGTCGAGCAATCCTTCCGCGGAAAATGAAAGCAATCGATTGGGTGCCCCATATCTCCGCGCGTTCTTTTTCAGGAGATGTACGAGGCCACGAGAAATCTTGCGCAACCTCTTCCAGGATCTGCTGCGCCCGTCTGGATTCAATACTCACAGTAATAAGACACTTTCAGCGTGCTCGAGTTGTAACCCGACGGCAGATTTCCGAACGTGTCCACGCGCTGCACTCCGCGAACGCACGAGCGGTCGAGAGTGGGGCTGCCGCTTGATTTGTCGATCTGGACGTCGGCGGGGCTTCCGTCGCGATGAATCGAATAGGTGAGATAAACGCGCGCGCCCTTGGGAGTGCGCGGGTCCACCTCCAGTTTGTTCCAGCTTAGAGACATCTTGCGATTGATCCCGTCGACATACCACGGGAACCGGCTTCCGAAATCGCCTTCGGCGATCGATGTGGGACCCACCGTGGTTGTCTGGCCGGTGATCGCCCGCGGCATCGAACTGCCCGCCTGCTCGCCATAGCGGGCTCGATTGTCCTGGGCCACCTGCTGCTGCTTGGGCGGATTCTTCGGTATGGGTTGAGGCTTGTTTTTTTCTTTTTTGCCGGGGATGGGCACGGCGCTCAAGTCCAGGTTTTTGGCTTGCTCTTTCGGTTGCGCAATTTCCGGCGCCGGGCTCGGCTTCTCGGTGGCTAGCACGTTTTCGTTGATGGGCTGATCCGCGGGCAGGGGCAGGGCACTGGTGATGTTGACGCGAATCGCGCCGCCGGCCGCCGATCCACCCCAGATGTTGGAGTGAAAGAAACCCCCCAGGATGTAATAGAGAACGATCGCCAGCGTCAGCCCGGCGTGGAGAACGATGGAGCCCGTAGCCGGCGCCACAACGGGCTCGCCCGCGAGCTCCCGCTCCAGTTGTTCCTCGTTCCCTTCCAGCAAACTGCTCATAATCCTGCGTGCAATCCGATTCTTTATCCCTGGCGAAAAATGCTTGTCATCCTGAGCGCAGCGAAGGACCTGCTTCTCAGTCCCTGGTCCCTATCTTCCCTTTGTATCCAACGGCTGCGTCACCACCGAGATATTCGTAATCCCCGCCTGCTTCACCGCATCCATCACGGTGGCGAACGCGCCGAACGGCACGCGCTCATCGGCGCGCAGATAGATGACCTGCTTCGACGGGTCGGTGTTCCCTTGCTTCAACTTCTGCGGCAGCTCGTGAATGTTCACCGGAGTGTCGCCCAGAAAAATTCCCGAATCGCGGTCGATGGTCACCACCAGCCGCTGCTCGGTGATTTCGCGCACGCTGCGTGTCTTGGGAATCGCCACTTCAATACCCGACTGCAGCACCGGAGCGGTAATCATGAAAATCACCAGCAACACCAGCACCACGTCCACCAGCGGAGTGATGTTGATATCGGCGAGCGAGGTCTGGGTGCGACCGGCGTTACTTGTAAAGGCCACGTTCTACCTCTTGCGGCGCGTCCCGGCCGGGCAGCTCGCGGCCGGTCAATTCGCGGCCCTCGGCCGGCGTCCGCAGCGGTCCCGTTGCCACAGCCGGCCGCGTATGAATCTCTTCGAGAGAATTCAACAGTTCGCGGCTGAAGTCGTCGATGGCCGAGGCGAAAATGCGAACCCGCGCGGCGAACTGGTTGTAGGCCACCACCGCGGGCACGGCCACAAACAGGCCGGCAGCCGTGGTGATCAGGGCTTCGGAGATGCCCGGCGCCACCGCGCGCAGCGTGGCCGCGCCCGCGGTGCCCAATCCCTGGAAGGCGTCCACGATGCCCATCACCGTTCCGAACAATCCCACGAACGGACTGGTGGCGGCAATCGTTGCCAGCCACGTCAGCCGCCGCTCCAGCCCGGTGACAGCTTCGCTGGCCGCGGTCTGCGCCGAGCGCTCCAGCGGCGCGATGTTGCGCGGCGGACCAGTGCCGCCCGTCTGCCGCTTGTACGTTTCGTAAACGTCTTCGAAGACCTGCGCCAGCGGACTGTTCTTGAAGTCGGGAAGAACGGTCGAGATCTCCTGCAGCCGCGAAGCCTTGCGGAAGGTGCGAATGAAGCGGCGGCTTTCGCTGGTGGCCCTCTTGAAGGTGCCTATCTTGCCCAGGATCACGGTCCACGAATACAGGCTGGCAAACAGAAGAACCAACAGGACGCCCAGCGCGACTCCGCCGATATTGCCAAACATCTGCATCAGCGCGCTGGCGCCGTGGGCTATCGAACCGCCTGCGGGCGCCGCCTCGCTGTCAGCCTGGACTGCAAAACAGAGGAACGCAGCAGTAAAAATCGGCATTCACCTCACTCTTAACGGTAACAGACGGTTGACCGCCATCCAAGCCGCCGAGGTACCGTATCCGTTATCCAATTGGATGCGTAGAAGATGCACCGCAGCTTTCCGCCGCCCGGGCATCATGCGATGCCGGCCGGCATGGGTTGGATGCCAAGCCGACCGCAACGCAAGCAACTTTAGGCTTGTGGTGCGCCGCGATGGATGGACAGGCCACGGGAGCGCCGGGGCGTGCTATGCTGCGCTCGGAATCTCCCATACTGGGTGCCCCGGGGTCCCCGATTCCGGAGTCCCCTGCGACAGGTTTTCGTCGCCGGGGTGGTTGGGGACCTGGGATGGATGCAAGCTGGCTCAACCCGGACCATCTATGCTCATCGAGCTCCGAGCCGAGAACTACGCCGTCATCGACCACGCCATCGCCGTCTTCGGACCGGGGCTCAACCTGCTCACCGGCGAAACCGGCGCCGGCAAGTCCATCCTCGTCGACGCCCTGGCACTGCTGATGGGCGGCAAGGCCTCCACCGACGTGGTGCGGCACGGCGCCGACAAAGCCGCGGTTTCCTGCGTGTTCGAGTCCACCCCCGGCGCCGAGACCATTCTGGAAGAAAACGGCATCGACGCCGAGGGCACCGAGATCATCCTGCGCCGAGAAATCCTGTCCAACGGCAAAGGGCGCGTCTTCGTCAACAACCAGCCGGCCACCGTCGCAGTCCTCAAGTTGCTCGCTCCGGAACTGGCCCTGGTTCACGCCCAGACCGAAACGTTTTCCAGCTTCGACCAGGCGCAGCAGCGCATTCTGCTCGATCGCTTTGCTGCACTCTCCACCGATGCGGTGGCCGAAGCGCACGCCCTCTGGCGTGAAGCCTCGGAGAAACTCAACGATCTGCTGCAGGGCGAGCAGGACCGCCTGCGTATGCTCGATCTGTGGAGCTATCAGCGCAAGGAGATCGAGTCCGCGCACCTCGCACCGGGGGAAGACGAACTGCTCGAAACCGAGAAGCGCGTCCTGGCCAACGCCGAGAAACTCTACTCCGCTGCGATGGGCGCGTTCGACCAGCTTTACGAAGGCAGCGCGTCTGCGGAGGCGGCCTTGCGCGCGGCGCTGCGGAACATTGAAGAGCTGGCCCGCTACGACTCCCGGTTCACCGAGGCTGCGCAGCAGATCCAGTCGGCGCGCGCCACCGTGGGCGATGTGGCCGCCAGCCTGCGCGACTACGGCGAAGGCATCAACGCCTCCCCCGAGCGCCTGGCGGAAATCGAAGATCGCCTCGCGCAGTTCGACCGGCTCAAGCGCAAGTACGGCAAGACCATCTCCGAGGTCATCGCGTTTGGTGAAGATGTCGCGCGGAAGCTGGCCGAAGTGGAAGACCGCGACGGGATGCTGAAAAGCCTGCGCGCGGAAGTGGAGAAGGCCGCCACGTCCTATCGCACTGCCGCCGTCGCCCTCAGCGCGGAACGCAAAGCCGCGGCCGGCAAGCTTGCCAGGCTCGCCGAAGCGCAGATCAACTCCCTGGCCATGAAGGCGCGGTTCGAAGTGGCCGTGACCGCCAACGAAGATGCATCGCATTGGACCGCGGCCGGCTGGGACGAGGTGCAATGCCGGATCGCCACCAACCTCGGCGAACCTCTCAAGCCGCTCGACGAGATTGCCTCCGGCGGCGAGATGAGCCGGGTGATGCTCGCCCTTAAAGTAGCAGTTGAAGAAAGCTCATCCAAAACGCGGAAAAAGAATCCTACGCCGCGTACGCTGGTGTTCGACGAAATCGATATCGGTATTGGCGGCCGCGCTGCCGAAGCGGTCGGCCAGAAGCTCAAGATGCTATCGCGCGGTCAGCAGATTCTCTGCGTCACTCACCTGCCGCAGATTGCAGCCTTCGCCGATCAGCATTTCCTCATCGACAAGCGCGAATCGGCCGGACGCACCAAGACCAATATCCGCCTGCTCGATCAGCGCGCCAGCACGCACGAAGTCGCGCGCATGCTCAGCGGCGCCACGGTGACCGAGACCAGCCTGCAGCACGCCGCGCAGATGATTGCCGCCAGCCGTTAGGGTCCTGCGCCGAATGGCCGCCATCCTTCCGCTGGGCAACGCGAAGGGGAACGGCCTGCTTTTGCATCTTCATGTTTTCGGGGAACGCTTCCGTCCGTGACAGCGGCTGTTCGCCGGTTATTTTCGCACGGTTGAAGCGCCTCTCAAATCAGGCCGAACATGCCGCGCTCTTCAACCCCGATCGTCTCTTAGTCTGGTCGAGTTCTTTCCCAAAGTTATCCAGGTTACAAAGCGGGTTCACAAAAAATCTTCGAAAGCAAATTACTCTCTTGCATAACATCGGGTCGCTTCGGCATACTTGGTACGCCCTTGGTTCCCTGCATCCTCGCTGACGGGATGCAGTTGCATCTAAGTCACCTAATAACACACTCCAGTTAGAAGAGAGTAATGAGCCTCGCGCACAACTTACAGCGTTGCGGAGAATCTGTGGCGGGTTTCGCGATTGTCAGCTAAATGATCGCGAGTTATTCGCAGCATCTCTCGGTGCACAGGATTTCCGATTACGCCAACCCCGTGAAGAAGATGTTTCTACTCCGGGATCGTGACGCGAAACCAAGGCCCCCCACCCGGTCGTACTCGATGCTTCCCCATCGAATGCGACGAAAGGCGACGACCATGATCCCTAAGCACCTCCCTGGAGCATCCAACCTGAACCATCTTTCTCCCGACCACCAGCCCGCGAACGGAGGTGGGTTGGCCATGCCGCTGGATGCACTCCGGGATGCGAAACAGTTGACCCAGGTCCAAATGGCGCACCTTCTGAAGATCTCCCAGGGAGCGGTCTCGAAGGTGGAGCGCCGCAGCGACATGTTCGTCAGCACCCTGCGCAATTATGTTCGCGCCATCGGCGGCGATCTCGAGATTCGAGCCGTGTTCCCCGAAGGCGACGTCCTGATCGATCAGTTCAACGGAACCAGCCGGCGCGATAACAAGCCGGCTTCGAAGCGGGACGACGGCAAGCCCGCGGACGGCATGGCGGGGTGATCCCGCTCCCTCTCTTGCTCAATTCATCATCGTGGGCTTGGCCGAATCCTGGCAGGGCGTCAGCATGTCTGAAACCGTGGCCAGCATGAAACTGGGATGCAGAGGCTTGGCGAGTATCTCGAACAGGTGTCCCTTATTCCTGGCTTCTTCCAGAAGGCTGCTCGTTCCCGGCTGTCCGGAAAAGAGAAGGAACCGGCAGGAGGAATAACTGGCCTTGAGGAAGATCGCGAATTCGATTCCGTTCATCCCCGGCAGCACCACATCGATGATGGCCAGGTCGGGATGCCACTCCTCCAGCATCTCCAGCGCCTGCTCGGCGGAGTAGACGGCGCGCGAGTCGTATCCGCTGGACGCAAAAATCACCGCAAGCGTATCGGCGATCGTGGGTTCGTCGTCGATGATCAGAATCTTCCGCGCTCCCGCAGCGGCCGCCATGGTGCCCCCAAAACCCGCTTTCTCGTCTTTGAGATGCCGGAAGAGCCCGTAAGCGGATGCCTGGCCTGCGGAGTCCGCACCGACGGAGGAGCAAAACTC
This sequence comes from uncultured Acidobacteriota bacterium, assembly GCA_963706455.1. Taxonomy (GTDB): domain Bacteria; phylum Acidobacteriota; class Terriglobia; order Terriglobales; family Acidobacteriaceae; genus Telmatobacter. Next base: position 23,610 of record CAVPNO010000024.1, on the reverse strand, counting down.
ATCCTGGCCGGACTGTTCGTCCGCCGACGATTTTGTCTTGTTCGCCATCTGCCTGCCTCTCCGGCTCATTCCTCTGCTTGCCGAACTCTCCGTCACCTCATCGACGAGAAAGCCTGCACAACAGAATGTTCGATGCGTTAAAGTCCTGATAGTATTCCTCGAAGGCGTTTTTAGGATCGCTTCCGCCGCCGCCGTTTCAGCGGTGAAAGCGGTGGGGCCTCCGAGCAAGAAAGCGAGTCCTTCCCCATGGCCGACCCCAAAGCCCCCTTCGAATGGTCTGAGCGGATTCTGCGGCTTGCATCCGAGTTGGGGTTGACTCAGGCCGGCCTGGCGGAGCGCCTGGGGGTTTCGCCGGCCACCGTATCGCGCTGGATTCAGGGCAAGTACGAGCCCACCGCCGAGGGCTATGTCGCCCTGGGAAACCTCGCCCAGCGCGCCGATGGAATGTACTTCTGGGAACGGGCCGGCGTGGATACTTCCGCCTTTCCTGAAGCCACATTCCGCCGCGTGCAATCCTCCCTCAAAGTCAACCTGCACGATTTTTCCCTGGTTCCGGGCCGCAAGATCTCCAAACTAATTGCTGGAAAATCCGGGGCTGTGGCCATTCCGCTGCTCAGCGTGGCTGCCTACGGCGATTCGGTCCCCCCGAATGAGAATGTGAGCCTGTCCGAGGTGAGGGTCGAGGAAGTCCTGCTGGCTCCGTTGTCCTGGTGTCCCCACCCCGAGCACATGATCTCCATGCACCTCCATGGCGATTCCATGGTCCCCACCATCGCACCCGGTTCCATTCTCTTCGTGGATACGGCCGCCACGGAGCGCGAAGGACTCAATCACAAGATCACCATGGTGTCGCATCGCGACCTGGGGTTCAAGGTCGCCCGTCTGCAGCGCCTGGCGAACTCGGATCTCCTGGTCTCTTCCAATCACAAGTATGTGCCGCTCGACATCAGCAACGCGTCGAAATGGAAGATTTTCGGCCAGATACTGTGGTGGATCTCGCGCGACGCCCCCGCGGCCTGACTCACCGCCAGTCATCCATCACGTACACGTCCCCGCGATTGTGGCCTGCCTGATGCGGCCTCTGCATCGCCACGCCTTGTGCAAATGCGCGGTATCCATGTGCGCGCATGTGCCGGAAGGCGTCCTCGTGGGCCAGGTTCATCCCCGCCTCGATCGAGGCTCGGCGCGATAGCGCAAACGCGTCGCATGCATCCAGCAGCGCGTCGAAGCGCTCGCCCGCTCCCTGCCCGCTGCGCGCTGCCGCGAATTTGATATAGCAGAGATCGGGTCCGCCTTCCGAGCCGGGCCCGTTCAGGCAGATGGCGAATCCGTCGAGCGCATTGCGCGTGTATGCCAGGACCACCTCGCCGGTCTTTTGCTTCAGCAAGGCGCGGATCTCGTCGCCCAGATCGAGCCCCTTGTCGATCTTGCCGGTCAGCCGTCCGCATGCGGCGATGGCTTCCGCACGCTCGCGTTTGGCCAGCGTGGTCAGATGAACGACGCGCGTGGTGCTGGTCGGCAGCGCCGCCTCCGCGCTCGGCTCGCGGCGCATCAGCGCGGTCAGGTACCCGGGCCAATAGCCGAACTTCTGATAGAGCCCGACATGCTTGGTGCTGTGCGGAAAGGTGAACAGCCCGGTGCGCTTGAGTCCCTGCTTGTCGAAAATCTTCACCGTCGCATCCAGAAGCTGCTGCGCGATGCCCCGGTCCCAGTACTCCGGCAGAATCGTGAGCGGCCCGAAGAAGGCGAACGATCCCCAGCGCGTCAGCATGTTGATGCCGATCAGGCGCCCGTCTACGCGAGCGGCGAGCGCCTTGACGTGCGGCGCGTGCCAGCGCGAGATCAGCAGGTTGCGCCCGGACATGAATTCGGCCGGATTGGGCATGCCGATGAATGTTCCGAAAGCCAGGCGGAAAATCCGGTCCGCCTCCTCCAGTTCCGCTTCCTTCAGCGGGCCCACTTTCACGCCCTTCAATGCTCCCATCCGCTTCGACCTCCTGCGCCGCGCTCTTTCCCTCGCGCTCGCCGGTCATTGTAGCCGACAGGGAACGGCGCGGGCACGGTTGCCGTCCTTCGACGGTTACTTGTCGCGAACCAGCACCACACTGGGACCGGAGCTCTCAGTTTCATTTACCAATTCGGCCTTGTCGGGAGCCGTCAGCGTCAGGCGGAAATGCGCCGGCGGGTCAGATAACGTCCTCGGCGGATGCGCGCGACGATGACTCACTTCAAACTCAAGCGCATGTCCGTCGAATTTCAGGGTGAGCAGCGGTTCGGGGTTCCCTGGAGTGGAGGTGGTGGGTTCGCTCATCGAGGAGCTCTTCTTAACCAGGTAAAAGAGAATTGCCCCCGACAACCTGCCGCCTTCATCGGTGATGGTGAGCACCACAGCGGGCAGATCCTGGAACTGTCCGCGCCACACGCCCAGCAGTTTCTCGTAGCCATCCGTCTGTGCGGGAAGGAGAGAGGTAACCGCCACGGCGCCGAGCACAACAAGCAACATCCTGCGCTCCATTTCTATCCTCCTTTGCAAGTTCTCAAAACGTGATCTGGTTTCTAGAACCCGTGTTTCGATACAAGCGAGCCGCCTATTTCTCCCGAATGAGCTCCACCCTCGGACCGGACGGATCGGTTTCGTTCACCAGCTCGCCCCGGTCCGGACCGTTCAGGGTCAGCCGGAAACGAAACGGCGGGGCCGACAAGGTTTCCGGAGGATGAAAGCGTCGATGGCTGACTTCGAACACCAGCGAGTTTCCATTCGACGCCGGATGGAGAAGCGGTTCGGGAATACCTGGGCCCGAGGTGTGAACATCACTTCCTGGGTTTTTCTTCAGCCGATAGAAGAGGACCGCTCCGGACAGTCCTCCCCCTTCCTCGGTGACGTTGAGGGTGACAGAGGGAAGGCCCTCGAACTGCCCGCGCCACACGCCAATCATCTTGTCGTGCCCACTGGTTTGCGCTCGAAGCCCACTTGCCGCCATACCGATAACGATGAACAAAATGATTCTGTACTTCATCAAATCTCCTCCTGGGGAATTGGCTTCTTTCGTTATCCGTCGCACTTCTGAAAGCTGACACCTGAAACCTGGCCTAGCTTTGCTTCGCCATCGCCGCCGTCGCCAGCGTTCCCCCCAGCCCCATCGTGTCCAGCGCCGAGGAAGGCACCACCACCATCGATCCTTTTTCGCGCATGGCTTCGAACAGCATGTTCATGCCGCGCAGATGCAGCGCGACCGGGTTGTCGGAGTAGACCTGGGCCGCTTTCGCAAATTGATCGGACACCTGCACCTCGGCATCGCCCAGAATGACGCGCGCCTGACGTTCGCGATCGGCCTGCGCCTGTTGCGACATCGCGTTCTCCAGCGCCTGCGGAATCCGCACGTCGCGTATCTCCACCGACTGCACGGTGATTCCCCAGGGAGTCGTCTTCTCGTCCAGAATCCGCTGCAACTCCTGCCCCAGCGTCTCGCGTTCCGTGATCATCTGGGCGAGCTGATGCCTGCCGATTGACTCGCGCAGTGCTGTCTGCGACCCCATGGTGATCGCCTCCATGAAGTCCTCGACCTCGAAGATGGCCTTCTCCGCATTCCACACCAGCCAGAAGACGATCGCGTCCACATTGACCGGCACGGTGTCTCGGGTCAGTGTGGACTCCGCGCTCACCGTGGTGACGCGTACGCGCTGATCCACGTAGCGGCTCAGCGAGTCCACCACCGGGATGATCAAAAACACCCCCGGCCCCTTGAGCCCGCGAAAGCGCCCGAAGCGCAGGACCGCCACCTTCTCCCACTGGTCCACGACCTTGATGGCGAGAAGGAAGTAGGTTCCGGCCACCGCACCCACCACACCTGCGTACGGGGAATTCATGCGTGAGGCGACGTAGACACCGGAAAACAACAGCACAAAGAACACCAGCAGCCCCACGCCGCTGACCTGTCTGCGCTGCACAACGTTGGACCGCATTAATTCTGGTTTGAACATGACATGCCTCCTCTACTTTCCTTGAGAGTTAAGCTGCTGCAAGGCGTCAATCATTTCGTTCACCGTCAGTCCCGCCGCGCCGGCGCGGGAGATGAATTCGCTTACCAGCTGCATCAGCTGCCGCTGCCGTTCTTCTTTCGGCGGCCCCGCCTGCCGGTCGGAGATAAACGTTCCCGTCCCTTGCTGGGTGTCGAGAATGCCGCGGATCTCCATTTCCCGGTACGCCCGCAGCACGGTATTGGGGTTGATGGCCAGCTCCACCGCGACCAGCCGCACTGTCGGAAGCTGGTCGCCGGGCTTCAGCAGGCCACCGGCAATGGCCCCCTGGACTTGATCAATGAGCTGGCGGTACACCGGCACGCCGCTTTGCCCGTCGAGCCGGAAACTGAATTGGCCGCGTTGTAACTCGGTGCTGCTGTTCATGAGAAGTATAGTGTACTAATCAACTAGATCATGTCAAGAGAAAACTTGTGATTGATTTCAGAAACTTTGCGGGACCGTGCCGAAGGCCAGGCCTCCGGCGGTTTGCTCCTGGGGTTCCAAAAGCCACCGTGACCGGTCCTCGCAACCGCCGGATTGATATAATCGACCTGTGACTTCGACTCTCCTCGACTCCATCGCCAAAGGTGATTCCGCCGGGGCCTCCCCTGGTCAGAAGCGTGTTCTGCTGCTCAAGCCGCGCGGCTTTTGCGCCGGCGTGGTGCGCGCCATCGACATCGTCAAGATCGCCCTCGAGACCTTCGGCGCGCCCATCTACGTCCGCCGCGAGATCGTCCATAACCGCTATGTGGTGAACGAGTTGGCGGAAAAGGGCGCCATCTTCGTCCACGAGATCGACGACGTGCCCGACGGCCAGCGCGTCATCTACTCCGCCCACGGCGTGTCGCCCGCGGTCCGCGAGCGCAGCAAAGGCCGCGGCCTCAAAGTCATCGACGCCACCTGCCCGCTGGTGACCAAGGTCCATATTGAGGCGGTCAAGTTCGCCAAGCAGGGCTACTCGCTGATCCTCATCGGCCACCGCGACCACGACGAGATCGAAGGCACCCTGGGCGAAGCGCCGGATGTCACCCAGGTGGTTTCCAACGCCAAAGAGGTCGACTCGCTCCAGGTCCCTGATCCGGACCATGTCGCCTATCTCACCCAGACCACGCTGAGCCTCGACGAAGCGCGCGACATTATCCATGCGCTCAAACTGAAGTTTCCCAACATCGTCGGCCCTCATTCGCAGGACATCTGCTACGCCACCGAGAACCGCCAGGTTGCGGTGCGCAACGTGGCGCACGATGCGGGACTGGTCCTGGTGGTCGGTTCCACCAACAGTTCCAACTCCAACCGGCTGGTCGAGGTTTCCCGCAATCTTGGGACCATGGGCTACTTGATCGACAACTCTCAGGCGATCGATCCGGCCTGGCTCCAGGGCGTCAATACGGTCGCGGTGACGGCCGGCGCGTCCGCCCCCGAGATCCTGGTCGAGGACGTGGTGAATTATTTGCGCCAGAACGGCTTCACGCGCGTCGAAGAAGTTGAAGTTATGCCTGAGAACGTGCGTTTTGGCCTGCCACCCGAAATCGTTCAGGCCATCGGGGGCGCGGGGGGCACTCAGCCGGTTGCCGTACGCTAGGCCCGCGGCAGGCCACCCGGCACCATCGTCCCGTTTCAAAGAACGAGGCCACCCTCGAAATTCGATTAGAGTGGGTTGAGCCCAAAGATTCAGCTGGTAAGACGCTGTTGCAGAATTCGGTTTTTCGGGAAACTGAGGACCCTCAGAGAGCATGAGACTACAGCAGGAGAGATTGCCCGCAGCGGTGCCAAGATTCGGTCGAATCGACGCCGATCTGGCCCAGGTCGAATCCGCCGTCTCCCGGTCCGCCAAGTACCTTCTCTCGCGGCAACATCCCGAAGGCTACTGGTGCGGCGAACTTGAAGCCGACGCGATGCTCGAGGCCGACTACATCTTCCTTCACGTTCTGCTCGAGAGCGGCGATCGCGGCCGCCTGGAGCGCGCCTGCCGGGAGATGATGCGCTACCAGAACGAGGATGGCAGCTGGAGCCTCTATCCCGGCGGCCCCGGCAACGTCTCGCTCTCCGTCAAATGCTACTTCTCCGCGAAATTGATGGGCATCACGGCCGACGATCCGCGCCTTTCCAAATGCCGCGCGTGGGTGCTGGCCCACGGCGGAGTGGTGGAATGCAATACCTTCACCAAGATGTATCTCTGCGCGCTCGGCCAGTACGACTACGATGCCGTTCCGGCCATTCCGCCGGAGATCGTCCTGTTTCCGCGCTGGTTCTACTTCAACATTTACGAGATCTCTTCCTGGTCGCGATCGATCCTGGTGCCCCTGGCCATCATTTACGCCAAGAAGCCCTTCAAGAAAATCCCCCGCGAGCAGGGAATCGATGAGCTGTTTGTCGGCGGCCGCGAGAATGCGATCCTCCGCGTGCGCATGGACCGCAAGCGCTGGATCTCCTGGCGGAACTTTTTCCTGGTTTTGGACCGGATCATGCACCTGGCCGAGGCGGTCCACATTCGGCCGCTGCGCAGGCTGGCGCTCAAGCGCGCTGAAGAATGGATGCTGGCGCGCCTGGAGATGACCGACGGTCTCGGCGCCATTTACCCGGCCATGCTCAACGCCATTCTCGCCTTGCGCTGCCTGGGTTATTCCGAAGACGATCCGCAGGTGATTCGCGCCCGCGACGAGTTCGAAAAACTGGGCATCGAGGAGCCTCCCGGCGAGGACCTGACCGAGCCCACCTTCCGCATGCAGCCCTGCGTCTCGCCTGTCTGGGATACCGGGCAGGCCTTGTACGCACTGGGAGAAGCAGGCGTGCCCAAGAACGATCCGCGCATGCTGAAAGCGGCGGACTGGCTGCTGTCGAAGGAAGTACGTCACAAAGGCGATTGGGCGGTGAAGGTGCGCAACACCGAGCCGGGCGGCTGGTATTTCGAGCACAACAACGAGTTCTACCCCGATACCGACGACACCGCCCAGGTGCTGCTTGCCTTGAGCAAAGTGGACAATCCCCGCGAACGCTATCAGCACCAGGTGGAGCAGCGCGCCATCCAGTGGGAATTCGCCATGCAGTGCCGCAACGGCGGATGGGGCAGCTTCGACAAAGACAACACCAAGATGATCTTCCAGTACATCCCCTTCGCGGACCACAACGCCATGCTCGATCCGCCGACCGCGGATATTACGGGCCGCATGCTGGAGATGCTGGCAATCTATGGCTATACGCGCGACGACAAGCGCGTGCAGAAGGCCATCAAATTCCTCCTCGCCGAACAGGAGCCAGACGGAAGCTGGTTTGGCCGCTGGGGCGTGAACTATATCTACGGCACGTTCCTGGTGCTGCGCGGCCTGGAAGCGATTGGATTCGATCACAATGAACCCCAGGTGCAGCAGGCCGCCGAGTGGATTCGCATGGTGCAGAACCCCGACGGGGGATGGGGCGAAACCTGCGGCAGCTATGAGGATCCAACCGCCCGCGGCGTAGGCCCGAGTACGCCTTCGCAAACCGCGTGGGCGCTCCTGGGACTGCTGGCCGCCGGCGATGATCGCTCTGACTCGATCGCCAAAGGTGTCCGCTGGCTGCTCGAACGCCAGGAGGCCGATGGCAGTTGGGACGAAGCCATGGGCGAAGGCGCGCGTCGCGAGAGCATCATTACCGGCACCGGCTTCCCCAAGGTTTTTTACCTGGCCTACACGCTCTACCGGCAATACTTCCCGCTGATGGCCTTGACGGCGTACCAGCGGGCGATGGAAAAAAGCAGCTTCTAGCTGCCAGTTTGGGCTCGGGCGCGAGCCACGATATTTTTTAGCTAAAGGCTGGTAGCTGGAAGCCAGCAGCTTTAGCGGAGGGTTTACCCGAATATGGCTGTTCCGATTTCACAGATGTGGACGGTTGCGACCTATGTTTTGAAGAAGCGGTTCGCCGGCGAGAAGCGTTATCCGCTGGTGCTCATGCTCGAGCCGCTCTTCCGCTGCAACCTGGCCTGCGCCGGTTGCGGCAAGGTGCAATATCCGCCTCACATCCTTAAGAAGCATGCTCACGCCCGAGGAATGCTTCGCCGCCGTGGAAGAGTGCGGCGCGCCGATGGTCTCGATTCCCGGCGGCGAGCCGCTGCTTCATCCGCAGATCGTCGACATCGTCAACGGCCTGATCGCGCGCAAAAAGTACATCTACCTGTGCACCAACGCCCTCGAGTTGAAGCGCCGCCTGCCGGAGTTCACTCCGTCGAAGTACCTCACCTTCTCCGTGCACCTCGACGGGCAGCGCGAGCACCACGATTTTTCCGTCTGCCGCGAAGGCGGATACGACATCGCGGTCGAAGGCATCAAGGAAGCAGTCAGGCGCGGTTTCCGCGTGACCACCAACGCGACCTTCTTTGACGGCACCGATCCCAACAGCGTGCGCTCCTTCTTCGACGACGTGATGGATATGGGCGTAGAGGGCATCGTGCTCTCGCCCGGCTACAGCTACGACATGGCGCCCGACCAGCATCGCTTCCTGGGCCGCGCCCGCGTCCGCCGCCTGTTCCGCGCTATCCTGTCCAACCGCAAGCCGACCTGGAAATTCAACATGTCCCCGCTGTTCCTCGAGTTCCTCATGGGCGATCGCAAATACGAGTGCACGCCCTGGGGCTCGCCGGCCTTCAACATCTTCGGCTGGCAGCGGCCCTGCTACCTGTTGCAGGACGGCTACGCGGAAACCTTCAAGGAACTGCTCGAAACCACCAAGTGGGAAGAGTACGGCGTGGCCAGCGGCAATCCCAAGTGCGCCAACTGCATGGTGAGCTGCGGCTACGAGCCCTCGGCCGTGCTGGAAGGCTTTGGTTCTCTCAAAGGCTTCTGGGCCATGGTGCGCGGCTCGTTCAACAAATATAAGGATGCGCACGCGCTCAAGCTGCTCAACGAGCCCATGCCCCACGGCGCGGCCACGCTGGTCCAGATCGAGAACCCGCAGCGCACCTTGGAAGAGACCAACGCCTGAGGTGGGTCATTGGGCGCTGTCATCCTGAGCCGAGCGAAGGATCTGCGGTTGCATTTCCTTCGTTCGACTACGACATCCTATTTTGAAGCCATCGATAATCGAGGGAATCACAGCATGACCGCCGAAGTCGCCAAGTACACGATGGAACAGATCGAAGCCCTGGAACTCGCACCCGGCTCGCAACACGACAAGCTCGAAGGCTGGGTCCCCGATCTGGCCGGCGAAGACGATCTGCGCGAGGCGCTCGAAAAAGCCTTCGAATACCGCGGCGATGTGACCATCACGACCAAATCCGGCCAGCGCATCGAAGCCTATGTCTTCAACCGCCACACGGGCCCCACCCTGGCCGACTCATACCTTCAGTACTTCGCGCCCAACAACACCGCCAAGCTGCAGCTCGCCTACGCGGACATCGCGCGCCTGGAATTCTCCGGCAAGGATCGCGCCGCGGGCAAGCACTGGGAGGATTGGGTGAAAGCCTACAACGAGCGCAAAGCGGCCGGCGAACAGAACATCGCCCTCCATCCCGAGAGACTGGATTGACGGAAGAAACAAATCCAGGAGGATTCGAGCAGGGATTCGGGGTGCGCCAGAAGAACGATCTGCAAACTATCTTCTCCGCGAACGAGTAGTTCGCCGTATAGTTCGATCCGTATGAAAGTCTTTGCAACCGGCGCAACCGGCTTTGTCGGCCACCACGTCGCCAAGGCCCTCGCCGCCCAGGGCGCCGACCTCCGCATGCTCGTGCGCAAAACCAGCACCCTCGCTAACCTTGAAGGCATATCCGGCGATGCGTATGTCGGCGACCTGATGCAGCCAGAATCCTTGCGCACAGGCCTCGCCGGCTGCGACGCCGTTGTCCACGTTGCCGCCGATTACCGCCTTTGGATTCCCGACCCGCAGGCGATGTACCGCGCCAACGTGGACGGCACGCGCGAACTTCTGCGCCTTGCGCGCGAAGCCGGCGTCAAGCGCTTCGTCTACACCTCCAGCGTAGCCACGATGCACTTCCGCACCGACGGCATCGTTATCAACGAAGACACCCCCGTTATGCTTAAAGACATGGTGGGCCACTACAAGCGGTCGAAGTTCCTCGCCGAACAGGAAGCGATTGCCGCCGCCCAGAATGGCCAGAAGGTCGTGATCCTGAATCCGACCACGCCCATCGGCCCCAACGACGCCAAGCCCACGCCCACCGGCCGCATTTTTTTGGATTTCCTGAATCGCAAGTTTCCCGCGTACATGGATACCGGCCTGAATCTCGTCGATGTCTCCGAAGTCGCGCGCACGCATGTCACCGCGCTGACCGACGGCCAATTCGGCCGACGCTACATCCTGGGCGGCGAGAACCTTACGCTCAAGCAGATCCTCGACAAGATGTCCGCCATCACCGGCATTCCCTCGCCGACCACGAGAATCCCTTTCTTCGTCGCCGCCACCTATGCGTTTTTCGAAGAGTGGATCACAGGCCGGATGCGCGGCCGCGAACCCCGCGCCACTCTCGAAGAAGTCCGCATGGGCCGCAAAAAAATGTTCGCCTCCAGCGCCCGCGCCCAGCAGGAACTTGGCTTCCGCATCCTGCCGGTCTACCCCGCCATGCGCGCCGCCATCGAGTGGTTCCAGGCCCACGGCTATGCGCCGCCTGTGACTGTAACTCAGCCGATGGCATCCATGCATCCATGACGCGCACCGCCATCATCGCCGCCTTCCCCGGCGAACTGAAGCCGCTGGTTCGCGGGTGGCCGCACGGCACCCGCAACGGCGTCCACTTCTGGGCCCAGCGCGATCTGGAGGACGAGTGGATTGCCGCCTGCGCCGGAGCCGGCCAGGATGCGGCCACGCGCGCCTTTGCCGCCCTCGAGGACGGAGGTCCCATTGACCTGGTATTTTCCATCGGCTGGGCCGGCGCGCTCCGCGGCAGCTTCACGCCCGGCAATGCCTACAACATCGCCGGGGTCGTTGATCTCCGCACCGGTGAGCGCTTCAATTGCGACGCCGAGGCCGGCGAAGTCTGGCTCGTGACCAGCCCCAGGGTCTGCGATGAGGAGGAGAAACGCCGTTTGGCATCCACCTACAGCGCCGGTCTGGTGGACATGGAAGCCTCCGCCGTGGCCCGTCTCGCGGCCATGCGCCAGATCCCCTTCTATTGCATCAAGGGCGTCAGCGACGGCCTCACCGCCCATCTCCCTGACTTCAACCGCTTCCTCGCCTCCGACGGAAAGCTGCAGATGGGCCGTCTGGTAATTTTTTCGATTCTCCGGCCCTGGTACTGGCCTGCCCTCCTCGATATGGGCGAAAATAGCAAGAAGGCTGCCCAAAGCATCGCTGAGTCCCTGCACGAGTTTCTCCGATGACCGAGGTCCCATCAGGAAAACGAATGGCTACCCAAATCTCTCCTGCCCAGCTATCGATGGAAGCCAAGCTTCCCGCCACCATGCGCGCCGTTGTCTATCGCGGCATTAACGACATGCGCATTGAAACCGTCCCCGTTCCCGCCATCGGCCGCGGCGAACTGCTGGTGCGCGTCGCCACCTGCGGCATCTGCGGAACGGATCTGAAGAAGATCCATTACGGCTCCCATTCCGCTCCCCGCATCTTCGGACACGAGATGTCGGGCACCATCGTTGCCGTGGGCGAGGGCGTCGCCTCCTACCGGCTCGGCGAGCGGGTGGTCGTGCATCACCATGTCCCGTGCAATGAGTGCTACTACTGCCGCAAGGGAACGCCCGCCCAGTGCCCCCTCTACAAAAAAACCGGTGTGACGGCCGGATTCGAGCCCTCGGGCGGTGGATTTGCCGAATACATCCGCGTCATGGATTTCGTGGTCACCCAGGGCGGCGTGGTGCGCATTCCCGACGGCATTCCCTTTGAGCAGGCGGCCTTTGTCGAGCCGTTGAATACGGTCCTCAAGGGCGTGAAGATGCTCAACCTGGCGGCGGACGACACGATCCTGGTCATCGGCCAGGGGCCCATCGGCCTGATGCATGCCGCCCTGGCCAGCCGGACCGGCGCCCAAGTGCTCACCTCCGACCTCTATCCCGAGCGCCACGCCATCGCCGCCCGTTTCGGCCTCGACCATCCCATCAATGCCGGTACCGAAAATGTCGTCGATCGGGTGTTCGCCGAAACCGACGGCCGCGGCGCGGATGCCGTGATCCTGGCCGTGGGAGGCAATGCGCTCATCAAAACTGCCATGGATGCGGTTCGTCCTGGCGGCAAGGTTATGCTGTTTGCCCAGACCCAGCACGGCGACGCCACGTTCGATCCCGGCGCCGTCTGCATGGATGAAAAAACCCTGATGGGCTCATACTCATCCTCCTTCGCCATCCAGAACGAGGTCACCGACCTGGTCTTTGGCGGGTATCGCAACGGCTTCGACCTGACCCAGCTCATCTCGCACCGGTTCCCGCTGGAACAGGCCGTGGCCGCTATCGATGTGGCGTCGCATCCCAAAGCCGACTCGATGAAGATTATGATTGAGCCTGTTCCGGGCGGGGGAAGAATAGGGGGAGCCTGATGCCGGGCACGGTAAAGAACGCAATCAAGCGTGGCCGCTCCACGGTCGAAACCGCGATCGAGCATGGCCGTGCCACGGTTGGTGACGCGATTTATCACGGACGGGCAACGGTCGAGAGCGTAATCCAGCACGGCTTGGCAACGGTCGAAAGCGCAATCCATCACGGCCGCGCCACCATGCAAGCCGCAATCCTCCACGGACGCGAAGACATTCGCATCGAAAGCGTTCCCGTGCCAAAGGCGGATGTGGGCGAACTGATCGTGCAAGTGGGCGCCGCCCTCACCTGCGGCACTGACCTGAAGGTATTTCGGCGCGGCTATCATGCGCGCATGATCGTGCCTCCCGCTCTGTTCGGGCACGAGCTGGCCGGCACGGTGGTCGAGGCCGGTGAGGGCGTCACGGATTTCGCGCCCGGCGACCGCGTGGTTGCTCTCAACTCCGCGCCCTGCGGCCAGTGCTACTTCTGCGCGCGCGGGCAGGAGAATCTCTGCGACGATCTGCTCTTCAACAACGGCGCCTATGCCGAATTCATTCGCATCCCGGCGCGCATCGTCGCCAAGAACACACTGCATATTCCCGATCATGTTCCGCTGGAACACGCCGCGCTCACCGAGCCGCTGGCCTGCGCGGTGCACGGATTTGAAGACTCGCGCCCCCGTCCCGGCGACATCGTGGCCATCATCGGCGGCGGCCCGCTCGGCCTGATGATCCTCCACGTCGCGGCCCTGGCCGGCTGCGAGGTGATCGCCATCGTCAAGCACGACGGCCAGGTGGAAGCAGCGCACCAGCTGGGCGCGGCGCACGTGGTGCAGACTGCGAATGTTCGCAAGGCCATCCAGGAAACGCGGGCTCTGACTCCAAGACGGCAAGGTGTGGACATCGCCATCGAGGCCGTGGGCATTCCCGAAACCTGGCAGGAAGCGGTCGAACTCGTGCGCAAGGGCGGCACGGTGAACTTCTTCGGCGGATGCGCGGTCGGCACCCATGTCACGCTCGACACCAATCGCATCCACTACAGCGACATCACCCTGCGCGCCACGTTCCACCACACGCCGGCCATCTGCCGCAAGGCGCTGGACCTGATCGCCGGCGGACGCTTTCAGGCCGGAGCGTTCATCACCGGCCATGCGCATCTCTACGAACTCAACCGCGTCTTTGAGAAGCTGATGAACCGCGGCAGCGAAATCAAGACGGCCATCGTGCCTTGAAGAGAAAGCTGAACTCAGGTGCCCCATGTCTGGATTTTGAGACCTGGGAGAGAGACAAAGTTGTTTTTGAAAGGGCACGGCTTTCAGTCGTGCCGAAAACGCTCATGGAAAATTGGGCTTTGGCCCATGAGGGATGATTGGATTTGCAACCCGCGACCGAGAAAGCGGAAAACACCGCACCCGTCATGCAATCACAGGATGCCCTGATCGCGCGCGGCTGGGCCGCGCTTCCCGCCGCTTATCGTATTCCCGACGTCGCGCCCACCCTCGAAGAAGCGCGCGCCTATTGCAAGCAACCTGGCCGAGACGCACTACGAAAACTTCCACGTCGCCTCCTGGTTTCTTGCCCAAGGCTCTGCGCCCGCACTTCCATTCCATCTACGCGTATTGCCGCATCTCCGACGATCTGGGAGACGAAGTCGCCGACCCGGCGCAGGCGCTCGCCCTGCTCGACCTCTGGGGCCGCGAACTCGATGCCTGCTACGAGGGCCGCGCGCGCCATCCGGTGTTTGTCGCGCTGGCGGAAACCATCCGCGCGTGTTCCATTCCCAAGGAGCCGTTCGCCGATCTGCTGATCGCCTTTCGCCAGGACCAGACCGTCACTCGCTACGAAACCATGCGAGGATGTGCTTGCCTACTGCCGTTACTCGGCCAATCCTGTCGGCCGGCTGGTGCTCTATGCGTGCGGCGAAGTGAGACGAGGAAAACTTCCGGCTCTCCGACGCTACCTGCTCCGCGCTGCAACTGGCCAACTTCTGGCAGGATGTGCGCGTGGATTTCGCCAAGGGCCGCGTGTATCTGCCGCAGGAGGATATGCGGCGCTTCGGCGTGAGCGACGCGACCATTGCCGCCGGGGTGGCCACTCCTGAGTTTCGCGCCCTCCTGCGCTACGAAGTCGATTCCACGCGCGCCATGTTCGAAAAGGGACTGCCGCTGATCGGCCGCGTGCAGCGCGACCTGGCTCTCGACCTCGACCTCTTCAGCCGCGGCGGCCTGGAGATTCTGCGCGCCATCGAGCAGCGCGACTACGACGTGCTCAGCGCCCGGCCGGCGATTACCAAAGCCACCAAGCTGCAGCTTGCGTTGCGCGCGCTGGGCGGCAAAATCCTGCCCTTCTGGCGGCTCGGCCCCCATCCGTCACAGAAGGCGGCTTGACGCAGGGAATTTCATTGCACGACCAAACCCTGGAGCGCGCCTACGCCGAGTGCCGTGCCATCGCCAGGCGCGAAGCCAAGAATTTCTACTACTCCTTCGTAGCGCTGCCCAGGCCGCGCCGGAATGCGATCTGCGCCATCTACGCCTTCATGCGCACGGCCGACGATCTCTCCGACGACGAGACCGTGCCCCGCGACGAACGCCGCGGCCTGCTCCATGCATGGCTGGCCGAATGGCACGCGGCCTCCGCCGGCGCTGATACGGACGATCTGGTTTTCCTTGCCGTGCGCGACGCGATCCGGCGCTTCCAAATTCCGCTGCAGTTGCTGGACGAACTGGTTGCCGGAACGACGATGGACCTGGAGCACGCCGCGGGCGACAGTCGACACCTACGCCACCTTCGACGATCTGTACCGCTACTGCTACCTGGTGGCGTCGGTCGTCGGCCTGGTTTGCATTCGCATCTTCGGCTACCGCGATCCGCGCGCCGAAAAACTCGCCGAAGAAACCGGCATCGCGTTTCAGCTCACGAATATTCTGCGCGATGTCGAGCGAGGACGCGCGGCGCAAACGCGTCTACCTGCCGCTCGATCGGCTTGCCGCGCATCATGTTTCGCTCGAGTCGCTCCTCGATCGTAGGCCCGGGCACGCCGCCCTCTGCCCACGAACGGGCGCTGCTGGCTGAGATTGCGGCAGCGCGCGGAGCATTACTATGCGTCCGCGCAGAACACTGCTGCCGCTGATCGATCGAGGAGAGCCGGCCGGCGCTCTGGGTGCTGGTCTCGATCTATCATGCGCTTGCTCAAGCGCATACGCCGCGCAGACTACGACGTGTTCTCGCGTCGTGCGAGCGTATCCTCGTGCGCAGAAGCTGGAGATTCTCGCAGTGGGCATGGTGCGCATGGCCTGGGCGCGGCTGTTTTCATGATCCGCGTCTGCAATGATGTCCATATGGGAGCACTGCTTTCCTGGGTTGTCATCCTGAGCAGAGCGCCGAAGGATCTGCGCTTGCCTTTCTTCCCGGAACGTCAAGTGAGGCGCCTCGGTTGAACGCATTCCGACAATTCGGCGGACACCGTCACCGTCATCGGAGGAGGCGTGGCGGGCATGAGCGCGGCCTGCGCGCTGGCCGAAGCCGGCTTTCGCGTGCAGCTCGTCGAGCGCCGCGGCTACCTGGGCGGGCGCGCGTCGTCATACCTGCACCCCGGCGTCAACGAGGTCATCGACAACTGCCAGCATGTGCTCTTCGGCTGCTGTACCAATCTCATTGGCTTCTACCAGCGCATCGGCGTCGCCGACAAAATCCTCTGGACGAGCGACATGATCATGATCGAGCCCGGCGGCCGGCGTTCGCGCCTTGGTCCGATGCAAGTCGGCGGTTGGAGCCTTCCCGCGCCGTTCCACGGAACGCCCAGCCTGATGAGCGCCAAGGCCTTCAGCCTGGCGGACAAGCTGGCGCTGGGACGCGCCTTTCGCGCCATGATGCGACCCCGCGTCCTCAACCCCTCCCGCGAAACACTGGGCGCGTGGCTGCGGCGCCACAAGCAGACCGAGCCGCCATGAACCGCTTCTGGCGCCTGGTCATTGCCAGCGCCCTGAACGCCGACATCGAGAACATCGCCGTGCCCTACGCGGCCAAGGTGATTCGCGAGCTGTTCATGAATTCCGCCGAAGCCGGCAGCATGGGCATGAGCACGGTTCCCTTGAGCGAACTCTATGCGGAGGCGGAGCGGTTTCTTGCCAGGCACGGGTCGCGCGTGGTGTACAACTCGAACGTTGAGACGTTGCAGTGGGACGAAGTGGCGAAGCAGTGGTCGATTGAAACCCGCGCCGGCACGCTCGCTTCGGGCTACCTCGTAATGGCGTTGCCCTTCGAGGCGGCCGGCAAGCTGTTCGCCAACATGCCCGCCGTGGAAGGCGCAAAAGAACTTATCGCCGAGACTCAAAAGCACGAGCACTGGCCTTTGTGCAGCGTGCATCTCTGGTTCGACCGCGAAATCACCAACCTGCCCCACGCGGTGCTGCTCGACCGCGAAATCCATTGGCTCTACAACAAGGGCCGCATCCAGCCCTGGCGCAAGCTGAAAGGCAGCTATGTCGAACTGGTCGTCAGCGCTTCGCGCGCCTTCGCTGCGCTCTCCCGCGAAGAAGCCATCGCGCTGGCCATGAAAGAGCTTGCGGAGTTCTTTCCCATCGTGAAGGAAGCGAGGCTCGAAAAAGCCGCGCTCGTGAAGGAAATGCGCGCTACGTTCGGCGTGCCTCCCGGCATCGATTCGGCTCGCCCCAATCCTGCTTCGCCGTGGCCCCGGCTATTCCTTGCCGGAGACTGGATCAATACCGGGTGGCCTTCGACCATGGAGAGCGCAGCCCGCTCAGGCCACCTCGCGGCGGAGGCGCTGTGCAAGGCTGCAGGAACCGCACAGAGTTATCTGGTGCCCGATCTAAAACCGAAGGGGCTGATGCGTTTCGTGTAGCCGGACAGCCTCCTTCGGAACTGCGTGGTCAGGGCGTCTTTACTTCTTTGTGACGATGGTGTCCATCATGACCGTCCACTTGACTCCATCGTCGGAGACTTCGAACACCGCGCGGTAGGAGTTCGGCGACAACATCTTGTTAGTCTCTCGCTGATGGATCTCTTTTCCGTTGTAGGTGGCGGAATCGGTCCAGGTCCAGGTATCGCCGTCCAGGCTGCCGTGGGTCTCTCCATGCCCGCCGCGGCTGTCGACGCCGATGGAGATGTACTGCTTTTTGTCGAGGTCGAAACCTGTAAAGCCATCCGATATCATCTCGCCCCCGAGACCGGATGGCATCTTGACTTCGGAGTGGCATAACAGGAAGAATCTCCCGTCAAGCCACTGTTGGGTGTGAGTGACGCTGTATTTCCCGCCGGCTCCCCAGGGGCCGGATGGAACGGTTCCTTCTCCCGTCCAGGTTCCCACGAAGTAATCAAGTTTCTGGACTTCGGGGCCGGGTGCGGGCCCTGCCTGCGCCCATGCGGAACCTGTGAGGACGATGACCATCAGAACAGGTCTGAGATGCATGGAAATGCTCCTTCAATGAGGTCTTTCCGGGACAGGAACACCTGAAGGGAGACATTTCTCGGCGCACTCTGGACTCGGGCATTTCAAACACCTACGTACTCTGCTGAAACGTTCTCTACCAGTCGATCTTCTCCGGCAGAAACTCCGCAAACAGATCATCGTAATAAGGCTTCAGCGCCTTCGCGTCCGGCTTTGCATGTCCCTTCGAATACAGATCGTACTGATTGAATTTCAGCACCCACTCCAGCAAGGCGCGGTCCTTGTCGTTGCACAGGTGGTCGTAGGCTCCGTGGCGATGCCAGGGATAGAACGAGTGGAAGCGCAGCATGTAGAGCGCCTCGTCGCGCAGGTAGGGCTTCATCACCTCGGCAATGTATCCATCATGGCCGAACGACATGTGCACGTTCTCGAGGCCGCAGTTGGCCTCGTAGATACCGTACTTCGTCTGGTACCGGGGCACATTGCGGTCGGGATTGTTGGCGAAGTACTCCGGAAACACGATGTCCTTTGACCACGCGCAGCCCACGGGAAATGTGTCGCCGACCACGCCCCACTGCGGCTCGCCATAGAGGCACAGGCATTTTCCCAGGTCGTGGAGAAAGCCGACCAGCACCATCCAGCGCGGATGCCCGTCGCGGCGGATCGCTTCGGAGGTCTGCAGCAGGTGCTCGATCTGGGTGAGATCGGTGTCGGGATCGCTGTCGTCTACCAGGGTATTCAGAAACTCCGCCGCCTCCCACACCGTCTTCTTGCCCTTGTTCAGGCCGAAGTACTGCTTCTCCTTGCCCAGGACATAATCCACCGTCTGGTTTTCGTGATTCTGCCGGTAGAACTCAGCCACGCCCGGTTGCGCCTGCGCGTCATAGACGCGGAACTCCTCCTGGCTCTTGCCCGCCTTGTACCGGCCTTCCAGAAAGTCATCCCATTCCTCGAGGCTGTGCAACGGTTTTTCAGTATGGGCGGTCGACATGGAGAACCTCCGGGGCAGGCTCGGAGTAGGGCGGGGAATCGCGCCTGCTATGGCTAGCTATAGCACCGCGCCGCCTTGCAGGCAAGTTACGCCATTCCACCGGTGCCCGGGGGCTCGATTCTGAGACCGGGGAGGGCGAACTCTTCCGCGGCGAATCGTTACGCGGTAGCCAATTGCTGCTGCTGCGCGCCGAGCCGCACGCTGACCACCTTCGACACGCCCGGTTCCTGCATGGTCACGCCGTAAATCATGTCGGCTGCATGCATCATGCGCTTGGAGTGGGTCACCAGCAGGAACTGCGTATCGCCGCTCATCGAGTTCAGCAACTCGGCGAGCCGCCCCACGTTGGTCTCGTCCAGCGCGGCGTCCACTTCGTCCAGCACGCAGAACGGGCTGGGCTGGAACTGGAAAATGCCCATCAGCAGCGCCAGCGCGGTCAGCGCCTTCTCGCCGCCGGAGAGCAGCAACACATTCTGCAGCTTCTTGCCCGGAGGCGAGGCCACAATGTCGAGCCCGCTTTCGGCCTGGTTCTCCGCATCGGTGAGGCGCAGAAACGCCTGTCCGCCATGGAACAGGCGCGTGAAAACGGCGGAAAAATTCTCGTTGATCCGCGCAAACGCCTCATCGAACTTGGTGCGCGAAATCTGGTCGATCTCCTTGATCGTTTCCTGCGTGTTCTCGATGGATTCAATCAGGTCGGTGCGCTGCGCTTCCAGGAATGTGTGCCGGTCGGCGGTTTCCTTGTACTCCTCCAGGGCCATCATGTTCACCGGGCCCATCTGCTCCATCTTCTGGCGCAGCCCGCGGCAGGTTTCTTCTTCCACGGCGAGCTCTTCTTCGGAGAGATACGCAATGGTTTCATCGGCGCGCAGAACCGCCGCCTCGGCATTCACCTCATTCAAGCAGCTCGCTTCCAGATGCTCGAGATCGGACCGCAGCTTGGCCGCTTCGTTCGATCGCGTCGACCGGTCGTCGCGCAACTGGTCGAGCGCGGTCCGCGCACTCTTCAAATCGGTTTCCAGCTGCGCGAGTTGCTGCCGAAGGGCCTGTGCTCCCGCGGCCAGCGCCAGCGCCTGCTCCGTCGCGGTCGCGCGCTGCGCGGCAAGTTCCTGCTGCCTTTCACCCAGGGTGGCGCTCTCCCGGATGCGCTGCTCCCGCTCGGCTTCGGCCGCCGCACGCTGCTGCTCGATGCCCAGCACGCGCCGCTCGAGATCGGCGTGCAGCCGGTCGATGCGCTGGAAGGCCATCTCCGCCCCGCGGCGCCGCTCTTCCAGCCCGGCCAGCTCCGCCGTGGCCTGTGCCGCTTCCTGCTGCAGCGTTTCCCGCTTCCGGCGCATTTCCACCAGCGACGCCTGCTGCGTTTCCAGCCCGGCTTCGGCTTGCTTGTGTTCCCCTTCCAGCCGCGCCGCCTCTTCGCGCTTCTGTTCGATCGTCGATCGCTTGGCCTCGCGCGCGTCCTTGTTGCGCGCCGCCTGGAGCGTCCACTCCTGCAGCCGGCGGTCGATGCGTTGCACCTCTGCTTCCATCTGCCGCAGCGCCGCCCCCTGGTTGGCGGTTTCATGCTCCGCCTCGCGGCGCTCTTCGCTGCGCGCTCGACAGGTGAAGAGACGCAACAGCTGCGCAGGTTCCTTGTGGAGGTGATCAGGAGAACATGGCTAACTCGAAGGTGGGGAGGGTGTTGCGGGCATGCCATCAGAAGATGATATTCCCGGGGTTCTACTACATCAAGAACCTGATACAGGAGCTGCCATTCCAAGACCAGCGGGGCACGTGGGTGGTGTCGGTGCACATTGGTGTTGACTTCGTTGAGGTCAAGCACAGAAAGATCCAGTCGGGAAAGCCGAAGGGTATCGAGGTCAGCATACAAGCAGCTATCCCATCCAGCCCATGCTCACAATGTTTACCAACCTTTTTGCAGAAGGGTGATCCGGAGTTTGCGTTCGAGTGGGAGCTGAGGGTGCGGTTCTCCCGGGATCTCGAGGAGATAACCAAGGTGGCTGTGACCATCCTCGAACTGAAGATTGCCGGCATCTGAGAAGGAGCAGGGCAAGATGATTCGGGACCTGTTTGAAGAAAAGTTCCCTGGGGTGACCAAATCAGGAGAAGAAGGCGATGAGAGCCAGGAAGCGGAGCAGATCAAAGGAAACGAGAAAGGAAAGAATGAGGAAGAGACAGGAAACGGGAAGAGAAAAAGTAAGGGTAAAGGGAAGGGAAAAGGGAAAAGGAAAGGGAAAGGGAAAAGGAAAGGAAAAAGGAAAGGAAAAAGGAAAGGGAAAGGAAAAGGGAAGGTAAGGGGAACAGGAACGGGGAAGGGGAAAGAAAAGGAAGGTAAGACAGAAGAATGTACAGAGAAACATGACGAGACCGAGGACGAGAACGGAGAACGTCACAAGAAAACATAAGCAAACGCATGCAACTTGCTCCGTGTGCGTGAGACACACGAAGGAGAGTAATAGGGGATGACCGGAGAGGTTACTAGTTTTGATTTGTAGATAATAACAAACAAAAAATGCGTGCTGCTTTGGCATATATTGCAGCAGCTTCTGCTTTCATAACGTGTCCTTACAACTGTATGGGGAGGCAAGACGATGAGTTCATGAGTACACTTGATGAGTATGGCATTACCAGGCATAGCCTGCCTTTCCGCTCATGTTTTGTATTGTGATTGTCGCATGATCCCTATTTCGTCGCCGTGGCTTTGGTCCTCGCTGAACCGAGGATGCACGTCTTCGCTGTACCGCGGCACCTCCTCGCTGTCTCGGGGCGCCTCCTCGCTGAATCTGAAATCATTGGTTAGAGAGCGTACCACTCGGAAATGTGCGCACTTACCGTATCACACCACTGCCGTACACAACGTCTTGGTCCTCGCTAAACCTTCAGGGACGGTCTATCGCTGAATCGCACCGACAGATCCTCGCTGCGCCGCGTCCCGTCGGCCTGAAGGACACCCATTTCCATCGAGTCTTGCTTCCTGCCCCGCCGCATAGCCGGCCAACGGGCTGATTTCAAGCTGGGTTTCCTTCGCAACCGGCTGTCAAACGAGACCTTCCTGCGAAAATCTTCGCTGATCCTGCGCCTATCCATGCTTATTCGTCGCCAGTCCGATTCTCCAACCCTGAGAGAAATTCAGGAACCATCGCCATTTGGGGGGGGAAGGGGAGGGAGAGAGAGAAGGGGGGGCAAGTACCATTGGGCCAGATGGGTCGAGGCGAACCATTTCTTGTACCGCTTTCGCAGACTTAGTGAAAAATATAATGTACACCACCAGGATGATCAGCAAGGAAGCCAGAGATCCCGAATCCAATCCCCATCACCTGCGCGAACGGTGTTTGCGGCAAATCCGGATTATTCATGCTGGTAGGTACGTAGCAGTTAGTATGGTGGTGTCGCTGATCCCTGCTGGTCCGCTTGTGGGGAGATATTACCCGAATATGCCGGCGACCACGATAACAGGCAGCGTGATGGCAACAATCGTTGACAGGCCCAGTTCGAAGAATTTGCTCTTACGCTCCTTCCTTCGATACAGGGTCAGATTCAATGCGGCCTGCTCCCGTTCCAGCTTCATCTCCTTCCTCTTGTTCTTCTTTTGTTCCTTTGGAACAGAAAAGTCGTATAAGGCTCTTGTTCACCGCTACAAATAAAAAAGGGGCTTGCTTCATTTATACCTCCAAATAGCCTGACTCGATGATGGCCAACACATCATCGATTTGTTTTCGGATCTCGTTCTTGGCTTTGGGGATATTGAACACCTTTCTGATAGCCTGGAAAAATTGCTGTCGTCGTTTGTATGGTCAGCAAAGCAAAAAACTGCGGGAATTGACTTGATGAGCTGAAGATGGATAATAATTTACCGAATATTCTGAACATCCCCCACACTCGTCGCTGCTCATACTCAATGTATAACGGACCATCATAGCAGCCTGTGACAGACCAGTTAATTCGAAGAGAACATGCGTCTCGGTGTGTGCGATGAAAACGCACCAAACCTCGCAGCTGCATCCTATTCTTTTCCATCTCGTCCAAGGACATGGTAGCGTCCAACACAAGATAGTCCGCTTGCTTGCTCGAAATATTAGCCAATTCGTACAGCACCGCTCGTTCCGCGTGACTGTGTACAGAGTGAGCACAAATTTCAAACTGGGGGGGGGGGGGGGGGGGGGCAAAGCAAGAGAATAAGGTAAAACGCTTACGCCTGCTGGGCCAGGATGAAATATATCCCCTGGAAGACGGTCGGCCAGAGATTGATGTCGAAATGGCTCGAATTTGTCATTCAATGGCCAGCTGATCATTACGGTTCCTTCCCTGGACAGTCCGACGTATCGATTCCTCCGCTGTATGAGCACCCGATCGGGCCCCTTCGTCTGGGCGAACGGGGGAGGCCTGTTGACCTGGCCGAACGCTCGCCGCAAGTGGTACAGGTACTTGTACAGCGTCGCCTTGGATGGTTTCTTGACTATCACAACCGCCGAATGGTGGTAGCATCGCTGCGTTGTTGGATTTGCTCGACGTTAATGGATTTCGTTATGCTTCAGCAGCATTCAGGGTACCTGGCCTCTGTTGATCCGGATTGGAGGGGCGAAGGGATTCTCGCCGGGCAGGTGAACCAGCCAATTTCCCAGCGCACCCAACGACGTGGGCACTCCCCCATAGATTGCCCGTCGTATCCTAATTTGGTCGAAGAAAAATATCATTCACACAACACAAAAAGCCTCCGAATATAACAGAGAAGAGCAATGGATATCT
>CAVPNO010000023.1:0-85909 GCA_963706455.1 uncultured Acidobacteriota bacterium | reverse complement strand
CAAGTAATCATCGTCCGAAGTACGGATCGAAGAGATGTATGGGTCGGACTGAAACCGACCGCTAGATTACGAACGAGCCGTGGTCGTCGATGCAGGAAGACAAGAAACCGACAAAAGCGAACGAGAACAGCTCTTTTAAGTGAAAGAAAGAAGTGCGTTCAAAAACAGTTTGACAGGGCCGACATTGTTAGAGATGTACGATTAGAGCGTTAATCAGGACTTCGGGAAGAGTTTGGCGGACAATGAAGGATTCCGCAACCGGAGCTGCAATCCAAAATTGAGGAACTCGCGTGTCAGTGCCCCGGTTAGTTGGACGGGCTCAACCGGTCGGTGCAACACTATGCTCCTGCATCAAACCATAGTTCGATTGCGGTCCTGGCGAGCTTGGCTAGAGCTGAAGTTGAATTCGGGTCTGGAAAAACTGCGTATTGCCGCTGAGGTTGAAACGATCGAGATGGCCGTAACCGTACTCGAACTCAAGGCGCACGCTGTCTGTGAGGTACCAGTTTACGCCGGGCGTGATTCTCTTAAACTGTCCGCCTTGTATGGGGCCACTGTCGAGATTTATTTGCGAGTAGCGCAACAGCAATTCCCATGCTCCGGGGCCCCCGTCGAACACGGGCCTTTTCGGCACTATTTCTCTGAAAAATCCGCCTGCGGTGTCGTAAACGCGCGTTTCCCCGGTGAGCAAATACGTCGCTACCCAGTCCCCGCCTTTGAACAGAGGATCGCCCTCTGACTGCGAGGAGGTATGGACCCACCAGTATTCGCTGCCGAACATCCAGGGGCCGGTGCGATAGTAGACCTCATATCCTGCCATGGTCGTTGATTTTGCGAGGAAAGTACCGGTGTCCACGAAAAAGGGCGCGGGAAAAACTTCGGGCCGGGACTTCAGCCGCAGTTGGCCGTCTTTAGCCATTCCATAACGAAAGTTCACGCCCAGGTGCAGGAGCTTACGGCGCTCGTCCGAAAGGATGGGCAGCCAGGCAAATCTGACAACCTCCTGGCTGGAGTAAGTCGAAAACGACTGATTTTTGGACATGATGTCATTAAAGTAACCGACGTTCCAGAGGATACCGAGTTTGGGAACATAACCGAGCCACTTGATACCATCGGCGAGAATAGGAATGGTAGCGTCACTCATCGTGGACCGTTCCATGGTCCAGCCATCGTAACCAGTCATGACTTTATTCAAGGAAAACCCTTCTTTGCCGCGACCAATGAAGATGTGTCCCCAGATCTCCGGAACCGCGATCATGACTCCGGTTTGACGGACTAGCCATGAGTGAGTCGGGGCGTCGTACATGATCCCGGCGCACCAGGTTACGGAGCGACTAAGTTTTGGGAAGCCTCCGCCCAGAATAAATCGAAAATCGCGGAGCCTACTATCGGTCGAGACAGAGATCTGTTCTTTGCTTTGTGCGTCCTGCGTATAGCCGGCGACTTCGACCAAGAACCCGGCGCCAAACCGAATCGTGAAATACGGTCGACGAATCTCATTCCACGGAACGGCTGTGTGCCGGTCGATGTCGGCATCGCCTTCTGATGCATCGATAGTGTCGTCAACGCTGGGATTGGGCGGCGCTGGCGCTTGCGTGGTGCCCTGGGGCTTCTGAGAGGAAGTGTCGGAGGGCGCTCCCGAGCTATCCGAGGCTTTCTGGGGGTTGGCTTCCTGAAAGGCTTGCGCATCCAGAGCCTTCTCGACAACGGGCTCGGAAGTTTCCGCGGCTGTGTCCTGCGCGTGCAAACCACGTGGGGTTAGAGCGAGCATTGCGATCAATATTGCCAGGGCGTTGATGACGAATTTACGAAGCATAGGGTCGACTGCCTTCCGCCGTTCAATACGTGAGGAACAATTGTTGAATCTCGGCCGTTGTGCGCGGCTTCAAAAGCGCCAGGGACAGCAGGATGCGTGACTTCTGAGGGTTAAGTTCATCGGAAGCGACAAATCCAAGCTCATCGTCGTTAATTTCCACATTCCGCCCCACGGTTCCGGTCGGAACCCGCGAGCTGCGTACCACGACGACGCCTTTCTTCACCGCGTTCTCGGCTGCGGTTACCGATGGTTTGTTCATATTGCCGTTTCCGACGCCAGCGATCACGATCCCCTTCGCGCCACCGGCGACAGACTCGTCAATCAATTCCGGCGACATATCCACCGATGCAAAAATGATGTCCACACGGGGAAGCTGGGTCACCTGCGAAATATCAAACTCGCTTTGCGTGGTGTGTTTCCATACGGGACTTGTATAGAAGTCATTGTGGCCGTAACTCGAGACGCCGACCAACCCGCGCTGAGGCGACATGAACGTCTGGACAGATGTCGTGCTGGTCTTGGTTAGAGAGTGGGCTGCCTGAATCCAGTCGTTCATGACAACGAGGACTCCGAGTCCTCTCGCCTTGGGATCAGCGGCTACAGCGACGGCGTCGTACAGGTTGAGTGGTCCGTCGGCGCTCACTGCCGTCGACGGGCGCATGGAGCCCACCAAGACGACAGGCTTGTCCGTCTTGACCGTCAAATTCAGAAAGAACGCCGAGTCCTCCATCGTATCCGTGCCGTGAGTGATCACGAAGCCGTCAACATCGCTGGACTTTGCAAGTTCATTGATGCGTTTGGCGAGCTTGAGCAAGATCTCGAATGTCATGTCCTGCGAGCCGACGTTGGATATCTGTTCGCCCTTGAGGTTGGCGAGGTCTCGGATTCCGGGAACGGCCGCAATCATGGCGTCGATCGTCACTGCGCCCGAGGTGTAGCCCGACTGCGTGCCCGTCGCTGCTGCGCCCGCTATGGTTCCTCCAGTGGCCAGGATCACAATATTCGGCTTGCCGTTCTGAGCAGAAGCCATCTGGACGCTTCCGGTGAACGCGACGAGTAGGACTGCCAGAACCGATGGCCGATATTTGAGAAAAGTGTTCGCCATGCTTGTTCTCCTCTTTGAATTCGTGAAACAGGAGTCCCTGGACTTACTAATTCGTCTTTCGATACTTGGCCTTGTCGAGGTTGGTCAATTTGGCCGGGTTGAGCAGATCGGCGATCTGCTGGTCGGTCAGGATTTTCTTCTCCCGAATGACCTCGATGATCCCCTTTCCGCTTTTGTAGGCCTCGGCCGCCAGCTCACTCGATTTTTCGTATCCGAGAACGGGGTTCAGTGCGGTTACGATGCCAACGGTGGTCTCCATGTAATTGGCGAGCACAGCCTGGTTCACCTTGATTCCGTCCACGCACTTCGTGCGTAACGTGATGGACGTGTTGTAAATCAGGTCCTGGGACTCCATGACGACGAGGCCTTCCAGGGGCTCGTACGCATTGAGTTGTAGTTGCCCGGAATGAGCGGCTAGAGTGACCGCCACGTCGTTGCCGATGACGCGAAACGCCACGATGTTCACCAGTTCCGGAATAACCGGATTGACTTTCCCGGGCATGATCGAAGAGCCGGGCTGTAGTTCCGGCAGATCAATCTCGTTGAGACCTGCGCGCGGCCCGGAATCGAGCAAAATCAGATCGCTCGCGATTTTCGAGAGTTTTATTGCGACGCTTCGGAGCGCTCCGGAATAGGCGACGAAACCCTGTTGATCCCAGGTGGCCGCGATCATATCGGAGGCCGGCTTGATCGGTTTGCCTGTGAGCTTCGCCAGCTCAGCGGCACACTTCTCGGCATATCCTTTCGGAACGTTGATGCCCGTGCCGATGGCGGTCGCTCCCATGTTGACCGAGTACAACTGCTTTTCCGCCTCGCGAAGGAAGGCGATCTCGCCATCCAGTGATGCCGCAAAGGCATAGAATTCCTGTCCGACCGTCATGGGGACCGCGTCTTGAAGCTCCGTACGGCCCATCTTCACCATGTCGATGGACTCATTGCCTTTTGCGCTGAGCGACGCCGAGAGCTTCTGCAACTCACCGATAAGTTTGTCGTTGCGTAGGATAAAGGCGACCTTAATCGCTGTCGGATAGGAATCGTTCGTCGATTGCGACATGTTCAGATCGTCGTGCGGGTCGAGAATCGAATACTCTCCCTTTTGATGCCCGGTCAACTCGAGCCCCACATTGGCGAGCACTTCGTTGGCATCCATGTTGGTGGATGTGCCCGCGCCACCCTGATACCAATCCACCAGGAATTGGTTGTTGTAATCGCCCTTCATCACGGCCTGGGACGCCTTTTCAATCGCCTCCAATTTCTGCTTGCTCATGGCGCCGACGTCGGTGTTTGCGCGCGCTGCCGCCAATTTCACAATGGCCCATGCTTGTACAAATTCCGGATAGCGATTGATCGGAACCCCCGAGATCTGAAAGTTTTCGAGAGCTCGCTGCGTCTGAACTCCCCAGTATGCCGACGCAGGAACTGCCTTTTCTCCCAAGAGGTCTTTTTCCATTCGCGTCGGTCCACTTACGGGCGGGGGTTGCACAGTGGTGGTTGCTGGCGGCGCCGGAGACATCGCCACGACTTGTGGCTTCTCCTGATTGCTGCAGGCGCATATCAGCGAAAGAATGACGGCAACAAGTGCCAGGTTCGCACCAGTCGCTATCGACTTGACACGCATCTGTAGAGCCATGGAGAGTCTCCTTGAAGGTTGGCTGACTAACCAGGAAATAGGCCGCATTTGTCAGCACTGACCAAGTCCATCGTGGCCTGTGCGTACCTTTAGACCTAGCCCCGTTCCAAGACAACTGGGGAAATCCCTAGTGGGGTGTGTCCGGACACTTCAGCTGCGCGTGTCGGGAGTGCCGTAACAGAGGACCGAAGGATTGGCGACGA
Source organism: uncultured Acidobacteriota bacterium (assembly GCA_963706455.1). Classification (GTDB taxonomy): domain Bacteria; phylum Acidobacteriota; class Terriglobia; order Terriglobales; family Acidobacteriaceae; genus Telmatobacter. The sequence goes on along the minus strand of CAVPNO010000023.1, from coordinate 81,155 downwards.
GCCTAACAAATCCACTCGTGTTCTGAAGTTGCAGATAAAGCTTAGTGTTGCGTCGACCCGTTGAGATCACCCGCGTAACCGGACATTTGCCGTACTAGGACCCGTCCGATTTGATCAGGCGTGACCAGTCAAGCTCGTACGATTCTTCACACCTTAATCTCGGCTGCTGTTTGTCTGATGATCGAGAGGGTCTGACGACGAACTGGTTTGCCCTTGATTGCGTTGGAGATTGGTGCTTGGCTTAGCTTTGATTCTCTCATCAAGCGCCTAACGCCGATGGCGGACCAACTTTTTCTCTCCGAAGCATCGGCAACAACCGTTTTCCTCTGCTTCTCATACACATAGACCTGAGAATCCAGCATGCTCGGATCTTCCCCTTGCTCCCAGCGCCGATCAGTTTCTTTGCCGACCGGAACCAATTTGCCAGCGATTATCTTAGCCCTCAGCAAGAGGCCCTGTGTTGCGCCAGTGCATGGCGTTCCGTCGGGAGCCAGTGATTTCACTTCTGGCTTACCTAGGTAATTGTGCAGGACTATGCGAAAAGAGTCTGGAATCACCTTATCTTGGTTTGGCGTTGGCCGCATTGCGATCTGAAACTTTTGCCCGTCCGCAAGATTCACACCCGTAAGCGATTTCCACTTTTTGCGATCAGATTCGTAGGGAGTTATGAACAGAAAGTTGGAATTGTCGTAGCCTGCGGGATATCCGCCAAGAACCGAAACGATTGGAAACAGGAAGAAATTGAATGGTCCCAGCCATTCCGGTCTCTGGTGCTTAAACACATTTGGAGTCGTAACAACCATCCGCATCATTGCAGGTAAATCCAACCAAGGCGGTTCTTCGGCTCGTAGTCTTAGCTCTTTTCGTAAAAGAAAGTTCCAGGCCTCCATTACCCATTGCGGCGTCTCTTCGTTCCTCATTTTCTTGTCGTTCCTTTGGCGCAAATAAATAACCGAGTCCGTGCCCGCTGGCCTTTTCGATTTGAATGTTGTTTTCCGAACGTGTGTACAGCGCATATCGCTTTGCGGAAATTGCATAACCGTAGAGCTGGCGGAATGGCTTTTTCGGATTGGAATCCTCAAAATTCACATCTTCAATTTTGAGAATTTCAGATACAAGAGACGGATCGTACGGATTTAGCCTTTTGAATTTGTCGGCAATTGCTCTTATTTCCTGCAAAGAAAGAGCCCTGAATCCGGCTTTCCCGTGATGACGGGTCTTTCCGCCTGCACACGCCACAAATGAACCTTTTTTCGTGCCCACAATGCAAAGGGAATCCGTGTCGCAAAATAAATAGCTTCCTTCTTTTTCATCGACACTTTTTTCCAGCATTGCGAGCAACAGCCTGCCGCCGGAGGTGATCAGGGAAGCGATTGGCGGGAAATACCAGGCTCCCGGTTTTTCTGAGTAATTGGAATCAACTTTCCCTTTCTTTTCTCCTGAAAAATAGACAATTTCGCCGTTCTTTCTTTTTTGTTTCCGTGTTTACTTCTACAAACAAACCGTAACTACCTGAATTCGCTAACACTTTCAGGAAATTAGCCAGAGCCTCGTCTTTCCTCTTGTGAAAGGCTCTTTGCTGGATAACTTCGCAATAGAAATCCTGTTCCGCTGGTTTTATTTTCACCATCCCGCCGAGATTTGTGCTTTTTAGGCGATTTTGACGCCCGCCAGGGACCATCTCTAACGCTTTAAGAATACGAGGAGCTTTGCCTGTCAGAATCTTGCTTGCCATCAAATCTGGCGCGGCGTACCAGATTGGTTTTTCGGAACTGAGATAATTCAGGCCGATGTTTTGGGTTTTTCCGGTGTCGCTGTAAACCGTTCTGACTGGAAGAATGTCGTCTTGGGGTTTCACAAGCGCGAAGAAACTCAATTGCTTCCAAAGTGCTCGATCGAACGTATCGTCGAGATTTGTCCGAGCGAGCAGCTTTCTTGCTTTTGCCGTGCAGTTCACAAACCGAACGGACGCGGACGTAAGCACCTTCCAGTTTCCCAACAGCGCGTTGACCGTCGGGTATTGGCTCGTGAAATCAGTGTGGATCACCGGAACGGGAGTTTTTCGAATACGGCATTCCGCCCGACCGCCGTAATAACTCTGCATCGCAATCCCGAGCATCTTGTTTGGTGCTCTGAAATGCTGCTTTGGCTTCTTGATTCGCATTTCGTTCAAATAGGCTTTCGCAATTGATGCCGGTGAATAAGCTTTGTCGGGATGCAAATCGACCGGATTGCGGTTGAATTCCTCCATCATGGCGTTCAGCAAGCGATGTGACGCGGCGACATCGCCACGGCAGTACTCAAGTTCCTCCGAGCTGATCTGCCCTGTAGGTTTGTGCTTAACCTTCCCTCGAACATGAAAAGCTTTGCACGCACCGCTCAAGGTTGTAAGAGACGTTGCGGATTGCCCAGGCGAGTGTCCGCAGGTCTAGGAACCGCCCTTCCCTCGGCCACTCTTCCTTATGGAGAATGCTGCCTAGCCTCACAAAGGCCATCTTGCTGTTTTGAGCATCAACGACGATTCGTGGGCGCTTTGGATTGGGGACTACCCGACCGGTCTTGGGATTTTTCCAAAGCTGGGAGAGGGCGAGGGACTGACGGCAACGGCGATGGTGGCGACGAAGACGGGTTCGAGGACCGGCGGCTGCGGCTGGGTGTCACCTTCGGCGGCGCCGGGAAACTGACCGGCGACCTGGCCGCCGGCTGCGCGGCCAAGCTGCAGGCGATCTTCGACGCGCTCGGCAAGCACCGGGGCGCCGATGACTGGCGCAGCACCGAGCAGCGGCAGCACGACGCCCTCGACGAGGCGCTGTCGCGGCTGATCAGGTCCGGGCTGCTGCCGCAATCCGCCGGCACCGACACCCTCGCGCAGGTGATCATCCCGTTCCCGCGCTTGCGGGCCTGGCCCGGCGCGTCACCGGCCGAAGAGCAGTGGATGGCCGGACACCGCCGGGCAGCCCGGCTGGCTGACCGGCATCGGCGCCGAGGCCGCCGCCTGCGACGCGGCGATCGTGCCGGTGGTTACCGGCTCGGTGGACTGGCAGGCCGTCGATGAGATGACGCAGGTGTGGATCGATGCGCACGGCCTGGACCGCGGCCGCGAGCCGTGCGGCTGCAGCTGCGGCGGCTGCACCTGCCAGCCCCCGGCCCCGATGGACGCCGAGGCGACGGCCCGGCTGCGGCGCACCCTGCTGGCGATGGCCGCCGACGCGATGTCCGGCCCGACCGGGCTGGCCGCCTACCTGCGGTCCCGGCTGCTGGGCGCCCCGTACAACAGCGCGAGCCTGCCGCTGGACGTGGGCCGCGCCCGGGACATCCCGGACCACATCCGCCGCGCGGTCATCCTGCGCGATAGCACTGCGGCTGGCCCGGCGGCTGCGACGTGGGCCCCGCCGGATCGGACATCCACCACCTCCCTCCGTGGTCGGAGGGCGGCAAGACCAGCCTCGAGGACCTGCAAATGTATTGCACATTCCATCATCTGGTGATGATCCACCGCCGCGGCTGGGAAGTGATCGTGCACCCCGACGGCACCTCCGAGGCCATCTCCCCGTGGGGGAAGTCATCCGCAGCCACGGCCCGCCACCTGATGAGGCGGGATAACCCGCCCCCGAGTACTTCTTCTGACCGCCGGAAGAGGCGGGCCGCCGGGTGCATCACCACCGGCGGCGACCCTAGATCACCCCATCCCAGAGACGGACGGAATGACCATGGACTCCATCTTCTATCAGCCTGAGGACATCGCGCCCCTCTCCCTTCCAGCCCTGCTCCCGGCGGGTGCAGCTCCCGTCGTGCCCATCCCCGGGATCAGCCAGCTGGACCGGCTGCATCCGGGGCCTCGCCCGTTGCCGTGACCCGATCCGGGTCATACCTGGGATGAGGGTCGTATTTCCATTTCACCAGCTCCAGGGAGGGGATGATGATCGGGTTTCCCTGGGTCCTTGGCGAAGCCGAACAGGTTCACGAGATCACGCACCAGATCCCGGCGCCGGCTGCGGACATTGTTGCGGCCGAGGAAAATCGCCGCCGGGACTGCAATGCTCAACAGCAGGATCGAGAGGACGGCACTCCACTGCAACTCCGGTGAGGCGGTCAGCGGCGAGGGATCCATTGCAGTTCTCCTATGCGATTGCCTTCAGGTGCTATCCGGGTCGTGCCAAATGCTCGACGAGTTCGCGCGCGTAGATTGGCAAATCGGCCCGGCGGCGCACACAGATCGTCAGCTTGCGCACGGCCCACTCGTCGGTCAGCTCGATGCGGTGGATGGCCATGGTTTTTGCGTGGCGTTCGGCCGTCGTCGCCGGGACGACGCCGATACCGACATTGCACTCGACCAGCCGGCACACCGCATCAAAGCTGCGCAGCTGGACGCGTAATCGCAGACGGCGGCCGATCCTCTCGGCCTTTTCCGACAGGAAACGCTGCAGCGCGCTCGCCCGGTCGAGACCGACGAAATCCCAGTCGAGCGCGTCGGTAAACGCGATCCGCTGCACCCTCGATAACGCGTGACCGGGTGCGACCGCGAGCACGAACCGGTCGACGCGGAACGGCAGCACTTCGAGCCCCGCAAGCTCGACGGTCGCGGCGACAATGCCGACATCCGCGGTTCCGTCGGCAACTGCGGCGACGATCTCGTCGCTGAGCCTCTCTTCCAGATCGATGTTGACCTGCGGATGAGCGGCGAGGAACGCACTCAGCGCCTCGGGCAGAAATTCGGTCAGCGCATTGGTGTTGGACATCAGCCGCACCTGCCCGCGTAAGCCGTCGGCATATTCGGCGAGATCGCCGCGCATCCGCTCGGCCTGCTGCAGCAGCACCCGCCAACCCGGACGCGCAGCATGGGTGGATCCAATCCACCCAACCGTTGGGCGCGCAACAAGTATCGATGAGGCTGGCGCAGGGTGTCGGCGTAAAGAGGGTCGAGCTTTTGAAAGCCGGGATCAGCATACCTTATGCCATCGACGAGCAGATCCTGCATTTCACGGTTCCTGCATTGGAAGATTACGAAGTGGCGGCCATCTCCGTCGGAACGTAGGACTGACCTCGGCTGGTCCCGATTTGCCGGGCCTCTCCAAAGTTCAGGCTGTTCGATTTTGACACGCGAGGGCCTGAATCGTGTGTTATCGTGCATCCATATTCAGGATGGCCCCGCCCTCAGCCAATCTGGGCACTTCGCCCGCAACGGAGCAGCCGCACTTCCTTGCGGACCTGTACACATTCCATTGGTCAGAGTTCAACCTTCGCCTGCCGATGGTCAGCGCATCTGCCGTGGCCGTGTGTCTTTTTATAGGGATACTGGTTGGTCATCCCGGAGGCGGGCTGATCGCCGGCGGGGGTGCGTTCACGATCGGATTCGGAGCCAACCAGCGAATCGCCGATTCGCGGCTGATTCCCATGATTGTTGCGGTCTTCGCTTGTTCCACCGCCACGCTCGCCGGGACCATCGCCGGTCACAGAGACTATTGGTTGGTCATCGCCGCGAGCGGATCGGCACTCATCTACGGAGTGCTGACTACACGCAATGCCGGCTGGGCGTGGGTGGGGCAGCAGGCATCGGTCGCGCTGCTGATCGCGTCGGCTTTTCCCACACCGCTGCGTCCGGCGCTGGTCCGTGCCGGGCTAATCGCAGCCGGTGGCGTCGTGCAGGTCGTGTTTGCCTCGGCGGGCCTGCGCCTGATTCCCAATCTTCCCCGCGATCTGATCTCCATCGCAATTTCGGTAGCCAACACGGTGCAGGAGCAGAGCCAGGATGAACTGATCCAGCGGATTCGCGAGCTTCGCAGTTCGCTGCGGCCGGTAACCGCGAGCGAGGCTTTCGGTTACTCGCTCCGGCTCATGATCACGGTAGGGTTGGCGACAGAGCTCTACCGGCGGATCGGATTTCAATCCGGCTACTGGATTCCGATGACGGCGCTGCTGGTGCAGCGCCCTGCATTTGAGGAGACGTTCACGCGCGCTTTGGCTCGCATCCTCGGAACCCTCGTCGGGGCATGGGCGGGCAGCCTGCTGATCGCCCATCTCACGCCCGGGCCCGTCGTTCTCGCCTTCGTGGCCACGTTGTTCGCGCTACTCGCGTTCGCAACCAACTCGGTCAACTACGGTCTGTTTGCGGCCTGCCTGACGGGGTACATCGTGTTTCTTCTCTCGTTGAATCAAATTCCTGGGCCGGAAATCGCGCACCGCCGCGCATGGTGCACAATCCTGGGTGGCGTGATTGCCGTGATCGTTCATCTCGACGCGGTTCGCAGGCTGCTCGCGCCGGCCGCGGATCGGACGGCACCTTAAGCAACTGCGGAGTTGTCAGGCGCCGTACGAGCGAGAAGCAATCTGCTATCTAGTCGCCCGCTTCAGGAAGTACATTGTCCCGACAGGGCCGAATGACCGCGAACGAGACGTGCTCCTCCCAGAATGCCGCGCTCGCCAGCGAAACCACCTCCGCGCGTTGGTTCTTCTCGTCCACCCCGATCACGACGAACACCCCGTGCCGTCCATCGATTTCGGCCCGTTCGCGCATTTTTGGAACGTACATAAACGACCTTGCCTTTCAGGCCAATGCCCGATGATGCCAATCGAGGTTTAAGCCCGGCGACGCGCCGGGAACAATACAACCGGGATCGTTGTAGATCCGCGGTCTCGTGTTACTGCTCGTGCTCCGTTTCTCGAACAATTCGCGCCGGTCCGCCATCCGGATCCGTCAATATCATTCCCCCTTCGTCGCTGATGCCACAGAACGTGCGGGGCCGCGGATGCAACGCCAGACCTCTGGCTCGTCGAATCGGACCGTCCAGCCGGAAGATGACAAGGACTACAAACGCAGCAAACAGAGGAGTTTCTATGAACAGTCGCATTGGGACCTCCCACCTTGCACTTTCCGGTGGTGATTTCTTCTGGGGAAAAGGGGAGTACCGTGGATTATCCTGCGCTCTGCTACTTTAGCCTCGTTTGCGCCAACGCAATACTCCTGGGACCCAGTCTGTCCGCTGTCATCATTCGCGGGGCGAATCGGTAACCCAGGTCAAGGGTACTTAGCCAGCCATGATCGATGCCCCTGACCTGCCCCATTCTGACTTACTTCCCCGAAGACAAAATGTAAACGTAATCGGACCAGGATGGCGTTCTCGGCCGAAACCTATGGCCGCACAGCGCCTGACTTTAAGTCGCGCGCCAGTAATCGATGAAAGAGATGCTCTCCAGCTTCACGCTTCAAGGACAGCCGGCCCGCCCGGTAGGCGCGTGAAGCCAGGCCCTTTTGCACCGATTCGCAAATCGCGACATCTTCCTCTTGCACCTTGTCACTGATAGCGAGACTGGCGTCATTCAGTTCCTGGCTTGCGGAGGATACATCCGAAAAGTAAAAGTCGAAGATGACACGGCACCTGTCGCGGCCGGCCGGAAGCACCAGGTTGGTGTCCATAACTCCCTTGTAAACGTTGATCATAAAATTCGGGTAGATCCAGAAGTACCATGCACGATCCCCTTTGCGTGTAGCGGATACCTGATTGTGCTCACTGGAGGAGACCATGGGACTCGACTGCAGGCAATAGTTGCGTCCGTTTTCGATCGTGTAGTGCGAATAGTCGAGGACGCTATTCAGGCCTTTGTGCAGGTGAGGTACGTGGTACCCTCCATCAAGATAGTTATCCACGTAGACTTTCCAGTTACAGTTGAGCGTGTATTCCTTGCGGGAGTGGAAGTTGAGCCGAGCAAGTTCTAGTGGAGAGACCAGAGAGACAAGATCACCCAGATGGTTGGTGAGCGGCTCAGGGTTGGCTGCAAGACTCACGAAGACAAAGTTCTCCCAGGTGTCGATTGCGACTGGCACCAGGCCATTGGTCGACTGATCGAAGTTACAGACGCCCGCAAACTCCGGCATTCCTTTCAGAGTGCCGTCCAGGCCATAGTTCCAGCCATGATAGGGACAACGAAACGATTGCGCGTGCCCGCACGGCGCGGTGGCCACTGCCGCGGCATGATGGCGGCAAACATTGAAGAAGGCTCGCAATTTCCCGTCCGCCCCGCGCACCGCGAAAATGGGCTCACCGGCCACATCACCCGTGACGTAGTCACCCGGCTGCATGAACTGCTCGGTCCGCGCAATCGCCTGCCAGTTTCCACCAAAGACATGCATCTGCTCCAATCGCTCGATCTCAGCATCGACATACCACGGAGCGGGGATCGTGTGTGCATCCTTGAGAGCGGCTGTTTCGTCATAGAGCGCCAGTAGTGCGGTCAGTTTGTCCATTTTGATCTTTCCCGAGACAGCGGTTTAATAGCGGCAGTGAACATGATTCCAGCCTCAATGATTTTGGAGAAAGTCTTTGTTCGGGCTCCAGTTGATGACGTGATAGACAGCAGGAATTGTGCCGACGTTGCGTAAGCCGTGGGTGCTGTTTGAAGCATTAAATACCACGGAGCCGGGACCAACCCTCACCCAGATTCCACTGGAGAGCGTTTCGCAGTCGCCTTCTCGGATGATGATCAGTTCCTCGTTGACGTGATGATGTGGGGGATGTGGCTCCATGCCCGGGTTCAACGTAGTGACGTGCATCTCGAGCTGGTCGACCGTGGCGGTGGGGGATTTGCAGAGGGAGCGCACTTCGCCCGTAGCGGTTTTCTCTGGCTTCATGTCGTTCCAGTTGAAGACCGTAGGTCCCATGATCGGATGTTCGCCGCGCCGGTCGTCCGCGGGCCTGCCAAGCCCGTTAAGGGCGGCGGGCAAGGCGATGAGCCCGGCGATCGTATGGCGTCGCGTGATGGACATGACCCCTCCTCAGACCAGAAAGTTTGCGCGAGCGTGCGTTTCTCGATCGTAACATTTCGTTACATTCCAGAAATTGTCAGGTCACTGACCTTTTCGATACTGAGGTTGCACCCGAGGGTGCGCCGAATGCGAATGATGATAACCGGAGTCGTGATTCTCGGCTTGGTCGCCGGTGGAGTCGCTGAATGGAAGCACCTCGAGGCGGCACGATCGCAGCAGGCTTCAGGAAATCAGGAAGTTGTGCGAGTGATCCGGCGAGACATGGGAACACAAACGAAAGCTACTGGCGTTGTCAAACCGATGATCGGATCTGAGGTCAACGTAGGGTCGAGCGTCTCCGGCGTGGTGATGCGTCTCTTCGTCCAAATTGGCGACCACGTAGAAAGAGGCCAACCACTGGCGGAGTTGGACAGCCGCACCCTGAAAGCGCGGCGCGACGCCGACGCCGCGGGGCTCGAGGTGGCGCAGGCGAACCTCGATTACACCCAGGCTGATTTGCGACGCAAGCAACAGTTGAACAAAGCCCAGATCATTTCGCAGAGCGATCTTGACCTTGCCGAGAAAGCGTTCGCCGTAGCCGAGGAGCAGCGCGATCAGGCCAGGGCCACGCTCGCCGACTCGACGACCCAACTGAGCTACACGCAAATTTTCGCGCCCATCAGCGGGGTAGTTTCCGCGGTTTCGACACAGGAGGGGGAGACCGTAGCCGCCAACTTCTCTGCCCCGACCTTTGTGACCCTGCTCGATCTCTCGAAGCTGGAGGTCTGGGCCTACGTGGATGAAACCGACATTGGCCGCATCCGGATTGGAGAGCCGGCACGCTTCACCGTGGACACGTACGGAGACCATGAATTCACGGGTGTGGTTACATCGATTCACCCCAAGGCCGAAATTCGCGACAACGTCGTGGACTATGTCGTGGTCGTCCGGTTTGCGGCGCCGCATGGATATGTCCTTCGGCCGGAAATGACAACCACGGTCAGCATCGATCTCGACCGGCACGCTCATGTCCTTGCGGTGCCTATCCGTGCGGTGCGCCGCGAGGGGAGCCGCACATTCGTCCTGCGCCGGAAAGACGGCAGAACGGAGCAGCAATGGGTCAGCACCGGCATTCGCGACGACAGCTACTGGGAAATCGTCGCAGGGCTTCACGAAGGAGAGGAAGTGCTGATCGACGGGAATCCGCATTAAGGAGAATGGAGACATGATTGAATTGAGTGGAATCAGCAAGACCTACAGGCGGCCGACAGGTGAAAAGGTCGACGCGCTTATCGATGTGTCGATGCGGATTGAGGACGGGGAGTTTCTGGCGATTGTCGGTTCGTCCGGATCGGGCAAGTCGACACTGATGAATATTCTCGGATTGCTCGACGTGCCCACCTCAGGAAGCTACCGGTTGAACGGGCAGGAGACATCCGGATTATCGACGGCCGCGCAGGCACAATGGCGCAACAAGAGAATCGGCTTTGTGTTTCAGACGTTTCACCTGCTCCCGCGTACCAGCGCCCTCGAAAACGTGGAACTCCCGCTTCTCTACTCCGATCGCCACAGTTTTCGCGGGCTGGGTGCAAGAGCGCTGGAGATGGTCGGACTCAGCGATCGGATGTTGCATCGGCCTTCGGAGCTGTCGGGCGGACAACAGCAAAGAGTCGCCATCGCCAGAGCTCTTGTGAATGAGCCTGACCTCCTTCTGGCCGATGAGCCCACGGGAAACCTCGATCGCCGGTCGGCCGACGAAGTCATGACGATTTTCGAGGAGCTGAATCGGGCCGGCCGCACGATCCTTATCGTTACGCACGATGCGGAAATCGCCAGGCACTGCCGGCGTATGGCGCGCATTGAGCACGGCCGGATCGCCACCGATGAACGAGTGGCCGTGCCGCGAACTTCCCTCGAGGAGGCCCTATGAACACGATGCGCCTCGTAAGACACAGCGCCGGAATGATGGGCCGGCATAAATTGCGCACCGGGTTCATGACGGTGGGCAGCTTTATTGGCGTCGCCGCGTTGACGCTGGTCATCTCCGTCGGCCAGGCAGCCAAACAGAAAATGCTCACCATGGTTCGCCAGGTTTTCGGCGAAGCTTCGGTCATGATTATGGACGGAGGCGGACACATGATGGGTGGCCCGCGCAATCCCGGGACGCGGCTCAATCTCGATGATATTGAGGCCGTCGCAAAACAAGTCCCGGGCGTTGAAAACTGGGATCCGCAACAGGGACTCACCACGACCGTACGGCGCGGTGACGCAGCGGATTTGGCGCAGGTCCTGGGTGAGTCGGAACGATACGAGCAAGTATGGAGCAGATCGGCCGCTCGCGGCGCTCTGTTCGATAGCGCGGCAGTGAAGTCTTCGGCGCGCGTGGCCATCATCGGCCAGACGGTCGCCGATCAAGTCTTCAAGGGCGAGGATCCGATTGGCTCCGACATTCAGATCGGCTCGGTGCCTTTTCGCGTGATCGGTGTGCTGGAACGGTGGGGGACCGACCCGCACGGGATGGACCGCGACAATGAGATTGTCGTACCGATCACCACTCTGATGCGCCGCCTGACGAACGTGGATACGATCACTGGTGCGAAACTCACGATCGCGCGCACGGCAAACGACGATGACATGGTGAAGCAGATCCGCGAAATTCTTAGGACCCGTCATAGTCTGGCTTCTGATCAGCCGGATGACTTCTCCATTCTGACCGCCTCCGAAGTGCGCCAGATGATGGCCTCGGTCGAACGCGTCTTATCGCTGTATCTGCCTCTGGTCGCGGCAATTTCACTGCTGGTGGGCGGCATTGTATCGGCCAGCCTGATGTATGCATCGGTAAACGAACGAGTGGCAGAGATTGGCTTACGCCGTGCGGTCGGCGCACGGACGCAAGATATTCGCTTGCAGTTCCTCGTAGAGACAGCGGCAACCACGGTCTGCGGCGGAGTGGGAGGAATCGTGCTGGGATATGTTCTGGCCACCATGGGAGCGAATAAGATGCATCTCGATGGCGTGGCGCCATGGAGCGCCGCCATTGTGGGCATAATCTCCTCGGTTTTCGTGGGCCTCGCTGCCGGCCTCGTGCCCGCCCGGCGCGCCGCGCACCTGTCGCCAATCGATGCGCTGCGATGAAACTGCTGCGCGGAATTCGAATGTCTGCGCGCGTCTTGTTTGCTCACAAGGTGCGCGCGGCGCTGGCACTGGCAAGCATCGCCGTGAGTGTGGGAGCGGTGGTGATTGTCAGTGCCCTCGGCGGGGGGGCGAAACAAGAGATCCTCCGCCAGACCGAGACCATGGGCGTAAATCTACTGGTGGTGCGGCCCACGCAGGTGAAGTATTCCGCCGCGCGTAAGCAGGTTCGCGGAGTTGTTACCACCCTGACCGGGCAGGACGATGAAGCCATCGCAGTACTCAGCCCGGTTAGAGCAGCCGTGCCCGGCCAGGAGACTACGGTAACCGTGAAAGCCGGCAATCGCTCCATGTCCGTTCGCGTGCTGGGCACAACCCAACCTTATCTCGAGGTGTGCCGGTTTGAGATGGAACGCGGCCGATTTTTCGATGATGACGACAATGCGCATGCGCGGCGGGTTGCCGTCCTCGGCGCGAGAGTGGATACAGAACTCTTCCCCGGGCAAAATGCGACCGGGAAAGACGTCCGCATTCGCGGCGTTCCCTTTCAAGTGATCGGCGTGCTCAAGGCGAAGGGAATCCAGGCCGACGGCTCTGATCAGGACGACCAGGTGGTGATCCCCATCCGCACCGCTCTGCGCCGGGTGTTCAACCTCACGTGGCTCAACCCGATCTTTGTCAGCCTTCGCGACCCGGGGGCGATGTCTGCAACCGAAGATCGAATCGCGCAATTACTCCGATTGCGGCATCGGCTCGAATCCAGCGGCAAGCCGGATGACTTCTCGATTCAGAACAAGACCAAGGCCCTCGCAGCCCAGCGTCAGATCGCCGATTCGCTGACGACCATCGCGGTGGGCTTGGCCGGCATCTCGCTTATCGTTGGCGGAATCGGCATTCTTGCGCTGATGTTGATGTCAGTGAAAGAGCGAACCAGCGAAATCGGCCTTCGGATGGCTGTCGGCGCCCGGCCGGGAGACATTCTGGTACAGTTTCTTGCCGAGGCGACGCTGCTGGCGCTTGCCGGCTGGCTTGGCGGCCTGGCTGTGGGCGCGGCAGGGGTCGTGCTCGTCGCTCTTCTTGCAAAATGGAAGGTCGCCGTGTCGCTTTCGATGCTGCTGATCTCACTGGGAACGGTACTCGCTGCCGGGGCCGGCTTCGGCACCTGGCCCGCGCGAAAGGCGTCGTTGATCACCCCCATCCGCGCGCTCCAGGTGGAATAATGATCGCCAGAGCCGCCATGACCTCCGTTAGTCCCCGCAGGACCAGGGTTCTCGTTATCGACGACGATGAGCGCCTCAACGTGCTTTTGACCCGTTATATGGACCGCTTCGGCTTTGCGGTGCACTCCGCGACGGATCCACGCGCCGGCCTGCGGGCGGTCAAAAGCGATCCTCCCGATATCGTAATCCTGGATGTCATGCTTCCCGAGATGGATGGCTTTGCGGTTTGCCGAAAGGTGCGCGAAACCAGCCGCGTTCCCATCATCATGCTGACCGCTCGCGGCGAAGTCATGGACCGCATTCTAGGCCTCGAACTCGGCGCCGACGATTACCTCGCCAAGCCCTTCGAGCCGCGCGAACTGGTCGCGCGTATCCAGGCGGTGTTGCGGCGAGGTGTACCCCCGGGCGACGAGGAGAGGTTGCGCGTCGGAGATCTCGATGTCGATTCCTCTACGCGCTGTGTCTGCCTTGCAGGGCGCGACCTGGGCGTGACCACTGCGGAATTCGAACTGCTCGCCCTCCTGGTTCGAAACCGCGGGCGCGTACTTAGCCGCGAGCGCATCCTTGATGGTACTCGGGGAATCGATTGGGAAGCTTATGACCGGTCCGTTGACGTGCTGATCAGCCGCCTGCGTCAGAAACTGGGCGACGACGCCAAGCACCCCAACTTCATCCGCACGGTCCGCGGGGCCGGTTACGTCTTCATCGGAGGCGGCAGTGCCTGAGCGAAATCCGCGGGTGCGTATTTCGATTTTTGCCAGGCTGTTCACCATCATGATTATGATGGCGGTATCGCTGCTGCTGATTGTCGGCACTTTCTTTGTATTCTTCGTGTTTCCCGGAGCCACCGCCGAAGCCGCACATGCGTTCGAACAGTTTTCGCGCGGAGTGGCTGCCACCTCGCCTGACTACCCAGCCGCCCAGGCTCTGGCCCATCGCGTCCATGTCCAAATTCGCTACGAAGGGCCGCACGGGTCATGGTCAACCGATCCGCACGTCCCCACCATTCTCGACGTGCGCCAGGGGATGGCCCCATCCTGGATCGGACACGAATATCATCTTGAATCCGCAGCCGACGGCGGGTCGTATCTCTTTGTCTGGGACTACGGAGAACACGTGCGCGGCCTGCATTCGAAGATGCTGTGGCTCCTGCTTTTCCTGGTAATGGGCGTGGTGTGCACCGCTTATGTCTTTCAGCGCCGGCTCCTACGGCCCGTGCGGCTTTTGGACGATGGAGTGGCGCGCCTGAGTACCGGAGATCTGAATGTGGCCGTTCCGGTGGTCACTCGCGACGAGTTCGGCGCGTTGACTGATGCCTTCAACAAGATGGTCGGCCGGGTAAAGCAAATGATCCAGACACGCGATCAATTGCTCCTCGACGTAAGCCACGAACTGCGCTCGCCCCTCACGCGCTTGAAGGTTGCTCTCGCCTTGCTTCCGGACGATGAAAACCGGGCGGGAATGGTGGGCGACCTGAATGAAATGGAGGCCATGATTACCGAACTTCTGGAATTGGAGCGCATGCGCGACGGCCGCGGACTGCGACGCCAGCGGCTGGATATCGTGCCGCTCCTGCGCGAGCTTGCCGAAGTATACAAGGGTTGGCCACCCGGAGTTTGCCTCCGGGCGCCATCAACCGCAATTCCGCTCGATATCGATCGCGAAAAGATCAGAACGGTGGTACGAAACCTGCTCGAGAACGCGCGCAAGTTCTCGCTTCCTGGGAGCGGACAGACCGAAATCGAGTTGGTGGACGAGGGCAGCACGATTCGGGTGCATGTGCGCGACGACGGCCCCGGGATTCCGGAATCTGAGATAGCCAATGTGTTCGAGCCGTTTTATCGCCTCGACCGGTCCCGTTCGCGCAAAACCGGCGGTTACGGCCTCGGTTTGAGTATTTGCAAACGCATCATGGAAGCCCACGGCGGCAGCATCGCGGTGACCAACAACTCCCGGCGCGGCGCGTCATTCATGTTGGCCTTCCCCAAGCCCACAAGCGCGAATTCCCTCGGACCCTCGGACGCGCAAAGCACGTCCTCAATTTGATCGGAATGCCGTCTCGATAAACTGCAATACATCCTCTCCCCACACCTCGATTCCAGTCGAGGTGGTTGCAAAGTCCCAATGACCTTGTTGCGGAGTCTTGCCAAACCCAGGATAGATTCTCGCATTGCCTGCATGCTTCTTCGCGATTTTGCCTAACACCTCCGCGGGCTCGGTGCTGTAATCATTCTTCGCCTGCAGAATAAATACCGGAGCTTTCGCACCCCTGACAGCATCCTCGAGCCGTTGGTCGAGCCCTTCGTTGCCCCACGATTGTGCCGCTGGAGCGAACGCGATAAACGCTCGTGCTCCTAGTCCCTTCTCCGCTGTCAACAGAGTTTGAATGCCTCCAAAGGAACATCCCGACACCACGATGCGGTTCGGATCCACCTCCGGCTGTATCTTCAGCCAATTCATCGCAGCCACCACATCTTCATTGGCAGATTGATGCGCCTGTACCACAGCAATGCGGCCTCCCGGGCCGCGAATCTCGTCCATGATATATGGGCCTGGCGATCTTCCCTGACCCCGGCGGTGCGGCATAAAGAAAACAAAGCCGTGCGCGTTGTAGAACGCGGCCAACTCTGCTTGCCAGCCAGGACGCTTTTCGCTGCCATGATTCCACAACACGGCGGGAAAGGGCCCCTTCCCGTCGGGGACATAGAGGAATCCAGACAGGGTTCCGCGAGAAGAAGGAAACGAAACAAGCCTGGCGTTGGCCGGCGGAGACTCCTGGGCGGAGACAATCGCAATCGCAACCAGCAATATCCCAAATCCGAAACAGGGTTTCATGCGAAATGACCCAACCCTCTCATATCGTCTCGACCATTCTGCGCGGGTTACGATCCGTTCAGGTCATTGCCGTGTTAACTCTTCAGTGCATTGAAAAGTGCCGCTTTCCACCCCGGCACATCCAATCTCCAGCAAATCTCAATCATTCGGCTCTCCTCGATCACTTTGCCCCAGACACCTAGGTTCCGGGGATCGCTCGCCACTCCAAGCCGATCCACTACGGTCATTCCCCTCGTCAGATCGCTGTTGCTTTCAATCGCGACATGGTGCCGGCTTACCTCCAGTTTCAGCTTCGGATCGAGTAGCACTGCCATGGCAACCGGATCGGGAAGAGAGATGCCGACCTGTCCGGTCTGTGTCCGATAGGCGGTTGCGGCGGCACTATTTGCGCGGATCGCGAACTCCGATAGCGGCGTGCCCAACGCCAGCACTTCTTCGATTTCCCGGTCACCCAGAACAGCATCGAAACGCGACAGATGCCAGCCGATCATCTCGATCGGCGCGCCCGATGCGAATACGGCTCGGGCCGCCTCCGGGTCGACCCAGATGTTGTATTCCGCTGCCGGGGTGACGTTCCCCTCGCAACAGGGTGCTCCGCCCATCACTACGCATCGGCTTATCGATTGAGCCAGTAAAGGCCAGCGTTGCAGCGCCAACGCCACGTTCGTGAGAGGCCCAAGAGTGATAAGTTCTATCCCGGGAGTTTCGCGGACAACTGAGATGAAAGCATCGACTGCACTTCCCGGGGCCGGGGCGCACCTGGATGGGGCGTAGCCGTGATCCCCCAGTCCATCCCGTCCGTGGAACCAGTCAGCCATCTGCAGTTCACGTTGCAGGGGCTTTGCTGCGCCGCTAAACACGGGCACATCCGCGTCGCACAATTCCACGGTGAAGAGTGCGTTTCGTGTTGCCTGTGCCACTCCAACGTTGCCGGCAACCGTGGTAATTGCCTTGACGTCAATGCTCGGCGAGCGCAGAGCCATGATCAGCGCGACGGCATCGTCAGAAGCCGTGTCCGTGTCGATCAGAATCGGTCGCCGGTTGAGGTTCATCGCAATCCTGTAATGATAATCGTCTGACAAGCAAACGCAAGCTGGCCTGGTCAAAACACAATTCAGGCCAGGATGCTCTCGTTGAAGCATCGCGCCGGCCCGGCGGCCATCGTTGGGATTGGCAATTCATGTTCGAGGATCTGCTCGAAATAAAGCCCAGGGACGGTGCGTCTACTCCAGCCAAAGGATGGTGCCCGGAGGGGGACTTGAACCCCCACACCCTTGCGGGCCGCGGATTTTAAGTCCGCTGCGTCTGCCGATTTCGCCATCCGGGCATTACATGCAAAGCATTGATTTTACAACACATATTCGGGCTACGTTCGCTTGCCCAAAAAACAGATAATGTGAAACTGTGCAAGAAAATGTGAAAGTTGTTGGGATTTGCGCAGGTTCTTCTCATTTCCCAATCAGACACTTTGGCCTGTTCTCGGACCAAGATACCCTCACCAAGTCTCTAAGAGCGCGTTATGCGACATCCTACTACCCATCGCACTCACGGCCCCATCTCTATTATGCCCTTGCCCCTGCGGTCCGTCGGTTGCTGTGTGTTAAGGTTGTCATGGCCTGCCTAGCCTCGTTCTGCTTGCCCAAACTCTGTACGTCAAGTTTCCCAAGCTGCTGGAGACCATTCCTCAGCCCATGCTCAAGCCTTGCGCGGCCCCTATGCTCACCGATTGCGGCTCAATTTTCTGTGTTGCCGCTGGCTCCTGCTGGATCGCGGTCGGGTGCGAGACGTCGCGGCTCAACTCGTATCCCAGCGCCTTCGCGTCGTTCGTGTACATCTGCACGTCAAACTGAGCGCGCGACACCGACACATAAGCCATGCGGCTGTTGACGAGTTCGCCGGGAGCCTGTTCCGTGTCCACGTGGATCAGCACGCGCTCTGCGGTCTGGCCCTGGCTGCTGTGGCTCGTCACCGCATAACCGTAATCGAGATGTGGATGCTGCCTCGCGTTGAACTCGACCTCGCGCCCCGAGTCCGTGCGGAGTTTCAGATTGCCGTCGCCCTCGATCCGCTCGATGGTCGCCAGTTCGCGGTTAGCGAGTTTCTGTTCATGGTACGGGGCCGTGAGTTGCACGCGGTCGCCCTGCGCGAACTTGCGCTCGCCGTCGCGGTAGACCGTCACACCCTGCAAGCGGCGCGGATCGTAGCTCAGCTCTTCTCCGCCGTGCCGCTTCACCGTGAGCGTGTTGCTTTCGCGGTCCACGCGTGACACACGCGCGTACTCTCCCGGCTCGATGCCGAGAGGCTTGCTGCCTTTCGAGTAGCGCAGTACGTCGCCCTTCTCGTAGTTCTGCGCGTGCTGCCGGTCCGCGCCGGTCACATCCTGCCGTGCGTAAAGCACATGCACGCGCTGCTCGTCGTGCGACACCTTGCCCTCGCTCTGCATCGTGCGATGGATGGCGTCGTTGATCTCGCGGCGTGAGGCGTTGTCCGGCGAAACGACGAGTGTCTTTTCGGGCGAGCGCACGTACTCGCGGGCGATTTTGCTGATGCGTTCCTGCCGGTCGCCGATTTCGTGCACGCGGCCCTGGCTGTTGAGATTGCCGATGGCTTCGCGCACTTCGCCGCGCGCAAGCTGCTCCACGGCCTCTTTGAGCGCCGGGTCTTTCTGCCGGATGATCTCATCCAGTCTGGCCGTGCGCATTCCCGCTTCCTGCAATTGCGCATAGGGCCTTCCTGCTTCGACCGCCTCATGCTGCCGCACGTCGCCAACGAACAGCACCCGGTCGTTTTCTCTCAGCCGCTCAACGAATGTGTGTATCTGCTTCGTGCTCGCCATGCTCGATTCATCGACCACATAGAGCCGCTTGTGTCCGTCGTCTGGCTGTTCGCCGCGTGCAAGATGCCTTTGCAGCGTTTGAGTCTCGATGCCCGCTTCGGCGAGCTTCTGCGCGGCCCTCGATGTCGGCGCGAGTCCTTCGACCTGATAGCCCGCGCGCTCGGCCCCTTCACGGACAGCGGCTAAGGAAGTAGTTTTTCCGCCCCCGGCCACACCCTCAAGCGCCATCATGCGGTCGCGGCTCGTCAGCACATCTTCGACCGCGTGCCGCTGGCTCACGCTCAAGTGTGGATGCTGCTCCATCGTCTGCTGCCGGACTTGGCCGTCTGCCAGCACCTCGCGTGTGCCCTGGCCCATCTTCATCCGCTCGATCAGCTCGCGCTCGTAACCCTGCATCTCGCCGGTCGTGAACGCGCGGCCTGCGAGTCCTGGCCTGCGCTCCACTTCGATCAGATCATGCGACTGCACGCGCCGCTCGAACTCGGCGCGCACCTCCGGCAACCGTGCCTCACCCATCGTGTGCTTGAGGGCATCGCGCATCAGCGTTCTTTCATCGGCTACGGCCTCGCGCTCCATGCCGCGCTCGCGCGCATAGCTCATGCCCTCGTGCGCGGCGACTCCCGATTGCTCCGGCTTCAGTTCCACACCGGGCCGCTGCGCCGCCTCTTTGACAACGTGCTGCGGCTGCTGGCCGTGCTCTGGCAGCGAGTCTCTGATGCTGCTCCCGCACTTCTTCATGCGAGAGCGGCTGCTTGGCATCGCGCGTCTGATGCGCCGCGATCTGCGCGGCGCCAGCCCCGCGCACGCCCGCCTTTCTCCATGTGCTCTTCGATCTGCTGCCGCCGCGGACTCGACGCCTCCAGATACTCGCGCGTGTAACCCTTGATCTCCGGCTGTCCATGCGCGCCGCGTTCGATCTCGTAGCCCAGCTCTTGCAACCGCGCCGCAAGCTCCGAGCGGTACACCGCCGTCGCGTACTGCTGCGTCCTGTAAAGCTCTTGCGGCTGCAACGCCCGCGTCTGGCCGTCTGCCGTTTCGGTCATATTGAAGATCACCGCGTGCGTGTGCAACTGCGGCGCGGCGTAACCGTCCACGGGTCGGCTGCTGTCGTGTTCGAACTTGGCGACGGCCCACTGCGCCCGTCGTCTGTGCCGGGACATTGCCGCCGATGCGCGCCTGCGCGTATTTCTCCATCTCATCGAGCGCCGTGCGCACGCTCTCCCTGTGGGCATCTCGCACGCGGTCGTCGCCGCCAACAAGCGCAGTCAGCGATACGGACTTTGGCGCGCTGAACGTCGCATCCCATCCTGCCCGGTGCTCCATCGTGCGCACCGTGTCGCCCTGCGCGTTCACATACTCGCGGGCCGTCTGATGCCGAACCAACTGCTCGCCCGTCTCCGGATGCTGGCCCTCGGCCAATCGCGCGAACTGCTGCTCCTGTACTTCACCCTGCAAGCCCCAGCGAGCGGCAAGCTGGCCCTGCCACTCGCCGCGCACACGCTCGCCCTCTGTGTAATAGTTCTCCCGCGCATTGGCGAACTCTTCTTTGTGGTACGCCTGCGCCTGGCCGGAGCTGATCGGTTTCGATAGCGTAATCATCGGTTCACTCGAAGAACGGCGTCTGCTCGTTCACCGCCGCTGGCTGCTGCGCTTGCTCCTGCTTCTTTTGGACGGAACGCACCGGCTTTCGTGCCGGCGCTGCAACCGGCTCCGGCTCTGTCGCCGGCATTCGCCGGCGTCGTCATCTTCCGCTCGATGAACTTCTCCGCTGGCTCCTCCAGCTTGAGATACGGTATCCGCATCCGCACAACCAGGTTGCCGTGCTTCAGATACCCGTGCAGCGGCTCAAGCCCGCCGATCTCCGACGCCATGACCAGCGGCTCGCGCGTAATCTCCCGCTGCTCGTTCTCCCGTTGATGCGGGAACACGCCCCGCGTCCGGCTCTCCCGGAACCGTTCTACCTCCACTTCGCCGATGGATTTCGAGATCCATTCCGACGCATGAGGCTCGCTCGTTTTGAAGAAGAACTTCGTCGCGGGCTGCGACAGCATGGCCTCGGCGATGTGCCCGTACAGCGCCTCCACCTGCGCCTTGCCCTGGAAGCCGAGGACCATCGGGTTATTCGATTTCCGGCCCTCCGTGATCGCCGTCGTCAACTGCGGCAACCGTTGCAGCGTCGCCAGCTCGTCGAGCACGAACCATGTCTTCCGCGCCCCGCTCCCGCCCTCGTTCATCAGCCGCAGCACTAACAGGTCGAGCCACAGGCTCATCAGCGGCCGCAGCCGCTCGCGCATCGTCGGCTTCGACGTAAGGAACAGCCAACCGCGCCGCTCCCGGCTCCACGCATACGCGCTCCAGCGCCGCTCCGTTTCGCGCTCCGGTGGCAGCAGCTTGAACGCGTCGGCGACCATATTCAGCGACCCCAGCACACCCGATCTCTGCGGCGGAGCCGTGGCGTGGATCATCGCCGCCAGCTCCGTACCCCGCACCCGCTTTTCGATCTCCTCCTCGTGGCACATCCAGTACGTCA
Source organism: uncultured Acidobacteriota bacterium (assembly GCA_963706455.1). Taxonomy (GTDB): domain Bacteria; phylum Acidobacteriota; class Terriglobia; order Terriglobales; family Acidobacteriaceae; genus Telmatobacter. Next base: position 59,862 of record CAVPNO010000023.1, on the reverse strand, counting down.
ACTGCTCCGGCGTCGGTTTCAGATTGATCAGGTGCGCGAAGATTTTCCTCGGCGCATCGACGAAGAACTGGTTCTCCCGGCCCCGGTCCGGGAAGAGAGATGCCGCTACCGTCAGCGCCTCGGCCTCGTGCGGAACTTCGTCGCCCGGCGTCCAGAACGGACAGCGCACGTCGAGGGGATTGAGGATCACATCGCCCCGCGATTCGCGGTAAAACTGCGGCACATATTCAAGCGCCGGATCGTACACGATGGCCGTCTCTCCGCGCTCCCATATCTGCGAGAGCACCTGCCGGATGGCCGCGCTCTTGCCGGTCCCGCTGTCCCCCACGATGAGGAAGTGCATCGCCTCCCGCTCGCGCGGCACGCGGACCCAGCGGCCCCGGTCCCGTCTAAGCAGCCGGTCGATCCACGTCTGCTCCAGGTTGACGAACGCGATCCCGTCCGGGAAGTATGTCGTCAGCCATTTCTTTCGCCCCAGCTTCTCGTTGAACTCCGCCGTCGTCGCCAGCTCCGGCCCGCGCAGCCGCCGCCCGAACTTCCAGACCATCCGCCGCGCCCGGTCCTTCGGCACGGCCACGAACAGCCGCAGCACGAAGAACGCAAGCGTCCAGTACGTGGGCCGCTTGGCGAAGTCCCACAGGGTTTGGTTCTGATAGACCCACTGGCCCAGGAACGCGTGCAGCCGCTGGTCGTTGTACACGTCCGTCACGTATTGCAACCGCACTAACCCGGCCTTGATGCCCTCGTCGGTCAGCACGTACCCGTACCGCCCGTCCGCACCCTTCACCGGCTGCACTTGGTCGTCGATCACGAGCAGCATCTGCCCCTTCGCGTTGAAGCCCTGGAGCAGCGTGTACTTCGACTGAATCTTCGGCCCGGCCTTCGCCCGCGCGCCGCTCCTGAGATAGTCCGACAGGTACAGCCGCTCCGCGACCGTCCAGTTCTGTTGCCCGTCCAGCCACAACATGAAAACGAAGAACAGGCAGCTAAGGAAAAATGCTGCCCACGTCCACACGTGCGCCCGGCTCGGCCACGGTTTCGCGTACTGCTTCCGGCCCCACTCCGCCATGCTTAACCCTCCTCTGCCTGTGGTTCCCCAGCCTCCGGCTTCTCAGCCGGGACACCGGCCTGCTTCCTGGCGTGGCTCCGCGCCGCCTCGATCCGCTCCCGCGCCCGCTCTCCCTTCACTGCGTCGGCCCGCTCGATCAAGGTCCGCATCTCGGCCTCGGTCATCGGTCCCTGGCCCTGCCGGAACTGGAGATTGAGGAACAGCGTCCGCAGCGCCAGCACCTCAGCCAGCGTCACCCGCCCCGCCAGCACCGCTTCGTCGTCCGGCAGCTCGACGCCCGGCGCGGCCAGCAGCACCGCCCGCACCCATTCCGACAACGTCATGTCCGCCGCACGCGCCGCCGCCTCAAGCGCCGCGAACTCCTTCTCGCTCACCTTCGTGCCGATGGATTTCGTGCGCAGCGGGGCCTTCATCGCTCACCGCCGATTCGATTGTCTTGGGGTTTCAGGCCGCACGCCGCCAGCGCGCCGCAACGTTCAGGACACGGGGCCGTGCCAAGCCGTTTTCTTGCTAAAGGGAGGGGAGTCATCGGGTTACCCCTTCAGCAACCGCAGGTTGCTACCAGAGTAACGCGATTCTTGGAATTTTGCTTCTCCAGTTCTCGGCGACGGCCTGACGCTACACGAACCCGCCGCCGCCTCAGAATCGCTGCCGGTACCGGAGAAATGCTGCTACCCGTTCCTGAATCATGCTGCCATTTGAGAAGCTGGAGTTTGAGGAATGGCCGAGGGACGGCTAGGCGGCCTGAAAGCTCGCCCTGAGTTTACCAACTGGGGCAATTTCCGGAATGCCGACTGTACGCTAGAACGCCTCAATGAGCGCCCTGTACGCAACAGTTCACCTCTCGCTCTGGCAGAACGTCGCGGCGCCCACGGCGTGTTTGCGTCATATTCACAGGCAGATTGATGGGGCGGGCTGTGTGCCCACCCGCGACAGACCCTGGCAAAGCTGTGGATGAACCGACGGATGCCCACAACACCCTGGCTTTCTAATAGAATCGCCTGTCGTTAAGTTCTGAAACATGCTCGTCAGGGCACTCGGGTCCACGTGCGTCTGAGAAAGACACCGCCTGCAACAATTGTCGATGGAGTTCTTGTGGCATCGACGATCGTGGTTGCGACCAATTCACCATCTATGTCCTTTGCTTCAGTAATCACGAAGTCGTCCATCTGGGTCGTTTGCACACCTCCGACCGTCAGAACGCGTGTGACGACACCGGTGCCATCACAGTTTACGGAGACGGTCCCCGCTTGAGTCCCCGTGACGAGGGTTCTTGCTCCGGTTGTCGATCCGGGCGTTGGCTCGTTCACAAGGAACGTCCCCTTGAGATTGCCGTCGGCGTCCACATAGCGCTTGGCGAGAGCGATCGCTATGTTTGCGCCGTAGTTGCCAATCACGGAATACGAGCCCTTGAGGCTAGCTAATGTGAAACAGGTTTCTGGTTCCTGTGCGGCAGCAGAGGCCGCACCCATGACCAATAGCAATGCCAGCGATGGCGCGAGACACAAGGTCCTTCTTGTCAACATGGTTACCTCCTCAGGTCGGGTTGTGCTACATTCTTGGTCGAATATGCACGCAGCTCCGCGGCGTTGTCTTGACCGATTTCTGACATTTGCCTTGATGAATCTATGACGAAGTTATGACGGCTGCTAAGTCACTTGTTTTCTTATGCAACGGCGTCGAAATCCGCGAACAGGAATTCTCCGTTGTCAAGGATGGGGAGGCCTTTTCGGTCGAGCCGCGCGCGTTTCGAGTGCTCCTCTACCTGCTTCGGAATCCGCAGAGAGTTATCACCAAGGAGGAACTGCTCCAGTCGGTGTGGGACGATGTGGTGGTTACGGAGAACTCGCTGGCACGGGCGATCTTCAAGCTGCGCCAGTGCCTTGGGGACGATCCGCGATCTCCGCTGTACATCGAAACGGTCTCACGAATTGGCTATCGATTCGTCGGTTCGCTTGAAATCCTGGAAATGCCGGCGGCGCCGCTCGCGGACAAGCCTGAGGTCGTGAGGGCGGGCAGTGACGATGCGCTGCACCGGAACCCCGCTCCCACGGCGTTGTTGCCGGCAGGCCGGATGCGATGGAGGTACGGGGGATGGTTGCCCATCTTCGGAGCCGCAATCGTATTGCTGGCCGGATGGTGGATACGCCAATCGGAGCGCTCGCGCTGGGTGCGGGCCACGGCGACGCCGGAAATCGCGCGACTTATTGAAGCGGGCGACTATCCCAAGGCGGCGGCGCTGGCGTTGCGGGCACATGCGGTCCTTCCCGAGGACGGGACCATCCAGAACCTTTGGGTTGGCGCAACAGGCGAGGTTTCGATCAACAGCAACCCGGTGGGCGCCGAAGTCTCTTATCGTCCGTATCACGGCGATCCGGGTGCATGGACCGTCCTTGGGCGAACACCTGTCTCGAAAGTGCGGGTGCCTCAGGATTCGTATGTTTGGCGTTTGACCAAGCCAGGTTTCGTCACCGAGACATTCCTTGCCAGAGCGACGGGAACCCCGCCGTTGGGCTTTGTCCAGAATTTTGACATTGCGTTGAACCTTTACGCTCAGGACCGGGTGCCTCCCGAAATGGTGCCGGTGAGCGGCGATTGGTCCGGTATGACTTATCCTCTACTGGGCAGCCCGGACGTGAAGCTCGATGACTTTTTGATTGACCGCCACGAGGTCACCAATCAGGAATATCAGAAGTTCGTCGATGCAGGCGGGTACACGATGCCGGAGTTCTGGAAGCACCCTTTCGTGAAGGATGGCCGCACCATCACATGGGGCCAGGCTATCGCTCTCTTTCACGACGCGACCGGGAGGCCTGGTCCGGCTGCATGGGAGGCAGGGCACTTTTCTACGGGACGTGATCGCTATCCGGTGGCCGGCGTGAGCTGGTACGAGGCGGAAGCGTACACCGAATTTGTGGGCAAGAGCCTGCCGACGGCCTATCACTGGATGCTTGCGTCGCAAGCCGACGACAACACGCCGCTGATCGCCTCGGGCAGCAACTTCCGGCTTGATGAAACCCAGGCCGTGGGAGGGGAAGGCACCTTAAGCGGATGGGGCACAACCGACATGGCCGGCAACGTGAAGGAGTGGTGCCTGAACGAGGCAAGCGATGGAAAAAGACTTATCCTTGGCGGTGGGTTCGGCGAGCCGGATTACATGTTCAATTTCACCGACGCCCAATCGCCTTGGGACCGCCACGCCAATTTTGGCTTCCGCTGCATGAAGCACTTGTACCCGCCGAATCTCGCTGCTCAGCAGCGCATTGAATCTAACACCCGCGATTTCTGGAAAGAGAAGCCGGTGCCGGACGCGATCTTCAAGGCCTACAGGGAACTCTATGCCTACGACAAAGACGCGCTGAATGCCCGGGTGGAACAGACCGAGGTGACAGAGCATGCGAAGCACGAAAGAGTTTCATTCGATGCGGCGTACGGGCATGAGCGCATCACGGCCTACCTCTTCCTGCCGCGGCAGGCTCAGCCGCCTTGGCAGACGGTGGTGCTCTTCCCGGGTGCAATGGCAACATTGAACGACACGCTCGATCTGGCCAGCGTCGAAAATGCCTATGACTTTATCCTCAAGAGCGGGCGGGCGATGGTGGTCCCAGTCTACAAGGGAATGTATCAGCGGCGCGACGGATTCATTCCAGGGCGTAACAAACCGACCTTCTTTCGCGATCATGCGATTGCGTGGTCTAAGGACCTGGGCCGCACGCTGGACTATCTGGAAACTCGCCGGGATTTCGACACCGCAAAGATGGCCTATTTGGGCATCAGCCTCGGCGGAGCGGAGGCGCCCGTACTGCTGGCCATTGAAAAGCGCTTCAAGGCGGCCGTCCTGTTGTCGGCCGGCTTTCAACTGCGACACGATCTGTCGGAGGTTGACGGAATCAACTTCGATCCGCATGTCACCACGCCGACGCTGGTCTTGAACGGCCGTTACGACGATGATTTTCCGGTGGAATTGTCGCAGCGTCCACTCTTTCAGTTCCTGGGAACTCCTGCCAAGGACAAGAAGCTGGTGATCTACGACGGCGGACATGGAGCCTTTCCGCGCCCGACTGCGGTTCGCGAAGTTCTCGACTGGCTGGACAAGTATCTCGGGCCCGTACGCCGGTAAACCAACAGGGATTCGGCGTGCGATGTCCGCCGATTGAGCGAAGACCGCCCCGTCCATTGTGAACGCCGCTCAGATAAGTCCCCGCAGACGAGCTTCACTTCCGCACTTTCAATTGCGCTCGCTGAGTGCTTATCTCCGCCGAGGCACTCATTGAGGGCTGCGGCGTAGTTGGCGGTCAACGGCATCCCAGACCTCTGCCGAACCTTCGCCTACTCGGCCAGCGGGGGCCGGCTTCGGCGGGATGATGCTTCTCACCGTTTGTCGCAGACTGGCAGGATTCTGCTGGAATGGGTGGCAGCATAGGCTGGGAACCAGCAGAATCGCCGCTGGTCATACCGCAAGATGCCCCCGGAGACCGGAGCTATCGGTCTTGTCATGCGGAACATGAGAAGAAGACATTCTTCTCATAGCTGCCAACCAGCCGCAGCGGAGCCGTCAGTCAAGGCCGACCAACGGGAGCCGCGCCAGCGGTCGGAGCGAAGCGGAGAGCCTTTACGGACGGCGGAGCGGAGGCTACACGCGCGTGAGCGCGCCGGGATGCCGATTCCTAGCTGTTGCCTTGTGATTTCAACGGGTTCCCCGACCGGTAGCCGAAGGTTACTCCCGCAGTAACCGTGAGCAGTCCGTTTTGCGGTCAACCGCTGCAATCTCAATAGGTTCCCGCCGCAGGAACCTTCAGCAACCGCGCAGCACCCGAGCCGGGGTGACGTGTCCTGCCTAAAACCGATGCCGTAGGCAGCGCGCTCTTCGGCGGGTGCGCCATGGCTGCCGGAGATCGCACACAGACGCACACAGGCCGCCTAGCGGCGGCATGTGACGACTCAGAACAGCGGCTAAGGAAAAACCTACTGCCTGGCAGCAGCCTGCACGTGACCCGCTTCGTGCAGCAGCGTACTCTCAGGGGAGTCCGGTTTGGGCACGGAAGGCCCGGTGTCCTCAGAGCGGTACACATCCGGCAGATCATCCCAGAAAAATGCGACATAGCTGTACGGCTGCCGAATTGTCCCCTCCTGCTTCAAGGCGAAGCGGAAGGGAACCTCGAAGTGCCATGTCTTGCTTACGTGATTGATCGGGAGGCTGAACAGGACCTCTCCTCCGGGCGGAATGACCTTTAGAACCTGGGGGCCTGGCTGGTACCCATCGTTGTAACCATGTGGACGTTTCGTGACTTCCCGAGATGACCTGGCAGCCTTTTCTGCGCCTCTCACTTCTGCCTCGCCCTCGTTGGGATGAAGGAATATCTCCGTCAAGTCCTCTTGTCCCGGTTCATAACCCACCCCTGCTCCCTCAGATTCCGTTCCTGGAGAGGGTTTATTGGGAACCACTTCATCCTGTACCCAGAACGCCCCATCCGCCACATTGGCAGACGATTTGGATGCGATGATCACTAGCGGCAACCGGCAGTTATTGACCAGCCGCAACCACATGCCCTTGTTCGCCTCGCCATCACGAAGCGGTTTCCTCGGACCAACATGGTCCAGAACGAGATACACATACGGCTTTGACGGATTGAGAACGAAGTCATCCACCATGCTTGCCTCCTTCGCCCTGGCGAACTTGGTGCCAAGCAAAGAGACTGCGATGCAGATGCTCAGTAGCGCGGCGCGTTCAAGGATTTTCATGGTTGCAAACGCCATCCTTTCGTAAACGCGGGCTTGGTATCCCAAGAGCCGTTCTCCTTCTGAATCGCTTTTTGCAAATCTGGCGTAATCATCTTGAACGTGTCACCGTTCTTCCAGTTGACGCTGCCCCCATATAAGCTCGCGGTGTAACCGTTGGGATACATAGCCCCGAGCTGCGCGTTCATGATGTTGAATTGGACGTGATTGGCGTTCACCTCGGTCAGATTGTGGGTCGGGTCCATGCTCGCCGAAAAGCCCGACGACACCCAAGCCGATCCATCAGCAACGTGTGATCCCTCGTGACCTACCAGACCTGCGCTAAGGTCTCCTCCAACCGCGTTGGGATTGAATGTTACGTTGATGTTCTGGCCGTTTGGATTGTCGGCGCTCTTGTTCCCATTTGCAACTCCGCTGACCTCCGTGACGCCGCCCTGGATATTACTGTCAAACCGCACATTGACGCCGTTATCAACACCTTGCGCTCCATAGGCATCAATTGCGCGTTGTGCCTTCGTCTGATCATCTCCCGTCAACTTGTTCGCAGCAGTTTGGGCATCTGCGAGACTCTTGGCAAACGCCTGGTCATTCTTGGAGTCGCATTTCGTGCTGTCTTCACAGACATACAGACCTGTTGGATCAGTGAAGCTCAGAGGATTATTAAGGCTGTAGCTATACAAGTTCCATGACTGGGGATTTTCTGGCTTCACGCCAACATTCCCAGGATCGGGACTCATCATGCGCCCCATTGAGCTTGCGTAGTATCTGGCCCCGAAGTAGTCGTTACCGGATTCGGCATCCCGTTCTTTGCCGGTGAAACGGGGTAGAGCGAAACACGCGTTCAATGCACGAACGGCAGACTCCATCCTAATCATGTACGGCTCATCGTACATCAACCCTTGGGCCCGAAATGCCAGGGGAGCGGATTCACTTCCTCGAGTTTCATTTTGTTTCGTGGACGTTAACCAGCTCCTCAACTTCAAGCTCATATCGTGCGCAGACAGGCGTGCCGCACTTTGGGTCCGCTGCCAAGTGGAAGGTTCCGCGGAGGGTCACGTCAATTGATCGCTGTTTGTTCTTTTTTGCGATGGATTCCAATTGAGATCGCGCAGCTCTTAACCTGTTGCTGCGGGGCTCTTCCTGCAGAATCAATTGAGAACGCGGGCAAGCAGGATTTGTCAGAATCGCGTTATGGGCGTCCAAGGGAAATGTCCCTTCGACGAGGATGGAGTGCCCATCGTAGCGCATACCGTTGTTGGTGAGCGCGCAAACGTTCACTAGCTTATTGTCAGCATTGGATTCCTCTTCTTGGAATTCTTGGAGGAGAGTGCGTTCATGAGGATCGAGACTCACCTGCGTTATTTCGTCAACGCTCAGCACAAAGCTGGGGGTCTTGTCCGGCCGCCATTGAAATGCGCCTGTGAACCTGGCCTTGACTACCTTATCCAACGTTCCCGGCAATCCTCCCTGCAGCGCCTTCGTCAGATTGTCATAGCCTTTGGGAGTGGGAACAAGCTGCAGTGCGAGCGCCTTGTTGCATGAGCGATCCGATAGTATTACTCGTTCAATGCCGTCGCTCTCGAAGTCCCCATACACTGAGACCGCACGTCCGTCGTACTGCGCCGGGTTTTTTGAGATCGCGCACACAGTCACGTTTTCCGGGGCCGCCTCCCTACAGTGAATCTCAGGGATCGCGCATGCTAGAAACAGTAGAACGCCAACTGTCAGTGGGCAAGAATTGGTCATTGGCACCCCGCGCTCGAGCTTTTGCAGTCCTCTATTGTTGACCCCCAGGCGGCAAGGCGGGTCGCTTGATCGCTTAACCCGCGCGCGTTTGTCCAGATTCCGTATGGGGAATCGTCTTGCATGCCCTTGTTAACCAGACCTTGCGCGCCATAGGCTTGCTTCTCCTCTGAAAAGATCTGATCTTTTCCGACGGGTCTTGCTCCGCGAGCATTCTCGATGACACCGTGTTCGCCCTCGTGTGCTACATCGGCAGCTATTTCCGTGTCGATCTTCCCGACGCCCTTCAGGTCGATCTTGCTGAAATCAAAAGATATCTCTGTCGTGTGAGTGTCCATGTGAAAATCGGTGTTCCCCGGTGTGCCAGCGAATCCGGGGCCAGCATGCACCAATACCCCATTATTCTTTCCTTCTTTCCCGTAAAATTTTAGGACCGCCTTCAGCTGCTTCCGCTCGGATTTATCTAAGTTCCCACTCTTGATCGATTCCTTTATGTTGGCCAGCCCTTCCTTCACTTTCTGGCAATCTCCTGACGCGCCATCATTGCATTTGTAATGGCCATCAGGATCGATGCGAGCTAGGGGATTGTTCTCAACGTAGCTGTACAGATTCAAGCTCTGCGGATCGTCCAGCTTGGCATAGGGCACCGGCATGACCTTCGCAGACCAATCGGGTGACATAAACCGGCCCATCGCACTGGAGTAGTAGCGGGCTTCGAAGTAGTCGTTGCCTGATTCGGAGTCGTGTTCTTTGCCGGTAGAAATAGACCGGTGGCTGGACACCTCGCTCGGAAGACAAGCGAGCGGCAACGTCGTAAATCCATCCGGCACTCGAATAGCATCCAGCGCTTGCATCGTAACGCTACCCGATATCTCCATACCCGGGAGAACTGGGCTACTGCAAGATGTGGGCCCACACCGGCTCATGCGATGTCGGAGGGAACCGAGACCGATCTCATTTTTTCCTCTGAAAGCCAGTATCCAACTCGCCCTGGGGAGAGCTCGTCTTCTTGAGGCTCCATTGCACGTAACGGAGTCAGCGTCAGTTCGCTAATCTTGTTGTCTGTGAGCAGCTTAGCCACTTTGTCAGTCACTAGGATGAATCTCGGGAGTGGCCAAACGATGAAAATGTCTGAACCATCCCACTGGTCGAAGTCGATCAGATTGGACCAATCTTGTACTCCTGTGTAAACCAGATGTCCGCACGCTAGACATGATTCATTGTCATCAAGTTTAACGCCCGATCCCGGCGTTGCGATTCCGCCCCAGCCAACCGTCACGAGTTCTTCTTGATCATGATCAATTGGAATCCCTCCGAGAGTGACCTCGATCGGGCGGGTCTCGAATCCAGTTATTCCCGATAATCGGAAAAGGGAGGACAAGGATTGCCGAGCAAGGCAGTCTGAGTCACCTGTCCAAGACATCTCGTCCGCGAGTGCCTCAAGAGGAAACTCGACGCTAAGGTCGCGTATGCGTTTTCCGGGCCTTTGGTGGTCCGGATCTTGTGGGCAGTGAATGATTTCGGAATCGCTGATCACGTTGCGTGCGCAACGCTTGCTCCGGTCTATACCGCGCGACAAAACCCAGATCTCATTGGTCGTTGCTAAGCTCATTTGATTTTGAAATCCTTTTTCATCTTCTGTAGCTGTCGAAGAACCTGCGCCCGCGTGGCATTCGGGTTTTTGCCCATCCAATTTTCCCATACACCGTTCCAGTCACCACCGTCTTTCGTATGAAGACCATTAGGCTTCAGTCGGTGTTCTGCCGCAGTCATATCCTTTGTAAAATCTTCTACATCTAATCCTCTTTTCTCAAAGAACGATTTCATCGTCTCATTCTGGGGCAGCATGTGGTGGGTTTCGATCGAGCTGGGGTCGATAGCACCAGCTACTTGTGGCCCAGTCAGCAGGATACCTCTGGGGTCATATCTCGTCGGCCCACAATCGCTCGCCGTTTCGCACATGTATAGGTGAAAGATTATTGGATCGGCAGCCGATGCCAACTGAGTCTTAGTCGCATCATTAAGCCCAGGGAGGCTAAGTAGAAAACTCCGCTGCTCCGCAACCCGCTGGGACAGTTGTGCGTTGGTCACCTTTCCGTACCCAGCTTGCGCGTTGTACGCCCTCTCCGCCGCCTCGGTTTCACTTTGTGTTTGGAAAGCCATGCCGGTGAGGTCACACCAGCCTGGACAAAAAGCGTGGCCGTCGGAATCAACACTGGTCAAAGGATTGTTTCGGACGTACGCATACAGATTCAGTGTCTGCGGGTCATCGAGGCTAGCGTATGGAACCGGCTCTTCCTGCGCGGTCCAGTCTGGGCTGAGGAACCTTCCCATCGCACTGCTGTAGTAGCGTGCTTCGAAGTAGTCGTTGCCTGATTCGGCGTCTCGTTCTTTGTCGGTGAAGTGGTGCTCAGTAGCGTCGTCGTTGGTCTGAAGGCCATTTACCGGCGCGGAGCACTGCGCGCTGATCGGATTATTCACGTCGTTGCCGAAGGGCAGGCTGGTACAGTTCTCGTCCACCTGTCCGGTGGCGTTCACTTGGACGCGCTTCGTCCCCAGCGGGTCGGCCAAACCGTAGTGGATTCCCTTTAGATCGTAGGTCGCCATCAGTTTGCCGCGCGACCAGACATTCGTATGGGCCCACGCCATCCGCCCGCTCGACGTGTTCAACTCGGTCACCTGCTCACCGCCCTCGCCGACCAGGTACCAATTGCTCCACCCCGTTTTGGTTGCCTGGCTGCAAGTGGGGCTGCTCGCCAATCCCGAGCTGATAATTTGATAGGCAGCCGGCGGGGACGCCAGGCCCATCTTGGCAATTCGTCCTCCTTCAGGATCGTACATGTACTGAAAGGCCTGCTGGCCGCCGATGCGCTTGTTCTGCGCGGCGCACTCCCGCCCTTCGGCGTCGTACCAGTATTCATTCCACCCGTCGAAAAGCGTGTTGCCCGCCGAATCGTAGACGAACCCGCTCGCAGGCAAAATGTGGTTGTTGGCAGTGCTAACGGACACGCTCGTTTGCGGGGTAGGAGTGCCTGGGCACGGCGACTTCGCATAGGCTTCCTGTGTCCGGTTGCCGTAACTGTCGTATTGCCAGCTCCAGCAGCTGTACGGGTTCGGGCTCAGGTATTGGGACGGAGCGGTTGCGTCGGGTGCGGCTGATATCAGGCGGTCCACGTTGTCATAGCCAAAATACCAGTCGCCCATCACCATATCCGAGTGGACCAGAATGTTTCCGTTGGGCGCATAACCGCCCGTGGGAACAAAATAATAGTAAACCAAGTTTGCTGCAGTGCCATTGGACATCGACGGGGAGGAGATTGCCATGAACGAGGGGGAGGAGAAATCTGTATTGTCGTAGGCAACACTCGTTGAGATCGGCCAGTCAGTCGATGTGCCTGAAGAGGAGCTCACCAGCACCTCGACATCGCCGTCCGTTTTGGCGCTCAGAAACGACCCATCAAGACTCTGCAGCGCAGTACCGAGCATGCTGGCAATGCTCTGGGGCGTACTCGATTGGCCGTACGAGACACTTGCAGTTGTGCCGTTGATTGTCGCACTGACTGTTCCGGAATCGTAGACCTGTGGAGCGTTCTTGCCGCCCGATAGTGTCGAGCCTGAGGCGCCTAGCGAGAATGACGGGCTCGGGAAGTCATTTGGATTCGAAGTGGCGGATGAGGCAGAAAGAGTAATGCTGTTGCCGCCCGTCTCAGGAATCGTCGCCGTGAGCAGTACGGTTGACCCAGATGCGGCTGCAGTGGCCGCCACACCGGAGGCGTTAATCTGGGTTGCCATTGCTGTTGCCAGCGAGGAGACGGTTGACGGTTGGCCATAGCCAACTGAGACCGCGACTCCGTTGATGGTTATGGTAATTGAGCCGGCATCAGGCACTTCGCACGACTGGCTTTGACAGTAGTTCGGATCGGCATTGTAATACTGTTCGGTGCCGTTGACCGACACACTTCCCGTGGCATAGCTGGACTTCGGGTATGCCGGGGGCTGCTCGGTACCGGAAATGGTGATCGTGCCAATGCTGTTAGTTGGGCTGCTGGAGGCATTCGTGCCGTAATCAAGCTCGTAATTAATTCTGGAGCGAACATCATACTGGCGGTTGATCGTCAGGGCTGGCGTCGTGCCCGCATGTGTAATGCCCAGCTGCGCCGCTGTCATGTGCCCGAAAGGATCGTAGCTTGTGGGATTCAGAAGAACAGGATCGGTGAGGAACGCTGCTCCAACAGAGCTGTTTGGCCACACCGACGTCCCTGGCTGATCCTGCACGTAAGCCTGTTGAATGTTATCCGCTATATCGTAGGTCGTCTTCCAGGTAACCGAAGGAGACGTACTTCCGGTGTAGTTCTCTCCCACCTGCGTTGCGGAAACGGTGCCGGCTTGGATGCCGTTATTTGACTGCACCAGATTCCCCAGAAGATTGTAGCTGTAGGTGAAACCGCCCACCGCGGTACTCGTGCAGGCCGCCGCAAACGCACACTGGTAGTCTGATCCTACGCGTCCCATTGCATCGTGGTTGTACCGGAGCCGAATGGAAGACGCACCGCTCGGAATCGCGGTCACGGACGAAGACGGGCAAGTCCCCGACTGCTCCCATTCCGCTGTCAATTGTCCTAACGGATTGGTGTCGGTGACACCGCTGAAACCAGTAACGGCGACATCGTACTGGTAGCAGGAGGACAGATCCGAAATCGAACCTTGCGTAGTAGAGCCGCTGGTCGTTCCGTAGGACTTGCTGACAAGCCTGCTCATGTCGTCGTAGGAATATGTGGTCACGACGCCACGGGCATCGGTTCTGGTGCAGGGTACCGTCGGGTCAGGCGCGCAAGCGATTGCCGGATTGGTGCTCGGGGAGGGGTAGGTATATCCTGTTGTCCCGCTCACCCAGGTTGCTGATGGCGTAGCCGGACAATAGGCAGTGGTGTTCTCCGGGTTGGAGGCACACTGAAGCCTCGACAACGCATCATAGTTGAACGCTCTGGACTGCCCGTGCTGATTCACGGTAAGCAAGTTGCCGAGAAGATCGTAGGTGTAGTGCGCCAGGTATCCCGTTCCCGCGATGTTGAGGTTGCAAGCGCTAGGAGAGGCATCGTTCCCCAGCGGTGTCGAGGATATTTCACAGACGTCCGTAAGGCGACCTAGCCCATCAGTTTGCTGGATATGTTGCACATTTGTTGTGCCATTGAATGGATCGGTGGCTTCTGTAGCATTTCCCCCATACTTGATCGTGCTTGCAACGCCATCCGGAAGGGTAGTCAGGATCTTTCGGCCGAGGGCATCATATTGGTAAAAGGTTAAACCGTAGGTTGCGTCCGATTGGGTACAGTAAGGATTTGTGACCGAGTATACCCGACCCATAGAGTCATAGGTCGTTTTGGTGGTGGCAATACCCGCGCTACACTGGGTGGAAGGGACGGCGATGACGATCGAAGTGGCCCGACCGAGTCCATCGAAGTTCGTCGTTTTCGAGGTTTCTGTGCTCGGGGTATTCGCATCAACCGCGAGCTGCTCGTGAACCGAAAAAGCGCCAGCGATGTCGCTGTAAGTGTAGGTTGTTACTCCATTGCCATTCTTCCCGGCGGTCATGTCCATCGTCTGCGGCGCTGTAATTGCGTGAATGCGATTCAAGGGATCTGGTTTTCCCGTCACGGGATCGATGTAGGAATACGTCGTCGTCTGATTGTTCCAATCAGTATGAGATGCCATCTCCCCTGTCGGCCCATAGTACTTGTAAGTGTCCGTGGCTAGGTTTGGATGTGTTACCTTGGTTAGAAAGCCACTTTGATTCGTTTCTCCGTCTGGGCCCGTCCAAATATAGGTCGTCTTAGCAGATGTCTTCCACACTGTATTGTACCCGTCATACTTTGCCGTAATCTGTCCGGTTGCGTCGAGTACGTAATGGGTCTGCCAATACGTTGTACAAGAGGCGGATGGGGTCGAATCAGATGGCGGTAGCGGACCGGTGCCCGAAATTGTCATGCATTTGAATTGGTCAGTTAGGTTTCCCTTACTGTCATAGGCAAAGTCCGTCAAGGAGAAGCGAGCGCCACTCCCATCAGTGATCAGCACGTGCGACGGCTTACTTACGATGTGCGCGCTCGACATGGATGAATTGGTTGTATACGCATAGCTCGTGTAGGTGATGCGCTTCCAGCCGCTCGATGGAGCGGGCAAAGGGGGCTCGGAGCAGGGCGAGCAGACATAGTAATCCGATTCGTCTTCTTCGGTCACATTCTCCCACTGATCGCGGCTGTAACTGACAAGCTGCTGTAGGCTCGATGAACCATCATACAAGGTTGTTGCAACCTGAAGAGGAAGCCCTTGGCCGTCGAAACCTTGCGCAATTGTCTTTACCAGGTTTGTTCCGCTGCTGTCGTAGACCGCTCGCGATGCTTCCTTGCAGTTTTTCTTCGCCTGGGGCATATACATGGAAATCGCGATATAAGTAAGGCAGACGCCCGTATAGTCGGTCTTGCTCCCGTCGGGAGCATGGACAATCCCGATAGGCGTTGCCTGAGAACTGGAGAGAGATTCCAAGTCGTACGTCCAATGGTGTACGGCGGAGCCGTCCGAAAGATCGACGCCGGTCACGGCTATCGACGAGATCGCCTGGAATTGGCTGTATGGGCTCCAATCTTCGCCGCGAATGCCCCATGTAAATTGAACGAAGCCGCCCGTTGGGAAAGTTATCTTGGAGATCGTCCCGAAGATCGGATCGTAGCTGAACATGTATGCCACTTTGTTCGACGAAGTGCTATCGGGCAGATCAATTTCATTTACTGCTGTGAATTGATCCCCTTGTGATGGCTGACTTACCGAGTAATTCTGAGTGCAATTCGACGTACAGAAGGTGGGAGAAAGGAACTCCGAGGTCGTGGGATGTGACATGGTTGAGGGAGGAGTAGTTGAAGACAAATTGCCGATCGAATAGGTGGAAAACGTGACTGTGTATATCTCGGCGTTCCCTTGCGTATCATAGGTGTACACGTAATACGACCCGGCCGGAATCTGTCCAGGCTGACCAATTGGTATATTCGTCTTGTACACGGTCCGGCCGAGCGCGTCCGTGGCCGTCGTGACGCCACCGACGGTGACTAGAGATGCCGAATTGCCATTCGCATCTGTCAACGTGGTTGTGCCACCGAATCCTCCACTGGCAATGGAGTAGTTTCCTGTGGCATTGGTGCCATCCGGGGTCGTTGCGGATCCACTACCAGTGACGATTTCGGAACCATCGGAGGTGGATGAGGAGGGCCAATATGACGACGACTGAGATTGTGCTGGTCCGCATGGCGGCGTCCACGCATTGAGCGACGGATCGTAGCCCTCGATTGGAGTGAACTCCAATAAATTTGAATCGTGCGAAGCGCCTTCTTGATCGACGTAGATGTACGGACTGGTGATCGAACAGCCATTTGCAGTGACCCTTGTCCCCCCGTTTCCGTTGGGCTCGGTCGTGTTCGGAATATTGGAAAAGGAAGAGTAGAAATACGGTCCGGACGTGGTCCAAGGGCCAGAGGGCGCGGATAATGATCCCATCGCCGCGAGTGGATGAGCCGACCACGCGAAGGCGCTGGCCAGCGATCCATAACCCACTACGACTGATCCGCTTGCTTGCAGCGTGAGCGTCGAAGCTGAATTATAGATGAGAGAAAAGGGAATCTTCGGACCTCGTCCGCCCTGCGTCGTCGTGGTGAATGGGATCTTGATACTGACTTGATCGTTGATCGGATCAACACTCCACACGTCGTCGAGCTTCTGAGGATCTGGCGCTCCTGCCGGGTGATTGGCGTCTGCAAAGACACCGGGCGCTGCCTGTGAATGCAGTTTCGGCTGGAAGGCAAAAGAGACGACAAGAATTACGATGAATGCGATTACGAACCTTTTCACAGTCTTCACCTATGAAATATTTAGCGGAATGGAGTCTGAGCGGACGGTACTCAAAGTATCGAGTCACCGAAAGGCGGGAATTGAATGTCATGCTATTGCATGTTCTCGCAGAATTGCTTTTGCGGAGCTTGCATCGAGGTTGGCTAACCTTGTCATGGCAAATTTGTTTCCGATTTGAAGACATCATGCGTACTGGGAGCGGGCTGTGTTTGACTTAGCGCAATGATCACGAGGCTGCTGTTGTATATCGGAACGTGGGGTTTGCAGTTAGCTAACTGCAACCCGCTTAGCGACCTTGCTATGCACCTTACCCGAGGTGCATTGCCGCAGCGGGACAATATTGTCACTCCTGTACGAAAGATGAAGAGCGGGGCGAGTACTGCATTGTGGGTCCGAACTGCACGGTAATAATTGTCGGAAATCGTTCAAGCCGAAAATCGATGCGACAGTCCGCATGACCTCGTGTTGATCCATGGAATAAAATTGGGAAACGGTGTCGGAAAAAGTATTCACTGATGTGAGCGACGGAGTCAATCGAATTGTCTGGCCTCTGTCGTGCCAAAAGTCACGTTGACTGCTCGTGCGGATTGTTGTCAGCGGATGGCGAGAAATGTTTGTTGTCATTTGGTCATGTTGAAATAGGGTTTGTGTGCATCGAGCAAGCGATGTGGAAGACGTGATTGTCACTTGTGACGAGATTGACGCGGACATCGTGGGCGTCCTGACGGAAAAGTTCTCCTGCGAACAACACCGGGCGACGTCGGCGCTGCAAGCGATTCTGTCGCGTGGCATCCGTGTGAACATTCGAGGCATGGTAAAGGAATGCCCTGATCCCAGCGACGATATGTTTCTGGAGTGCGCCGCCCTTGCGAAAGCGGAGTTATTTGGTTGCAGGGGACAAGGATTTACTGACTCCCGGCGCGTTCAAGGGGACGCGCATTGTCACCCCCTCGGAGTACCTGAGAGCAAAATAAGCATTCCTGCCACTGCTCAGAGATGAGCATGACCATAGATTGCCGGAGCGATATTCATCGCAACGGCTGCGGGGATGCCGCTGCATCCCCGGCGTTTTCAATTGTCCCCTTCTCTTCCTCAAACGTGCTGCCGAGAATCAGGTCCACGGCTCTCTGCGCGTTGGCGGCTGCATGAACGATGAGTCGGTTATCCTCTTCCAGCGTGGTGATCCAGTTTTGGATGTAAGCAGTGGTGTTGCGGTCGGTGCGCTCGTTGGCGATGCCTACGATAGCGCAAAGAAAGGCCGCGCCCATCTCGGCTACCAGTTCCTCTATGCTGTAAGGCTCATCACCGAAGCGGTCGCCAAAGATGCGATGTAGACGGTTCTCGTGGCCGGTGCTGTGTACCAGCTCGTGAAAGAGCGTGCTGTAATAGTGCGGAGTATCGACGAAGCGGGAACGCGCGGGCATGTGGATAGAATCGGTAGAGGGGCGGTAGTAAGCGCGGTACTCGGTGGGGCTACTGAGATAGAGTGCGGGGCGATTCTCCCATCCGGTGACGATGCTCTCGCAGAGGTCGTCTCCGCCGATCTCAGGCGCGATGGCGGGCTGCGAGATTTCAGGAAGCGCGAGGCCCTCGCACTGCTCCACGTTGAAAACCGTGTATTGGCAAAGAACGAAAGGAACGCGCTCATCGTCGCTCATTGCTTCCTCGTCTTTTGTCGCGTGTTCGGGAATCTGCTTGTAAAAGACAATCGGCGTTCCGTGCTCGCCTTTGCGCACGTTGCCTTTCAATGCCTGCGCCTGTTTCAAGGTAAGCCAGAACGGAGAGCTGTACTCGCTCGACCAAATCAAAAGGACATTGATGCCGCGGTAGGGCTTGCCGGTAAAGAAGTTGCGCGGAAATGGGCCACCCGCAAAGCGCGGGGCCCTCCAAGGCTTTTCCCACGGAATCACGCCTGCTTTGAGGCTGGAAATGATGCGGTCGGTAACGGTCTGGTAGATGCTTGGCCTGCTGGCTGCATTGCGATGGTTGCGGTGTGCCATGAATCTCTGCTCTCCTGTGCGCCCGCGTGGGGCGGAATCTGAAGGAGGGCTTTTGCCTCTGGCTCCCAACCCAAATTTCTTTTATTGAGTGCCCCCGCTTCATGTCTTGCGCGGTGGGCGGAGGCGAGGCGGGTTCAGTCAAGGGCGCGCGCTTATTGCGCGTTCATGGAGCGTCAGCGAACACCCTTGACGGGTTCCGACCGGCTCTGCCATAAAGCCGCATGAAGCGGGGGCACTTGATGAAAGAAGAAATTTCGGTCTACTTCCGCATGGTGTTCGGGGACGGGGCGGCGGGAGAGCGGGTGATTTGAGAGGAGAAGCGCAGCCTACTTTCGTATGCAAGCGATTGGCGGTACCTGGCCCGGTTCCGGGCCGGAGTGGGGCCGGTTCCGGCCCCAAAACCATGCCAGGATGGTTCCATCCTGGCTCACTGGATAGCAGTGTTTGACGGTCATCAGAAAGCAAGCAGTGCTGGTCTACGCTTCCTCAGCCAAACGGACGGCCTCGACTCGTCCGGGGCCTTTCCTGGGAACCGTCTTTTTCTTCGACCGTGGCCTCATGATGTTGATAGCGGAAGCATCGAGCTGCGTCTTCAAATGCGCCGCATAGTATTTCTCAATCATCTCCACGCTTGTCCGGCAGTTCTTGGCAATCTGATAGATGTCGGCACCTTCAAGCAGGCGCAAGCAAATGTAGGTGTGGCGCAGGCTATACGCGGTTCGCGGCCTTCCGTCACGGTCGGTGCGAAGCTTTTCTTCCTCAAGAATTGCGTTGAACAACTCGCGCGGCCATTTCGGGAACAGAAGATCGGTGGGTCCGGGCGTATGCCACTCACCGTTGGCCATTGATGCGGTACGGCTGCCGGATCTTCCCGGCCCTCCGTCTGGACGCAGGCGCGCTTTCAACCGCTCGAACGGATGCACGGCACCTGTTGTGCTCTTGCAATAACCAACACCTCGCTTTCCACGTACTTCGATCTCAAGGATGGTTTGGCCGCTCCCCTCGTCTTCGGTCACCGCGACATCGCGGAACTGAAGACGCCTCGCCTCGTCGGGGCGGAGTCCGGTGTTAGCGGAGAACAGAACATAATCGTGAAGTTGTTCCGCTTCCCAACGAAACCGGGGCTGCTTGGGGTCCTGGGCGCGCTTCCGCGTTGCCTCATAAAGCTGCCTGTACTCTTCCGGTGAGAACCATGCTCGATGGGAGATCTTTGCGGACGCGCGATATGGCGCTGACAAATCAGGGAGATGATCGATCCATCCGTGCCGTAGTGCCGTTTTGAAAATCTGGCGCAACGTCACAATTTCCTGGTGCATGGTGTTATGCGCCGGAGGCTTGCCGCGCATCGCCTTACATTCCTCAAGGCGATGGATGCGATATTCATTGACCTTGCCAGCCGTGATCTCGGGAAGTACCATGCTGCCGAAAAACGGAATCAGGTGGCCGTTTGCCCTCGCGTGCTGTCCGCGCGCATAGGTCGCGCTACGCTGTCCCTGCGTCATAATGTCGAATTCGCGCAGGTATAGCTTCGCTGCTTCGCGGAACAGTTTACCGCTTTTCAACTGACCGTCGCGGAGCTTGCCGCGCAACTGCAAATACCAGTCTTCCGCGAACTCCTTCGCTTTCGAGAGGCTGTCTTCTTTGGTCGTTGTGCGCCGATTCTTCCCGGCTAGATACGTTGCGCACTGCCAGCTCGAACTGTTCGGACGCTTGTAGACGTGAACCGTGCCACCGAGGATGGTGTAATGCTCTGACATGCGGTTGCACCTCCTGCTTCTCTATAAGAGTCGCAAAAGTGTGCAAGAGTTGCGTAAGCCATGCGCCCTGTTCAGTATCAAAGCAAGTAGTTTAATTTCAATTGTTTATAGGGGAAGAGATTTTTGATATGCCGATTTTAAGTCCGCTGCGTCTGCCGATTTCGCCATCCGGGCGGAGTGCTCGGCTTTCCTATTCCATGGTAATTCGGCCGGCGCACGCGTGCAGTCCACATAAAGCGCGGAGCAGCCTCGATGTTTGCGAAGGCATTGTCGTGCTGGGCCCTATTGCGGCTCGCGGAACCGGATGTTCTCGCCGCTTAGCTGGTACTCGGCCGAGCAGACATCGCCGCCGCAGATAATGGCGTCCCCGCCGCCCAGTTGGCGCCGGGTGATGAGCCCAATGGTGGCGCACCGGGGACACGACATGACGGCCACGTAAGGGTTTTGCGCATGCCCCAACTTGGCTTGATTCTGGAGGAGAAACACTGTCCCAGGGTCCATTCGTTCAGGAATCCATTCTTCCAGGTACTGCAAGTCGGCTGACATCCTGCCCTCCCAGAGTTGAGATCCGGAGCGCGGAACCATTTCGGAGTCCGGCGAGCCGGTAGAACAACAGCAGGCTGCGAATGGCAATTCCAGTTTTCCCGGCTATGACCTTGCACGTCAACAAAGAACCAAAAACGCCTAGTATCGATCGGGATTCCCTGGATCTTCCGCCTGGATCATCCTCTCACCGTGAAGCACCAATTCCTGTTCTGCTTTGCGTGGCCGCCAGCGCATCGATGGACCGGTAGATGTCCTCGTTGCGCAGGATTCCTTGCACGTAGTCGCGGGTCTGGGTAAACGGAATCGACTCTACGAACTCGTCGATGCCACGATATGGTCCGGCCGCCTGCCAGTCCGCCACGCGTTCATCGCCCGCATTGTAGGCTGCCAGAGCGTATTCCTGCACGCCGCCAAACTTATCGATCATGTGGCGCAGATAGCGAGTGCCCAACTTGATATTCGTTTCCGGGTCGAGCAACTGGTACGTCTCGAAGTGCGCTATCCCTTCTTCTCGCGCCAGCGTTTTGCCCGTTGACGGCAAAATCTGCATCAATCCCCACGCGTTGGCATAGGAAATCGCCCCGGGATTGAACTCCGACTCCTGCCGGATCAGCGATGCGACCAGGTAGGGATCGAGTCCATTTCGGGCGGATTCAGTTTTGATGGTGTCCCACCACGCCTCGGGAAAGAGGATGCGCCAGTAGGCCAGCGGAATCGAATCGATGGATGCAGATGTGGCGTAGGGCAGGGCGCGCTTGAGTGCGCGCATGGCGCGGAAGCTTTCACCGAAGGATGCATACAATTGCGCCTCGGCCAGCGCGCTCCAGCTGTCCGATTCGGGATCGGCGGAGAGTTCCTGGGCGATATAGTCATTCAGGCCGGCGTTGGCCACCAGGCGTGCTTTGGCGATGTGCGGGCTGTCGGCGGGGAATGTGTCCGCCAGGTGCGGTACGGGTGCGGCTTTGACCGGCTCCGATTGCGAGTCGGAAACCAGCAGCGGTTCTCCGAGCGCCTGCAGGCGTTGCCGAGCCATCTGCGCATAGAAAAAGTGCTGGTAGACGCTCGAGACAGTACGGTAATTTCTGGCCGCCTGGGCGCGGCTATTCTCCTCGAGTTCGTAGAGCCGCCCTCGCCAATATAGAGCAGCCGCGGTTTCGGTAGCGTTGGGAAAGAGCTTGATCTGCTCGTCGAACATGCGCGCGGCGTCACTGTAGAGGCCCTGACGATAATCCAGCCATCCGGCACGCCAGTGTGCCGCGGCAGCGTTTTTGTGGGTGGGGAAATGCGTGGCCAGGTAGCCATAGAAGCTCGCGGCATTGGCGTAATCCTTGCGCAGGAGATACATGTTGCCGGTGGAGAAGAGGGCCTCAGCCAGCCACGGGCTCTGCGGGAATTCCGTCTTGAGGCGGTCTATGATTCGCAACAGGTCAGATTCGTCGTTGCGATTGCGCGCCAACTCCATCATCAGGTAGAGCCGCCGGGCGCCGCTCTCATCGGGAGTGTCCGCCAACGTCTGCGCCTGGGTCTCGCTCAGCCGCTTCAGTTTCAGGTCGCAAGCCGCGGCGGCGACGGCGAATCCATTGCGCTCGGATGGCGGCAGGGTAGCATTGCGCGCCAGCGCGTGGTATTGCTCGCCCGCCTCGGCGTACCGGCCGGCGTTGTAGAAGGCGTCGCCCAGGCTTCGCAGTTCGACCGCTGTGAGATCGCTCTCCGCTCCCATGGCCGTCAGCTTGGCTCGCGCCTGGCTGGCTTCCGAAGTCAGGGGATGACTTAGTAACAGGTGCTTGTAAAGATCTTCGGATTCTTTTTCCTGGCCAAGGGCAAAAGCGATTTTTGCCTTGGTAAGTTCATAGTTGGGAAGGTCTTCGGCAATTTCGGCAATGCCGGCAAGCACCTTTTGCGCACCCTGCGCATTGCCCTGGGCCAGCAGAACGTTGGCCTCAAGTTCGGGGGCCTCGATGTCGAAAATGCTGTCGGGATGGCGTTCATCGAACCCACGAAGCAGCGCCTCGGCGGCAGTTTCATTGCCTTGGTTATGTTCGGCGTCGGCGGCCAGGAAATCCGCATAGTCCGACAGGACTTCGCTGTTCTGTTTCACCAGGCGGAGGTTCGTGACTGCGTCGCTGTAACGCTTGTCGAGCAGGTAGGCATGCCCTAAAGCCAGGTAGGCCGCTGCAGCGGCGTCGCCCGTTTGGCGGTGCGCCCAGGCAGTGACGCCGGCATACGCTGCCGGAGTGCGCATGGTGGTCAACTGCTGAGCCATGGGGCGCAACTCGGTAGAAGCGACAAAGGCCTTCTTGATCCGCGCGGTGCGCGCCATGCGCTGGGCGCGGGTTCCGCGGTGGCGGGCTTTTCGCCGTGCGGCCGCGGTGCTGGCTGTGCCTTGCTTGGATTTGGAATGCGTAGAGGCGCTCTTCTTTGAGTGAGTCGCGGAGGACTTGCCGGAAGCTGCCTGGTCCCCTGTGCCCTGCCCATGGGAGGAAGCAAGGAAGCACGTTGCGGCCAAAAGACCCGCCGCGCCCCAGGCAAAGAACCTGGCGGGCCGATGCGGCGCGGATGAAACCTTCATGGTTCCAATGTAAGCGGAATTTCGCTGCAGGAACAGTGATGAACCTCTCTCGTTATTGATGCATTCTGCCACTTCTGTGTCATAGACGATGGAAACGGGCGCCGGGGCAGCAGCCCGGGTGCGGCAGGGCGGGCGGCTTGGTCCGGCGGAGGGGCGTCCGGTACACTTGTCTTTTGGGCCCTTCACCCAAACCGGTTACCGATCCCCAAGGAATTCCGCATCCAACTCCAATGGCGACCATCCAATCGATTGCGGGAGAAAACGAGCAGCACCCCGACGTAGCCCTGGTAGAACGGGTTCGCGGGGGCGATGTTGCCGCGTTCGATGAGCTCGTCCGCAAGTACGAACGGCAAGTGTTCCGGATTGCGCAGCACATTACGCAAAACCGGGAAGATGCCGAGGACGTGATGCAGGACGCCTTTTTGAAGGCGTATGAGAAGCTCGATCAATTTCAAGGGAATTCCAAGTTTTACACATGGTTGGTCCGGATCGCAGTCAACGAGAGCCTGATGCGCCTGCGGCGGCGGCGCACCGGCAAGATGGTTTCGATCGACGAGGACGTGGAGACCGAGGAAGGCAGCGTACCCCGCGACCTGGCCGACTGGGCTCCCGACCCGGAGCAGAACTATTCGCAGTCGGAATTGGGCGAGATTCTGCGCAAAACGATCCAGGGTCTGCCGCCCGGGTTCCGCGTGGTGTTTGCCCTGCGCGACGTGGAAGGTTTGTCGACGGAGGAAACAGCGGAGACGCTGGGCTTGAGCATTCCAGCGGTGAAGTCGCGGCTGCTTCGCGCCCGGCTGCAACTGCGCGAGCGGCTGAGTCGCTACTTCAAGCGCAAAAACGGGCCTGCGGCAGTGGGAGCTAAAAAATGACGTGCAGTGAATTCCTCTCCATGCTCGACGACATGATCGACGACGGCGGCACGGGGATGCGCGCCGACCTGGAAGAACATCTGCGCGGCTGCGAACATTGCGAAGTGACCCTGAATACCACGCGCAAGACCATCCAGATCTACCGGTCGCACGAGATCTACGAGATGCCCGCGAGCCTGCGGGAGCGGCTGCACAAGGCCATCATGTCGAAGTGCAAGAAGGGCTGCCCCTGATTGGAGCCGGGCTCCCCAAGAGCTCTTGTGATTCAAATCACCGCCCAAAAAACAGATATCGACTGTGAGACTGTGAGAGCGCTTTTTCCTAACTCATTGAGGGATAGGTGTTTAATCTGCCTCACAGTTTCACAGTCCCTTTCCAGGACAAAAGCCGAGTTACGCTGCGTTTTTCGCCGTCAAGCTACTGATTGTACGCATTTTATACATAATCTGGATGGTCCCTGAATGGCGCGAATTTGAACGGAGCCAACCATGCTGTTCCCACGATGCCGCAAGGGTAGAAGACGCTTCCCCTCTGCGACGATCTGGCAGGCACGGAAATTCCGATTAGCGCCGTCTCCAGCTCCCCGCTCATATTCTCCCAGAAACGGGGTTAATTATCTGCAAAGTCGCCGGCGGAAATTTTGAAGGAATCGCGAGGATTGTGCCAGACTGGTGCGCATGGCCTGGATTCGAATCGCCATGGCTAATGCCTTCGCGGTTGCCGGCAGTGTCCTCGCGCAGTCAGCACCGCCCGGACGCATCGCGCTTCAGGTGTTTGACGCCGGCGGAGCCCATGTCCCTGCGGCCGCCATTGAGCTACGGCCCCTGGCTTCGACAACCAGGACGACTGTCGTGGCCGATGGACAAGGGAGAGCCGAATTTGAGCTGGCGCCGGGAGCCGAGCGGCCCCACGAATCACCCCTCAACATCCGCAGCGCCCATAACTCAGCACCAGAACTGGCGACCAAGGCGCAACTGGAGCACCTGGTCGCGGCCAACGATCTGAGGCAGTGGACATTCACACACGAAATTGTCATCGACGAGAAATCCATTCCGCACAGTCACCCGGTGCTGACGCTGCACACGCGGCACCTGAAGCAGGATGATGAGCTTCTCTCCACTTATCTGCACGAGCAGTTGCACTGGTTTTTGGAGCGCCGGCCAAACGAGACGAAAGCTGCCGAGCAGGACCTGATGAAGCTCTATCCCAACGTGCCGGTGGGCTATCCCGAAGGCGCGAACGACAGCGAGTCGACCTATCTTCACCTCCTGGTGTGCCGGTTGGAGCAGCAGGCCGACCGCGCCGTCCTGGGCGACGAGCGCACGGCGGAGGTGATGCAGTTCTGGGCGGGCGATCATTACCGGTGGGTCTACCGCACCGTTCTTGCGGATGGGCAAAAGATCGATGAGATTCTGAACCGGCACGGGCTCGCCGGACCGGATGCGCGGGACAGTCGAGGACAGAGGCCGAAGTAACCGCGTGAATTCGTACCTCAAACATCGCGGAATCCCAGGTCTCAGAATCGAGACCTGGGCACACTTCGACAGACAATCGCCCGCAAAAATAACGAGAGGAGGTCGGGTTTGAAGTCCAATCGGCCAAATGTGGGAAGAGTGCTGATCGGAGGGATTGTTGCCGGGGCGGTGATCAACGCGGGGGAATACATCGTTCACGGGCTGCTCCTGGACCCGCAATGGAAGGCTGCATTCGCAGCTCTAGGAAGGATTCCAACCGGCTGGGCTACGTTCATCCCATCAGGTTTTCTGATCGGGATCATTGGAATCTGGATCTACGCGAAGTTCCGGCCGAACT
Source organism: uncultured Acidobacteriota bacterium (assembly GCA_963706455.1). Lineage (GTDB taxonomy): Bacteria > Acidobacteriota > Terriglobia > Terriglobales > Acidobacteriaceae > Telmatobacter. The sequence continues at coordinate 33,859 of CAVPNO010000023.1, read as the reverse complement.
ACGGACCCGGCCCATTAACAGCGGTGCGTAGCGGCGTGTTGATTTGGGCAATTTTCTGGGCGATTCCAATCATGGCTCTCCAACCGATGCATCTCTTCCCGAACTCGCTGCTCTTTACCACAATTCTGGTCGGGTTGATGGACAGTGTCCCCGCCGTTCTGCTTGGGGCATGGATTTATCGCCCTTGAGCAGGACGGGATAAGCGAAACGGGCGAAGTACCGACTGCTTTCGTCATACGAGTGTGAACGATGTGGCAAGCCTTTGCAGCTCGCCTGGGAATTACCTCGGTACCGCAACTTCGGATGAGAAACCGCGTCTGACCGGTACAGCAGGGCCGCGCGCACGATTCCGGCCATCCCCGTCGGAGATCCAATCCATGCAGTGTGTTCGAGGACCAGTCGCTGCCCTGATGTGTTTTGCCCTGGGCGGGCTGCCGCAGGTCTCGCTGGGAGAGGGGCCCCCCGGGGATTCCGCCGCCAAAACGCGCCCGCCTTATCGTTCGGAGCAATTGCAGGGGGACGAGCGCATCCTGCACGCCCTGAACCGGTTCACATTCGGACCGCGCCCGGGCGATCTGGAAGCGGTTCGAACCCTCGGGCTCGATCGTTGGTTCGACGAGCAACTGCATCCGGCACAGATTGATCAGACGGGTCTCAATGCGCGGCTGGCCGCCTATCCGGCCATGCGGTGGCGCAGCGAAGAGTTGCTCTTCCGGCTGCCCAGCAACGCCGTGATCCGGCAGGCGATCGACGGCAAGGTTCCGGTCCCGGAGCGAGGCGTATTGCACGCGGTTTATGAAGACGCCATGTACCGCGTGTCGGAGAAGAAGCAGGAGAAGCAGAACACGGCGCAGGCGACTGCAATCGCCGACAACAAGAATGTTCCCGCCGCGACGGACGCGCCCGCAAACGCGACTTTGAAATTAATGGATTCGCTCGACGGGGACGGGATGAAGGATGACCAGGCCATGATGGCCGCGCCGCCGGCAAAGTCCGGCGATGTTGCGGCCGATCCGGATCTGGCCGCCACGGTCCTCGCCCTTCGTCCGGAACAGCGCGTGGCGCGGCTCGCCGCGATGCAGCCCGCGGATGCGGATACATTCTTCCAATCGCTGAAAGGTGCCGATCGAACGGCGCTTGTGGCCGGCTTGCCACCGGAGATGCGGGAGACCGTGGGCGCGCTCGAGAATTCGCAGCGCACGGTGGTGGAGGAACTGATCGCGCAACGGCTCACCCGCGATGTCTATTCGAATGCCCAACTCGACGAAGTGATGGCCGATTTCTGGCTCAATCACTTCAATGTGTTTCTTCACAAGAATGAGGCGACGCCTTATTACCTGGTGGGCTACGAGCGCGATGTGACCCGGCCGCATGCGCTGGGCAAGTTCGAAGACCTGCTGGAAGCAGTGGCGCACAGCCCGGCGATGCTCCTCTACCTGGATAACGCCAGCAGCACTGGGCCGGACTCCCCGGCCGCGGAACGGGCAAAGATGAACGCGTCGCGCAATCCCAACGCCAGGAAGAACCGCGAAGGCCTGAATGAGAACTATGCCCGCGAGTTGATGGAATTGCACACTCTGGGCGCGAATGGCGGCTACACGCAGGCTGACGTAATCCAGGTGGCGCGCATCCTGACCGGCTGGACGGTGGACCGGCCGCAGCGCGGCGGTGAGTTCCGGTTTGACCCCAATCGCCATGAGCCGGGCGCGAAGAAGGTCATGGGGAAAAACTTCAAGGAGAACGGCGAGCGCGAAGGAGAGCAACTGCTGCACTTCCTGGCGACCCGGCCGGCGACCGCGCACTTTATCTCTTACAAGCTGGCCGTGCGGTTCGTCAGCGACGATCCGCCGGCGAACATTGTGAATCGCATGGCGGCCACGTATCTCTCTTCGGGCGGGGATATTGCGGCGGTGCTGAAGACGATGTTTCGTGCGCCGGAGTTCTGGTCCGCAAGCGTATATCGCGCCAAGGTGAAGACGCCGCTGGAGTATGTGGTGTCGGCGGCGCGGGCGAGCAACGCGGAAATCGCGAACCTGCGCCCGCTCGCCAATGTGCTGCGCAATATGGGCATGCCGCTTTACGGCGCAATTCCACCCACCGGGTACAAGTGGGATGCGGCTGAGTGGGTCTCAACAGGAGCTTTAGTCAACCGTATGAATTTTGCTCTCGCATTGGCCGGCAACCGCATGCCGGGGATTACGACCACTTGGGCATCGGCCACTGGGGCGGGCACAACCCAAGCGGAAGAGGCGCGGCTCGAATCCATTTTGACGACCGGCGGAGTGAGCGAATCGACGCGGGCCGCCGTGCTCAAGCAGTTTGAGGCGCAGAGCGACGACCCGGGTACAGCACAGCGAATGGCGATGGCCGCAAATGGCCGGCCACCACGCCCTGCAATCATGCCGCAGGAAAAGCAGGACCAACTGCTGGCCGGGTTGCTGATGGGGTCGCCGGAATTTCAGCGGCGGTGAGAAGATCCTTCGACTGCGCCCGCACTTCGCCGGCTTCGCTCAGGATGACACGCGAGTTTATGAAAGGTGATGAAGATGCACATCAATCGCCGGTTCTTTTTGCACAAGGGGGCATTCGCGCTGGCCGGGACGACGACGATTCCCGGGTTCCTGGTGCGCTCGGTGCTGGCACAGGCTGCGCCCAAGCCGAAGCAGCGCCTGGTGGTGGTGTTTCAGCGCGGGGCGGCCGATGGGCTGAATATCGTGGTGCCTTATCGCGAGAAGAATTACTACGCCATGCGTCCGGGAATTGCGATTCCTGAAAAGCAGGTGATCGACCTGGATGGATTCTTTGGGCTGCACCCGGCGATGGGCGCGTTCAAGCCTCTCTACGACGCTGGGCACCTTGCCATCGTGCACGCCGCCGGCTCGCCCGATATGACGCGCTCGCATTTCGACGCGCAGGACTATATGGAGTCGGGAACGCCGGGCGTGAAGAACACCGGGGACGGATGGCTCAACCGCGCGCTCGAGGCCGAGGACCGGCGCGGAGCCGGGGCGCACAGCGCGTTCCGCGCACTGGCGTTGGGCACGGAGGTCCCGCGCACGCTGGCCGGCAAAATTCCGGCTATCGCTCTGAGCAATCTCAGCAGCTTCCAGGTGGGCGGGCGCGGCCCGGCGGCGAGCGCATTTGAAGCCATGTACGGCGACAGCAGCGACCGCATTTTTCACGCCACCGGCGAAGAGACATTCGACGCGGTGAAGATGCTGCGGGCAGCGAACCCGGCGCAGTATACGCCGGCCACCGGGGCCGGCTATCCGAACTCCGAATTCGGCGGCAACATGAAGCAGATCGCCCAGCTTCTGAAGGCAGACCTGGGAGTAGAGGCGGCATTTACCGATGTGGCCGGCTGGGATACGCATCAGAACCAGGGCGCCGCGAACGGGCAGCTTGCCAACCGGCTGACCGACTTCTCGAATGCGATTGCCGCCTTCTGGCGCGATATGGGAGACGATGCGGGCAGTATCACGCTGGTGACCATGTCGGAGTTCGGGCGAACGGCGCGAGAAAATGGGACGGGCGGAACGGATCACGGCCACGCCAACGTAATGTTCGTGCTGGGAGCGAACGTGAAGGGCGGAAAGGTGCACGGGCGTTGGCCCGGCCTGGAGCATGAACAGTTGAACGAAGGACGCGACCTGGCGCTGACGACGGATTATCGGCAGGTGCTGGGCGAACTGGTCACGCGCCGGCTGGGCGCCGGCAACCTGGACCTGGTGTTTCCAGGAGCGAAGCTGACGGCGGGGCGGTTCTTGCGGATTGCGTGAGCGCGGGGACGTGCGGATTTGAAATGCAGGCCCTTCGACTTCGTGCGGCGTGCGAGGCACGCCGCACTTCGCTCAGGATGATACCGGAAGTGAATGGCCGTTATTCGGCGCGGAGGGCGTCGCAGGGATTAACGGAAGCCGCGCGGCGAGCGGGCAGGAAGCTCGCCAGCAATGAAGCCAGCGCCAGCACGGCGGCCACGCCGGCCAGGGTTTGCGCATCCCAGGCGGCCACGCCGAAGAGCAAATTGCGCATAAGCAACGCCGCGCCAATCGCACATACCACGCCGACACTCACTCCGGCCAACGTCAGCAGGCCGGCCTGGCGCATCACCATCTGATAGACCGAACCGCGCCGGGCTCCAAGCGCCATGCGGACGCCGATTTCGCGTGTTCTCTGGCTGACGGAGTAGGCGATGACGCCGTAAAGGCCGACGACGCTGAGCACCAGCGCCATGGCGGCGAACCCGCCGACCAGCCAGGTGGAGAAATTGTGGATCAGCACGGTCTGGCTGCCCTCCATTTGCTGCTGCATGGTTTTCTCCCCAATGATGCCGAGATTGGGATCGACCTGGCGCAGCGTCCTCACAATTGCCGGCAGGATGGCTTTTTCGTCACCGGCGGTGCGAACGGCCACCGCAAAATCGTTATCGCCGTCCTGATAAATGGCCTCGTACTCCGCCGGCCAGATGTCGGCGTCGAGCGCCCCTTCGCGGACGTCGGCAACGATCCCGATGATTTCGCGCATCGATTTTGGATCCAGCGCGCCATTGCCGAACTTCTGGCCGATGGGATCCTCGCCGGGGAAGTATTTGCGCGCGAAGGTCTGATTGATGATAACCACGTTGGGATGAGAAGGATCTTCGTCTTCTGTCATCATGCGCCCGCGAATGAGGCGCGCTTTCAGGGTAGCCAGGTAACCGGGGCTCGCATGGCGCTCGAGCACCTCGTTGTGCTCGCCATTGAACGGCTTGCCCACGATGCGGATCCAGTCGGTAAAGCAGTTGCAGTCCAGGGGCAGATCGACTGCCACGCCCACGGATTCAACTCCGGGCAAGGCCGAGAGGCGGAATTCGATTTGCCTGTAGAGGGCCAGCCTTTGCTCCTGCTTCGCATATGTCGCGTCCGGCGCGATAATCTCCGCGGTCGCCAGGTGACTCACGTCGAATCCGGTTTCGACGTGCAGGAGGCGGTAAAGACTCTTGCCGAGCAGCCCCGCTCCGGCCAGCAGCACCACCGCGATCACCAACTCCACAACCACAAAGTTGGCTCCCATGCGCTGCCAGAAGCGGCCGGCGGCGGTGCGGCCGCCTTCGCTTAAGCCGTCACGGATGCGCTGAAACGAGAGGCGGAGGGTGGGCGTGGCGCCCATCAGCACCGTGGCGAAGAGGGCAATGGCGGCGGCGGCCGCGCCGGTGTGCGCGTTCAGGCCAACGTTGTTGACGAAGGGGATGTGGAGAACGACGCTCTTCGGCACCAGGCCTCTCAGCAGCCGCATGATCCACGAAGCGGCAAGAAGTCCTGCGGCGGATGAGGTTAATGCGAGCAACAGGCCTTCGGTCACAAACTGCCGCATCATGCGTGCGGGAGTGGCGCCAAGCGCGCCGCGCACTGCCATCTCGCGGCGTCGCGATTCGGAGCGGACCAGCATGAGGCTGGCGACGTTGATACAGGCGATGATCAACAAGAGGGCTGCACCCGCCAGCAACGTCAGCAGAATGGAGCGGACATAGCCGACGATGAGTTCGGCGAGCGGGATGACGCTGGCGCCCTGGCCCTTGTTGGAACCGGGATACTGGCGCTCCAGTTGGGCGGCAATCGCAGAAAGATCGGAGAGCGCCTGTTGCATGGTGACGCCGTCGCGCAGGCGGCCGATGCCGTCGAGATTGTGGCAACTGCGCCGCTGCTCGCAGCTGTTCTTGTCGAGCAGCGGCACCCAGAATTCCGAGTCACGTCCCGGAGCGAAGACAAAATCGCGCGGCAGCACGCCGACTATCGTGTAGTCGGCGTCGCTGAGGTTCACGGACTGGCCGATTACATCCGGACGTGTGCCGAAGCGCTTCATCCACGTGCCATACGGGAGGATCACGATCTTTGGCCCGCCGGGACGGTCTTCGCCGGGGAGGAAGCCGCGGCCCAGCATCATGCGGATCCCGAGCGCGTCAAAGAACCCGGCGCTCACGCGGCGTCCGGGAACCGGTTCGGTAACGGAGGTCGAGCGCAGCAGGAATCCGGTCCCGCCATAGACTTCGAGCGAAGAAAACGAGTGGTTCATTCGCTTCCAGTCGTCGTAGTCATCGCGGGAGATGTTTGAGCGGGGATAGTTGGCATCGCGCTCGTCGACGGCCATCAGGCGATCCGCGTGGTGATAGGGCAGCGGCTGCAGCAGGGCTGCATCCACAAACCCGAAGATGGCCACGCTGACGCCCATCCCCAGGGCCAGGATCACGATGGCCGTGATCGCAAATCCGGGGTTATGACGAAGCTGGCGCCATGCGAAGCGCAGGTCCTGAACGACAGTTTCCAGGCGGAAGCCCACGATTTGATGGCTCTGCTCATTGAGGCGGCTGAGGCTTCCAAACTGCACCGCAGCAGCGCGGCGTGCTCTCTCGGCAGACATTCCTCCGGCACGCAATTCCTTTTCGGCCTCGGCACGATGGAAGGCCATCTCTTCATTCAGTTCGTCGCGGTAGCGATTGCGACGAAACAGGATCGAGAGCTTGTTGATGAAGCGAGCCGGCGAGTTCACGTACGTCCCTCCGTGTTCGTTTTCACAAGATGACTACTCCGCCCGCAGGGCATCGGCCGGGCTCACGGAAGCGGCCCGCCGAGCCGGCAGGTAGCTGGCCAGCAGCGCCGCGCAGGCCAACACTGCAGCGACGCAGGCGAGCGTGGACACGTCCCAGGCCCGGACGCCGAACAGCAGGTTTCGCATCAGCATCGAAGCTCCCATCGACGCGCCCAGGCCCAGGGTTACGCCAGCGGCAATCAACATTCCCGCTTCACCGAGCACCAGCCTGTAGACGGCGCGGCGTTCGGCGCCGAGCGCCATGCGCACACCGATCTCGCGCGTACGCTGGCTGACGGAGTAGGCGATCACTCCGTACAACCCGACCACGCCCAACAGCAGGGCCATGACGGCGAAGCCGCCCACGATCCACGAGGAAGAGCGATGCAGATACGTCGAAGGAGCGTCGTGGATCTTTTGCGCCATCGTCATGGGGTCATACACGGCCATTCCGCCGTCGACATCATGAAGCGTGGATGTAAGCGTCGACAGCATGCTCTGTTCATTGGTCGCCGTGCGCACCAGGACCACGAAACTGGAACTCGGCTGCTGGTAAAAGGGCAGATACATGGCGCCGCGCGGGCCGGCGTCGAGTTGTCCTTCCTGGATGTCGCTGATGACCCCGACGATCAGCATCGGCGGATCCTTGTCTCCGCCGAAGGAAATCTGCTGTCCGACGGCATTTTCGCCGGGGAAATACTGCCTTGCCATGGCCTGATTGATGATCAGGACCTTGGGTTTCGACGAATCCTCATCGGCGGTGAAATAACGGCCGCTCAGCAAGCGCGTCTTGAGCGTCGTCATGTAACCGGGGTTCACGAACCGGATGGCGACTTCCTGGTGTTCCCCGTGGTAGGGTCGGCCGATGACGCGAAAGCCGCTGGTCCAGTCGGCATCTTCAATCGGCAGCTTGCTGGTAATGCCTACGGAAGTCACACCGGGAAGGCTCGCCAGACGATTCTCGATCCGGCGGGCGAACGCGACGCGAAGTTCATCCTTGGGATACTTTTCCGACTGCGCATCCACGCGCACCGTGGCGATATGAGAAGGCTCCATACCGATGTCGGCGTGGAGCAGGCGATAGAGGCTCTTGCCCAGCAGTCCCGCGCCGGCCAGCAACACCATGGCCGTGGCCAGTTCGATGACCACAAGATTGGATCCAAAGCGGCGCCACAAGACGCCCGCCGCGCCTCGGCCGCCCTGGGACAGTTCTTCGCGGATGGAATCGAAGCGCAGGCGTGCCAGGGGAAGAAAGGCGAACAGGGCGCCGGCAAGCAGGGTGAGGAGGCACGCAAAGGCAGTCACCCTGAGGTTGAGGCCGAGTCCATGGAGAAAGGGCATGGCGGCCATCATGTCTTTGGGAATGAGCGCAGCCAGCATGCGCATGGATTGCTGGGCGCATGCCACTCCCAAGGCGCCGCCAATAAGGGCCAGCAGCATGCCTTCGGTGACGAACTGGCGGACCAGGCGGCGAGGCGAGGCGCCCAGCGCGCCGCGAACGGCCATCTCGCGCTTGCGGTTCTCCGACCGGACCAGGAGAAGGCTGGCAACATTGATGCTGGCGATGAGAAGCAGTAGCCCGGCGCCGCTCAGAACCACCAGCAGTACGGGGCGGATGTCGCCCACAATCACTTCCGTCAGCGGCAGCATGAAGGCGACCTGGTCGCGGTTGGAATCGGGATACAGGCGCTCGAGGTTTTGCGCGATCCGCTTGATGTCGGCGAACGCCTGGGCAAAGGTTACTCCATCTTTGAGACGCGCAAGGCCGAAGAGGCCGTGGCATCCGCGGCAAGTCTGGGGCTTCAGGATGGGCCAGAAATCCGCGGGCTCCGCCGGCGCAAAACTGAATTCGCGCGGCAGCACGCCGATGATGGTGTAAGCATTGTCGTCGAGCACTACCGTTTGCCCGATGACGTTGGGATTACGGCCGTATCGCTTCTGCCACGCCGAATAGGTGATCAGGGTGGTGCGCGGGGTTTCAGGCCGGTCCTCGCCATAGTAGAAGTCCCGCCCCAGAACGGGATTTACGCCAAGCGTGCGAAAGAAGCCATCGCTGACGCGCGCCCCATCGGCCGGGCGAAGCCCGTCGGGCGTTTTCATCATGAAGCCGGAAGGCTCAAATACGTTCAGAGCGCTGAAGACCTTGTTCTCGCGCTTCCAGTCGAGGTAGTCGGGATAGGACAGGTGGAAACGCGGCCCCAGGGGGATGCTCTCGAACAATTGCACCAGGCCCGAGGGCTGGTAGTAAGGCAGGGGCTTGATGAGCGCCGCGTCGACGAAGGCGAAGATGGCGACGCTGGAAGCGATGCCGAGGGTGAGAATCAGAATCGCCGTGAGCCCGAAGCCCGGGTTCTTGCGCAGCTGGCGCAGTGCGAAGCGCAGGTCCTGCGCCACGGTCTCGGCGTGGAATCCGATTACCTGGTGGCTTTGCTCTCTCATCCTGGTCACGTTTCCGAATTGAACCGCCGCAGCACGACGGGCCTGGGCTGGAGTCATACCGCCGGCGACGAGTTCCCTTTCCGCCTGGGCGCGATGAAAGGCCATCTCTTCGTCGAGTTCATTGCGGAAGCGTTGGCGACCAAAGAGACGGCCAAGCTTGTTCACAAAAATGGAGAGCCTGTTCATTTTCTGAGACTCCTTCATCCAGGTCCCAAATCCAGCGACCTGGGCACCGGGGATTATTCGGAGCGCAGAGCGTTTACCGGATCAGTAGCCGTAGCGCGAAGCGCGGGGATATACCCTGCAAGCAGCGCCACCCCGATCACCATGCCGGCAACAGTCGCGAAGGTTACCGGGTCGGCCGTGCTGACTTCGAAGATCAAAGTCTTAAGCAGGCGGGCCATGGCGAACGCGCCAATCACGCCGAGTGCGGTCCCGAGTCCGGCGAGTTTTGCAGCGTGCGAAAGAACCAGCTTCATTACGTCGCCGCGCACCGCGCCCAGCGCCATGCGGATGCCAAGCTCCGGCGTCCGCTGGCTGACGGAGTACGAAATGACGCCGTAGGTTCCGATACCCGCGAGCACGATGGCGAGACCGGCAAACAGCCCGACCAGCGCAAACGCAAAGCGAGGAGTAGACACCGAGGAATCGACGATGCTGTCCATCGATTCCACGTCGGAAACCGCCAGGGATGGATCGAGACGGCGCACCTCGTTTCGCAAGGCATCGGCCAGCAGGCGCGGATCGGAACGGCCGCGGATCACCACAGACATGTCGTTGGTCCACACCTGCTGCAGCACGGGAAACCAGAAGGCGTTCTTCGCCCCGGGGCTGTCAGGCTGATCCTTCACGTCGCCCACCACGCCGACTACCGTGATCCAGTCCTTGTCGCTCTTGGGGTTATCGTCAAACGACATGCGCTTGCCGATGACGTTTTCGCCCGGCCAGTATTGTTCGGCCATGATGCGATTGATGATGATGGTCTGCGGCGCATCCCTCTTGTCGGCCGCGGTAAAAAATCGCCCCGCCACGAGCGGGATTCCCAGCGCGCTGAAGTAGCCCGGGGTGGCCATGTGGTAGCGCCCGTGAAAGTCCTGGCCGGCGGGAGGCTTCTTGCCCTCGATGGTGAACCCGCCCGCATTCTCGTCGTAGCCTGTCCAGGGAAGGTCGCTACCCACCCCCGCGCTTTCCACGCCTGGCAGTTCATTCAGGTTCGCGGCGAGCTGATCGTAGAATCGCCCGATCGGTTCGTCCTTCGGGTAGGTGGCGTGCGGCAACGACAGGCTCGCGGTGAGCACGTGGACGCGCTGAAAACCGGGATCGAGGCGCAACTGGTTCAGCAGGCTGCGGAGCATCAACCCGGCCCCAATCAACAGCACGCAGGCGAGGCTTACCTCGGCGACCACGAGCGCGTCGCGCAGGCGGCTCTGGCGGCCGCTGCCGATGGTGGTTCGCCCTCCCTTCTGCAGGCCCTCTTTGGGATCGGCGCTCGCCGCCTGGAACGCGGGAGCCAGGCCGAACAGGATTCCGGTGGCAATGGTGATGACGATGGTGAATACAAGCACCGGCGCGCTCACGTGGATGTCCTGCGCACGCGGGAAGTCCGACGGGAGCAGCGCGACGAGCGCTTTTACCCCGCCATACGCGGTGGCCAGGCCCAGCCCGCCGCCGAGGAACGAAATCAGCAGGCTCTCGGTGAGCAACTGGCGGACGACACGCGACCGGGGCGCGCCCATCGCAAGGCGGACCGCGATTTCACGCTGCCGCGAAGAAGCGCGGGCCAGCAGCAGGTTAGCGGCATTGGCGCAGGCGATGAGCAAAACGATGATGACCGCGCCCGACAGAACAAGGAGCATTTGCCGGCTCTGGCCAACCACCTCGTCGTAGAGCGGAATCACCAGCACGGCCCAGCCCTTGTCGCCATTGGGATGTTCGTTGCCGAGTTGGCTCATGATCCCGTTCATGTCGCCCTTGGCCTGCGAGATGCTGACGCCGTTCTTCAGCCGCGCGATGCCCTCGATGAAATGCGAGCCGCGGCGGTTCGGATCGCCGGCGAACGAAAACGGCCACCAGACGTCCACGTCTTCACCGTACGGAAGCGCGTGATACACATTTCCCGGATGCACGGTACCCGCCAGCATGACGCCGACAACCGTAAAGGGCTGCATGTTGAGCGTGATCTTGCGTCCGATGATCGATGGGTCCGCGCCGAAGCGCGTGCGCCACAGCCGGTCGCTGATCACCGCCTGCAGTCCGTTGCCGGGAATCTCCGAGGCGCGGTCAAACTCGCGGCCCAATTGGGGATGAAGCCCGAGTACGTGGAAATAGCCTGACGTGATGCCGAAGCCATACAAGCGAACCGGCTCGCCTTCGCCGGACAGTTGCACGTCGCCGCGACTGAATGCGGCCATGGATTCGAACGACTGGTTGCGGGCGCGAAAATCGAGAAAGTCAAACGGGTTCAGGGGAAACTTGGGATAGTCCGCGTTGGACAGGAAGACCCTCACCAGGCGATCGGGCTGTTGGTAGGGAAGGCGCTTCAATAGCACGCCGTTGATCACGCTGAAGATCGCCGTGTTGGCGCCGATGGCGAGCGCGAGCGTCAGCAGGATGACGAGAGTGAATGCGGGGCTGGCGCCAAGTTGACGCAATGCATAGCGAAGGTCGTGCATGATGGTCTCCGCGCTGAACCCGATTACCTCGCGGCTGTGCTCCTTGATGCGGGTTCGATTTCCGAACTGGCGCATGGCCGCGTAGCGCGCATTGTCCGGCGACATCCCGGCGGACAGGAATTCCTTTTCCGCCTGAGACCGATGAAAGGCCATCTCTTCGTCGAGTTCGGCGTCGAAGCGCCGGCGCCGGAACAGGAGGGAAAGCTTGTTCAGAAAGGTCATGGTCAGGCCTCCTGGGCGTCGCTGAGCACGCGCCCAATGGCGGCGATCATCTGCTGGAACTCGGAGAGCTCGATGCCGAGCTGCTTGCGGCCGGCGGGCGTAAGCGTGTAGAACCGGGCGCGGCGGTTCGTGTCGGTCATCTTCCATTCGGCCTTGACCCAGTTCTGCAGCAGCAGGCGCTGCAGGGCCGGGTAAAGCGAACCCTCTTCCACCGTGAGCACGTCGTCGGAGCTTCGCTTGATGGAAAGGGCAATGCCGTAGCCATGCATGGGGCCGCGGGTCAGGGTTTTCAGGATGAGCATGTCCAGGGTGCCTGGAAGCAGGTCGGGCTTGGCCATGGAACTATCTATAGATTGTCTATGGATAGGCTGTCAAAGGAACAGTGATCAGTGGCCAGTGTTCAGGGATCAGCCGGGGCGGTCGATCGGCGGGGCGGAGGTATGTTACGTCCCTTAGCGAGCACAGCGTGAAACCGGCAGGGGCGTCGGACTGATCACTGAGCACTGACCACTGATTCAGTGCTTTGCGTACATGTCCATCACTTCCTTGCGGAGGGCGGAGCGGCTTTCGTCGCGGGTGTAGAACATGTGGCCTCCGGAAAACTCGCGGACCGCGACGCGCGCGGGATCGCCCATGACAGGCATCTGGTCCACGGTGAGCACCGAGCCCATGAAGGGACAGGAGAGATCGTTCCAGCCGTGGACGATGAGGACGCGCAGTTTGGGGTCGGCGGCCACCGCTTCCCGCAGGTCGGGGACCGAGCCGCGGCGCATGTCGTTGTCGCGATCCCAGAGCCGGTTTACATCGTAGGAGAGCGCGTTGTAGCGCGCGTCGATCTTCCAGCCCACGGTGCGAGTGATGAAGTCCACCATGGCAGTGGTGAGCGGCGCGATGATGCTGGCCAAAATGGGGTCGTTGGCGCGCTGCTCGGGCGCAAAGGGGAACGGATCGAAGGAAGTCACGTTGGAGTCGTAGACGGAGCCGAGCTTGCCCTCTTCACGATGGACTTCGCGCAGATAGGCTTCGGTTTCGAGTCGGCCGCCGGAGTATTTGACGAAGGAGGGGTCGAGGCCGGTCATCTCGGTGACGCGCTGGATCATGCGCTTCTCGGCGTCGGGGTCGGAGCGGCCCTTGAGCAGCGTGGCGGCGTACTCGCCGCGGGTGTAGGCGATCACGTCGGCCATGGCCTCGGGCGTGAGCTTCTTTTCGCGTTCCAGGCGCGCCGCGGTGATGGAGGGAAGCGTCATCATCCATGGCAGCGGAGAGAGATCGCCATTGCTGTTCTCTTCCGGGTTGAGATAGGGCGACACGAGCACCACGCCGTTCAAAGCCACGCCGAGCTCCGACTGCAGGTAGTGGGTCACGCGGGGACCGCGAAATCCGCCGTAGCTCTCGCCGACAAGATATTTTCGCGAGCCGAGGCGGCCGTTTTTGACCAGCCAGTCGTAGACGATGCGGGACAGGTACTGGATGTCAGGCGTGGTCGAAAAGAAGAGCTTCTTGGCCTGGTCTTCGGGCACTTCGGCGCGGCTGAATCCCGTGCCGATGGGGTCGATGAAAACGAGGTCGGTGAAATCGAGCCACGTGCCCGGATTGTCGGTGAGAACCGCAGGGTCGGAAGGGCTGTCGCCTTCGTTGCCGGCGTCCATGTGCTTGGGGCCGATAGCGCCAAAGTTCAGATAGACGCTGGCCGCGCCCGGGCCGCCGTTGAAAGCGAACGTGACAGGACGGTTGTCGCCTTCAACGGTGTAGGCCGTAGTGACTACCTCGCCCGCGACCTTGCCGTCAGGTTCGCGCACAGGCAGCGCTCCCACCGTGACGGTGTACTTGAGAGTCTTGCCCTCGAGCTTGATTTCCTGCTGGACATGGGCGTCGGCGGGGAGCGGCGGCAGGGTGGCTTTGTCGGCGGGTTTCTCGGCGGCGCCCTTGTCCGCGCCGGCGGCGGGCTTGTGGTCCTCCTGCGCGGGAGCAGGACGCCAGGCCGATACGAAGAGACTGAGAATGCAGGCAAGACTCAAAGCAAATCGAACAGGTCGCACCGCGGAGTTTGTCATGCCAATACAATACATGTCCGGATCGCAACATTGTGGTTGCCGCGCGCAGCTTCTTTTCCTAGCTTTGACGGGAGGAAGCTTGAATGATGAAACGTTACGGCTACTGGATCTGCACCGTGCTGCTGGCCTTGTGGCTCACGCCAAGCGGCGTGCTCGACCTGATGCGCGTCCCCGGAGTCCTGGGAATCCTCGCACACCTTGGTTATCCGGGATATCTCGGCCTGATTCTGGGCGCCGGCAAACTGCTGGCCGTGGCAGCGATTCTTTATCCGCGCACGCGCTTGCTGCGCGAATGGGCCTATGCCGGAGTTACTTTCGATCTGCTGGGCGCTTTCATTTCACATTGCGCCGTTCATGACTCGATCGCGACGCGCGCTACGCCCCTGGTGGTACTTGCTCTCGCAATGGGAAGCTATTTTCTGAGGCCCGATAGATACCGTTTGCGGCCGATTCTGGAAAACGCTCGCGCTAGCAGTCTTTCCGTCCGATGATTTACCCTCAATCTCGGCATGAGGTTCAAGAACGTCCTTTGCACGATTACTCTTGCGGCGGGGTTTGGGTCGGGTTTAGCGGCGTCGGCGCAGCAGCCGCTGCCCGACGCGCCACAGGCCACGCCGGAAGCCAGCGTTGTTCCCAACGGACCCATGGTGGTGATGGACACGTCGATGGGGCGCATTACCTGCCAGTTCTTCCAGAAGCAGGCTCCCCAGGCGGTGGCGAATTTCATCGCCCTGGCCGAAGGCACGCGCAACTGGACCGATCCGGGGACAAAGACGGTGTTGCACCACAAGCCGCTTTACAACGGAACGATCTTCCATCGCGTGATTCCGGATTTCATGATCCAGGGAGGCGATCCCACGGGGACCGGAATGGGCGACCCCGGGTACACCTTCGCCGATGAGTTCGATCCGAATCTGGGATTCGACGTGCCGGGGCGGCTGGCGATGGCCAATTCGGGGCCCCATACCAACGGGAGTCAATTTTTTATCACCGAGGTGCCGACTCCGCACCTCAATCACCATCACACCATCTTCGGGCAATGCGATGAGGCCAGCATGGCCGTGGTCAGAACCATAGCCAGCGTGCATACCGACTCGCAGGACAAGCCCATCGTGCCGGTGGTCTTACGGAAAGTGACTATCGTGGCGGAAGGGCAATCGCTGCCGGCGCCCGATGCGCCGCAGAGCCCGGGGACCGTGAGGCGAATCAACATCTCCGCCGGAGCAGCGGTTGGCATGCTGGAAACCCACCCAGCTCCTCCGTATCCGGTGGAAGCAAAACAAGCCGGTGTTTCCGGTACCGTGGTGATGGAAGCGCTCATTGGCACGGACGGTAGGGTCGAGGAGTTGAAGGTCGTCAGCGGTCCTGAACCTCTGCAACAGGCGGCGCTCGACACTGTCAAGACGTGGCGCTACAGGCCATACCTGCTCAACGGTCAACCGGTAGAAGTGCGGACCACGGTGAACGTAGTCTTCACGCTCGGTGGACGCCCTTAGCCCCACGGCTCCCTGCCACAGAACTTTGACCGCCACGCCAACCCGATCCACAAGGAGAAATCATGTCTCTTACAAACGGCACCTACGCGATTTTCAACACCAGCGAAGGCAAGATCACCGTCCGGCTATTCGAATCGGACGCACCCGTCACGGTGAAGAACTTCCTCGACCTGGCCGAAGGCAAGAAGGAATGGACGCACCCAAGCACACACGCCAAATCGAGCAACAGGCTTTTTGATGGGACCATCTTTCACCGCGTGATTCCGAATTTCATGATCCAGGGCGGCGACCCGACAGGCACGGGCATGGGCGGGCCGGGCTACCGCTTCCAGGATGAGACCAAAGGCTCGCCGCACAGCTTCGACAAGTCCGGCAAGCTGGCCATGGCCAACAGCGGGCCGAATACGAACGGCTGCCAGTTTTTTATTACCGTTGCGCCGACTTCGTGGCTCACGGGGAAACACACCATCTTCGGCGAGGTGGTAGAAGGCCAGGAAGTGGCCGACAAGATTTCGAAAGTGGCGCGCAATGCCCAGGACAAGCCGCACAAGGAAGTGGTGCTGGAATCGGTGACGATCGAGCGGGTGGCTTAGTCGCCCGATCGAATTCTTCGCCGTTCCGCGGTGTGGCCCCCAGGTCTCTTCCGGCGGCTAAGACCTGGGTACCCTAACCCACCCTAAACCGAGCCGTCAGACGTACAAACTAGTGCGGGGCTGTCTTTGCCGCACCTGTTGCCGGGGTTTTTGCCGCACCTGTGGCGGGGGCCGCCGGAAGCACGCGAGCCAATTTGATCTTGTCGATCTTGGGGAAATTCTGCGAGATGTAGGCATCGCCCTGCGACGTGATCTGGTCCTGCTGCGGCTGCTCGCGATAACCGGCGTATATATTGTCCACCACGTCCATGCCTTCGATCACTTCTCCAAACGGCGCGAAGCCCATGCCGTCGAGCCGGCCGTTATCGGCGAAATTGATAAACAGCTGAGTGGTACGGGTGTTGGGGCCCGCGGTAGCAAAGACGAGCCTCCCGCGTTTGTTGCTTTGCTTCACCGGATCGTCCTGGATCTTCGCCTGCTCCCACACTTTGTTGACCGCAGGATCGGCGCTGAGGCCGAACTGGACAACAAAGCCAGGAACGACGCGGAAAAAGCTCGCGTTGGTAAAGTAACCGCGACGCACCAGATTATAAAAGCGATCCGCACCGATGGGCGCCCAGTCCCGATGTACCTCGACGACAAAATCGCCCGCCGAAGTAGTGAATTTCGCCTTGAAATCAGCGGGAGCCCTGGCCGTGAGCGAAGCAGGATTCAGCAGCGAAGGACGGGGACCAGCGGCCGAGGGCCGGGAGGCCGCGGGCTTGGGCCGAGTGCTTGTCGCCTGAGCACCTGACAGACCCGGAGCCAGCAGTGTCACACAGAGAGTCAGCATCAACAGAAATGGTTTCATGCCCAGCATTATACGAAGGTCGGAGCGCTCTCGCAGGTCAGGCGCAAAAACAACTGCGCGCCGAACCTGGAGACGGAATGCGTAAAAAAGCCCGGGGCTGAAAGCCGCGGGCTTTTGCTGTTTGGAATGGAAGCGCCTTACTCGGCCGCGGCATCCACGGGCTTGGTCTGGGAAACGGTCCAGTCAGGAGCGCCGACCTTGAAGCGCGCGAAACGACGCACGGTGATGTTTTCGCCCAGCTTGCCCACCTTTTGCGCGATCAGCTCCTTGATGCTGACAGCCTGGTCCTTGATGAAGGGCTGCTCGAGCAGACAAACCTCTTCGTAAAACTTGGCCATCTTGCCGTCGACGATCCTCTCGATCACCGGCGCGGGCTTGCCCGTGGCGGCCGCCTGGGCGCGATAGATCTCCTTCTCGCGCTCCAGGTCGTCGGTGGTGACGTCCTCGGGCTTGATGTACCGCGGATCGGTGGCCGCGATGTGCATCGCGATGTCCTTCAGCAGCTCCTGGAAGTCCTCGGTCCGGGCCACGAAGTCGCTCTCGCAATTCACTTCGAGCAGCACGCCGATCTTGCCGCCGGCGTGGATGTAGGTGCCCACCGTGCCTTCGTTGGTGGTGCGGGCAGCCTTCTTCTGGGCCGAGGCCATGCCGCGCTTCCGCAAAACAACGAACGCATCTTCGATGTTTCCCTTGGTCTCCTGCAGAGCCTTCAGGCAGTCGCCCATGGGCGCGCCGGATTTCTCGCGAAGCTCTTTCACTAAAGTCGATGGAATCTTCTCGCTCACTGTCGTCATCTCTCTCGTTTCCTGTTCCTTTTGGACTGGATGAATCCCTCGGGGTAAAGCCCGGCGGTTTTTCCACGTCCTTTCGGCACGACCGAAAGTCGTGCCTTGTTACAAAGTGCTGCTAATAGGATTTTCCTGGCAGCTTTCAAGGCTCGGCGCAATTCGACTTCTGAAACGAAAAAGCGTGGCGCCTGTTGAGACTGGCCACGCTCTCCATTCTGCGCAGATTATGCGCACAAAAGATTAATGGCCGCCCCCGGCTGCCTCGTCTTCTTCGAGGAGCGCGGTTACCGCTGCCGGGGCCTTGCGAATGCCGCCACCCACCGCGGCGTCGAAGTCGAAATCGTCGGCGGGGGAGGCGGCTTCCAGAGCCACAGGCTCTCCGGCCGGCACTTCGGGCGTCTCCTCGACAAATGCCTTGTCGCCCACCAGGTTCACGCCCTCGGCCGCCGAATCGGCGATCTTCGAGGTGAACAGGCGGATGGCGCGCAGCGCGTCGTCGTTGCCGGGGATCACGTAATCGACCACGGTCGGATCGCAGTTGGTATCGACCACCGCAACCACCGGGATGCCCAGCTTGCGGGCTTCCTTCACCGCAATGGCCTCGTTGTTGGAGTCGATGACGAACAGCGCGTCGGGCAGGCGCTTCATACTCTTGATGCCGGCCAGGTTGGCCTGCAGATGCTTGCGCTCGCGCTCGAGACGGATGACTTCCTTCTTGGTCAGCAGCTCGTAGCGGCCGTCTGTAGCCATCTCATCCAGTTCCTGAAGGCGCTTCACCGACTTCTGCACCGTCACCCAGTTGGTAAGCAGCCCGCCCAGCCAGCGCTGGTTGATATAAGGCATGCTCGCGCGGCTTGCCTCTTCGGCAACGGCGTCCTGGGCCTGGCGCTTGGTGCCGACGAAGAGAATCGTCTTGCCGCTAGCGCACAGTTCGGTTACGAATTTCGACGCATCCTTGAACAGCTTGAGCGTCTTCTGCAGGTCGATGATGTAGATCCCGTTGCGCTCCCCGAAGATGTATTCCTTCATCTTGGGATTCCAGCGCTTGGTTTGATGCCCGAAGTGAACACCCGCTTCGAGCAGCTCCTTCATGGTGATGGTGGCCATTTTCCTCCTTCGTGGATTGCATCCGGGTGGTCGATGCCGGCGCCCGGATTGAACCCGCTTTCGCGGGAGATTAAAACAGGTTTCCGGAGTCAGAGATCAGGGATCAGCAATGCATCGTCGAAATGAACCCTGACCCCTGAACCTTGCAAGCGCTTTAGCGCTTGCTGAACTGGAACCGCTTGCGGGCGCCCTTCTGGCCGTACTTCTTGCGCTCCTTCACCCGCGCGTCGCGGGTCAGCAGGCCTTCAGCCTTGAGCGTCTTGCGCAGTTCGGGATTGAACTCGATCAGGGCGCGAGCGATGCCCATCTTGACGGCATCGGCCTGCGAAGCCACGCCGCCGCCCTTGCAGTTGACGAGGACATCGAAGTTCGCGGCCATGTCGGCAACCACCAGCGTCCGCTTGGCGGCTACGCGCTGCTGCTCGGTCACGAAATACTCATCGAAGTTCTTGCCGTTGACCTTCCACTCCCCGGTGCCGGGACGCAGAAAGACGCGGACGATCGCCGACTTGCGCCGCCCGGTACCGTAATACTGAACCAGATCTGCCATTCTTTTCTTTAGCTCCTAGCTCCTAGCTTCTAGCTTCTAGCTAAAAGCATGAGCCGCGAATCTCAACTTCTCTGCTGCTTCGTTTCAGTTCTTCCATCTGCTCCGCCGCTTGGTCCAGCACCAAAATGCTAGAAGCTAGAGGCTAGAAGCGAGTAGCTGCTTTTACGCAATCTTCATTTCCACCGGCTGTTGCGCCGCGTGGGGATGCTTGTCGCCACGATAGACCTTCAGCTTGGAACCCATCGACCTGCCCAGCTTGGTCTTGGGCAGCATGCCCTTGATCGCCTCTTCCAGAATCTTCTCCGGACGGCGGGTGAGCAGGCGGGTGAACGATTCCTCGCGCAGGCCGCCGGGGAACCCGGTGTAGCGGCGATAGACCTTCTTCTGGCTCTTGAGCCCGGTAAGCCGGACCTTCTCCGCGTTGATCACGATCACGTGATCGCCCATATCGATGTACGGGACATACCGGGGATTCAGCTTGCCGCTCAGGACACTGGCGGCCTTGGTCGCCAGGCGGCCCAGCGTCTGGCCACTCGCGTCTACCACGTACCATTTGCGGTCAATCGTCTTGCCGCTGGGAACGAACGTCGACATTTTTCTCCTACCCTTGGAACAGCTTTCGGGCCGAACCGATGCACGGCCAACTAAAAAACCTCGCGCACAGCGCGTCTGCCCATGCCAAGCGCACGGGCCTCAATTTCCACACTGCCAAACAATTCTGTTCGGGTGAGGATTTACGGGGCTTACCCTCTTCGGGATCCTGACTCTGCCGGACCGGAACGGCGCTCCGGCAGAAGGGCCTGTTCCCAGCAAAAGCCCTCGTAAGAGCTTCAGCCAGCCGGATCTGTTACCTGCATTGCCCTGACGACCACATAAACAAACCTAATCGACAGGTCCACAGACCCCAGGCGCAACACCGCACAAGGATTACAGGATACGTGAATCAGGATGGGGAGTCAATGAGATGCGGTACCGGTGGAGGGGCTGGAGGAGCGCCTGCAGAGGGGCGGCGATCAGGCGAAGAAGCTGACCGTGCCGGAAGAACCTGGCTGCCATGGAGCCTCGGTGGGTTCTTCAACCGCGGCCTCGTCTTCCTCGTCCTCCAGGCCGCGGGCCGCCTTGCGGTCGGCGGGAGTGTATTCATCGTCTCCGGAATGGCCGCGATTCTCAGTTTCGCCCACGCGGGAGAGATCGGGGGTGGCGGGAGAGGGCCGGACCAGGGTCACGGGGCGAATGGCGGAAACCGGGCCGATATCCATGAGCGCTCTCCCTGCCGGTTGTTATCGGCAGGAAGGAACTGTACCTTTAGAACAATCTCAGAACCAGTTGTCCTCAAATCAAACAAAACAGGTGCCCCAGGTTCGCTTTTGGACGTCGGATGAAAGCTCCCCCTCACTTCTCGCTTTCGACTGCTCCTCGTCCCTTCCCTTTCGCCAACCGGGCCAGAACCGCGATCTCGCGCAGCACCTGCTTGAGCGGCCGCGCAGGAGTTCCCCATAGGACGGTGCCGGGCTTCAGTCCCTCATTGGTAACGGTTTTGCCGCTGAGGACGCCCGCCTGCCCTCCCAGGATGACCCCCTCGCCCACGTGCGCGTGGTCGCCGATGCCGACCTGGCCGGCGATTACCGCCCCCCTGCCAACAGAGCTCGACCCCGAAATCCCCGTCAAGGCAACCAGGATCACATCTTCGCCGATGTCGCAGTTATGCCCGACGTGGACCAGGTTATCGATCTTGACGCCCCGGCGGATTCGGGTCTCAGCCAGCGCCCCGCGGTCGATGGTGGTGTTGGCGCCGATTTCCACATCGTCTTCGATCACCAGCGTGCCCTGCTGTGGAAATTGCGTATAGGCGCCGGTGGTCGAATCGCGCACATAGCCGAAGCCGTCGGAGCCCAGCACCGCGCCGGCGTGAACGATCACGCGGTCGCCCACCGTGGTTCCGGAGTAGATCACGACGCGGGGATAAATGTGGCAATCTTCGCCGATGCACACGCCGCTGCCGATCACCGCCCCGGCGTCGATGCGTGTGCCGGTCCCGATGCTCGCGTTGTCCTCGATCACGGCGGTCTCGCCGACGGAGATGTCTTCTCCCAAATGCACGTTTTCGCCCACGACGGCCCTGGGCAGGAGGTTCTTAGGCGGTGGGACGGGCCTGAGCGTGATGGCGGCGCGAGAAAACCAGAGGCGCGGCTGGGGCGTTTCGACAATGGCCTTTCCCGCGGGGTAGGCGCCGACAAGGCCGGGCTTCAGGACAACGGCGCCCGCGGGACTGGTGAGTGCATCGGTGGCCGACGCTGGATCCTGCGCGAATACCAGCTCGCTCGGAATGGCCTGAACCGTCGAATTCACTCCGGAGACGGGCGTATCGGCGCTTCCCTGCACCAGCTTGCCGCCCAGCAGATCTAACAGTTCGCCCAGTCTCATACTTGCCTCCTGCCGTGAAAAAACCGCCCTCGCCGCACAGCAGCGGGCCGCGGAGACCACAGGAAAGGATAAAGGGCGCCACCGGCGAAAATCGTGCGGCCGCATCCGGGTTGCGGAAACGGCCTTTATTCGTTATATTCGGCATGTGCCGAATATAGGAAATAAAACCGGCCCCACAAGACAAGGTCTGCTCTTCGTCGAAGACATGGCGCGGCTGCTGATGCCGTGGGGAGTGCCGCAAACGGCAGCCCGGTTGTACGGGTACTTGTTGCTCTGTCCCGCACCGGCCGACCTGGACCAGATAACGGCCGACCTCGAGATGAGCAAGAGCAGCGCCAGCGTGGCCGCCCGGCTGCTGGAGAAATATACGCTTGCGCGCCGCTGCGGCCAGCGCGGCAGCAAGCGAGCTTTGTACGAAGCCTCGGAGAACTTCGAAGGGATCCTGAGTGAACAGAAACGGATGCTGCATGCCATGGCCGACCTGTTGAAATCCGGCGCGCGCACGGCCGCATCCGGTGCGGCGCAGAGGCGACTCGACGTGATGGCCGAGTTCTACCAGGTGATATTTGAGGCCATGGAGTCAGCCTTGCAGAAATGGAGCGCAAGGAGAGCGAAATGAGCGCGCGAAAGCTCACGGCCTGGCCCGCCGCGTGCCCGGTCCGAGTCGTATGGCCGGGTAATCCCGCGGAGGCAAAGGAGAACTTATGACAAAAACCCTGGCGGGAATTCTGCTGTTTGCGTCCCTGGTGATGAATGCAACGCTATTAATCTTCCTTGCGGGCGTGATTCGAAGGGTGATGAACGAGATGGACGGACCGGCGGCCCAGCAGTTTCTCGTCTCGCTGGTTCGTCATTCCAAGAAGTCGCCGTTCATGCTTACCGCGCTCAACATTCCATTCATCGGAGCCCTTCCGTATTTCTACTTCTACGGTTTCGCCGACCACTGGCTGCTGGCCGGTCTTGCTGTATGGCTGGTTGCCGGGTCCATTGCCAAGGCGATCAAACTTCCGGTTTACAAAGCTGTTGCCACCCTCGAGACCCACGATACGGTCCGGCTGAGAGACGCCCTTCACAGGATGAATGCAACAAACGTGTTTCAGGCGATACTGAACACTGCGGCAGTTCTGGTTGCGGCGATCCAGTTTGCCAGGTAACCGTTTTGCAGACCAATGCCCGCGTCGCGGACACAGGCCCGGTCCAACCCGGCTTGTCTCGGTCCCGCCGGCGCACCCCGGGTCATCCATTCGGTGGAGGCGGGCACAACAGGCATGCGCCGAATATGTTCTTTTGGAGCAGCTCTCATCGCGACCACAGTCCCCAGCACCAGTCGCGATGTCCAACATCGTTACCACAATGGGTTCATTTTCTCTCTTGTGAAAGCAGGCGCAGCTTCCACACCTGTCGTCGATAGCGGCGATTTTCGAGGCGGCTTATGAATCGGCGAAGTTTTTTGCGAGCGAATGGTTCAATTTGCGCCGGTTGGGCGCTCACCAGGGCGCTGCCCGTTCTGGCCAATACCTCATCGGCGGACGAATGGCGCACTTTCGAGGTCGTTACCAGAGTTGAACTGCTGAAGCCTGCGGGCGTCAGCCACATCTGGCTGCCGGCACCGCTGATTCGCGATACGCCGTATCAAAAGACGCTTTCAAAACGGTTCACAGTGGAGACTGGAACCGCCAGGCTGAGCCAGGAGAAGCAGAATGCCCTCGGCATCGTGTCCGCAAAATACTCCGCAAACGTGAAGCCGACGCTGACTTTGACCAGCCGGGTCTCGCTCAAAAACTACACCGCCGATTTCTCCACTCGCGCGGCAGCCCCGCCCGTTTCACGCGCCGAACTCGACTACTTCCTGCAGCCCAGCCGGTATGTGCCCACCGACGGCATTGTGAAAGACACCGCGCTCAAAGCGACCGCCGGCGCCACCACGGACATGGAGAAGGCGCGGGCCATTTATGAGTGGGTGGTGGACCATACATTCCGCGATCCGAAAATCCGCGGCTGTGGCCGGGGCGACATTCGATTCATGCTGGAGTCAGGCGACATGGGCGGCAAATGCGCCGACTTGAATGCCCTTTATGTCGGCCTGGCCCGCTCGGTGGGCTTGCCGGCGCGGCATGTTTACGGCTTGCGGATCGCAAAATCGGAACGGGGCTACCAGAGCCTGGGCGTGCCCACCGATAAGGCAACCAGGGGACAGCACTGTCGCGCCGAAGTCTACTTGCGCGAGCATGGGTGGGTGCCCGTCGATCCAGCCGATGTCCGGAAAGTGGTTTTGGAAGAGCCTCCCGGGAATCGTCCCTTGAGCGATCAGATCGTGTCTCGCGCCCGCAATTCCCTGTTCGGTTCTTGGGAGATGAATTGGATGGCATACAACTACGCGCACGACGTGGAACTTCCCGGATCTACCGGCCAACCGCTGGTGTACTTTATGTATCCGCAGGCGGAAACCTCGGAAGGGCGTGTCGATCCGTTCGATCCCGATCACTTCAAATACGAGATCACGGTGAGGGAAATCGGAGCTTTCTCATAGCCGGTCTTGAAGGGCAACGCTTGAGACGGAGGGTGCAGAAGAGACTCGCTGAGCAAACCCGCCGGACCGTGCGTCCCAAATTGTGCGACCCGAAGCTTCGCGAAATCATCCAACCGCCAGTAGCCCCCTCGAGATTCGGCGGAAACCCTATTCAAAACTCAAAGGAGAACTGCTGTGAGAGAAATGACCGCAGAACAAGCGCACCTGTTTGTCCAAAACGTGATCCTTGGCACTCTCAAAAACGAAAGCCGCACGACCACGGCGGTTCTCGCCGCTGTTCCCAACGCCAACGTTCAATACCGTCCTGACCCGTTTGCAAAATCTGCCAACGAACTCATTCGGCACATTGCCAGCGCAGACAACTGGTTTCTGAAATCGGTGGCGGACGGGGTGTTTGCTCCGGGCAGCGTGAAAATTCCGGAAGATGTGGTCGCCCCGGAAGCAATTGCGGATTGGTACGGAAACGAGTACGCCAAGAACTTCGAGGCTGTGACCCGGTTGTCAGGGGAAGAGTTGATCAAGGTCCTGGATTTTCGGGGGATGGTGCAGCGTCCTGCTTACGCCTTTCTCCAGTTCGGCCTGGTCCACACCATTCACCACCGAGGGCAGTTGTCCACCTATCTGCGCCCCATGGGCGGCAAAGTTCCGGCGATTTACGGCGAGAGCTACGACTCGGCAGAGGCGAAAAAAGCTGCGCCGGTTCCCGCCTGATCCGTCCCTCCGCCACCGGATCCCGGGCTGTCGATCAGTAAAGCGCTTCTTCCCCCGGCGGCCGATTCTTCCACCGCCGGTGGATCCAGAGCCACTGGTCGGGATAGCGGCGAATCCAGGACTCGAGCACGTCGTTGCACTGCTGGGTGGCGGCCAGGATGTCGGCTTCGTGATCGCCTGTTTGTGTAAACACCAGTTCAGGGCCGAAGTGCAGGACGTATTGCCGTTCGGCGGCTTCCCATACCAGGAATCCCGGCAGCACGGCCGCACCGGTCTTGAGGGCCACGCGCGACAGGCCCGACGCGGTGCATGCCGTGATCCCGAAGAAATTCACAAACACGCCCTGCGGGGGCGTCATGTTCGTGTCCATCAGGATGCCCACCGTTTCACCGGCGCGCATGGCCGTCAGCAGGCCGCGGGCGAAATCGTCCTTGTGCAGCACCTTGTTGCCGTGCAGGCATCGGATGCCGTTGACGTACTCGTCGAGCATCCGGTTATCCAGGCGGCGGATTACCATGCCCATGGGGTGCCCCATCAGCGAGTGATAGAAGCTGGAGAGTTCCCAGCCGCCCAGGTGGCCGGTAAGCACCAGCACTCCTTTGCCTTTTGCCTGCGCGGCGAGGTAGTGCAGCAGGCCTTCGGTGCGAATCCAGCCGCGGGTATTTTCGGCTGTGTAGCGCGGCATGCGGCAGAACTCGACCATTTGCCAGCCGAGATTGCGAAAGACATGCCGGAGAATTCTTTTTCTGGCTTTGGACGACAGTTCGGGAAGAGCAAGTTCGAGATTGCGTTCGCCCACGCGTCGCAGCCGCCCCAGGCCGAGGTAACAGCTCAACGTAAGAATGCGGACCAGGAGACGGGCCAAGCCGCGCGGCAGCCGCCCCAGGGTGCGCGCCACCGCCAGCACAAGCCAGTACTCCAACCGCTCCTTCATGTGTGAGGGCAAGGATCAGTTTAAACGCTCGAACACTGACAACTGAAGACTGACAACCGGGAACTGTTGTCTCAGTGCTTCTTGGCCTCCACGAAGTAGTGGGCGACGTCCTTCACAAATTCGACCGAGCCGGCCGGCGGTTCAACGGTCCCTTTGAGGATGGCGTCGAAGTGGTGGGGATGGCCGTAATAGATTTCGGTATCGTCCTGGTTCTGGCTCACGACCGTGCCGTCCAGGTCAATGCCGGCGAAGAGACCCTTGCTGCGCGAGTAGGTAAGAAGCTCGGCATTCATCTTCCAATCGGTGGCGGCCTGGGTGTTGCGGCCCACCGGTCCGGCCGACGCGGCGGCGTCCCCGCCAATCTTGAACTTGCTCTTAAGCAGATCCTGGAAGCCGTGATCGTTGACCGCGATCAGAACCAGGTCGGTAGACTGGCCGCCGATCTGCAGTCCCCAGGAGCCGCCGGCCATGCGAATGAAGACCGGCCCGCTCCAGCCATGGCCGGTGCGGCAGGTGACCACGCCTTGACCGTACTGCGCTCCGAAAACGAATGCGCCCTTGATCATCCCGGGAACCACGCCCACACAGTAGGCCTGGCTGAGGATGTTCATGGGAATGCTGCGGTCCCCCGCGCCCATCACTTGGTCCAGCACGGTTTTGGCGGAGTCGACGCGATCCTGGAGGTCACTCTTTGAGGCCGCAAACGCGGTAGAGGAAAGCAGGAGGAAAAGGGCGAGGGAAAACAGGGTTTTCTTCATTTCGGTTCATCCTTTCGTGGCCGCGGATGGGCGCAGCGACCCTTGATGTCTTTGACAGAAAAAGCG
The DNA here is from genome assembly GCA_963706455.1 of uncultured Acidobacteriota bacterium. Taxonomy (GTDB): domain Bacteria; phylum Acidobacteriota; class Terriglobia; order Terriglobales; family Acidobacteriaceae; genus Telmatobacter. The sequence continues at coordinate 7,101 of CAVPNO010000023.1, read as the reverse complement.
GCCGGGAGTTGTTGTGGCGCGCCGCCAAAGCCCGGATTCCGTTCGTCAGATGGGCCTATGGAATCAGGCTACCGCATCGGGGCCCATGCGAAGTCCGCCGGTGGTTGGTCCGGAACCCTGGGGGGTAATAGGGGGCGCACACCCGTTCCCGACCGGAAAGATACCCCACCCTGGCGGATCCAGAATGGTGCGCCCCTGCGCTCCAGTCAGTGCATGGTTTCCTGCTTTTCCTGGCGTTCGCGGATGCGCTTCAGTGCATCGAAGTAACGCCGGGGTTTCGGCTCGCTGAACGAGTCCTGGACGCCTTTGCGATAGCCCCCGAGGTAGATCGAATAGAGGATGGCCAGCGAGCATCCGATGCCCCACATGAACCCGATGCATAGGCCGATCAGGGCGGCAGGGCCAAACGAGACCATACGGATCCTTGTTCGCTCGCCGAGACGGCGACGTTCGCTCGCCTAGACCGCGACTGTAAAGCTGTCTTCAGTACGCGTAACGGCGTGGTAGAGGGTATCGCGCTCGAAGGGGACGCGGCCCGCCTCGGTAATCAGGCGGCACAGTTCCCGCCGGGTCAGGCCCTGGGGCGTGGTGGCGCCGGCATCGTGATAGATCTTCTCTTCGATCACTGTACCGTCCAGATCATCGGCGCCGAAGCGGAGAGCAATCTGGGCGATCTTGGGCGTCATCATCTGCCAATAGGCCTTGATGTGGGCGAAGTTGTCGAGCACCAGGCGGCTTACGGCGACCTGGCGGATATCGGTCAGGCCGGTGGTCACCGGAAGATGATCGAGGGGAGTGTTCTCGGGATGGAACGCCAGCGGGATAAACGTCTGGAAACCGCCCGTTTCGTCCTGGAGCGCACGCAGCTTCAGCAGGTGGTCCACGCGGTCTTCGTCATTTTCGATGTGGCCGTAGAGCATGGTGGCGTTCGACCGGAAGCCGATCTTGTGGGCCAGGCGCGCGGTCTGGAGCCACTCCTCGCCGTCGATCTTGTGATCGCAGATGATGGAGCGCACGCGGGGAGCGAAGATCTCCGCGCCGCCCCCGGGCATGGAATCCACGCCCGCATCGCGCAGGCGGATCAGGGTTTCTTCGATGCTGAGCTTGGCGCGCCGGGCCAGGTACGCAATCTCGACCATGGTGAACGCCTTGATGTGCACCTTGGGAAAGCGCTGCTTGAGGCCCTGGACCAGGTCAAGGAAGTATTCGAAGGGAAGGTCGGGATGCAGGCCTCCGACGATGTGGAACTCGGTGACCGCCTCGGAGTAGCCGGAAGCGGCGGTCTCCCAGGCCTCTTCCAGGGCCATGGTGTAACCGGCGGAATCGCCCTTCTTGCGTCCGAAGGCGCACAGCTTGCACGCCGCCACGCACACGTTGGTGGGGTTGATATGCCGGTTCACATTGAAGTAGGTGATGTCCCCGTGCATCCGCTCACGGACGTGGTTCGCCAGCCAGCCCACCGCGAGGACGTCGGGCGAGGCGTAAAGCGAAAGGCCCTCCCCGGCATCCAGCCGTTGCTGCGCCATGACCTTGGCCGCGATGGGCTCCAGCCGTGGATCGTAGGTCCTGAATGGGGAATTTCCGGCGGACTCTTCCTTGGCAACCTGCATACCATGATCATACCGGACGAGGTTTTTCCGCGTCCTGCGGTTGAGATGGGCCAACACGCCAACCCACCCCGGCAGAGCTATGGGTTGAGGCACCCGGCAGAAATTGCTTACTTCTGGCCGACTTCGGATTTGGCGGCCTGGGGCTCGGCCAGGACACCGTCGTCGAGGGAAGCGGCCATCAAGTGGTCGCCGGCGGACCGGACGAGGAGCAGCGGAAAGCCCGTTTGGACCCATTTCCAATCCAGCGACTTGGCGTCGATGGAATAGACAAAATCGCTGCCGCGGGAGCAAACCAGAATGCGGTTCTGGCGGGCGTCGTAATAGAGGTCGTCGACCCCCGAGAGCGGAAGGCGATGCACCCACATCCAGGTCTTGCCCTTGTCGTGGGTGAAATAGACGCCTTCCCGCGCGCCCACCCATATGGTGCCGTCGTTGGAGATGGCGACGCGGTGAATACGGGTGAGCATCGTGGGAATCCCCATGGGCCACCAGGTCTGCCCGGCGTCGTTCGACAGCACCACGCCGGTGTCCCGTGCCGCCACCATCACGGAGCCGTGGGCGGACACCGAGAGATAATCGACGGCGCCCACGGCGGGCCCGCCCTGCCAGGTCTCGCCCTTGTCCTTGCTGGTATACACACCTCCGGCTGTGGACGCCAGCCATGCATCCCCGGAGAGATCCATGTCATAGACGTGCGTGCCAAGTTCGCGTACCGGGACCTTGACTCGTTTCTCGACCGTGACTTTCTTTCCGTGAACGACCTGGGGCACGGGCTTGCCCACGGTATTGGCGATGGTGTTCCTCGGTTTCCATGCGGACGATTCGGGATCGAGCGCGAAGATGCCGCTGTTGGTGCCCGCTACGAGCGCACCGTCGGAGGAAGCGGCGAGGGAGAACACGTCGCGCCCACCCAACCCGTCGGCGATCTGTTTCCACTCTTTTCCCTGGTCGTCGGAGACAAATACTCCGCCATACTGCTTGTCGTTGACCACGCCGGCATAGACCCGGTCAGGATTTGCCCGGTCAACGAAGAGAGCCTGCACTTTGCGCGCCGAAAAGCCATGATTGGAAGGGCTGAACGAGACGGCGGCATCGGAGCTGGACAGGACCCCGCTGCGGTCGGTGGCGAGAAGAACGCGATCGGGATTCTTGGGATCGACGAAGACGTCGTTGACGATCACGTCAGGGCCGGTCATGCGCTGGAAGGTTTTGCCCGCGTCGGTGGTTTTATACAGGCCTTCGGTGGTTCCCGCGTAAACGGTATCGCGATGCACCGGATCCTGGCGAAGCACGCGGGTGCGGCGCGCGGTGGCCGGGATTCCCTGGATCTTCTTGAACAACGCACCCCCATTGACGCTCTTGTAGATTCCGCTGCAGGCGCTGGCGTAGACGATCTTCGGCTGGTCGGGATCGACGATGATGGAGAACACATCGGAGTCGTCAATGACCCCCTGCTTGATGTTCAGCCAGTAGTTTCCGCCGTCCGGGGTCTTCCAGGGCAGATGCCAGGTGCCGGCGTACACGGTGTCGGGATCTTGAGGATCGACGGCCAGCGATTCGACTTCATGAATTTCGCGGCTGCCCGATGGACTGATCTGCTGCCATGAATCGCCCGCGTCCTTGGAACGGAACACGCCCTTCAGGGTGCCGGCAAACAGGATGCGGTGATCGGAGGGGGCCGGCACGAACGCGCGAACCGATTGGCCCTGCAGGCCGGGATTGGGCGTCCAGGTCTTTCCGCCGTTGCGGCTGATCCAGAGACCGCCTTCCGCGGAGTCGAACTTCCAGGCGGCCGCATAGATGAGAGAAGGATCGACCGGGTCAACCACGATGTGATCGATAACCAGGTCATCGGACGCATCCAGTTTGGCAAGCCGATGCCAGGACGCGCCTCCGTCGGTGGATTCGAAGATCCAGCTGCCTGCTGTGCCGAGGTAAAGATGAGCCGGGTCTCCGTCTGCCGCCACCAGCGAACGGGCATCGCCGCCGTCAGGACCGACTGCAATCCAGGGCGATTGGGCTTGTGCGGGAAGAAGAATAAAGACGAACAAGATCAGGCTTGCCAGGGTCAAGCGTGGTGAGGGATAGATCCGATTCCAAGAAGTTCGCAAGCAAGGCATCCCGCAAAAAGATTTGATGGGAGAAAACAAAAGAGGCTGACCGATGCCCGGTCAACCTCTAATGATACGCGGAAGGAATCGTTTTGATGCACAGACTGCGTGTTACCGGTGTTACTACCGGGGTTCAAACAAATTCGGAGTTTGAAAGGGGAGGCGCGCCGGTTTTGACGGCGCGCCCGCCCGGGTTGACTTACTTCTTTGCCGCCGCGTGGTGATGGTGCCTTTGCGGCAGCGGCTTGCGCTCCTGGGGCTTGACCGCGGTCTCGTCCACCGGCGTCGTGCCCTGCACATCCTGGCCGAAGCTGGCTCCCGAAGGCACAAGGTAGTCTTCCACCTTCTGCGCGTCGCTGGTGCTCGTTGCCACGCTGATCCGCGAGGCGTCGATGCCCTTCTCCTTCACCAGGTAGTCCTTGGTGTTGACCGCCCGCTCCGCCGCGTAGTCTTCCACCGGCTTCGGATGGCGCCGCTTGGATTCAAGCTTCTGCTGCTTGTCCTGCTTGGCCTTCTCCGCAGAATTCGACTCGCCCACCACGACCGCCTTCGCGTCGGCCTGGTTCTGCAGGCTCAAAGCCACCTGGTCCAGGCACGCCTTGGCTTCGTTGTCCACCCGCGTCGGACGCTTCTTGTCCGTCTCGAAGCTGATCGAGCACAGCGCCGAGGTGTGCGGCTGAGGCGGCGGAGGCGGCGCCAGAATGGTCAGATTCGTGTTCGACGACGCGTTGTGCCCCTTGTCGTCGGACACGTTGCAGGTGATCGATACCGGCCCGGTCGGAGCCCCCGTTGACGAGTACGTCCCCGAGTTCCCTGTCCCGCTCACGTTGCCCGCCGACGCCGAATATGTGTAGGTCAACGGACGGTTCTGCGGACTGGTGGCCGTCGCCGTGATGCTCGCTGAGTCGCCCGGCTTGATGGTCGTCGGGCTCACCGAGCAGGAGATCGTCGGCGGCTCGAATTCCTTCACCGTGAAGCTGGCGGTCGACTCTGTGGCCGTCTCCCACGGCTTCAGGCCTTCCTTGCCCGTCTTGCCTTCCTTGGCGTTGCACCTGACCGTGTGCTGGCCCGGCGAAAGAGAGCCCGTGCTCACCTGCGCCGTGGTGCCGCTGGCCGGTGCGCTGATGCCGTCGCCCGAGATGGTCGTGATCAGGTTCATTTTCGGATCCTGCGATCCCGGAGTCGCCGTCACCGTCACCGGGTCGCCCGGGAACACCGAACTCGGATTCACCGAGCAGGCCACCGTCAACTGCGGCGGAGGAGCCAGAGTACCAACATGAATCACCAAGCCCGCGCTCAGGCGCGCCGAGTTGAAGTTGCCGCGCCCGCCAAATTGCCCGGGGCCCCAGTTGATATGCATGTACTCGTAGTCGGCCTGGAAGATGCGGATGGCAAGACGATGATCGAACCATGGGGTTTCGTAGTCCATGCCGCCGCCCGCTGTAAGGTCCGGGCCCCAGGTGAACTTCTCATGGAGAGGACCTCCCATGCGGGCAGTGCCGATGAGCCCGTGAATAAACGGGGTGACATCCATGGCGGGGAACCTGGCGATGAGGCCGCCGGCCAGGGTATAGGCGCCGCCATTGCTCGAGCCGCTATTCGTAAACAGGTCATGGAACCCGGACTCTACCTGCCCGCCGATATACTTGTTGAAAAAATAGGCACCGCTCACCAGGGCGCCCTTGTCCATCGCCTTGTATGTTTCCGGAATGGTTTGTGTCCCGACGGGAACTTCGACAGTTCCCTTGGGCGCGAGATAGCTGTATCCCGCGAAAATGTCCCAGCGTGACGGCGAATCGAAATCGGAAGCCTTCGGAGCCGGCTTGGGTGCGTCCTGAGCAATGAGGGTCAGGGATAACGAGGCAAATACTACAAAAGCGAAAACCCGGCTCAAATGTTTTAATACGTGAGAGTGCATGCGTTTCTCCTCCGCAATCAATCTGTGTGGCCAATGTGAAACTGATTTCTTATGTGGACGGTTTGCGGGTAACGCCAGCGGCGTGCGGACCCACAGAATGCACTTACTCGGATGCCTGTTTCCGGCACTATTAAGCTACCACACGGGCAATGAGGCAGAGCACATTTATTCAACAAGTTGCCGTCATGGTTTCCTTACCAATCAATAGGTCGAAGCCTGGCAACGGAGCGTTCCGCGGCAGCGAAGAGATTGGTCTCGGCACGCGCCGGGAACGATTTCGCCGCGCGGTGTTCTCCAACCATCACTCACCCACGTTGAGAGTTTTGAGCAGACTGCGCGGTTCGCGTTGAATTTTTTCCTGAAGGAGTGTGATGGCGTACATCAGTTGCTCCGGACGGGGCGGGCAGCCGGGAACATAAACATCGACAGGGATCACCTGATTGACTCCCTGGACCAATGCATAGTTGTTGAAGATTCCCCCGGAAGTGGCGCATGCGCCCATGGAAATGACCCATTTGGGTTCCGGCATCTGGTCATACAACCGGCGAATAACCGGCGCCATTTTCTGCGACACGCGGCCGGCGATCACCATCAGGTCCGATTGGCGCGGCGAAGGCCGGAAAACTTCAGCGCCGAAACGCGCAATGTCGAACCGGGAGGCGCCCATGGACATCATCTCAATGGCGCAACAGGCGAGGCCAAAGGTCATGGGCCACACCGAGCTTTTGCGAATCCAGTTCACCGCGAAATCGAGAGTGGTGAGAAAGACGCCCTCCGGCTGGTCAAAGCCGTAGGTCGCTTCTCGCACTTTCGCGCGATTGATGGCGCTGCTCTCCAGGTTTCCGAAAAGGTAGCGATCGCGCTCGATGGTTTCGGCCATGTTTCCATGATACCCCTGCATGCCTCGGGGCTGGGGGCATAGACGCCGGACTTTATTCACGCAAAGGAATGGCTCGGGGGCATTTGCATGGAATGAGAATGAACGCGGGCCCGGGCTTCTCATGCCGGGCAACCGATGCGGACCGCAGGCAAACCGGCGGGTAAGCGCCAGCGCGCCGGCAGCCAGAGCGTGAGCGAAAACCTCATCCAGACCAGCTTTCCCTGCGCGTTGGCCTGGCCCGGTGTGACCGGCTCCACCTCGTGCTGCATCCGCGAACCGGCCAGCGCCCATGCCTGTGCGTAAGGCTTGGGATCCGCAATGCCGGGGACAATGCGGGCATCGAGGATCCGAAACTCTCCGCTGGAGGCCTCTTTCTGCAGGGCCAGCAGGCGCGCCAGATCGGCCGTGCCGGATCGGGAATTTTCCCTTTGCCCATTCGGCCGCTGCGCAGATCCGTTTCGCTCGAATTCGAGGAGCCATTGTTGCGCATCTCGAAATTGCCGCGGATCGGTCAGGAAACGGAAGGTGCGCGGGTTCCAGCCGATGGCATCCTGGGCACGAAGGCCGAAAGTGCGACCGGCC
>CAVPNO010000022.1:0-61337 GCA_963706455.1 uncultured Acidobacteriota bacterium | reverse complement strand
CCGGCGCGCCGGTCTATCGTGTCAAGAGCGAGAGCGGGCCCGACCACCGCAAGCGCTTCCTGGTCGAGGTGCGCCTCCGGTCCTCCGCGGCGGAGCCCGGCCAATCCCTGGCAAGAGGCATGGGAAGCACCAAGAAAGACGCCGAGCAGGATGCCGCGCGCCGGGCCATGGTGCGCCTCGCGTCCCCTTCGACGATGACCGGCTCCCGCTCTCGCGAAAACGACTCGCTCCCCGCCCCCGAGGCAAGCCTGGGCGGCGATACAATGGAGCGTTTCCAGACCGCGGACGAAGAGCCGCCGGTCGCCCATGAGGAGCAGGCGGCGCCATGAGTACCCCCGTGCAGATCGACCGCCCTGTCACGCGTCCGCGCCTGCGCCGCCTGCAGCATATTCGCCTGCATCTGCCCACCTTGCCTGAAGCCGGCGCCTCGCTGCTGCGCACCGTCATCGTGGCGCTGTTTCTGCTCACCTTCGTGCTCCAGCCGTTTCTCATTCCTTCGGAGAGCATGGAACACACGCTGCTGGTAGGCGACTTCCTGCTGGTCAACAAGCAGATCTTCGCTCCTGCCGGGAAGGCCGCGCAGCCTGACCCGCTGGATCATGCCCTATCGCGACGTGAAGCGCGGCGACATCGTCGTGTTTCATCACCCCCAGCCGCCCTACCTCGTCAAGCGCGTGGTGGGCATTCCCGGCGACCGCATCCGCATCGAAGACGGCCGCGTCACCGTCAACGGCGTACCCTCGCAGAGCCCTACGCCTCCTTCGAGCCGGCCGCGCCAACGAGATTCCGCGACAACTTTCCCGGCAACATCTACACCGATCCGAACATCGACCCCGACTGGTGGCGGCAGTTGCAGAGCCTAACGCTGCATGGTGAACTCGTGGTTCCCGCGGGGCCAATACTTCATGCTGGGCGACAACCGCAACCACAGCAAGGATTCGCGCTTCTGGGGCTTCGTACCGCGCGAGGCCATCGTGGCCCGTCCGCTGGTGATCTACTTCTCCGCTCGCCGCCCATCCAAGACCGATGTGCAACAAGCCGCGGATGATAGACTCGGACACGACAGGGAACTCTCGGCGCGATTAGCGGGGTTCGCGCGCTGGAAGCGCATTTTCCACATCGTCCATTAGCATGCCTCCTGATTGTCATCCTGAGCGGAGCCGCGCGAAGCGCGGCGCAGTCGAAGGATCTGCGGTTGCTTCTAGCTTTTCGAGGACATTACTTTGGCCGTGCTCAATACCCCTGACGGAAGACTGGCCCACTCTTCGAATTGAATTACCTACTGCAAACGAGCGACAGGATGATCAAGACCAATACGCCCACCGAAGAACCGCCGGCTCAAGCACCGGTCCAAAAGAAAGTCGAAGAGACCCCTTTCGAGGCGGTCGCCAGCATCTGTTCGGTGCTCGTGGTCGGACTGTTCATCCTCACTTTTCTCGGCCAGAACTTTGTCATCCCGTCCGGCTCGATGGAGAACACGCTGCTGGTCGGCGATCACCTGGTCGTCGACCGCATCACGCTGGCCCCGCCCTGCGAAATGGATGCCACTGGTTCACTACCGCGAGCCGAAGCGCAACGACATCATCGTGTTCCTCAAGCCGGGCGAGCCTGACCTGTACCTGGTCAAGCGCCTCATCGGTGTCCCGGGCGACCACATCCACCTGCGCGGCGGGATTGTCTACGTGAACGGCGTGGCCCAGCCGCAGCCCCCGGAGGGACTGATCGCCAGTGTCACCGGTTCAACGATCCCTTCCTCGACGAGTTTCCCGCCATCCCGCCGTCGGTGGACCGCGGCGCAACCGAAACCTGGGCCGTGGATTTTCCCAACCACGTCACCGACGGCGATCTCGTCGTTCCCGCCCGGCAAGTTCTTCATGATGGGCGATCACCGCCACGACAGCCTGGACTCGCGCTACTGGGGATTCGTGCCCCGCGAGAACATCGTGGGCCGTCCGCTCTTCAATTACTGGTCGTTCAAAACCCCCGAGCACCAGTACGAGGAAACCGGCATCGGCAGCAAAGTCGCATGGCTCGGCCACGTGGTCATCCACTTCTTCACCGACACCCGCTGGAACCGCACCCTGAAAATGATCCACTGATCCACGAACTTCCCGCTCTTTCCACGAACCTTGTCATCCTGAGTTCCAGTCCATGCGTTGCCACCCCTGAGCGCTACCCATAAGCTGTCATCCTCGGCGCAACCCATGAGAAGGTCGTCATCCCGACCGCAGCGAAGGACCTGCGTTTGTCTTTCGCTTTAGCTCACGATAACGCGCCGCGACGAACTCGCTTTCCCCGGCTTATCATCACTTCTCACTTCGTCACACTCCCCGACTTCGCCCGTCCCTCTCCCCTCCCTTCAGTGGTACAGTACATGGCCATATGCAGACTCTCCTCCGGGAAGTTCGTTATGCCGCTCGGCTTTTGCGCAAGAAGCCGCTCTATACGGCGGTGGTCCTGCTAACGCTGGCCCTGGGAATCGCAGCGGTTACCGCCGTCATTTCGCTCGTGAATGCGGTCTTCTTCCAGCCCTTTGGACCCGTGAACGCGAACCGCTGGGTGTACATCTGGGAGCATCGCACCAAGGCGGAGAGCCTGAATCAGATCAGCGTGTCCATTCCCAATTTCCGCGACTGGAAGGCCAACACCACCGACGTATTCGCGGAGATGGTGGTTTCTCTCCCCTGGAGTTACACCGCATCCGGTCCCGGGATCAGGGAACCGGAACGTGTTCGCGCAGCCGTCATTTCTCCCAATGTCTTTTCCGGCATTGCCGCCACGCCCGCCGCCGGCCGCTGGCTCACTGAAGAGGATGTCAGGAGCGGCGAGCGGCGAGTGATCCTGAGCTACGGCTTCTGGAAGAGGGCCTATGGTGGCGATCCAACTCTGTCAGGCAAGACCATCCGGTTGAACTCCGCGACTCATACTGTCGTCGGTATTGCCCCGCCGGGATTTGCATTTCCCCCCGAAGACCAGGTCGACGTATGGACGGTGCTTCCCGCCAGTGTTCTTGCCTTCGGCGATCGCGCCGAGCGTGGATACCGCGTGATCGCCAGGCTGAAGCCCGGCATCACCCCCCAGATGGCGCAATCGGCCCTCAATGTCGTCACCCAGCGGCTGTCGAGCCAGTATCCGGAAGATCGCGATTATGGCGCCATCGTGATCCCCATGCGCGACGCTGTCGCCGGCGACTTCCGTGTTCCCTTGATCGCGTTATCGGGCGCGGTTGGATTTGTCCTGCTGCTCTTGTGCATCAATATCGGATACCTCCGTCTTGTGCATCTTGAAGCCCGAAGCAAAGAAATGGCATTGCGCACGGCCCTGGGCGCGACCCGCACCGTGCTGCTTCGTCATTTGTTGATCGAGACGTTTCTACTGTTTTTCCTCGGTGGAGGATTGGGGGTTCTCTTCGCGCCGGTGTGCGTACGCCTGCTGCTGTCCTCCATTCCCGCGAGCGAGGTTTCCTGGGTTCACGCCTCCGTCCAGGGATCCGCTTTGCTTGCCGCGCTCTGTCTCACCGGAACGGCCGCGTTGCTCTGCGGTCTGGTGCCGATTCGAAGAACACTCCGTCAGGACCTGTCCCGTAGTCTCGCCGCCGGAGCCTTTTCCGGATCCCCTCCAGGTCATTGGCGCAGCGCCATCATCGCCGGACAGATCGCGATTGCCTCCATCCCGCTCTGCGGCGCGGGTCTGCTGATGCGAAGCTTTGTCAGCTTGCAGCAGGTGTCCCTCGGATTCGAAGCCGAGCATCGGCTCACGATCTCCCTATCCGCGCCCAGTGCAGCCTATCCCGGCCCCCGGGAAATTACGGCATTGGCCAATCAGATTCGCCAACAAGCCAACGGCATTCCCGGTGTCAAACAAGCAGGCCTGTCGCAGGCCATCCCCTTCGCCCCGGGAGCACGATGGCTGCAGGCGATCAGCCGTGTCGACCCGAAGGGACAGCAACCTTCGTCCTTTCCCCTGGTGCGCTATTCGGTGATCACGCCCGGTTATTTCGAGGCGATGGGCATCCCGCTCCGGTCCGGCCGCACGGTGGCCGATTCCGATACGCGCGACTCCCTTCCGGTGGTGGTGATCAACGAAAAACTGGCGCGTCTCTATTTCCCTTCGGAAGACCCGATTGGCAAGCAGATCTGGGTCGGTCATGCCGAGTCTCTGCCCGGATCCGGCCCTCGTGTCATTGCCGGCGTAGTCGGCGACACGCGCATGTATGCCGTCGAGACCGATCCTGATCCCGCGGCGTGGGTGCCCCTGACGCAGCAGGAAGCGAGCGACTCGATCTGGCGGAACATGTTCCTCGTCGTGAATACCGACGGCAACCCTGCCGCAATCCTGCCTGCCATTCGGGAACGCGTGAAGAGCATCAATCCCGACTTGGCCACCGCCGATGTGTCCGGCTTATCGGATCGAGTGCGGGATTCGCTCTGGCGGCAGCGCCTCAGCACCGTTGTTCTGGGCTCCTTCAGCGTGGCCGCCCTGGCCATTGTCGTGCTCGGCGTCTTCGGCGTCACCAGCTACCTGGTAGCGTTGCGCTCCAGGGAAATCGGGATCCGCATTGCCGTCGGCGCCAAACCCGCTGACATCCGCAGGATGGTGATCGGGAGATGTCTCTTGCAAGTCCTCCTCGGGCTTGCAATCGGCCTCGCGGGCGCACTCGCTCTCACTCGCCTGTTGCGGGGCCTGCTTTTCGGCGTCCGCCCCGACGATCCATTGACCTTCTCATTCATCGCCGGAACCTTGATCCTTGCCGCATTTGCCGCGGCGCTCATCCCCGCCCGAAGGGCATCCAGGTCGGACCCGTTAGCGGCCTTGCGCATGGACTAGAACCGCCTGCATGAACCGGAGCGGTTCTCGATCAGACGTATATTCGGCGCGCCTGCTTCCCACTGTATGTTCGTCGCGCCCGCTTCCCACTGTAGTGTTCGTCGCGCCTGCTTCCCACTGTATGTTCGGCGCGCCTGCTTCTCCTGTATATTCGTCGCGCCTGCTTCCCACTGTATGTTCGTCGCGCCGCTTCCACACAGATCCCGCGCGGCGGGCAGTCGCGCCGGCTTCCGCGCGGAGCCCGCGCAGCGGGCAACAGATGGTAGCCCCAGGCGCAAGCCTGGGGATATGGCGGGATTCAGGTGGAGCAGCCCCGCAGGGGCGTAAGAAGGGCCGCAAATGCCGCATGTTCGCAAGATTGTTTCAGCAAACCGCAAACCGTCAAAGACAATCTGTCTCACGTTTGGGGTGCGGTCCACCGGATGTCAAGGGGCATGATTGCCATCCCTCAGAATCTAATGGGCTTGGGTGTGCATAATATTATCTCTTCCCGGCGCACAATACCTCGAGAGGACTGAAGAACCACCTTCCCGCCTCCAGGAGCCAGCATGCGCAATATCACCGTCACCGTCGAAGACCAGACCTATCACGACATCCGCCTTTGGTGCGCCGCGCGAGACGTCTCCGTCTCCCGCCTCGTCAAGACTTTTCTCCAGGACCTGCACCGGCTCAAGGACTGTCGGCGCTTCCCTCTGCCCGCCGCGCCCGATCCCGGCTCGCTGGCCGCCCTGTTCGACGAGCTGAATATCGAAGATCTTGCCCGCCTTCGCCAACACCTGCGCAAAAACTCATTTCCGGGTTGTGAAACTGTGAATCATACTAAGACGCTGATAAAACAACAACTTGGGCGATAAGCGCTCCACAGTTTCACAGGTTACACGTCAAAAAAGCGCTGAAGAAGGGCGTTCGTAGGATTGACAACACCGGGCAGAAACCAGAGCGCCTGGCTTTCTCGATTACCCCTCCACCAACTACCATGGGGAGAAATGAACGAGAATCCGCAGGCGCGCCGACCCAGGCGAACGCGATTGTGGCTGGCCCTTTCAGCCCTTTGCCTGATTCTCGCCCTGCTCGTCGTGCCTCCGTTCATCAGCATCCGGCGGTACCGGAGCCGCATTACCCAGGTCATCTCGGCTTCCGTTGGGCGGCCGGTGCGGCTCTCCTCGGTCGAACTCCGCATCCTTCCCCGCCCGGCCTTCGTCATCACCGACCTCGTCGTCGAAGACGACCCGGCTTACAGCTATGAACCGCTGTTGCACGCCAACACGGTCACGGCTTCCATCCGTCTGCTGCCCCTCTGGTGGCGGGCGCGGCTCGAGATCGGCCGCATCAGCGTCGATGAAGCCAGCCTGAACCTGGTACGGACCCAGCCGGGCCGCTGGAACCTGGATTCCTTTTTCCGCACCGCCGCGCGCGCGCAGGGCAGCACGGGCGGAAAAGCCGTTCCCCTTCCTTACCTTGAGGCCACCGATTCCCGCGTAAACATTAAAAACGGAGTGGAGAAGCTTCCGTATTCCCTGCTCAACGCCGATCTTGCCTTCTGGCAGGAGAACCCCGGCGACTGGCGCGTGCGGCTCAAAGGGCAGCCCGCCCGGACCGATGTGAACCTCGACCTCGGCGATACCGGGATCGTTCGCCTGGAAGGCAGCTTGGGGAGAGCGCCCGCTTTGAGCCAGATGCCCATCCATCTCGATGTGAATTGGCGCGAGGCGCAGCTGGGTCAGCTTTCGCGCCTGACCTTGGGCGACGACGAGGGCTGGCGCGGCAACCTGACCGGCGAATTGCACATGGACGGGACCGCCGCGGCCGCCCAGGTGCACACCCGCCTGCGCGCCTCCGGTGTGCACCGTGCCGAGTTTGCTCCCGTCTTGCCCATGGATTTCGACGCATCCTGCAACTTCGTTTATCACTACTCCGAGCGCGGGTTGGAGAAAGTCGCTTGCGACTCGCCGGTCGGCGACGGTCAGGCAAGACTCACCGGCGATGTTGCCGGGCCGCGATCCTCCCCGAGCCTGACCCTCGAGTTGGATCGCGTACCGGTGCAGGTCGGACTGGATTTGTTGCGCACCGTGCGCAGCGGCCTGGACCCCAGCCTTCAGGCCGCCGGTGCGATGAGTGGCAAAATCAGTTACAAAGCGCCTGGCGCAGGCGCGCCGGTCTTGGCTGGCAAATCCAGTGCAAGAACCCCAAAGGCTCACGCTTCCCAGCCGGCGCCGCTTTCAGGAAGCGTTACTGTCGCCGGCCTGCGCTTGAGCGGAGATGCTCTCAGCCGGCCCATCCTCATTCCGAAGGTCGTTGTGGAACCGGCTCCCGGCCAGGCCCCCGCCCTGACAGCCACCGTGGCGGTCCCGCTTGGCGCATCGGCCCCGCTCAATTTCACCGCCCGGCTTGCCCCGGAAGGCTACCAGGTGGCAATTCGCGGCGCCGCGGCCTTGCCTCGCCTGCGCGATCTCGCGCGCATCTGCGCCGTCTCCCAGGTTTCCTTGCTCGACAACCTTGATGGCCCCCCTGCCTCGCTGGACCTTCGAGCCGGCGGTCCCTGGCTGCATCCAGCCGCATCTCCTCCCATTCCTGAACACCCCACCGGCTCCGCGGTCCTTGTCTCCGCCGCGACGGATCATGTCAACGGCACGATGACTCTTCGTGGCGCTACCTGGAAAGCGGACTTTCTTGCCGGCCCGGCAGACATCGCCAACGCGACGCTGCGTTTTGATGAATCCGGTGCTGCCTGGGATCCGGTTGCGTTTTCCTTTGGACCGATGCGCGGCACCGCGACCTTCAAATTACAGGCCGTCTGCCAGGCCGAAGAGAAATGCAAACCTCACTTCACCGTAGACTTCGATTCGCTCGATGCGGCTGAAGTTCAGGCGGTGCTGTTGGGGGCCCATGAACCAGGGACTCTCTTTTCCGGTCTGCTGGCCCGCCTGCGGCCCGGCTCCCCTTCATCCCCTTCACCGTGGCCCGACATGGAGGGAACCGCGCATGCGGGCTCGCTGACTCTTGGCCCTGTCACCCTCACCGATGTGGCAGCCAACCTCGAAGTCAAGTCAGGGAGCGCGAACATTCCATCCTTCGATGCAGGCCTGCTTGGTGGACGGATCCATGCCCAGGGCAGCATCGTTCCCGGCGAGAAACCCGGTTACCAACTCGAGGGCCGATTCGAGCAGGTAAACGCCGCCAACCT
Organism: uncultured Acidobacteriota bacterium; assembly: GCA_963706455.1. Classification (GTDB taxonomy): domain Bacteria; phylum Acidobacteriota; class Terriglobia; order Terriglobales; family Acidobacteriaceae; genus Telmatobacter. The sequence goes on along the minus strand of CAVPNO010000022.1, from coordinate 53,326 downwards.
CGGCCAGCTTTTGGGAATGGCGTGGACGGGAAACGCCCTCGATGGCGAAGGGAAGGTCGAACTCGCCGGCTTCACGGACAAAGATCTGGCCGCTTCCGCCAAAGGCTCGCTGCACTTCGACTGGCGGCACGGAGCGATTGCCGATAAGGGCGATGTCGACGTTCCTCAGCAACTGGTTCGATTCGATCGCTGGACCGCGGAGGCCGAGATCGCCAATGGAGCCATCACGCTGAAGGAAAACCAGATTCAGCGCGGCCCGAGAAAGCTCGCCGTCACCGGCTCGGCAATCTTCGGCGACCCGCCCCGTGTAACCTTTGGTGAGCGGGAGGAAACCCGCGTCGCCGTCGGCAAACAAGCCAAACCTTAAGACGCGTGACCCGGGGTTCGCCGAAGAGAAAGCTTGCTCCTGGCGCCCAAATGCCTGTCACCTCGGCAAGGCTCTTCGGTAAAAACTAACCGCGAACCCCCGCCTGGATTCCGGTCGAGGTTCAAACGGCCGTCTTGATTGACGAATCCCCCGGCAACGGCGAGAATAATGAAGTTACATCCTGCCGAGCATGTGGGCCTGTGGCGCAGTTTGGGAGCGCGCTTCCATGGCATGGAAGAGGTCGTCGGTTCGATCCCGACCAGGTCCACCAGTACATCATTCAAAATAATAGAGTTCGTAATCTATACCCCCACCGGGTATCGTTCGAATTTGGTGTCTAATTTTCTGGTCTTTTTGGGGGGGATCGGGGGCTGGCGAACATTTTGCCATCGCCAAGAAGCTCTCCTCTAGTCCGCCGGGAGTAATAACGAATACCAAACGGCTGGCCGTAGACGCCACGTTGCGAAAGCCGTGCGGAATGTCGCGGGGCAAGATCGCGGAGGCACCACCTACGGAAGCTTTGTTCGATGCAGTCGCATTCGATTTTTTGTCTCGTTTCGGCATCAACGAAAGCCTATGGCAACTGTGGCCCGTCGAATCCACTCAAGTCGTAGGGGTCGCGCACGGCGACGAAGCCGTTGGAACGCTCTCTCCAGGCTTAAGCTTGCCTGTGAATTCCTATTGCGATGATGGAGATCCGATGCAACTTGGATAAGGGGGCTGTTCCCCCGAAACGATTGAGCAGAGCTTGATGGGCTGCAATTGCTGGAGGCGCATTTCCCATTCACTCTTGTCCAGAGGCAGCTTGCCAGTCGATGGGGAACTCCTGACTCCCCATTGAATGGTGTAGAGGTCGCGCTCGCCAACAATACCTACGATAAGACTGGATTCGCTCTGCGGAGTCGCAAGTTTGGGATTTGTGCCGCAACTGATGACGGCGGCGAATGCATGATAAGCATCGACGTCGAACGAGCCCAGCGCAATCCCGCTGTAGGTGTCAGGACACGTCTTGGAATAACCGGAGGCAATCATTTCCGTGGCCTTTATGGCGGACATGGAAGGGATTGACGCGCCGCCTTCGACTCCGGTGACGGATATCATCTGGCTCCAGCGATCTACGGTCTCGCCGCGCAAGACCGATTCTCGGATGTAGAAGTGCTCGGACAGATGGTCTGGAATCGGTTGTGTTTTCTCATAGGCTCCAAGAAAGGTTGTGGGCGTCGAGAATGCGACAATCTGCGAGAAGATTGGCGAGGACTGCAGGTACTTCACCTGAGCCGGAGCGGTCTGAGCCCCGGCGCTCGCTGAATTGGGCCTAGCCGTCCCTTTCGCAGACGGCGATTGCTGTTCTCCGAGCATTTGCTGTTGGAGTGCGGCCAGATCCTGCTTGGCCATCGGATCTCCCTGAGCGGCTGCCTTTTGATACCAGCCCATCGCCCGTGCGTTGTCCTTTGGTACGCCGAGGCCATTCTGGTAGCACCGCCCTACATTGACTTCACCGCGAATGTTGCCTTGCTCCGCAGCTTTCTGGAACCACGCAAAAGCCTGCGCATAGTCCTTGGGAACTCCCCAGCCGTTCTGGTAGAGAGTACCGAGGCCGTCCTGCGCTGAGGGATTGTTCTGCCTGGCGGACTTCTGGTACCAGGCCAGTGCCTGCGCATAATCTTTGGGTACGCCCAAGCCATCCAGGTAAAGGTTGCCAAGGACGTACTCGGCGTCCGCATTGCTGTGTTGGGCGGATTTCTGAAACCACGCGAGAGCCTTCGCGTTATCTTTGGGTATACCCAAGCCCAAGAGATAGAAGGTACCGACGGCATACTCGCCGTTACCATCGTCCTGGTCGGCCGCCTTTTGAGCCCATGCGAGACCTTGTGCATAATCTTTGGGTACACCGCGGCCCATGGCGTAGATGGCGCTGAGGTTAAATTCGGCATCGGCATTGCCCTGCGCTGCGGCCTTTTGAAACCACGCCAGAGCTTGTGCATCGTCCCGTTGGACGCCAATTCCGCTCATGTACTTTTTGCCCAAGTTATCTTCCGCGATAGCGCTGCCTAGTGCGGCGCCCTTTTGATACCAGGTCATTGCTTCAGCCATGTTTTTCTGGCCGCTCATGCCGAATTCGTAGGCCGTGCCGAGGTAATAGTCGGCATCGCCGTTGCCTTGCGCCTCAGCCTTTAGAAAGAACGTGCGAGCCTGACCAAAGTCAACGGCCATGCCAATGCCATATAGATGGAAGCGGCCGACGGCTACCTCGCCGGCCGCGTCGCCCTGATCAGCTGCTTTCTGGTACCACGCGAACGCCTGTGTATAGTCCATGGGCACGCCCAAGCCGTCAAAGTAAAGGTCCCCGAGGTTCTTTTCCCCGAGCGCGTTTCCCCGATTGGCCGACTTGCTGTCCCACGCCAGAGCTTCGGCGTAGTCCTGTTGGACCCCGATACCCTTCTGGTACATGGCGCCGAGTTCGGCTTCGGCGCGCGCGTCGCCAGATTCGGCATTTTGCTTGAGGGAACCGTACATATCCAGCGGCTTTTTGGCCGCGGGCTTGGCTGGGGTCTGCGCCTTTAGGCTGCCCGGAACAGCCAGCAACGCTCCTAAGCCAACGACAAGAGGCAAAATTGCCGGCACACATTTCGAACAATCCCACGTCGTTTTCACGTGTTCTCCCGGTACTCTTGTGTTTGCATCCGATACAGTGAGCGGTTAAGTCCCCTAGACATTCTATGCAAAGTATAATGCTTTTGGATAGCCATTCGAGTGGAGGGATAGTACATCATGTTGAAAAGGCCGCCCGAAGCCGGAGATATTCTTCAGGGCACGCTGGATATGTTGATCCTGCGCACGCTAATTCTCGGACCAGCCCACGGACATACGATTGGGCATGCCATCGAGCGGATCTCGGAGAACGCGCTTGAGGTGGAACAAGGGTCGCTCTACCCAGCGCTCCACCGTCTTGAGGACCGCGGTTGGGTCTCGTCTGAATGGGGAGTAAGCGAAAACAATCGCAAAGCAAAGTTTTATCGGCTCACGAGTAAAGGGCGAAAGGAACTGAACGCTGCCGCAGGCCGTTGGCGGAGAATGACGCGCGCCATTGGCCTCATCCTTGGCGAATCGTTTGAATAAGCAGTGGGGACTAATAGATGAGCGTGCCGCGACTTATCGATCGTACCCAAAAGGATCGGGATTTCGCCGAGGAAATCGAATCGCACCTCGCGCATGAAGAAGACGCAAATCTGGCGTGGGGGCACTCCCCGGAAGAGGCCCGGCGGCAGGCGCGACTGCGATTCGGCAATCCCCGAACGTACCGCGAGCGGGCGTGGAGACATCAGTCAGTTTCGTGGATCGAGGACCTGTGGCGTGACTTTCGATTCGCGTTGCGTGCGCTGAAAAAAGTGCCTGGGTTCGTCACGATCGCCGTTGTCGTGATCGCGGTGGGAATAGGCGCCAACACTGCCGTGTTTTCGGTCATTGACGCTGTCCTCCTTAAACCATTTCCCTATCCCAACCCTCACGAATTGGTTTTGCTAATCGGGAAGGTGCCTCGATGGGCAAGTCTTCCAGGAGGCAATATACCCAGGTATAGTCTGTTGCGTCGGCAAACCGGCATTTTCCAGCAAGTTGCCGCTTATGATTTTGGCAGCGCTGGCCTCAATATTGACGGAGGCGACCATCCGCAACAGGTGCTGGGTGTTCATGTAACAGCGGACTACTTTGCCATGTTTGGGGCATCGGTTATTGCAGGACGTACGTTCACTGCTGCAGAGGACAGTCCCAATGGCGGTCACGTTACGGTATTGAGCTACGGCCTCTGGAAGAGCCGATATGGCACGAATCCGAATATTGTCGGATCAAACATTCAGCTCGATGGTCAGCCGTACTTGGTGGTAGGAGTCGTTGGTCCGGGATTTGTAACCGACACGCCGATCGATCTCTGGGTGCCTTTCCAGTTCGATTTGAACTCCATCGATGTGTCGCAGTACTTCAAATTGGTTGCACGCCTGAAGCCGGGAGTGACCGTTCCGCAGGCGAACGCTCAACTGGGTCTGGTTGGCGACGAGTTTCGCAAGTCATATATCGCCATTGCCCCCCTCGAACAGGAGGTGATCGGCGATACAGGCTCTCGGCTTCTTGTTCTATGGGCAGCCGTCGCGTTTGTGCTCTTGATCGCCTGCGCAAATGTCGCAAATCTACTGCTTGCCCGAGGTGCAGCCCGAAAGCGAGAGTTCGCGACGCGCGCCGCTCTCGGAGCAGGGCGTACGCAGATCATCCGGCAGCTACTCGTCGAAAGCCTGACGCTCTCGCTCGCGGGAGGCCTGATCGGCCTTGGTTTGGGGTTTGCGGGGGTACGGATGCTGCTCAGATTCAACCCCGGCGATATTCCTCGCATTGGCCACGATGGTGCAAGGATCACGCTCGATCTTCATATCGTTCTCTTCACGCTGGGAATTTCAATTCTCACAGGACTCGTTTTCGGTGCGGTTCCGGCAGTCAGTGCATCGCGCAGGAACCTGGCGGCTGCCTTGAATGAAAATGGCAGCCATGCAAGTATGGGTGTTCGCAGTGGCAAGCTGCGCTCTGCGCTTGTGATCGCCGAGATGGCGCTCACGGTCGTGCTCGTCATCGGCGCGGGACTGCTCATCCGCACTTTCATGAACCTCGAGGCTGTGAATCCTGGATTTGCGATGCACAACGTAATCAGCATGTCGATGTCGGTGAGCGGCGACCGATCCCAAAAGACGGCGCAGGTGGCCCAGATTGTCCAAGAAGGAACAGATCGTCTCTATGCCGTTCCCGGGATCATTGACGTCGGTGCGAGCAATTGCTTGCCAATGGCTGACGGGACGGAGTTGGCCTTTAACGTAGTTGGCCGTCCGACGGGAGATTTACCCTTCACAGGCAAAGCAGGATTTTGCCCAATATCCTATGGGTATTTCAGTACGCTCGAAATACCGCTTCAGCGCGGTCGCATCTTGACAAAGCGGGATGATGCCATAGCACCGGTCGTCGTGGTCATCAACGAGACGATGGCACGCCAGTACTGGCCCAATGGCGATCCGCTCAAGGATCGAATCATCATCGATGCGGGCCTGCGCCCACCTTTTGTGGAAAGCCCTCGGAAGATCATTGGAATTGTTGGCGACACACATGATGGCGGGCCCGACAGCGAGCCTACTCCCATGATTTACGTTCCGCTCGCTCAGATACCGGATCAGGAGACGGCGCTGTACTCTCGAATGGCACCGCTCTGGTGGATTGTTCGCACCCGGATGGATCCCCGCACTCTGACGACTTCCATCTCCGGGGCCCTTCGCGAAGCGAGCGGTGGCCTGCCGGTTGGGCATATCCGCACCATGGAAGAACTCGAAGCCAGGAATATTGCTCGCCAGCGATTAAACATGCTGTTGCTCACCCTGTTCGGAGCTGCGGGCCTGCTCATGGCGGCGATTGGCGTGTATGGCGTATTGTCCTACTCCATCCAACAGCGCACTCAAGAACTTGGTGTCCGAATGGCACTTGGCGCCCAACCCTCGAATCTTCGCAACATGGTAATCCGCCAGGGGATGACGCTCACGCTTATCGGCGCGCTCATCGGCACTGGCGGCGCCCTGTGGTTGATGCGCTTTCTTGCCAGCTTCCTCTTTGAAGTGAAACCTCTCGATCCAATATCATTTATCACCACGCTGCTTATATTGTGTGCCGTTTCCCTCTTCTCGATTTGGGTGCCAGCCGTCAAGGCGACCCGAGTCGATCCCATGGCTGCGTTACGGATCGAATAGTCAGGCTCAACAGCTTTTCGGCACTGAAGAAAGGGAGCGGCAGGTGTTTCTAGAAGTTCATCAGTTCCCTATCTCGGCAATACTTACATGTTGCGTGTCCTTGACCTTGTTGCTCTCGAGAGGTTTCAGTTTCTTGATTTCATAAGTACCTTGGTCCGGTGCGACGGATACCAACCGGCCATGCCCCTTTGCCAACCCCGTAGCAATTTCGACACGGATGTAGTCCTTTTCGCCCGGCTTAAGATCCAGCTCGATTCCAGACTGCTTGTCATTTGAGCGAAACGTATGGTGACCCGGGGCGAGCCTAACTGTAAAGTACTTGCCGTTATCCATTCTTGCAAGCTCGGCATCATCGCAATAGACCGAAGGCGACAGCGCCGACCCGACAAACTGTTTGTAGCGATAGAAATAAAGAGTAGCTTGCGAACTCGTGTCTGAAGGTGTCGGAGTGGGTTGTACTGCTGGGGAACTTGGGCTCGGCTGCGATGCTGGAGCTTGTGCAGACGCCAAACCCGCCAATAGCGTCGCGAATGCAATGGCACAGGCCACCACTCTAGGATTCATTTGACCTCCTGACTTTGGGACTTGCCAACTGGGAGCAAAGTATCATAGTCTCGACTCGAATGTCTAGGGGAACAGAGTCGCTTCCTTCATAAAGCGCATGGATGCCCAGAGATCGTGTGAAATGACGTGGAAGTGTTCCAAACGCGTGCTTGGGAATCTTGCTGTTGTCCTAGGATTGGGCGCATCGCTGTCTGTGCCTCGCACCCGCAGCGTGCGGACATAGCCAAGTCAAACTCATTTTCAATTCGGGGGGAGTTGCAATGAGAAACCGCGCTTCTGTTGCGGCAGCGTTGTTTGGTTGGGGACTGTTGACGCTAGCTGGATGCGGCGGCGGCTCGACTACGAGCACCGGTGGGGGCGGCGGCGCTACCACACCGACAGTGACAGTGACGCCGAGCTCCCCGAGCATCACCACGGCACAGAGCCTGACGGTGACAGTGACAGTGACCGGAAAAAGCGGTACACCCTCCGGCTCGGTGACGCTCACAAGCGGCAGTTACAACTCGGGCTCGCTCGCGCTGACGAGTGGCAGCACACAAATCACCATTCCGGCCGGCAAGCTGCCGACGGGAAGCGACACGCTAACGGCCGCGTATGCTTCAACATCGTCCAGCTACAACAACGCCTCGGGGTCTGGCTCGGTAACCGTAACCTCCGGCTCCTCGCTGATCACGCCTACGGTGATGGTATTACCATTCCCGTTGTCGATTGTCACCACGCAAAGCACGATGGTGACGGTGATGGTGAACGGAGGCAACGGCAACCCAGGGCCAACTGGTTCAGTGACGCTGACCAGCGGCAGTTACAATTCGGGAGCGGTCTCACTGAACGCCGCAGAGGGGCAGATCACAATTCCTGCCGGTTCCTTGGTCACTGGAGTTGACACCCTAACGGCTACCTACGCCCCCGACAACAATAGTTCTTCCACCTATAACGGCGCATCGGGAACAGGAGAGGTCAACGTAGCTCCATTCTCGGGATCGATTACGCCTTTAGTAACGATATCTCCGAACCCGTCGAACATTACGTCGGCGGAAAGCACTACGATCACTATCTCAGTGAGCAGCGGCACCGGCAATCCAACGCCCACCGGATCGGTAATTCTGACCGGTCCCAACTACTACAGCTCGGGCTTCGTCGCGCTGACCAACGGCAGCGCGCAGATTACTGTCCACGGCAACGCGCTGGGATCCGGAACTGTACCGCTAACGGCCACATATGGGCCCGACGCCAACGGTTCCTCCACCTACACGAGCGCCACCGCAAATGGTTCGGTGATCGTGAGCATTGGCTCGTTACTTACACCAACGGTGACGGTCACGCCGAATCCGCCGAGCATCACAACGGCGCAGAGCACAACCGCGACTGTCACTGTGAATGGGGGCACCGGCGATCCCGCGGCCACGGGATCGGTGACGTTAACCTGCATTCAATACACGTCGAGCGCGACCACTCTCGTAAACGGCAGCGCGCAAATCACGATTCCTGCCGGGTCGATCCCGGCCGGCAACGATACGATGACGGTCATCTATACTCCCGACGCCAACAGTTCCTCCACTTATACGAGCGCCATGGGAACGAACACAGTCACGGTGACCGCCCCCGTGCTGATCACGCCGACCGTGAAGGTATCGGCAAATCCGAAGAGCGTCGGCACTTCAGGAAGCTCAACGGTAACAGCGACAGTGACCGGCGGTAGCAGGAATCCCACGCCCACCGGCTCGATTACGCTCACCGGCGGCACATATAACTCGGGTCCGGTTACTCTTGCGAGCGGCAGCGCGCAAATTACAGTTCAAGGCAGATCGTTGGCCGCTGGCAGCAATATACTGACGGCAAACTACGCGCCAGACGCGAACAGCTCGTCGACCTACACCACCGCGACGGGATCGGCGACGGTAAACGTCGTTGCGATCGTCAGCTTTTCAGCAAATCCAAATCCCATCCCGTACGGCTCTACGTCCGCGCAATTAACCGCTGTCTTTAGCGGCGGCACAGGAGTGGTCGCGCCTGGCAATCTGTCCGTAACCAGCGGCACACCGGTCACCGTTAGCCCGACAGCGAATATCACCTACACGCTCACCGTCACTCCAAGTTCCGGCACGGCCATCGCGCAGACAGTCACAGTGAACCTTGCGAGCGGTGTCACAATCAATCCGGCGAATACCGGCATTGCCGTGACCGACCAGATTCTCGGCATGAACATCGCGGTGTGGTATGACTTCACAAACAACGGAACGTATACTGCCAATAACTCACCAATCGTAAATGCCTTTAAGGATGCTGGCATCGTGGCACTCCGCTGGCCGGGTGGTTCGAATGCGGACCTATATCACTGGAACAGGGGCGCTGCAAATCCGACAAACGGAACCGCACCTACAGCTGCGACTTGCAACAACACATATTTCAATCCCAACACCAACTACCTGAATTTCATTAACGATCTCGAAGATGCTATTCCAGGGGGTTTCGACGTCGCCCTGACCGCCAACTACGGTACTAATGCGGCCTGCAACGGCGGCGGCGATCCGAACGAAGCAGCTAACTGGGTCAAGTACGCTTATGCGAACGGCGGCACGGTCAGCCACGTCACGGTGGGTAACGAGAATTTCGGACACTGGGAAGTGGACATGCACCCAATCCAGTGGGATCCGACTACCTATGCCAACGCAATCAAGGGGACGACCGGCTATTACGACCTGATCAAGGCAGCCAACCCAAACACTCTGGTGGGCGTTGTTGTGGATGCGAACTGCACCATGGCGAATGACTGCACCGATGGCTGGGACAGTACGGTCCTTTCGAATGCCGTAGGCTGCAATGGCGCCGGTACGCCTTGTTTCGACTTTGTTGAGTATCACTATTACGCGCAACATCCCGGCCACGAAACCGACACGTACCTCGTCCAGCAGGCGGCGCAGGCATTCACCGCGAACATCAACACAATCAAGCAGGAATTGAATACGGCGGGCGCACCGAACACGCCCATCTATGTGGGTGAAATCGGCTCGGCAACGAACGTAGGCAAGCAGAGCTGGTCGATCACCCAGGGCTTGTTCGCAGGCCAGGTCCTCGGCGAGATGATGGACGACGGCGTCTCGCGCAATACATGGTACATCGGCTTCGGCAACTGCTATGGCAATCAGGGCAATCTTAGCAGTTCGCTTTATGGATGGCAGGACTTCGGCGCCTTTAATGTCTTCTCCGACGGGACGGGCGATATAGGCTACCCCAACATGTCGCCATGCGACTACGGCGGCAACGGCAATACCGTCGGCATCATGTCGCCCACGGCGGTCGCCTTCAATCTCTTTAGCAACGTCGCGGTGAATGGTGAGCATGTGCTGACTCCGAGCGTGGCCGGCGATACCACGGATATCGTTGCATATGCGGCGACCCACAGCGGCGGCACAGCCCTAGTGATCATCAACCGCAACGAAACCACTGCCGAACCGGTTACGATTACGGTCGCGGGCAAGAGCACCTCGCCCAGCGTGGCGTGGTACTGGTACGACAAGGAGATTTACGACTATACCAACACAAGCTGCGACACGGCGCCCACCTGCACCGTCGATCCTAATCACGACTACACCAGTATCGAATGGGCGGGACCAGAGTCAACATCGTTCCATCAGCAGAGCTTGCCTCTCACGGTCACTCTGCAGCCCTGGAGCATGAACGTGTTCATTATTCAGTAGCGAATCGACAAGGCTGAAGGTAGCGCGGCAGCGTAATGGCGCGACGACCGGGCTCCCTAACTATAGCTAGAGAAGAGCATCCGAATAACGCGGCCCGACCGTCACCGAACTGGGATTATTGGTTAACTTGCCTTCGGGAAATGCTAACTGCTCGTTTACTCGGACGGCAAATGAAGCTGCTGCGAAAAACTTGCAGCCTAGCGGACTTTCTCCACAGTATGCAGGTGTGTTCAGAGAAGCTCATAGAGTATAAACCAAGGTTCGGTCCCACGGCCGCCTCCTCGTGGTTGTGAAACCGACACGTTATTTGCACACCTTAGGAACCGGAAACAGCGTGAGACGTGGTTTACATTCAGCGAAGGGATGGGTGCATGCAGCATGTGGATCTGGAAACGAATGCGAAGGCGGATTTGAGTTTCGGCGGAACACACTCACAATCGCTGCAGCGCTACGTAAGGATAGGCGGGTGCTGATTCTGGTTTCGTTCGTAACCGCACTTTTCGGCGAGGTCTATGTTCCCTCCGTGATGTCCGCGGCGGCAACTGGCAGTTAAGCGCACAAGCGGCATACCGGGTGCCCCGGGGGTGAGGTTTTGTCGGGGTGTGAGAGTGGTTTTGTTAACCAGGCGTGTCAGTGGCTATGGTCGTGCGCGATTGGTTCATGAATCCCGATTTATTGAGCGCGACAGCTCGGCGCCCCTGGAAGAGCTAACCTCGCATCTGTCGACGTCATACCACGAACCAGGACGTCATCTTTCCAAATAGCTCATCGCATAAACTTCGTCGGAACTTGTGAAGCGCAGGAAGAGAATCGAATCGTCGGGGGCCATGGCAAACCACGTGTCGATGCGTCCGGAGAGTTTGCTGAATGGGGACAGATCGAAAGCGTTGACGGCTTTGCCATCCTTCACCGAAATGCGCAACACTTCGGGGCGCTGGCTGCCGGGCCGGCTGGCATAAATAGTGCGCGAGTCTTTTCCCCACGAGAGGTCATTCCCGTTTACACCCTCGGCGATTTTCCGCCATTCTCCATTGTGCCGATCGAGCAGAAAAACTTCGTGCCGATCATCGCGAAGCGCCGCCACGTAGCGGCCATCCGGGGACCACCGCGCAGTGGTCAAACCCTCCGAGCCGGGCACCATAGTCTGCCTGTGGTTCTTCAAATCGATCTCCTGAATGGCGCAGGTCTTTTCTTCCTGGCATCTTACCCGGCCATACACCAGGCGACGCCCATCCGGAGACCACGTCGGCGCTCCCTGGTTGTCCGTTCCCTCCGAGGCTTCGCGAGATTTGCCGCCTGCCGCGGGAATCACAAAGATTCTGAAAGGGGCACCACCGGTTCTTCCCATGAAGGCAATCTGCTTTCCATCTGGAGACCATCTTGGTAGCTCGATCTCATGCACGTCGCCGGTATCCATCTGCCGCGCATCGCTGCCGTCCACCCCGGAAACCCACAGCATGTGTTCCGGCTCGTGAACAAAGACGATGGATTTGCCGTCGCGAGAGAAATCCACGGCCGTCGCCGGGATGCCAGGCAGGAAGGGCCGGAACTGGCCGGAAGCCTGGTAGAAACGATCCAGTTCGACGGTGCCCCCGTGGGTTCTGGTGGCGTAGAGGCATTTCGATTTGGAATCGACAGCGAGATCGCCCAGCGGATTCAATTGCCGCACGATTTCAGTGGCTACCAGTTTGCGATTCCATGACAGCCTCGCCCTTTGCAGAACTGAAATCGAGAATTGATCGGCGCCGGTTTCTAGGAACAAGTCATCCTGATCGTTCAGCACGGGCGAGATGACCCCGTAGTCGTATTCAGGGAGATCCAATGGGAATAGAGAAACGGTTCCTGGCGGATGCGCGTCCGACAGTCTCAATTCCCAGATACTCGACCTCCAGCTGGAAACGTTGCGGAGTTCGAAGATCATTCGTTTGCCGTCCAGCGACCAGCGCATTTCGTGGGGAACGCCCGGCAGGAGCTGCAGGAGGCGGTGCGTTGCCCCTTGGTCGGTACTTAGATAGATTGCGTTGCCAAATGCGCAGGCAATGATCGACCCGTCCGGCGAAAGCGCGGCCGAGTGACACAGCAGCGTCCCGGCCGGCCGGGGCGCTCCTCCATGCAAGGGAATGAACCACAGCGGACGCTCCTGCTCCTGGCCTTCGCCGACCAGGGCGAGGAGTTCGCGGCTGCCGGGAGTGAGCGCCACGGGTTGTGCCTGAATAAAGGGCGTGGGAATGGTGCGCACAGCACCGCCCTTGACCGAAACCGCGGAGACCACGAGCCTGCCGTCACGCCACTCTCCAAAATAAAGGTCTGAACCGTCGGTCAGCAGGCGGGTCTTCATGGTCCCGTTGTGAGTAATTTGCCTCTCCGCACCAATTAGGAATCGTCGCGGTGTGAGCGCGCGAACGCCTGCGAATGCTGCCAGCCCCACGACCAACGATGCCGCGGCAAGCCACTGAAGCCTCCGCCGAGTCTTGCCCCGCACCGCGGGAAGTGTGGCGGAGGACCCATTCGAGGACGGCGAAGGATCGCTTGTTAACGGTGGATGCGGCTGCGGAAATGGGGGTGGAGACGAATCGAGGTTTGCTTCTTCGATGTCATCAAGCGTGCCGGCGCGCCCGCTGCGCATCCAGGCGTCGATTTCGCTGCGGTAGGCGAACACATTCTGCCGTTCACCTCCGGGAATGCGACGAACCGGAAAATCCTTCCCTGTCTCCCAGCGAATTACCGTACGTACGCTTCGCTTGACGTACGCGGCAATCTCCTTCCAGGAATCCAACCGGTCCGAACCAACGGGATCCGTAACCATGCTCTACCCTCCGGAAGTCAGTAAGTGCGCCGGCAACCACGAGGGGAGGAATGACCGTAAGCGACCTATGTCACTTAGTGTCACCTTTTGTCACGTTTCAGCATTTGGCTAAGTATAACTTTCCATGCGGAAATGGGACAACAGATTTCCCGGAGCGAAAGGGGCTGGAAGGGAATGGCGATGCGGAAACTAGCTCTACTGATCGCGTGTGGGTTTGCGCTGGGGGCAGGATTAACTGAGAATCTCTGCGGACAGAATGGCGATGCGGTTGCGATTCGCGAGAAGCTTGCTTCGCAATTCAAGCTGACCAGGGTTAGTGCGGATAGAAGCGATGTTGTTACTGCCGGGGCGATGGTAGCACTGCAGAAGGCAGGGCTCATGATGTATGGAGTGGCGTTTCCCGTTCCGCCATCCAATACCTATAAAAATGGGAAGATCGGACAGGGATGGGGCGGGTTTGGAAGCGACCTCGGAGGCTCGCTTTTAGCGCCCGGCGGCCAGACGGCAAAGGACTACCCGCAGCGGAGATTCGCACCCGACGAAAAATGCTGGGTAACCGGAATCGCCGTGCAGAAGGACTCCGTTGTCTTCCAGTTATACAGCGAACCGTACGATCAGATCCGGTACTACGCCAGCCTGAAGATCCCGTTTCCTAATAAAAAAGAGATTCCGTCGTCGGACCAGGTAATGCAGTTGGTCGGGGAAGTCCTGACCGTGGTGCCCCAGGAAGCTGCGGGCAGCCAGCCGATTCAGGCCGAGGCCGCCAATCAGCCGGCACCGACAGACAATGCACCACCGCCGCAGCCCGCACCGTTGGCGCCGCTTACTCCTCCCCCTCCGCCCGTCGACGCCGCTCCGCCGTCGCCGAAGACTATCGCCGTCGGCAACACCAAGGAGCAGGTTGCGGCCATCCTGGGCCCGCCACAAAAGGTCGTGCAACTGAAGCAGAAGGAGATCGACTACTACCCCGATATGAAGGTGGTCTTTGTGGCCGGAAAAGTATCCGATGTGCAATAAGCTTCCGCGGGCGTGAAGAACCGCCCGTATGAATCCCCTCGCAGGGAAGAACAGAGGAGAGTTATGTCGCGTTCAAGTGGTTGCTGGTGGTTTGTGTTGTTCACTGCTGTGGTGCTGATTGCATGCGCCCCGGTCCATGCCGACAACAACAAGAAAGGGAATTCGAATCCCGCGCCGCCACCGCAGAAAGCTGCTCCCGCGGCGAGACCTGCGCCCCCGCCGCAGCAACGGCCTCAGGGTGGAACACAGCCAGGCGGAGTGCACGCTCCTGGTGGTACGAACGGCGCAGGTGGCGTGCATGGCCCTGGCGGTACAAACGGCACCGGCGGAGTGCACGCCCCTGGTGGTACGAACGGCGCGGGTGGAGTGCGTGGCCCTGGTGGAACAAACGGCGCGGGCGGAGTGCATGGCCATGGTGGGCCGGTTCCCGCCGGCACCATCACATCTACGACGAAGACCGGGGGCGTTATTCAGAAAAGGCCCAACGGTCAGACGAGTTACGTGCACAACGAGCGCCTCGGCATGGATATCCGCCATGGTCGTAATGGAGGCACAGCCGTCGACGTGCGACGCAAAGACGGCACCCGTATCTATGCCGAGCGCGGTCGTCCCGGTTTTGTCGAGCGGCCCTACGGGTTTCACGGTCACGATTACGCGCGGCGGACCTACTACTATCAAGGCCGCGCTTACGACCGCTATTACCGCTCCTATTACTATCGCGGCGTTTACGTGAAAGTGTACGTCCCCGTCCGCTATTACCCAGTGGGGTTCTATGGATGGGCATATAACCCGTGGTACCAGCCCGTTGTCTATTCCTGGGGCTGGGGACCGGCACCCTGGTACGGATATTATGGCGGCTATTTCGCACCCTATCCGGCCTATCCCACCGCCGCGTCCTGGCTGACGGATTACATGATCTCTGCCGACCTGCAGGCCCAATACCAGGCCAATCAGGAAGCGCAAACCGCGGCCGCGCCGGTGCCCCAGAACACGGATGTGGCGCTGACCCCTCAAGTAAAGCAGATGATCTCCGACGAAGTGCGGAGCCAGCTGAACCTCGAATACAACGAAGCCCAGCAGAACGCGCAGAACCAGGAGCCCGACCCAGGCTCCAGTGGAATCGACCGCATGTTCCGCGACGGTCAAACCCATGTGTTTGTGGCCGCCGGTTCCATGGACGTGGTGGATGCATCCGGCGTCGAGTGCTCGCTGACCCCGGGGGATGTGCTGAAGCTGAAAGCCACTCCCGCTCAGGAAGTTCAAAACGCCGAGATGATCGTACTGGCAAGCAAGGGTGGCGCGGAGTGTGCGAAGGATGCCGAAGTGTCGGTGGCGCTCAGTGATGTGCAGGAGATGCAGAATCACATGCGCGAGTCCATCGACCAGGGACTGGCGGAGCTGCAAACGAATGCCGGCAAAAAAGGGCTTCCCGCGGCTCCGCCTTCGGCCCAGCAGCCGTCCGCGACGGCGCCTTATGCGCAGCTTGCGCCGCCGCCTGCGCCAACCGACGCCGACCAGATCAATCAGCAGTTGAAAGATGCGGACGCCGCCGAAAAGGAAGTCACGGCCGAGCCGCAGCGGAACACCGGTGCGGCCATGGCGGCTCCCACGGTACCGCGTTCGTTCTGCGGAACCGGAACCCATCGACTTCCTCGCGCTCCGATCGCCGCCTTCGAGCAGGGCGCGAGCGGCAGCGCGATGCATTGAGTGCGCAGCCGGAGCGCAAATCCGGCAGGAGGAGAATGCGATGTTCAAATTTCTGGAACCTTTTTTTCGTGCCTTGAGCGACGGCAAAATCATCCGCCTGACGGTGGCCTGGGTGCTGCGCTCCGTGGCGATCCTTGGCGCACTGGGCGGAGTGTTCTGGTTCCTCGCCTTCCTGGCTCTTGGTTTCAACGGCTATAGCAATGGTTTCGGGAGTCACAGCCCCGGGGTGCTGATCGGAAGCATCCTCTTCGCGCTCTTTGGCCTGTGCCTGGGATACCTGTGGGCCGGGGTCTGCTGGTTTCGCGCGCGATCGGTGGTGGAACTCGGCGACAGCAAGTTCACAGTTCTGTCCATTGTGTCCATACTGTTCCGGCTGAATGGAGAACTGGTGTTCATCACTTATTCCCTTCTGGGCGTGGGTGGATGCGTTTTCGTCTGGCTTGCCGATATGAACCCGGTATCCGAACTTCGTCCTCTGGCCGGGCGCATCCCGTTCGCCGAGTTTTCTTCCAGCGGATTCCTGGGCGGAATCGAATTGCTGATCATTTTCCTCCTGATCGCGTTCCTGGGAATTGTCCTCTCCTACGCGCTGGCAGAACTCAGCATCGTGCTGGTGGAGATCGCCTTGAACACGCGTCGCAGCGCAGCAATGGGCCCGGGATACGGTCAGGCCAGCGTACCGTCCCCTCAGCCTCCGGCGCCTGTGCCGTCGGCTCCAACCCCCGCGTTCGCATCCTCCGCGGTGCGATCGGGGCAGCCGCCGGTTTGCAAACAATGCGGACAAATTCTGGAAAGGGGAGCCGCGTTCTGTGCCGAGTGCGGAAGCGCGGCATGTGAAGAATGGCAAGCAAATACTGCAGGCAATGCGGTCGTCCGGTAGAAGAAGGCAAGCGCTTCTGCGCGGCTTGCGGAAAGCCCGTGGCGGAAACCGCGGAACAACCCACAACGGCGGCGGGGGCAAGGAAGGCCTGTCCCCGCTGCGGCCATCCTCTTGCCGCTGGAAAGCGGTTTTGCGGAGGGTGCGGACAGGCGCTCGCCGAGGAAAAGGCGCCGGCGGTTGCGGCCGCGGCTCCAGCACCCGTAGCCGAAACAAGCCGGCGCCCTGAACTGCCCGCGGTGAAGACGCCGGCGAGCGATTCCGCGCCTGTCGCATGGTCACTCTCGATTCCTGCGCTGCTGGAAGACCATGAGAGTACTCCTTCGCCCGTGCCTTCCGCGCTCGAACCGCCGCCGGCAAGCAACCGGCTCATCGCCAATCGCTGGTTGACAGTGGCCGCGAGCTTTGTAGTGGTTGCGGCGGCAGCAGCAGGTCTCCTGGCGTACCGGCATAGGAGCGCTCCTCCCGCGTCGGCATCGGCGGAAGCACATCCTGATCCGCTTCCGCCCGCCCCGGAAGTCTCACCAGAACGGAAGGGAGATGTTTCGCGAGCGCCCGATCCGCCGCCTCCACCATCGCGAGGCGAGGATGCCGGGCGCACACCGAGTGAAGTTCCACCATCAGGGCAAGGGCAGCCGGCCCCGACGCCGCCGGCGCCTGAGCCTCCGACAGTGGACCCGGTTGCTGCGCAGTCCAGCGGTACCCGGCATTATTCCGGTCCGCCTGTTCATTTTGGCGAGGTCGTGATGTTCACGAATCTGCCCGGAAAACGGCTGCGGTTCACTTTTGACCATACCGCCTGGCAGCCCGCCATCTCGCACCAGGCCGACGGTACCCAGACCCTCACGCTGCGCTCGCTGCTCCATACCGAGCAAACACAATGCGATATGCGGTGGGAGATTCTGCCGTAACCGGAGCGCGGAACAGGGGAGACGCAATGTCACACTTGAAGACCGCCGCGATATCCAATGCCCTGGCCCTGTGCGTCGTTTTCTCCACCGCGTCGCTGGGGCAAACCAAGAACGGCGACTTGCCGGCGGACGGTCATCCCACGGATGCTTCGAACCCGACAAATGCGGGCTCGCATGTATTTGCGGTTGGCAGCCAGCCGTTACTGCTTTACGACCAGGACGGGGCGACCGTCGCGGTAAGAGAAGTCAGGGATTGGCTGGAGTTTGACATCAAGGAACCGGATCCGATTTTTGTCTCCCTCGAAGTCGATCGCGATCAGAACGGCAAGATCGATCCATTTGTCGACGTGGCTTACCGGCTCCCGTTGGGGTTCAAGGTCTGCTCGGAATACCTGATCAGCGAAACGAAGAATACGGCGTGCGACAAATTCAGCTCGGATGCCCGTATGACCCAGGTCAAGGAAGAGGAAGGCCGAAAGCAATTTACCTTGTCAGTGCCCAAGAAGGAGCTGAGCTTTCGACAGGGATCAGCAAGAGTTGTCGTGGTCGCATGGAACGAGGCGATCCGAAAAACTACGATCTTTCCTGCCTCGCGCTTTGCCGACCCCATTGTTATCCGCTATTTCCCTGCCTCGCTTCCATCTCTTTCCCAGGAGATTGATTTGTCCTCGGTCGCCGGAGCCGGGGCGGTGAATTGCGGTGCGGTGCGGCTGGATCGTTGGGAGCGGCCGGCCGTTGAAGCTCGAACGGCGTCCGAGTGCGCCAAGTACCAGTTCGAACACAAGAAGCCGTTTTATGTGCGGTTCAAGCATCCGGGAATCGACACGTTGATCTCGGAAGGGATGGTCATGGGACCTGATGGAACGGTCTATCAGATCCTCGACGATATCGGGATATTCGGAGGACATTGGGTTGAACCATGCTCTGTGCCGATCGAATGGAAGCAGCCCGAAAGCGGGATACTCAACTGCGTAACCGAAAAAGACAAGCGCGAAAAGGCGCCGGGTAATTCTCCTGCAGGCCGATGATTTCAATGAACCGTCTTATCGAGTTTCATTTTCATACCATCCTTGACCGTTGCCAGCTTAAATCACCGGCGGAATCCAGAAGTTGTGTCAACCATACGGCAACACCTGACCTGAGCGTTGGCGGTTTGCTGACAAGCCGACGGGACCCGGGAGGACAGGCCAAATTTAGGAAGGGTTGTCAGTTGGAACGTCGCCCTGATGGTTTTGCATCAGTCGGGAAGGCCAGCCGACACGAACAAGAAGGCCGTCCGGGCCGCATACCCCTACCTCATAGAGGCCCCACTCTCGGTGCCGCAGGATTCCTCCGGGCCGAATGACCAAGTCGTCCACCCTGGCCGCAATTGCATCGACGTCGGGCGTTCGAATGAAGACTCCGAATGGATTGCTCTGCTCCGGCACGCTCCAGGGGCCCTCTCCAGCTTGCGTGAGATGCACCTCGCAACCGCAGCCCGTCATGATGATGTATTTGTCATTTCCGCCAGTCCTGGCGAACCCAAGGCGTTCCCAGAACGGCACTGCGCCGAGCAGATTGTTACTTGGAATAATGGCGAAGGCACCTACAGTGGGGGGGATGGCCATGGGCAAACCTCCGATTTGGGCGATACCTTTCACCCGTTCATAAGTTTAGTTAAGGATCAGGTCAGGATGATCTTGCGAGCTTCTGCATCTGGGTCATTTACCATGCGGCACTCGTTATCCCAGATCATCGTCTTGTTCGTTTCCGGATCGGTAGGTGACCATTTCAAGCCCGGTATGCTCGGGTTTCCGGTTGCGGCAAACGCGGCCCAGGATGCTGCCATCTTCTTGGCTAGCGCCTGCGCCTCGGGGGTGTTTCCAGTTCCCTGCTCGCACCTCTTGGTGTTGTCGAAGCAGAACTGAAGCTCGGCAGTGTGCCACGCTCCAGCCACGCCATCCAGAATCTGCGTCTGCCACGTGAAGTAGTAAGCATACGCCGGCGCCGCGTTCAGTTCGTTCTTCAATCGCGCCATCTTCACCACGTTGTTACGCATCGAAAGTCCGTTTAGCCCCGGGCTGCCGCTGCATATGTACGACACGGTCTGGATCTTCTTCTCGGGATACGCCTTCTTCAACGCGACGGCGATGGCAGTCGCCTTCTCCGCGCCATACATCTTGGAAAGGCTCGCATGCCATTCTTCTTCGGTGGGGCGCGACGACATTCGATTTCCTTCTTCGCTCACCGAGCCTACGAGCATCGGCACATTTTTCGAGATCTCTGGAGCTGCGTCGAAGAATGAGCGCATGTTGATTACCTTCCCATCAACGCAAGGCGACCACCCGACCCGCGGCGTGCCCGGCGCTCCCGGTCCCGCCACTGGCGGCCCCGGCGGATTGATCTTCGCCGCTGCCGCATTGCCTGCCGCAAACAGCTTGGCCCATTCCACCTTCTGCAGGGCTCCGATGTCATTCGCCGCAAGCCCGAGCTCTTTCATTACCTGCCGGGCTAGTTCCTTCTGCTGATCCCTGCTGGGAATATTCCCGCCGCCACCCGATTGCGCCGAAGCACGATGGAACAACCCCACCGCCGAAGGCATGCCCATCAGGGTAGTCACCTTCGACCCGCCACCCGATTGCCCATAGATCATCACGCGATCCGGGTCACCGCCGAAATTGTCAATATTTTCGTGAACCCACTTCAGCGCCGCCACCAGGTCCGTCATACCCACGTTCGCCGAATCCTCATACGCCGAACCGCCAATCTCCGCAGCATCGAAGAATCCAAGAATGTTCAGGCGATGATTCACTGACACCTGCACCACATCATGATGGCGCGCCATCTGTGCGCCCTCGTGCGACGGCAGCTCGTACGACGACCCGAAGCTGAACCCGCCCCCATGCATGTAGAACATCACTGGACGCTTGCCTGTGAGGCTCGGTGTCCAAATGTTCAACTTCAGCATGTCCTCGCTTTGCCAGCCGTCGTCCCAGTCAAAGAGAAACGTCTGCTCGACGCCGGTCCAAGTATGCAGATTTTGCGGACAGTTTGCTCCGTACACCAGGGCCGGATACTCGTCCGTCCACGGCGTGGGCGGCTTGGCCGGGAGCCAGCGATTCTCTCCGGCCGTGGTTGCGCCATACGGAACACCTTTGAACGTAAGAACACCGCCATCGACAAACCCGCGTACCCTGCCGTATTGCGTCTTTGCAATCGCTGAGCGCGGTGTTGAGACATTGCCGGGCTCCTGGTGAGCGGCGGTCTTGATGCTGTCCGATGCAAGTGCAGATTCACCGGCAACCATGCCGATTCCCGCAGTCGCCGAAAGAAGCAATGCCTCGCGGCGAGTGAGGACGCGCATTGAAGAATCAGACATGAATTTCTCTCCTTTGCTATTCGGGCAATGCATATTGGCCGTCAATGTGGAAGTGGCCAGTCGCAACAGACGCTGCTGTCTCGGGCTGACCTCCGCCGATGCTGATGGTGTAATCGCCTTGCGCAATGATCGGATTGCCATCTTCCGTGACGATGCCCAGATCACGCGGCTTCAAATCAAAGTGCACTTTCTGGCTGGTGGCCGGTTCGAGATGGATGCGTTGAAAGCCACGGAGAGCGATATGAGGCGCACCCTTGACCGCCGGAAAGTTGAGATAGAGCTGCACTACCTCATCACCCGCGGCCTTGCCAACATTGGTGACCATGACATCAGCGCCGAGCGGCTGTCCGGCGGCAATCGTCGCAGCAGGAAGACTCAGGTCGCTATAGCTAAACTTCGTATAACTCAGCCCATAGCCGAAGGGATAGAGTGGCTTGCCGCTCAAGTAGCGATAGGTCCGGTTCGCCATCCCATAGTCTTCGAAGTTCGGTAACTGGTCGACCCCCTTGTAGAAGGTGACGGGCAACCGACCGGCGGGATTGTTCTTGCCGCTCAGCGTCTCAGCCACGGCTGCACCGCCTTCTTCGCCCGGATACCACGCCTCGAGAACGGCATTGGCGTGTTCATTGATCCAGTTGACGGCCAAAGCGCTCCCGTTCATCAGAACCACGGCGAGAGGCTTGCCCGTAGAGGTTACCGCCTCCACGAGGTCTTCTTCAGGCTGAGGCAAGTCGATGCTGGTGCGGTCTCCACCGAGGAATCCCGGTTCGCTGACCGGCATCTCTTCTCCTTCGAGTTGGCTTGTGATGCCCACAACGGCAATTACGACATCGGCATTCTTTGCGGCTGTGATCGCTTCTGGCGATGGAGCGTTGTTTGCCTTGGTCCAGATCAGCTCCGCCTGCGCTTTCCCGTCCCTGCTTCCGTACGAAATCTCGAGAGCGACCTTACGGCCCTTTTCAAGGTGGACTCTGCCTACCTGAGATGCCAGCCCGCCGCCGCCAAATGCCAACGCGATCTGCTTGCCATCCGCCGCAACTCTGCAGAATCCCGCGCAGCGAATACCAAGCAGATAATCGCCCGATTCCGTTGGCGTCAGAAATCCCGACCACTGCACGCCGAAGGTTTTCTTGCCGGCGACCTCCGATGGCAGGTTTGCTCCAGAGAGTTTCACGTTACTCTCTGTGCGGCTCACGATCGTAGGACTGTCCTGGCTGCCGGGACCTCTGCGCATTCCTTCCTTGTAGTCGGCTTTCAGACCTGGTTTGCCGTCGGAAGTCGTCAAGAGAGCGTCGGGCACTGCCGTGCCCATCAGTACGGAGGAACTGCGTTCCGGCAACGAAGGTGATGGTTGCGTTAGGAAACTCCGCCTTGAGCCCGTCCATAATCGACACGATATGCGTGGGCTGACCGGCATAGTTGCCGATGAGCGGACGAGTCTGGTCGGCTAGCGGTCCCACAACGGCGATCTTTTTGATTCCGGATTTCAGTGGAAGAAGGCCGTCATTCTTCAGCAAGACCATCGACTCGTTTGCGAGCTTGCGCGCGTGCTGACGGTGCTCGGTGCTGTCTAGTTCCTTTTCATCGATCTTCGTGTAAGGGACCATATCCGGCGGATCGAACATGCCGAGCTTGATCCGCGCGGTGAAGAGGCGAACGAGGGCAGTGTCAAGAACGCTCTCCGGAAGATAGCCCTGTTGGACTGCGTCGATATACGCCTTCTCCACTGGATCGCCGAAGCGCGATGTGAACGTAACGCACTCGTTGTCCATGCCGCGGATGACCGAAATCGCCGCGCCTTGCGCTTGTGTCGGCTCGTAGCGATGATTCGCTGCTACATCTCTTACCGCGTCGCAGTCGGAGACGACATACCCCTGAAATCCCCACTTACCGCGCAACTGATCCTGCAGCAGATATTGATTCGCACACGCCGGCTGGCCATTGATCGCGTTATAGGCGCACATCACCGATCCCGCCTTGCCCTCCACAATAGCGGCGCGGAATGCAGGCTCATAGGTATCCACTTCATCGTGTTTGCTCACGTCTACATCCGCGAAGTGGCGTGTGGGTTCCGGTCCGCTATGCACGGCATAGTGCTTTGGCGTTGCGATAGCGAGGTAGTATTTCGGGTCCTCGCCCTGCAAACCGGTTACGTAGGCAACACCCATGCGGCCGGTGAGGAAAGGATCCTCGCCATAGGTCTCTTGTCCCCGGCCCCAGCGCGGGTCGCGGAAGATGTTGAGATTGGGAGACCAGAAGTCGAGACCTCCCATGATGCCGGTGTGCCCCTCGCGGAAATTCTGCACGTGTTTGATGCGGCCTTCAATGCCGATCTGCGCCGCCATGGTGTGAATGCCCGGCGCATCGAATGTAGCTGCCAGGCCGACGGGTTCCGGGTACTCGGTCACGCCGTCGTTGATGACGCCATGCAGAGCCTCGCTCCACCACTGATACGCAGGAATCTTCAGCCGTGGAACCTCCGCGGAATTGTTCTGCATCTGCGTAGCCTTCTCTGCTAGCGTCATGCGGTGCACCAGGTCCGTAGCGCGCTGCTCAGGCGATAGCTGCGGATTCATGTAGGGCAGATTCGTTGAGTCCTGCGCGATTCCATCCTTTGCGGCGACAGCGAAGAGCAGCGTTCCCAGACAAGTAAGAATGCACTCGAATACTCGTGTTACGCGGTGCTTCATAGAACTCTCCAGATTCGTCTCGACTTCGAGCCGAAGACGTGCATTTTCAAAGACAGCTATTGATCGTGCATCCTATTGCGCACTGCTCCTCTTGAAAAGCAGCGGCGCAAACTGATTCAGGTAGTCTCGCCAGTTATTCCACGCGTGGAAGCCGGCGCTTTGATGTTGCTCCACGTCGATTCCGGCTTTCTTGAGGATCGCAACCGTGGCATCGCTGTTCTGCAACGCAATATCGTACTGGCCGGCATCTACCCAGAAGAGATGGAAGGGTTTCCCTGAGGTGCGGTATTGGGCCACATCGGTATCCTCCTCGTCCTTCTGCAGATTCGGAAACCAGCCGGAACTGAAGATGCCCGCATAGGCAAAGTCCGCCGAATCGTCGAGCGCAATGTCCAGTGCTTGCAGGCCGCCCATGGAGAGACCGGCGATGGCCCGATGATCGCGGTCGGCGATGGTGCGGTAGTGCGCGTCAATGAACGGCAAAACCACCTTCGTCAGATCGTCATTGAAGGCGTCATGCCCCATGCGAAGGCCGGGCGTGAGCCGGAAATCGGTTGAGATGTGGCCCGCCGGCATCACGATCATCATTGGAGCAGCCTTGCCAGCGGCAATCAGATTGTCAAGAATGGCTCCCGCTCGTCCCACGGTGCCCCAGGAGTCATCGGAGTCGCCTCCACCATGAAGCAGATAAAGCACTGGCAGGCGCTCGATTCCGCTTTCATACCCCGGCGGCGTGTAGACGTGCATTCGGCGCTGGCCGCCGGTCGCCGAGGAATCATAATAGACTGCCGAAATCGCGCCGTGCGGGACTCCGGCCTTGTACTCCATGAACTCCGCGCCCGGCACTTCGTACATGCTTGAAGAGTGAGTCAGCGATTGCGACGTGAGTGGATTGCGTGGATCTGTGGTGCTTACGCCGTCGACGGTGAAGGTATAGCGATAGATCCCAGGCTCGATGGGACCGATGACGGCTTCCCAAATGCCTTGATCCCCCTTCACCATCGCCACTCCACCCTGGTACTTGTTCGCCTCCTGAGGAGTGATGCCGGGCGTGGCCTCGGGCCCCTCGGCATGCAGTCTCACGTTGGTCGCGCTGGGTGCCCAGAGGCGAAATCGAACATGACGATCGGACATTACTTCGACGGACTTGAGAGTGTCATTGGGCGTGGGGGCGGGCATCTGCACTGCCGGTCGGTTGGGAACCTGCTGTGCCGCTTGACCGAACGCCAAGAGGGATCTACATAGTCCGGCGAAGACCGCAAACTTGCCGGCAATTCGCTTACCCATCCTCATTTTCTATCTCCTGTGTGAGCCAGCCAGAATTCGCAGTCTTAACCTCCGGCCGCCTGCTAACGGCAGCCCTCGGTAAAGCAGAGATTCTTGCTGAAGAACGGCATCACATGGTTCTGGAAGCGATCGGCTACGGCGCTGACGTGCGTGCCCGAATAGATCTCGAAACCGTTTGCGATTCCGTAGTTATCGAGGATTTCGTGCAGCTTCGTGGCATCGAACCGAAGGCCATCCTGATCGCCCACGTCCATTGCGATGGCGCGGTACTGCTTGAGATTGCCGATGTACTGTTCGACAAATGCCAGTGGTGAGTTGGCTGCATACTTCGCCACGATCTCCGGCACGGGTACTCCATCCTTAGTCGGCAGATCGAAGTAGAGCGGCGGGTTCTTAGGATCGGGAGCCCAAGCCGCTGCCGTCGCGTATGGCGCCGATTGAAAACCGGGCGATTGCGCTGCGAGGTCGCCTGGAGACTTGGCCGCCGCAACTTTCTTCTCGCTCGCAACCGCCCGCTCTTTGATTTGATCCGCGGTTCCTGGTCCGCCGCCGGCCATGGAAGAGAGGCAGCAGGGGCTCATGATGTAGAGAGCACCGAATACATCAGGATGCTTCATGCCGATGCGCGACGCACCATACCCGCCCATTGAGTGACCGACCAATCCTCTGCTCTGCCTATCCGGTATGGTGCGGTAGTGCGCGTCGATGTAGGCAACAACATCGCGCGCGATATAGTTCTCAAAATCGCCCGTCGTGGCAGAGCTTGAATACATTGAGCCGTTGTAGATCGTTTTGGAATCGGGCAGGACGACGATCATCTCCTGCGATCCTTGAGCGAACGCTCCTTCAGCGGTCTGCGGAACGTGGATTTCGTGCGTCCACTGCTCCGCTCCAATCGAATAGCCGTGCAGCGCATAAACGACCGGGTAACGGCGCTTCTTGTCTTTCTCATAACTCGGCGGCAGAAAGACAATTGCATCGCGATCGACGACCTCGCCTTCGAGATTTCCTTCCAATGCCGCGCCGTGGATCTTGATGTGTTCCACCGCGACGGGCTTTGCGCCCGGGACCACGTCGGGAACAATGGTCTGCACCTGAGCGTGAAGCTGAGCGATGGGTGCAATCGCCGTTGCGATTGCACAGGCAAGGATCAATTTCGTTGTTCTCATCTGTGTCTCTCTCAAAGAACGTCGGGCTATTGCACCGGGTAGGAGTAAACGTTCACGCTGAAGGGGCGAACGGTAACGACATCCGGCAGAGAGCCAAGCGACTGCTCCTCAACCTGCACCTCGGGCGTCTTGTCCACCTGCACCGTCGCGTCGATTTTGTCCGGAGCCATGCGCCACAATT
Source organism: uncultured Acidobacteriota bacterium (assembly GCA_963706455.1). Classification (GTDB taxonomy): domain Bacteria; phylum Acidobacteriota; class Terriglobia; order Terriglobales; family Acidobacteriaceae; genus Telmatobacter. The sequence goes on along the minus strand of CAVPNO010000022.1, from coordinate 26,920 downwards.
TGCCGGCACTCGCAAGTTTCGTTCCGTTGACTTTGAGCTGGATGCTCTGCTCGGAGTCCGAAGGGTTGAGCACTGCAATGGAGAGAGACTTTCGATCTTCACTGAAAGCCGCGACTACATCGAGCGGATAGGTCGGACTACCAGGATTGACTGCCGGCTGGTCGCCGCCAGCCGGGAAGGCAGGCTTCGGTTGTGGAGAGTCGCCCGTGACCTCGACGGGGATGGTGCCGAAGTGATCGCGGTACATCTTGAAGAGCATGCCCGTGGGGTTGAGGATTGCCTCGGTGCGGTTGGAACTCATGGTTGCAGTCGCAAAGGTCAAGGCGCCCATCTGGAAAATGTCGGAGTGGCGGAACATCTCGTGGAACGCCCACGCGTAGGCCGGCACCGCCTTGTACGAGTTGGGGCCGCCACCGAAGTAGGCCCACTCATCAATGGCAATCGGGACCGGCTTGGCGCGCAACGCGGGGATTCGCTTCAGATACTCCTGGTAATGTTCATACTTCGCTCGGACCTGCACTGCCGGAGCGCGCTGCCACTCGATGAACGAAAGTGGCGGATCGATGGGCACCTTCTTTTGCAGCTTCATATCAGTGTGCTGTGTGCCCGATGCGTAGTAGTGCTCGCTGACCATATCGATGTTGTCGAGACAGTTAAGCAGCAACTGGCCGGTCCAGTCGGCCGAGGATAGATAGTCAGGCACATACTGGCCGTTGATGCGACGCGCTTGATCCGCGCCCTCCATCACATCGGGCATTGCGCCGCCTGCAATCAGTTTGATGGAAGGATCCACCTTGCGCATCTCTTTGGCGAAGAGGTTATTTTTAAGCTCGAATTGCGGTAGCGACATGGATCCCATCTGGTAGTCGCCCCACGGTTCATTGCCCACGCCCCAGAACTTAACGCCATACGGCTGAGGATGTCCATTCTCGGCTCGCCATTTTCCCATAGGCGTCGTAGCCACGCCGTTGGTGTATTCGACCAACTCGCGCGCCGACCATGCATCGCCGAAGCCCGCGTTCACCGTGATGTAGGGATCGACGTCTAGCAAGCGGCAAAGCGTGAGAAATTCGTCGGTGCCCACGTCATTCGGCTGCACTGCCGACCAGACTGGATCAAAGATCGGCGGCCGCTTGTCAATGTCGCCTACTCCATAGCGCCATTCATACGAGGAAACGAAATTCCCGCCCGGAAACCGCAGCACGCCGAAGCGCAACTGTTTGAGCGCCGCAATCACCTCGGCGCGGAATCCGTCCATATTGTCCGCAGGCATCAATGAAACTGTCCCCACGTGGAATGAGCCCGTGCCTGTGCCCGTGACCTCAATTGTCACGTCATCGCTGTCTGCCAATGCAGTGAAGTGCAGCGGAAACTTCCGGTAGGCGGGGCCGAGTTGCCGGATAGTGATGACCTGGCGATCGGCAGTTTCCTTTCCCCAGTTGAGCGCAACCTTGACAACTGCGCCGGGACTGCTGGCCAGGATGATGCGTCCTGTGTAGGCCTTGCCTTTTCGAACAGCGATACCTGACTCGCTCAGCCCATGCGCTTCCTTCGCGTCCAGCTTGACGAGCGGAGTGTGCTCACCGGTGTATGGGGACTTTGTATCCATCGTGACGACGCTATCGCCGCCGACGGGCGCCCACCAGCGCGTAGGAGTCCGCCGAAACCGTGGATTGCCTCCAGCATTGGCAATCACCGGCGGCGGTGTGGGCGCACCAGAGGCGACCGGATAGAAAAATTTGCGATCCGCCAGCATCTCAGCCCACACGCCGTTATTCACGATATCTCCCCCGTGCTCGAGAAACTGCCCATAGATGTTCTTGGAGATAGGTGCGCCCGTCTTCGAGGTGTCGATCGTCGCGGTTATCGGATGTTGTTGTGAAGATGCCGACAATGACATAACTGCCGCACACAGCAGAATCGCGCTCCGGGCTGAGCAGGCCCATTTGAAGAGAACTGTCTTTCTGGAAGCGTCACCGACCCAAGATGTCATCGAGCCCTTCCTTTGAACCCAAAAATCAAAAAGAGCGAAACCAAACATGTACCTCCCCTTATACAAGTGAGCAAACGCTTTCACCGTTTGCCCTTTCGGCGATACTGAGACGCCTCGATTCTTCAGAAAAACGAAACCACCCGACTATAAACGGTGCAGAATTGGAAAAACAAGAAGATAAATCGCTTTATTTTTGAGTATTGGATGATATAGCATTCCGGGTGCCTCTGCTTCCCCTCCAGAAACAGAGCGCAAAAACCTTTACCGTCAACCGAGGCGCATGATGCGAACCATCGGAATCGTGTCGTTGTTGAGTGCGAGTCTTTGCGTTGCTCAAGGCTCAAGTGACTTCAAACCCGCATCGTCCAACGTTCTCGACGCCCAGTTTCCGCAAGTCGATAGCAACTCGCGTGTCCAGATTCGCTTCAAGGCGCCCGATGCGACCAAGGTAAGGGTCAATTTTTGGAGCGGCGAGAAAGCTGACATGGAGAAGCAGGCGGACGGGTTCTGGATGTTCACGACAAAATCCATGGCTCCCGGCCTTCACTACTACACGATCGTCGTCGATGGCGCCGAGGTCAGCGATCCGGGAAGCACGGCTTACTTCGGCGGCAGCAAATGGGCGAGCGCTGTCGAGGTTCCCGAAGCCGGCGTCGACTACTACCTGCCTAAAGAAGTGCCGCACGGCCAGGTTCGCCAGTTCTGGTATCACTCCAGTGTGACTGGCACCTGGCGCGATGCATTCATTTACCTACCGCCCGATTACGACGCGTCAAAAGTACACTATCCAGTCCTCTACCTCCAGCATGGCGGAGGCGAGGATGAGACTGGATGGATCCGTCAGGGCAAGGCGAACTTCATCCTCGACAACCTGATTGCCAGCGGCAACACCAAACCGATGATCGTCGTCATGGCGAATGGCTATGCGACTCGTGCCGGCTATGTCGTGCCTGACCTCACGGATAAACCGTTTCTTGGGCCTGAATTCATCAAAGTCATGCAGGAGCGGATGGGCGCATTCGAAGAGGATATGATCCAAGCGCTGATCCCATTTGTCGATAAGACCTTCCGCAGTATTCCCGATCGAGATCACCGCGCCATGGCCGGCCTCTCCATGGGCGGCATGGAGACATTTCAGGTTACATTCAATCACCTGGACCTTTTCTCTTACATCGGCGGGTTCAGCGGTGCGGGCAATCCATTCCTTACAGGTACCAAGTTCGACGTCAAGACCGCGTATAACGGAGCGCTGGCCGACCCGTCCGCATTCGCAAAGCGCGTGCACTTGCTCTGGATCGGAGTAGGAACTAATGAGCCTGAGCGCATGAAGTCTGGATTGGAGAGCCTGCACACTTCGCTTGACGCGGGAGGTGTTCAGCATGTCTTTTACGAATCGCCTGGGACTGACCACGAATGGCAGACCTGGCGGCGCGACCTGAAAGACTTCGCACCGCGGCTGTTTCAGTCGGCTACCGCTTCCCGATAGCAAGCCCAAGGCTCATTGCCCACCAGGAATGAGCCCAGCTACGCTAATCGCCATAACCTCGCCGAATCTTGCAACGAAAAGCGAAGGAATCCATGCAGAGAAGACAGTTTTGCAAATCCATTGCGATGGCAGCCCTATCGACGGCGCTGCCCCCCTATGGCCGGAGTTCCCCGGGTGGTCAATCCGAGTCGTCGTCAGGATTCAATCAATACACGAGGGACTACGCTGCCTTCTGTGCGCTGCCGCCAGAGAAGAGGGTCTTTTACAAAGTGACCGATGGCAAGATCGTCGAGACAAAACTGGACGAGTCTAACTGGCAGCAGCCGGTATGGAGCTACAATCCTTCTCCACTCCAAGTAGCAGGCGGCACCTGGGACGATGTGCCATTGCGATCACCGATTCCCAACCTCGCTGGAGATGGTCCATTCAAGCCGACATGGGATTCATTGCTCGACTACGAGGCGCCGGATTGGTATCGCGACGCTAAGTTCGGGATCTGGGCTCATTGGAGCCCGCAGTGCGTGGCCGAAGCCGGAGACTGGTACGCACGCAATATCTACGTCGAGGGGCAACGGCAATATAAATATCACCTCGATCATTACGGGCCGGCATCTCGCTTCGGATACAAAGAACTCTGCGCGCAGTGGACGCTGCTTAATTGGGATCCGGACGAGTTGATCACGCGCTACAAAAAGGCGGGCGCGAGAATCTTCGTGGCGCTGGCGAATCATCATTGCAACTTCGACGCCTGGAATTCGAAGCATCACCCTTGGAACTCCTCGGCCGTCGGTCCACACCGGGATGTCGTCGGCGCCTGGGCCACCGCAGCACGAAAGCAGAGATTGCGCTTCGGGGTCACTGTGCACCAGGCCCGCAATTGGTGGTGGTTTCAGCCCTCTCATGGTGCGGACAAATCCGGGCCGCAGGCTGGCGTTCCGTACGATGGCGCTCTTACCGAGGCACAGGGCAAGGGACAGTGGTGGGAAGGGCTCGATCCGCAGCGCCTCTACTGCGTGAAGCATCCAGGCGACGCGCTACCGGATGTTTCCTACGTGAAAAACTTCTACGATCGAACTCGCGATCTGATCGATCAGCACAATCCCGACCTTCTCTACTTCGACGACTCGCTCCTTCCGCTCGGCTGGGCCGGCATGAACATCGGCGCGTACTTTTACAACAACAGCCTGAAGAGGAACGGCGACAAAATGGACGCGGTTTTGAACGTCAAAGACGTTCCTGACCGGCTTGTGAAAGCAGTGGTTGCCGACTATGAGCGTGGCTTGACCGCCGACATCATGAAGTATCCGTGGCAGTCGGAAACCTGCATCGGCGCCTGGCACTACCTGCGTTTCCTGTATGAGAAGCCGGGTGAATACGGCGGCTATCAAAATCCAAGAGAAGTGATTCACTGGCTCATTGATACCGTGAGTAAGAACGGCACGTTCATTCTCAATGTACCTGGAAGACCAGACGGAACGATTGACAGCAAGGAGATCGCAGTGCTCGATGGGATCACCTCCTGGATGGAGGTCAACGGCGAAGCCATCTATGAGACGCGGCCATGGAAGATCTCCGGTGAAGGTCCCAACATGATCAAGGCAGGTTCGTTCCAGGGCGAAAGCGTCAACAAACTTGGTGAAAAGGACATTCGCTTCACTCGCAACAAGGCGAACAGCGTTGTATATGCCATCGTGCTCGGGTGGCCCGCGGAGCCGATTCTTGTTCGTTCGCTGGGATTGTCGGCAGCGACGAGCCCCGGCAAAATTACCCGCGTCGAACTTCTGGGAACCGACGCAAGTGTTGATTGGAAACAGCAGGCAGACGCTCTTCGCGTAGAACTGCCTAAGAACTATCGCCCGAAGACGGACTACGCAGCCGCTCTCAAACTGAGTCTGTCGTGAGAGCATACGAATCTCCTTCTTTCCTGCACGGATGGGCAGGGTGCCGACGCCGACCAGGCTAGCTTCAACATGGTGACCGCAATGCTTCTGCGCACCTATCAGAGGGGCATCTGGCCTGTCTCGATGCGCCGGCACCGGCTCAGGTAAAAGAGGGCATCCGCGTCTATAAGGAGACGATTCGCGAACACATTCCGCATGCGGTGCCGTTTTATCCACTGGGCATGCCCGATGTCACAAACGCCATGAAGCCCATCGCTCTCGGCATACGATCGCCGAAACGTTCTTTTCTTGCGGTCTGGCGAATTGATGGGAATGCGGAGGTTCGTGTGCCGCAGGCAACAGAAATTCTTTACCCCAAAGATCTCGGAATTGTTATCCATTTATCTGGTGAGGAGTGCACAGTGACTTTCCCCAGACCGCGGATGGGATGCAATTCTCTCTTCATAAAACCCGGCATACTTCGGATAGGCGCAAAGCTGTTCAAGTCGGCCACTGAGGATTCAAGAGGAGCATGCACCCCGTTTTAAACGTTACTTCGTGGAACGGCGATGGGCCCCGAGCGGTCAAAGAGGTCTAGAGATGAAAAACTCTGAAGTCGGTTTGGAGAGCCCTCGTATGCGTTCGCGCGCGCACTTCGGGCAGCGTAACGGCGAAGTTCTGCCCGACGGTTCTCTCCAGACCTAAACGTTGCCTGGATGAGTGACTGGGCGATCGACAAGCGGGTCCAGAGTGGATGGTCCCCGCTGGTTGTAAACTTCGATCCGATTCTTTCCCCGCTGCTTTGCCCGGTACATGGCCTCGTCTGCGAATTGCATCAGGGTGTCCACACTTTCGCCTTCACCCGAAAAGGTGAGGATTCCGATACTGACGGTGACCCGCACCGGCTTTCCATCGATCAGGAGCGGTTCGGCAAGTACTGCCACCAGCTTAGCGGCCACCTGCTCCGCCTTCTCCGCTTGGTCAAGATCAGTAAGCAGAATTACAAATTCATCTCCCCCAATCCGGGCTACTGTATCTGTGGCACGGACGGATCCCCTGAGACGCGCGGCGACTTCTCTGAGCACTGCGTCGCCGGCCTTGTGGCCCATGGCATCGTTGATCTCCTTGAACCCATCTAAGTCAGCCATTAACAGCCCGAGATGGCCGTTGAAACGGCGAACCCGTTGGATAGCGGTCGAGAATCTATCGTGCAAAAGAATGCGATTGGGCAAGTCGGTCAGAGCATCGTGTTCGGACAGGTGACGTAGCCGCTCCTGACTGGTGCGCAGTTCCTTCGTTCTACTCTTGACCAAATGTCGAAGAATGCCAATCCAGGCGAGGCAAATCGCGACCAACAACCCGATCGCTCCGAAGGATTCCCATGTGTGTTGCGGCGTCCACCAGGAGGGTGCTCGGAGCACAGCGATGTCATCGGAATCCCGCAGCAGTATCTTCACGGACTCAGGCCGCACAATGCCATCGCCAACGCCGATCGAAAAGGTGTTCACCTCAGTGCTGCAGATTCCGGTTATGCGCAGGAGACTTCCATCTTTCCACCTCTCGGAGACGCTTTGCGGAATCTCGCGGGGCAGAATCGCCGAGAACAGAACGCCGTTGGCCTGCATTACGAGTCTTGAATCAGGTGAAGTGGAGTCGCGACCAACCAATTCGGCCTGAATCTCGATGAGTTTGCCGTCAAAATCGTCCTTGAGAGTGCGATCGGCAGCCACCGAGATGGGTTGAACGGGAAGATTAGACGGGTGCAAAGGGCGGAAGGAGGCGTATTCCAAGGTCGGTTTGAAAAAACGAATGGCGGGAAAGCCAACAATATCCACGAGCGATCCGACCGGAGCCCGCGTGGCCTGGGTGGCTTCCATACACAGTGAGGAATCGTGATCCCGGATGCAAAGCAGACGTCCGGGCCAGTCCAGTGTGACCGTGCCCTGGATGTGCACTCGATGCACGACGCTTGCATCAGGCGAGAAGCGGAACATGTCCAGGACAGAGATGGGCGCCTGGCCGAACGGATCGGGAGGCGCAGGCTCAAGTACTCGCACCTGACGTACTGATGGGAAGAACAGATGCACAGCTACCATCTGCCGGCGCTGGTTGAAGGCAGGAGCGGTGTTCGCCGTGAGCTGTATCAAGGAGTCTACAAGCCGGTCATAGTCGACTCCCACCTCGGGCACCGTCACAGCCCCGAAGCTTCCGCCCTTGGCAGCGATGACAAGGGAGACAATATTTGGTTCCCGGTGGATGGATCTCACGCGGCCCACCACCTGAATCCAATCCGTGTCGTAGACTCCGGAAGCCAGATCGTCCACGGTTACCCTGCGCGGATTCCCCGGCAGACCCGGATGACCAACAGTTCTGATCTGACTTGCCTCGACGATCGAAGCGTAGTCTCCCGGGCCGGTATCGCCGGCGATCTCGACAATATCTCCAGGACGAATGGGGAGAACGGGGAGCCTGGGTACCGACACAAACACACAACCGGAATGATCGCAAACAAAGACAACGCCTCGTCTCGGGTCGACGAAAGGATCGTAGAAGGTCAGTACGGCGCGAAGGAGCACGGGATAATGGTGCGCTGCCTCTTGGGGAGCCATGTTGTGGATGGCCTGCGCGCTTGTCACATTTGGCAGCGCCGAGGCGTGAAGCCACACTGATTGGCAGGCCCAGGATACGGCCGCCAGGAGCAGGGCAAATCCCGCACCTCCCAGTTTCGGCGTGCCACGAATCCATGGTTTCTGCAACTCCGGCCTTTCTTTGCCAAATCCCATTGTGGAACCGCTCGGCCGATCCGAAATCGACCCAACTCTACTTATCGTCACATAGAAGGGGGAAATTCAGTCGATTGGCCTGCTTTGCGTCGGGCGGATCCGCCCTGTCTAACGAGGCGAACCCCTTTTCTGCCACGTCGCTGCTCGTCTACAACCCTTCGGGCATAATCCTTACCCTTCGCGAAGACAATTGGTCCGCTTACGAATAGATCTACACAAAGCAAATGGTTCGGAGCACGCGACAGATGTCTGGATTGATCAAATTGAATACTTCAATTCGGCGAAGTTCGGTGGCTCAGGAGTGCTCGCGATATATTGCCTGATTTCAGCAGCTTACAAAAGGACGTTTGCACAACTAAAATGTAGGGACTACCGCAATTTTCCGCTTTTTTTCAGTGCAGTCCCGACAAAAGTCCTCGCACTGGTTGTAGCCTCGACGCGCTTCGAAAAATCGGCTGTCTGACTGATTCAAACCATATCCGGCCGCGAGTAGAGCTGTTTCTTCCGGCCAGCCTCCGATTCGCGATATCAAGTTTCTGCGAGATGCCAGGGTCGAGCCCATCAATGCCGCTTTAACGCTCCCGGAAGCCTCTTGATCGAAACAGAGCAGGAGTTCTTCCCATTCGGCCTCGGCCAGCTCGGAGATCGTCTATTTCACGCTGTTATAGTCCTTGCCGCTGTTCGCCTTTCGGGAAAGCCGGCTCCGCTGTTTGTGCGTGGGACTGGAAGACGAACAAAAGGCTGGCTGTTTCCCGACATAAAGCTGTCGCGATCCAGGGCACCACAGATAAAGTAATCTCACCTGCAGAGTTGTCTGCTTTGGAATGAAAGCTTGAAGGGAGGTCACATGGGCACGATTACCGTGAATGGCGCCAAAAGGCAGGTCCAGGCCCCCGGCGATACGCCCCTTCTGTACGTCCTGCGCAACGATCTTCTTCTCACTGGTCCGCAATTCGGCTGTGGACTGGCGCAGTGTGGAGCTTGTTCGGTTCTGATCGACGGCAAGGAAGTCCGTTCCTGCATCACGGCTCTCTCGGATATCAGTCCCGATCAGGAGATCACTACGCTTGAAGGCCTGCCCGCCCGGTGGGCAAAGCAAAAAGGCCTCCCGGCGGACGAAGCGAAGGGCTCGCTTCACCCCGTCCAGCAAGCCTGGATCGAGGTACAGACTCCTCAGTGCGGATTTTGTCAGAACGGAATGATGATCAAGGCAACGGAGTTGCTGGAAAGCAATCCGAACCCGACTCTGGAGCAGATCAAGGCAGCTTACACCACGTCCGGCGTGTCGCCAATTCTGTGCCGCTGCGGAACATATAAGGCGGTCATTGAGTCGGTGCAGCATGCTGCTTCCATGATGGCGAAGGGAAGGTGACCCATGGCGACCAGGAGAACCGAATCGGTTGATGTGTTCGGCGCGACTCTCACCCGCCGCCAGTTTGTGAAAACCAGCGGCGTCCTCGCAGTAGGCATCGCCGTGGTCGGCCCGGCCCGTCTCCGCGGCGATACGCCGAAAGCGACCCTCGACAGGAACTCCCTCGACCCGTCTCTTGCTGATTCCTGGCTCGAAATACACTCGGACAACACCGTGACGATCCGCACCGGCAAAAACGACTTCGGCCAAGGATCGGTCTATACGGCGTACCGGCAGATCGTTGCCGAAGAACTGAGTATGCCCTTCGAGGCGATCACTACAGTTGTCACGGGCGGCACGAATGAAACCCCCGACGGCGGCGGTTCTTTCGGCTTCCTGGTCGAAGGAACGCCAAATCTTCGCAAGGTGGCCGCTTATACATACCAGGCACTGCTTGATCTTGCCTCGAAGAAACTGGGGATGCCAAGGGACAAGTTGACCGTAAGGGACGGCGTGGTATCTGGCGGAGGCAAGAGCATTCCCTACGGCGAACTGATCAAGGGACAGCAATTGAGCCTTACGATTCCCGTTCGGGGAGATCTCACCAACATCATGGGATTGAGCGTCGAGGGCAATCCTCCCATGAAGCCGGTCAGCGAGTATACCGTGATCGGCAAGTCGTTCCCGAGTTCCGCTATTCAAGCGAAGGTGTCGGCCAAGGCGGATTGGGCCACCGATGTGCGCCTGCCCGGAATGTTGCACGCACGCGTGGTCCATCCCAAGACTCTTGGCTCCACGCTCGTATCAGTAGGCAAGCTCGATAAAACGAAATATCCCGGCACGCAAGTCGTCGTGAATCAAAACCTCGTCGGCGTGGTCGCACCGACTGAATGGGAGGCGATCCAGGCCGGTCAACAAATTGCCACTGACACCAAGTGGACCGATTGGAAGGGGTTGCCTGGCAGCGGCAAGCTGTTTGAGTGCCTGCGGAACGAGTCTGACTGGAAATCGACGCCGGTGATGAAAAGCGGCGCAACCAAGGGAGATACCGTCGCGGCGCTTGCATCCGCGACGAAGAAGCTCTCAGCCACCTATCAGTTGCCATACATGAAGCACGCGCCGATTGGGCCGACCATGGCGGTGGGCGACGTGAAGGCGGATGGCACGGTGCACATCCACACCCATAATCAAAATCCGCAAGCGCTGCGCGGTCAGATCGCGAAGATGCTTGGCACGACGATCGAATCCGTAATCGTGCACAGTTATCCGGGGCCCGGGCACTACGGAAGATCGAACGGCGGCAACGCCGGGGCGGAAGACGAGGCGGTGATCCTGTCGAAGGCCGTGGGCAAGCCAGTGCGCGTGCAGTGGATGCGTGCCGATGATATGCAGTGGTCAACACAATCTCCCGCCGCCTTCTCAGATGTGGAACTGGCGGTGAATGATCAGGGCAAGCTTTGCGTTTACCAGGTAGATCACTATATGCCGCCCATGCAGGACGACCGGCCGGTGGGCGCGGTGCTTGCCGGGCTGCCGACCACGCCTGCCCCGGACGTGCACGGCGACTTCATCACCTCAACGATGAACAACATTTCGGACGAGTGGATCTATCCAGAAGCGGTGAACGTAATCGAACGCGGGCATGGCACATTCCAGGTCGGCCAGAAGGCATCGCCTATTGCCATTGGTCTGCGCGACCACAGCATGCGCACCCCGGTGCAGTTCCAACAGAACTATCCGCGCGAACTGGCAATCAGCGAAGCGGCAGCGCTTGCGGGTGTCGATGCGATTCAATTCAGAATCAACCACCTGAAGGAGGAGCGCGCCATCGGTGCGCTCAAGGCCGTGTGCCAGGCATCGGGCTGGGATGCGCGCCCGTCGCCAGGACCAGCTGCCGCGACGACGGGAAAACAAACCGTCCGCGGACGCGGCGTTTCATTAATGCTGCGCGAGGGGACCTACTGGGCATGCGTCTGCCACATAGCTGTCATTCCCGACACCGGCGTCATCAAGGTGGAGAAATGCAGCCTGGCAGTCGATCCGGGAGTGGTCATCAATCCAATGCACCTCAAGCGCCAGGTGGAAGGCGGCGCGTTGATGGGAATCAGCATGGCGCTGCTGGAAGAGGTGATGATGGATGAAAGCGGCGTAACCCAGGACGATTGGCTGAGCTATCCAATCCTCACCATGGCGGACATCCCCGAAGTTAACGTGGAGTTGATTCACAGTCCGAAGGTCGGTAAATATGGCGGCGGCTCAGAGGCGGCGAACGCTCTGGCGGCGCCCGCAATTGCTGCGGCATTCCATGACGCAACCGGAAGGGTGATCAGGAGGCTTCCCATGAAACCCGCCTATGTGCTCGCCGCTTTGAAAGCGTAGCGAGATCGCGCATCAGAACGCGGCAGGCGGCGCTGGGATTATTCGGTGGGTTCAGTGAGGCGCGAGAGGGTCGGGCGTGGTATGCTTCGATCCCGGCACGGTCGCGGCCCGCGCCACTTTTAACCGAGCCGGGATCTTATGGAAAGAGCGGAGACCTATTCCACAACCAGGCCGGTGGCCCGGAACGAGCCGATGACCACGTCCACACGGTGGCCGCGTTTCACCGCCAGCGTCGGATTCGAGAAAGCCATCCAGTACGTCATGCCCGCTTTGGGCGTACTCTGCTGGCGCAGCTTTCCCACCTTCTCCATTTGGGGAACCGAAAGTTTGACGCCCGCCTGGACATCGTACAACTCCGGCTCGAATTTCTTGTCGTTGAGGTTTGTGGCTTTGCTGGGGTCCAGCACCCGATAGTTGAAGCGAATCATCTCGCCCGATTCCGCCACCTTGACGCGGAGTTCGCCAACGCCCCAAACTCCCTCGTAATACATTTGCGCCTGGCGCGGAACATGATTGAGCCGAGAGCCTTGCCAAACCGCAGCCGATTTCGCAGCCGGAGCGCTAGCTTGGGCGGGAGCGGCTTGCGCCGGCGTGGTTGACTGGGTTGGCGCCGATTGCGCGCCGGATAAGACCATGCTCGACGCCAGCAGGATTCCAACCGAAGCCCGATATGTGTGAAGGAACGTCTCTTTTAGCATTTTGAATCTAATCTCCGTCTCACCTGGTAAATACCGCCCGCGTGCCTTGGGCTCGGAGCGTCTCGGTAAAAAGCAAAACGCCTGGGGCGGCCGGACATCCAGAATTGGATGTCCGGCTGCCGCCGGGCCGGTTTAGTTAGCGGTGAAGTTGGCACTGTTCAGAGTCGGGGTACTCATTCCGGTACCCGTGATCGTCACGTGTGCGTTTACCGTAGCCGTCGACGCTCCAGGCGCATATTGCACGATGATTGTGCAACTGCCGCCCGGTGCCACAACAGTACCGCTGGCGCACGTACCGCCGGTGATGCTGAACGCCGGATTCGCAGGTACCGGAACAATCGCCGGAGCTGCGGTCAGGGTGAGGTTTCCATTCGCGGTAGCCGAGTTGCTCACCGTCATCGTAGCGGTCTCGGTCGCCGTGTTGGGTGTTGTCGGCGCCAGTGTCGGAGTCGGCGCCGAGATGGTCACCGCTGCGCCCTGTACCGTGAACGCAACGGTGTTGGTGTTTCCGATGGCGGTTGTCGAGAGGCCAACGTTCTTGACCCCCGTCGTCGCTGTCGCGGCGATCGCCAGGCTGGCGGTGACCTCGGTCGAGCTCACCACCGTCAGGCTGTTGGTCACCAGGGTGACTCCGGCTGAAAGGCCGGTGACCCCGTTGACTCCGCTCAGGTTGGTTCCGGTGAACGTCACCGGAACGGTTGTGTTCAAAAACCCCGAGGTCGGAGCGATTGCAGTCAACGCCGGTCCCGTCACCGTGAACGGCAGAGCGTTGCTGGCGGCGGCGTTGCCAGTCACCGTAACCGTCACGTTGTGCGGCGCCGTGGTTGAGGCGGTCGTCGCGATCGTGAAGGTTGCGGTGGCCGACGTCGCGCTGTCCACCGTGAAGCCGCTGACTGTGATGCCTCCGTTCGTGACCGCGATCGTCGTCTGACCCGGTACGAAGTTGTTACCGACCAACGTGACCGGAACCGCGGTGCCGCGAAGGCCCGTGCTTGGCGTGATCGATGTCAACGTCGGCGTCGTCGGAGCCGTAACCATGAAGGTGAGCCCGTTGCTGGTACCGCCAGGCGCCGTCACGTTGACGGTTTTGCCGCCGACCGTCGTCGTTGCCGAGAAGGTGAACGTGGTAGTGATCTGCGAGTCGCTCACCACCGTGATGGGACCGACAGTGCCGCCGGCCACCACGACTGCCGTGGTTCCCGTCAGACCGCTGCCGAAGATACTCACATTGATCGCTCCCTGTCCGCGTACGCCGGTTGCAGGAACGATCGACGTGATCACTGGTCCGGTCACGTTGAACGGTACTGCGTTGCTGGTGCCGCCCGCGTTGGTCACCGTGATGTTATGCGCACCGATGGTCGCGGTGGTCGCGCTGGTTAGGGTTGCCGTGATGGATGTGGTGCTGACCACTGTTACTCCGCTCACGGTGAGGCCGTTCGCCGGCGCCACTACAGCGACTGTCGATCCGGCCACGAAGTTCTGGCCGGTGATGGTCACCGGAGTCGCGCTGCCGCGCAGTTGCGTCGACGGACTGAGCGACGAGATGACCGGCGTTCCAGGATTCACAACCGTGAAGGTCACGGGTGTGGTAGCTCCGGTAGTGGTGGCCACGGTTATGTTATGCGCGCCCAATGTTGAGGTCGCCGACGAGATCGTGAAGCTGGCAGTGATAGTGGTGTCATTCACGACCGTGAAGCCGGTGTAGGAGATGCCACTACCAGTGATACCGATGGAAGTTGCGTTGTGCGCCGGCAACGCCACCGTCCCCTGGAAGCTGATGCCCGTGAGGGTGACAGTCTCGGTGGTTCCAAGGACGCCCGTGTTCGGGCTGATTGAGGTCAGACCGATCGGCGGTACCGTCACGGTGAATGTGACAGCGTTGCTGGTGCCGCCTGCACCGGTGACCGTAACGTTCCCGGCACCAGCCGTGGCACCCGCCGCGATGTTAATGGTTGCCGTGACAGTGGTGGCGCTGGTCACCGTAAAGCCTGTGACCATGACGCCGGTGTTCGCAAAGTTAACCGCCGTGGTTCCGGTCAGGCCCGTGCCGGTCAGCGTTACCGCCAGGCCGGTGGTACCGCGGTTGCCCGAGGCAGGGCTGATGGAGGTAAGCGTCGGGCCGGTAATCGCGAACGGAAGCGTATTGCTTGCGCCGCCGGCCGTGGTTACCCCAACGTTGACATTCCCGATCGCCGCAGCGGTCGTGCTGGTGATGGTCGCGTCGATGGTGGTGGAGTTGACCACCGTCACGCCGCTCACGCTCACGCCAGTCGCCGCCGGGACAATGTTCACAGTCGACCCGGTCACAAAGTTCGTGCCCGTGAGGACCACCGCCTGGGACGTGCCGCGGACTTCAGTGGCCGGCAGGATGGACGACAATGTCGGAACCGCCGGTGCTACCACCGTGAATACAACCGCATTCGAAGTGCCTGCCCCCGTGGTTACCGTAACGTTCCGCCCACCCAGCGTTGCGGTCGGCGCGATGGTGAAGGTTGTGGAGACGGTGGTGGCCGTCACCGTCAGCGCGCCGACAGTGATGCCGGTGCCGGAAACGTTGACTGCAGTCGCACCCGCGAGACCGCTGCCGCTGATGACCACAGACACGACCGTGCCCTGGGTGCCGGAGTTGGGGACGATGCCAGTGAGCACCGCTGTACCACTGGTGCCCTGGGCCTCAACCGCGCCCACGTCAAAGTGGGTGGGATTGGCGATATCAGGCCGCGGATTTCCGAAGAAGTCTGCGGCGAGAGCCGGATAGGTTGCCGTGGGAAGAGTGGTCGCACTCAGCGGCACATAGTCGATGGCCGGCGAGCCCGTTGCCAGGGTGTAGTTGCCAAACGGACCGCCGCCGCCGTAGTTGCCGTTCACTCCGCCTGGCGCTGAATCGTCGGTCATCGCCAGCGGACCCCAGCTGACGTTGACCCAGTTGTTGCCCTCGTCCACCGTCGCCGATGGAGTGAGGGTGAAGACAGGATTCGGAGACGATGCGTCGACAATGCCCGGAGGCACGCCGTACCCGCTGGGTCCTCCGCAGCCATCGGCCACCGAGCACGTGGGCGGTACGCGCGAACCGTTGCAGTACTGCGTCGTGATGCTGGGGCTCGTTCCCGAGTTGTTCTGGCCGGGGTAGTCGGTCGAGTCGGTCAGGAACGAATACGCCGGGTTCAAGGTGAATCCGGAACCATGGTTGGTCGGCCCCGTGTCGCCACGGACGCCGATGTCCCAGTAGCTGGCAGCGACGCATTGGCCGAAGGCCGTCTGGTTCACGGCCTGGGTCGAGCCGAAGGCGTTGTACAGCGAGATGATGTTCTGCTGGTTCAGGGTCCCGGCACCCAGGGTGCCCACACCGATGTAGAACGAACGGTTCTGCCAGAGAACGTTGTTTTCAAACAACGGGTTGGAGAATCCTGCGCAGTTAGTCACTCCGGTTGGGCAGGTAAGCGTCAATCCGGTGATCGACGTTGTGAACAGCGTAGAGTTCTGCGTGCTGGACACGCCGGCCACTTGCGGGCACGACGCTGTCAGCGGTCCATTCGGACCGGTCATCACGCAGTTCCCCGCAGGAGCACTGGCCACCGGCGTACCTATGCTTTGCGTCAGCACGCCCGACGAGGCCAGCGAATCGTTGCTGGCGATGGTGTTGTTGATGATGGCAACATTCACCGAATCCTGCAGCGAAATTCCGGCGCCATCCCAACCTGCCACGTTGTTCACGATCATGTTGTTGGTGATGGAAACGTTGTTCCAGTATTGCGGTTGGGTCGGGAACGTGGAAACGTCGGTCCCGTTGACCTGCTGCAGACGGATGCCGCCGCCGGCCCCGCTATCGGCCGCGTTGCCCTGAATCAGGTTGGCGTTGATCACCAGGTTGTGCCCGATGCCATCGCTCAGTCCCGGCGGGCAGTCCGCGTCAAGCTGAGTTCCGCAAACCGGATCCGTATCCGGAGTGCCCTGCACCATGATGCCGCCACCGTTGGTGGGAATCGTGGGGTTGGAACTCTCGTTGAAGACGATCGAGTTGTGCTCGATGTCGCCGTTCTGGATTTCCCCGAGGTGAACGAGACCACCGCCCTCACCCGAGCTGATGTTTCCGCACACCCAGTTGAAGTTGAACTTGTAGTAGTCGTTGCCGGTGCAGAACGTCACACCGCCGCCGCCCGCCAGGGTACCGGAGAACAGCTCATCGCCCAGCGAGTCGTTGTTGGTGATGTAGTTGTTGTGTACGTTCGGCTGGATTTCAAGGCAGTACGGCAGATGCTGGTTGGTTACAAAGCCCGTGCCGTCGCTGCAGGAACCAGGAGCCGCGTTGGTGGTGCTTCCCTGAACATACGCGGTCGGGAATTCGCCCTGGCCCACGCTGATGCCGCCCGTGAGCGTTCCGGCGTTGTTGTAGATCCGGTTGTTTGCGATTTGCATGAAGTGCGCCCAGCCGTGGAGGAAGATGCCGCCGCCGCCCTGGGAGCTGTTGGTAATGGTCAACCCGTCAATGCTCGCCGGGTTGCAGCTGAAGTTGCTGGGATACGGGTTGGTCTGGCTGGTAATCGTCGGCGCGCCTGTGGTGCCGTAAGTCACGGTGTGGCACAGCGCGTTGGCGTCACCCACCGTCAGAGCGCCCGTGGTTCCGGGAGCCGCGGCAGGATTGCTGACCACGCCCGAAAGCAGCGTGGTTGTTGTCGGAAACGCTCCGCCCTCGATGCCGTCGGTCCACGGAGCCGCTCCATGGTATTCCAGGCCCTTGCCGAGAACCGTAACTCCGGCTCCCTCAAAGGCGCCCATCAGCGAGGGCTCTTGCAGCTGCTCGGCCAGGTTGCCATTGAGTGTAGCGTCCCAACCGATGGTCGATTCCAAAGGCAGGCGGTCAATCTGCGGAGCATTGGGTTGAGCGGTGAAGTAATTCCAACCCGCGTCAGGGCAGCTGTATTGACCCGATGGATCATACGGAAGCGCTCCGCTCGCGGCAGTATACGGCTGACCCTGGAGAGTGAGGCCGAAGAGGCAGTTGACGTGCCGGCGCCATGGATCGAGCAGCTTGCCCGACGGACTGGCATTGGCACTGATGATGGACGAAGCCGCGCCCACACCCTGCAGCCGGACAGGTTTCCACATCAGAAGCATTTCGGCATGGGATGAGACGGAAGCGGTTTGCGTGGGCGTCGCAGCGTGGAGGCTGGCAACGGCGCAGGCGGTCACCGCCGGGGACGCCCCGGTGGTCGTGCAGGTCGGGTCGACCATGATCAAGTCGCCGGGCATGGCGGCATCAATCGCGGCCTGGACGGATTGGTTCGACCCGACGTGGGTCGGGGCCTTGCCGCCAATCGTCACCGTGACGGCGTCAATTGACTGTTTCCCGTTGCCCGCGATGACAACCAGTTGCCCGCACTGCGCAGTCGAGCCTCCGTACTGCGTCTGCTGCTGGACCACGCAGTTGGGAACGCCGCTGGGAACCGTAGCTTGAATCTGCGTGTCGGACCAGCTGACGATCGCTGCATTCTTTCCGCCGATGGTTACCGCCGACAGCGTATTGCAAGTGGTGCTTCCCGTCGTCGGGCTGGTGCACTGAGCGCCAAACCCATAGTGGCGGTTGATGGTCTTCAGGTTGAACGGCGCCACGTTGGCCGAGGGGCCGGAGTAGGCGTTGTTACCCACTTGCTGATTGCCAAGAGCCGTGATGGTAACTGTCGTATTGGCTGCGGTGACATAGGGTCCAATGCCGCTGCCGTCCACTTCCGCGATCGCCGGCGTGGCGTCGGGGTAGCTGCAATCGGTGTTGTTGTATCCCGCACCGACGAATGCCTGCGTGGGAACAACCGGGGTGTCGAGGTACCCCGTCGTGCCCGGCATGTAGGGCTCTTCGTAGCAGAAGTCGCTGTAGGCCGGATTGTACAGAGGATCCTGGATCATCTGGCCGAAGGTCGGGTTGGTGATGAAGGTGGTCGGCGACGCGGGATTCGGAATCTGCGCCCGCGTGTCGAGGATCGGACCGGGATCGTTCATGCACTGCGTCATCATGGACGGCGAATACCCGGTGATGTTGGGCGGGTTCACATCCCAGCTCGAGAAGGTCAACCCGTTATAGAGTCCCCAATGGTCGGAATACACGCGCGAAAGTTCGTTGCCGAGATAGTCCCGGGTCGAAATCGGCAAGTTCGGCGGAGAAAACTTTTCGCCGAACTGCGGCGAAAACGGATCGAATTCCGAAGTGAAGTCATCGGTGATCACGCCGGTATAATGCGAGGCGATGTGGGTCGACGTGAAGAGCGCGAACTTGACCCGCACCGACGACTGGCTGGTCAGGAGCACTTCCTTGCGGTCGCACAGCGGACGGCTTGCTCCCGCGAACGGAGCCGTTTCTTTGACCTTTGGGAACAGGCTCAGGTAGTCGGGCACGATGCGCATTTCGCCCACGCACGGCCATACCGGATCGGTGTAGCCGGGGAAGCCGGGAACGCCGGAAAGCTCCTCGTTCAATCCCGTGGCCGTAGTCTGGTTCTGGTAGTTGGTGCCGTTGTAGCCCGCGCCGCTCTCGTCGTACATCGAAGCCACGGAGGCCTGGTCAGGCATGATGAAGACATCCGTGCCCACACCGGCGAACTGCTGGGTCACCGGCGCGATGAAGTTGTCGCCGATCAGCAGGTTCTTGTCTTCTTCCTTGTACACCTCATACCCGTTCGGCATGATCACCTGCACCACGTACTTGCCCGGGGGCAGCATGGGGGTGCCGACGCGAAACTTGTCCGTCGTATCCGGGTTCGCCACGCAGATGGTGCAGTTGGTGCCTGCCATCGAGGACGCGACCCCGTTGGTGGCTCCCATGGTGGTGAGCAGTTTTCCGGTCGTCGGGTTGATGCCCAGCGAGCTGGGGAACTGGTATCTGCCGTCGTAAGGCGCCGGCTGAGCCTGGTTGTTGATCTTCATCGCGTCGTAGCACTTGAACTGGGAGTTATACGGATTGGTGTGCAACGTGCCGCCGTTATGCACCGAGTTGTACCAGTCAAGGTAGTTCGGCTGATCGAACAACGTGAAATAGAACAGGTCCGGGTTGGGGCCGGTCGTCGCAAGGCCCTGGCCCGGGCAGCTCATGTACGGCTTCTGGCCTGCGCCGGCTCCGGTGCCCGCCGTGCTGCTGGGATAGAAACCCTGGGCCCATGCATCCCAGCTGCTGGAAACGGTGGTGTCCACCAGGGTCAGGGTTGGCGTCACGCCATCCGTGGCGAAACCTTCCTGGTAGAGGTTGACAGTGACGTTCGGAATATACGGCTCCCAGGGCTGCTGGATCATCTGCGACGCATCATCGAAGGGACGCGTCGAAGCATATTGGACCTGCCCATAGATACCGCCGTTCTCGCCCACCATCTGGGTGGTTGGGGTGGTTCCGCCGGTCGTCGGGTTGCTCACCGCACTGGGGACCGACACGCAGAAGTTGGTTGCGCTTACGGGCAGAGCCGGGTTGCAGGCTGCGAACGGCGCCTTACCGAATTCAATCCAGTTGCTGTGGCCGGTCAAGCCCGCCCAGCCCTCGGAGTTAACCCAGGGAGGATCGATGCGGCCCGTGGAAGCGGTGGACGAACTGGGGACAGCCGTTCCATTTATGAAATCCGCGTTGGCCTCTGCCGTGCAATCCGCCTTCGCGCAGTAGACCGCACCGGGCACCGACAGATCGGCAGGCAGCGGAACAGCCTCGAAGGTGTTCGTCAGGAAGTTATACGCGGTTGATGTTCCGCAGGCACGAGCGCCACTTGCCGCGCAGGACGGTGAGCCATCGGCGGGGCCACCGGCGTCTGGATGTTGAGCGGGCTTTGGCTCGCGCCCATCGTCCTCTGGCTGGCCTGGGGATATGACGATCCGGAGTCGAGTCCGCTCGATCTGCTCTACTTCGGCCTAACCGCATTGTTCTGGCTCGGTCACCGGTTTTGCAGCACCTATCTCGCCTACTGCACGGAGGCCTACCGCCCGCTTCTGCGGACTCAGTCGGTCCGCTTCGTCGTGCTTCCGGTTCTAATCACGATTGGATGTTTCGCGTTCTTTCTGCCGCCGGACTCGGCGTTGCCGTGGACGCGCGCGGAGCGACTGGTTGGCCTGGCGATCGTCGACTATGCATGGGTCACCTGGCACTTCGCCGCGCAGCATTTCGGCGCGCTTTCACTTTACCGTTCACGCGCTGGGCGAGCCGCCTGTGTGCAGACACGACGCATCGATCGCTTCTTTGCGTTGAGTGTCGGAGGCGCTCTCGTTTTTGTCGCAGACATTCTCGCCGGAGCGGTTGCTTATCAGGACCAGTGGATCGATCGCTGGTTCTTTCCCACGTGGATGGTGTCGGCGCAGGACGCCATTCGCAATGGCGCTACCCTGGTGCTGGTGATCGTGACGGTCGCAGCGTTGTTTGCCGAGCTGCGCACATCACGATGGTCGTTACCGCGAGTGCTATATATAATAGGCATCGCGGTGATGGTGGGCATCGCGCTTCGTCCGCGAAGCTTGTTTCTTTTTTTGGTGGTCTGGACTTCGCAGCACTGGATCCTCGCCACCGGACTCGCGTCGCAAACGGCGCGCGCCGAGCCGGCTCCCGGGCGCGGTGCCATTCGCGGTGCACTCCATGGATTAAACATTCGGCCCTGGGCGGTCCTGTTGTTTTTGATGGTGCTATCCATTCTGCTCCTCCCATTGTTCGAAGTGGAAGCGAACCGCCAGGCCGGAACGTATTACGGTGATCGGATATTTGGCGCGATCGCGACAGGATTGCGGACGTCGTCTTGGGTTCCAATTCTCGTCGCTCTCGGTTTTGCAACGGGGTTCATCCATTATCTGCTCGATCGAAGCGTCTATCGAATGTCAGACCCGCAAGTGCGGGTGGCGGCGCGCGGCTTACTTCGGTAGTGGCTCAGTTGAGCCACCACCCTTACTTCAGTACGACCAAGGTCCAATATACCGGCCAAAGAATAGCGGGGCATTCTTGGCTCAATCAACCCACCAAAGCTTGGAGGAATAGACCAGATGCAAACCCCAAAAGTAGACCTCAAGAATCCTGTTAGCCCAGACAAGGCGCGAGGTCACGGACGACGAGCCATCCGTCCGCGTTCTCGCGCAAAGAAAATCAACAAGTCATCAGACCAAACGAAAACTATGTCGACTCAATCGCCAAAAACATCCAAGTCCACATCTCAATCTTCCGTCGGTATGTTTAGCCCCGGCGAGGCTCGCTGTGATCGCTGGCAGGAGCTGGCTCATGCCGGCCAGACTCTTGTCGCCCAGTCTTCCTCCGGCTCTTCGACTAAGGAAACGCTCGCCACGGTGGAAGCTTTGCTCGCACCGCTCGGTGCCATGGAGACGTTCCGCGCTTATCCGGGGGAGACGATGATGAGTGCGCTGAAAGATGCGCTCGGCCGGCGTGACTATTCCAGCTTCTCGAGAATCACCAACCGCATCGCGAAGGCAATCATCACCGGATCGTATCGTCGTTCCGCGAATGCCTGGAAGGTTGGCGAGGAAGGAGAGAAGGAAGGGAACGATCGCCTGATGAAGGACTATTTTGATACGGGCGATCTCACTAAACCCTACTTTGAGGTGTTGATTGTCAGTGACGACCCGTCGCCGGAACAGGTGCGACAGGGACGTACGGAACTTCGGCAGCTTCGGCGTCCGGAAGATCCGTTTGTGTATGAAGCGGTCACGGTACCGAGCTTCGAAGACGGCATCCTCGGAGTGGTGATGAATGCCGATGTGCAGGCGGTGGTGATTAGGGACAACTTCCGCTTTAAATCCCAATTCGACGCGCCGCTCCTGCGCACTTATCTGCAGCAGCATCTTTCTCTGGAACCCGGCTCCATGGAGCCGAAAAATCACGGAGTGGCTCTCGCCCGAGCCATTCGGAAGATCCGCCCCGAGCTGGACGTTTATCTAATCATAGATGGCGCGGTGGAAAAGATGGCGAGCCATCTCGATTCCAAAAACATCCGGCGCGTCTTCTATGGGATCGAAGATCTGATGGAGATCCACCTGGCTCTCATGGAGGGAGTGAACCAGCGCTACGACACGCCGTATTTCAATAACCTGAAAAACTACGCGCGCCGTCCGATCGGCACCTTCCACGCCCTGCCGGTGGCACGCGGCAAGTCGGTCTTCAATTCGCACTGGATTCGGGACTTCGGTCACTTCTACGGCGCCAACATTTTTATGGCTGAATCTTCCGCCACCACTGGCGGGTTGGATTCGCTGCTTGGAACCGACGGGCAATATTAAAATTGCCCACGAAAAGGCAGCACGCGCATTTGGTTGCCAGCAGCTGTTTTTCGGAACGAACGGTACCTCGACCTCTAACAAGATTGCGGCGCAGGCCATCGTACGGCCGGGAGACATCGTGCTCGTGGATCGGAACTGCCACAAGTCGCACCATTACGGTCTCGTGCTTTGCGGCGGTCAGCCGCTCTATGTGGAAGCCTATCCGCTAACCGAATATTCGATGTATGGCGCGGTGCCGCTACGCACGATCAAGAAGGCCTTGCTCGACCTAAAGTCGGAAGGACGTCTCGACCGCGCACGCATGCTGTTGCTCACGAACTGCACCTTCGATGGCCACATTTATAACGTGCCGCGTTTCATGGAAGAGGTGCTCGCGATCAAGCCAGACATGGTCTTCCTCTGGGACGAGGCCTGGTACGCCTACAACCGTTTCTCGCCCTTCCATCGCATGCGCTCAGCCATGGGGGCGTGCGAGGCATTGCGCGAGAAGTATGCCACCGAGGCCTACCGAGCCGAGTATAACGAGTTCAAGAAGAAGCACGGTAAAATTGACCCGAAGAATGAGAAGCAACTACTCAACACGCATCTGTTGCCCGATCCGGATGCGGTAAAGATCCGGGTCTATGCGACGACCTCGACCCACAAGTCGCTCTCCTGCTTCCGCCAGGGGTCTTACATCATGGTGAATGATGATTGCTGGGAGAGCACGGAGGCGTCATTCAAAGAGGCGTTCTTTGCTCACACCAGCACCTCACCCAATCTCCAGTTGATCGCGTCACTCGACGTGGCCCGCCGACAAGCAGAACTCGAAGGGTATGAGCTGGTGGGCCGCTCCATCGAACTCTCGCTGATCCTTCGCCGCGAGGTGAACAAACATCCGCTCATCTCCAAGTACTTCCGCATCGCGACCAACGCCCAGATGGTGCCCGCCGAGGACCGGGCCAGCGGATTCGAAGACTTCCATGCGGACGGTGTGACTTGGAAAACCATCTACGACGCATGGGCGACCGACGAGTTCGTTTTGGATCCTACTCGTATCACTCTGTTGTGCGGTACCGCCGGGTTTGATGGCACTCAGTTCAAGGGGTTGCTTGCAAGTAAGTTCGACATCCAGCTCAACAAGACCTCGCGCAACAGCGTCCTGCTCCAGACCAACATCAACAACACCCGCAGTGACATCGCCTACCTGATCAAGGTTCTCGCTGACATGTCGCGCGAATTGGATCGCAGGCTCTCGACTGATCACGAGGAGAAGGCGGCGTTTGACGCCCGCGTGAAGAGCCTGGTTACCGACGTTCCCGACCTTCCCAACTTCAGCCGCTTCCATGACGCCTTCCGCGAAGACCCCCGCGGCAAGACCAACGAAGGGGACATGCGCACACCCTTCTTTCTCGCCTACGACGAGAATAACTGCACGCATGTAAAACTAAACAGCAAGGAGATCGATAATCTGGTTAGGCGCGGCCAGGCCGTCTCCGCGAACTTCGTCATTCCATATCCTCCGGGCTTCCCGATCATGGTACCCGGCCAGGTCATTACAGCGGAGACCATCGAGTTCATGCGGAAGCTCGATGTGAAGGAGATCCACGGCTACCAGAACGCTTTGGGTTTGAAGTTGATCAAGCCGGAAAAGCTCGGCCCTGGCCGAAAGATAATCGGCGCGAACGGAAGAGAAGAACGGAGCTATCCGCCGGCGCGCACCTGCCACACAAGAAAGCCTGAACCAGCACCTTCAGAAAAAGCGACGGACATTAAACATGATCGACTGGTTCTTCACGACGCTGCGGACCTACCCCGAGATCGCGATCTTCCTCACGCTTGGCTTCGGGTACTACTTCGGAAGTTCACGTTCAAGGGGATCGGCCTCGGCGTCGGTGACCGCGACCCTGATCGCCGGTGTCGTGATCGGACAGATTGGGATCACGATCACCAGCCGCTGAAGGCGTCATCTTCCTCATGTTCCTGTTCGCCGTCGGCTATTCGGTCGGGCCACAGTTCGTGCGTGGCGATAGCCAAGGACGGCCTACCGCAGGCGCTGTTCTCCGCAGTCCAGTGCGTACTCTGCCTGGTAACTCTGCGTCGTCATCGCCAAGCTGGCCGGCTATGACCTTGGCTACTCCGCTGGCCTCTACGTCGGATCGCAGACGATCTCCGCTTCGATGGGTCTCGCGACAGACGCCATCAACCGGCTGGGCCTGGACCGCCGACAAGACGAAGGCCCTCCTCGACTCGATGCCGGTCGCCTATGCCGTGACCTACATGTTCGGCACCATTGGTTCGGCGATGGTGATCGCGCTCCTCGGCCCGATGGTTACTCCGGCATCGATCTCGTCGCCGCGTGCAAGGATTACGAGGAGAAGCAGAGGCGGCACGAAGGAAATGGGCGGCGCCGGTTCCGGCCTGGCATCGGTGGGAGCTGCGCGCGTACAAGGTGAAGCCGGAGGCAAAGCGGTCGGACTGCGCGTCGCCGAGGCCGAAGCGCTGGTGCCCGACGCGCGCCTATTCGTCCTGCGCATTCGTCGCGACGGGACCATCGAGGAGGCGACAGCCGACACCGTCCTGAAGGAGAACGACGTGGTGGCGGTCGCGGGCGAGCGGAAGTGCTGGTGAACGTGCTCGGCGCGACCGCCGAGGAAGTGGAGGACCGCGAGTTGCTCGCCGTGCCGGTGGAGGGCGTCGACGTCCTGTGACGAACAAGGAGGTCGACGGCAAGACGCTCGGCCGAGCTGGCGACGATGCCCGGCCGCGCGCGGTGTGTTCCTGCGCAAGATCACTCGCGGCGCGACCGCCACGCGATATCCCCATCCTGCCGAGCACCGAGATCAACGCGGCGACTTGCTCACCCTCGTTGGCCGCACGCAGGACACAGCCGCCGCCACCAAGATGCTGGGTGTCGCCGACCGTCCGACCGACGTCACCGACATGGCGTTCGTCGGCGCCGCGATCGTGGTCGGCGCGCTGATCGGCTCGCTGGTCTTCAACGTGGCCGGGGTGCCGCTCACGCTGTCGACCGCCGGCGGCGCGCTGATCGCCGGGATCATCGGCGGCTGGCTGCGCTCGGTGCGCCCGACCTTCGGGCGTATTCCGACGCCCACCGTCTGGTTCATGAACTCGGTCGGCCTCAACATCTTTATCGCCATTGTCGGCATCTCCGCCGGTCCGGGCTTCGTCAACGGCCTGAAGACGCAGGGCGTCGGCCTGTTCCTGTGGGGCGCCGTCGCGACCACCGTCCCTCTGGTTCTCGGCATGTTCATCGCCAAGTACGTGTTCCGCTTCCACGACGCGCTCAACCTCGGCATCGTTTCCGGGGCGCGCACGACGACGGCGTCGCTTGGCCTGGTCTGCGACCAGGCCAAGAGCCAGATCCCGGCGCTCGGCTACACCGTCACCTACGCCGTCGGGAACACCCTGCTCACGATCTGGGGCATGGTCATCATCATGTTGCTCTCGTGAGATCACCATCTCGCCCTAACGAAATCGCAACGCGCAATGTTCAGAAAGAACAACCGTATGAGAAGAAAGCGTCCACGACGCGCGCTCACCAAGAGGCATTACTTAAACTCGAGCCCGTTCGAGCTGAAAGATGAGCTGATCAAACTCGCCAAAGTCGCCGAACGCGATGATGTAGCCCAATTCCTCGACGCCGGTCGCGGCAACCCGAACTGGATCTGCACCACGCCACGCGATGCCTCGGAACCCTCCTCCGCTTCGGCCTCGAGGAGTCCCGCCGCGACACGACGATCCCCGACGCCGGCCGCCAGATCGCCTTGACTCCCGGTTTGGCCAAGCGGTTCGAGACCTTCCTGGAGGACAACCCAAGGCGCCGGCATCAAGCTGCTCCGCGACACTTCGGAATACGGCATCCGAAGCGCTGAAGTTCAACCCGACGCCTTCGCCTATGAACTGGGCCAGGGCATCATCGGCGACCTCTATCCCGTGCCCGGCCGGATGCTGCCGCTGCTGCGAGCGCGTCGTGCACGAGTTCCTCGTCAAGGAAATGTGCGATCAGCGTCCGCCGCGAATACGACATCTTCGCGGTCGAGGGCGGCACCGCGGCGATGTGCTACATCTTCGACACGCTGATGCAGAACGAGCTGATCCACCGCGGCGACAC
>CAVPNO010000021.1:0-11271 GCA_963706455.1 uncultured Acidobacteriota bacterium | reverse complement strand
CGGAGATTGCCGACGGGATCGCCAAGGCCAAACGCGAGGGCGCGACCCGCAAAGCCGCCGATCTATCGCGCTGGCTGCGCACCGTGTTGCATCTCTACGGCGGCCGCGTACTGCCCTTCGACACCCCAACAGCCGAGATCGCGGGAGCGTTATCCGATCTGGCACCCGGCCGCGGTCACTCCCGGGATTTGCTGACATCGCCATCGCTGCAACGGCGCGGGGGCATGACCTGACAATACTTTCGCGCAATGAGCGCCATTTTGCAGCAATGGATGTCACCGTAATGGACCCCTTTCGGAAGCTGCCTCCGGGCAAATAAGACTTCTGCATGCGCAGTGGTCGAGGCAAGACCATGGCAGCGCATTAACTGCGGAGCCGGCGCCAGTCATCGGCCCAGCATCCGCCGCCGGGCCGATACCGACCTTCGTAGGGGCGACGCATTGCGTCGCCCGTCCTGGCGAGACGCGTCCATGTCGAGAAGGAGGGCGAGGCATTCGTAGGGGCGACGCATTGCGTCGCCCGTCTCGGGCGAGAGGCGGCCATGTCCGAGAAGAAGGCGAGGCGGTGCCTCGCCCCTACGAACACGAATGGGATCTGTAATGGAGTTGTCAGCCTGACTTCAACCTTGCTACACTGCGCGTCGCTAGCTCGGACGTGTGCTTCTTCCCTCGCGCCAGTTCTGGCTCCTCAAGAGATTCTTCATGGTCAACAGATAGATAATCGGGCAACGGGCCCGCCTTGAGAATTGAAAGATTGCCAGGAAATGTCAGGCCCGCTTGGGGGCGTTTCCATGCCCGCGCGTGCGGTGTTCTGTGACATAATTCGTGGGTTCGGTCTTAAGGAATTCTCTAGCGCACGTCGACTGTGGGCCCGCGTAATCAACCATCATCCGTCTCTTCCTACCTTCGCGAGGTCAAAATGAGCAATATCAACGGTAAGGTGTACGCGATGAATGCGATCACGCCGATGAAGCCATGGAAGACCTGGATTGTGCGTGTGTTGCTGTTCATTCTGAGCGGCGTCAAGTCATCGCAGAAGGATTTGATCAACCTTTCGTTTATTGAATTTGCTCGATGGGTCATCGTGCCGCGCAAGGGCCTGCCTTTTCTGGGGCGCGGCCAGCAAAAAGAAGAGCTCAAATACGATTACCTGCTCTTCTTCAGCAATTTCAATGGCACCTGGAACCAGTACATCGATGCCTTCTCAGCCGTTCTGAGCCAAAGGTTGAACCTGGTGTGGCGATGGAGCGAGAAGTTTCCAGGCTCCCTTCCAGTTACGCTTTTCAAGCAGTACATCGCCCACGTGCAGTTCGATACCGACTATTACTATGTCGCGTACCCTCACGCGACAGCCAATGACGTGAAATCAGCCCATATCGTGCAAACGGCGCTCGACAAGTTGAGCGAAGTGGCCGCACAGTGCACGCCGGAGCAGTTCGCGGATGCCTATCTCAACTTCCTGTTGCAGGTGCAGACGCATCTTGGCGAGACAGGAGAAGCTCCGGTCGCCGGATAGAACACAGATATGTCGAATGTAAGCGGAAGTGTTTACGGACTGACGATCCTCTCGCCGATCATCGATGATCCGAAGGCGACGCCCTCCCACGATCTTCAAATTCGAAAGTATCTCTCCGAATTGTCCACTCGGGAAGAAAGTCCCTTCGCCCAGGCTCCGGGAACGCATCTGGCGCGGCTAGTGGTGATGGATGATGTGATCTATGTAGGTGCACCGGTTCGAGAAGAGCACCTGAATTCGAAGTACCTGGTGCTCGAAGCCAACATCGACGGAGATCTGGACATCTATCTCAACGGCCTTGCAGCCGGTGCGCCTCACCATGTCGATGCGATCTGGGAACATTGTGTCGGATACCCTGGTACGGCGAATCGCCAGGCCTTTATCGGCTACATGAAAGCGTGCCAACTCACCACCACGTTCTATTTTGCCGCGGTGAACGACCAAACGGTGACTGAAACGTTGCGAGCGTTACAGACGCAGACCGCGGTCGCCGATTTTATTGCGGCGCATCAAGGCGCGGATCCATCGACGCTGCAGCGGGAATTCATTGAATTTGAGGCGTTACTCAAATCGCAGCCGGCTCCGCGGCCCGGTTCGATGGGGCCTCATCGCCTGATGAAGAAGGGCGGGATGAGATGAGCAAACTCAACAGCACCGACATTCAGGGCTTTGTTTTGCGCGGCTATAACTTGCCGGTGGCTCGATATTTCTTTCTGCACTTCGAAGATGCCATGCGCGGTCGCAGGCTAGTGGGTCGCCTGCTTCGCGAAGTAACCACCGGACAGCGCTGGAATGGAGCCAAGCCCGACAGCACAATGAATATCGCGTTCACTCACCGCGGCCTGGACGCGCTGGGGCTGCCGGCCGCGACCCTGCTGACATTTCCGGTTGAATTTCAGCAGGGAATGAAAGAGCGGGCGATCATTCTCGGCGATGTGGGCGTGAACTCCCCGGAGCACTGGGATCAGGTTTGGCGCGAATGCCGGGTGCACGCCTGGATCGGCATCAATGGCCGCATTCCGGAAGCACTTGACAAGCGGTCATTCGAGCTCAAGTCGATTATCGAACAGACGGCCGGTGCTCTCGTCGTCGATACTCAGGATGCAGCCGCCGAAATGATCAACGGCAAGCCCACGACCAGCGAGCATTTCGGATTCACCGATGGTTTCGGAAATCCCGACTACGCGGGAGTAGAGCGGAGTTCGCAGCCGGGCCAGGGCAAGCTGATGCCGGATGGAACGTGGGCTCCACTCGCGACCGGAGAATTGATCGTTGGTTATGCTGACGAAGCAGGTGAATTGCCTGCCGCTCCGGTGCCCGCCGTGTTAGCCAAAAACTGCACGTTCATGGTGTATCGGAAGCTGCATCAGAACCTGGCGACGTTCCGCACATTTTTGGATAAGCAGGCGGTGCTTTATGCTGGCGGAAAAGAGAAGCTGGCGGCCAAGTTCATCGGCCGCTGGAGGGATGGAACGCCCCTGGAACTGTCTCCCGACCGTCCCGACCCCGCTATTGCCGAAGATCCGGCTCGCAGCACCAACTTTACTTACGGCGGCGACGCGGACGGGGCGCGCTGCCCCATCGGCGCCCATATCCGGCGTGTTCATCCTCGCGATGCGTTCGGATTCAACGGCAGGCTCATCGATCGCCGGCGCATCACCCGGCGCGGTCTCGCTTACGGGAGATTCGCTGCCGAAGGAGAGGCGGTCTCAGACACGGAGGAGCGCGGCATCATTTTCATGGCTCTGAATGCAAGCATCGCACGCCAGTTCGAATTCGTGCAGCAGCAGTGGATTCAATATGGTAACGACGCCCGCCTTGGTAACGAGAAAGACATTCTGATGGGCCAACACGGAGGCAGCGGTAGATACATGGTGCAGGGAGATCGCAATCCGACTAACCCGCCCTTCGTATGCAGCAAGCTTCCGGACTTCGTTGAGTTACGCGGCGGCGAGTACTTCTTCGTTCCCAGCATAACCGCGTTGGAAATGATTGCGATGGGACTCGTAGATCCGCGCTGAGGCTCCACGGCACGGCAGTTGCTGAGTTTCCCTCGATGGACGCTCCAAACGAACGGGGTTGAGGCCGATGGAGACCTCCCCCGTAAACTGAGAATATGCCGCCGATCCTGATCGCGCAGAATATCTCCAAACGTTTCGGCGCTACTCCTCTCTTCGACAACATCTCCTTCGCGGTTCACGACGGCGATCGCATCGGCCTCATCGGTCCAAACGGCGCAGGCAAATCCACCCTCCTCGCAATCCTCGGCGCGGAACAGCAGCCCGACTCAGGGGAAGTCTCCTTCCGCAAAGGCGTTCGCATCGGCTACGTCCATCAGATCTCAGATTTCGCCCCCGAAAGCACGGTTCGCCGCGTAATCGAGGCCGCACTCGAGCGGGCCGGCGGGCCGGCTGTCGACCGCGAGCAGCGACTGCGCGAAACGCTGGGCCGTGCCGGCTTTACAGAAAGCGATACTCTCGGCAATCCCGGTATGGACCGTGAAGCCGCGAGCCTAAGCGGCGGCTGGCGCAAGCGGCTCGCCATCGCTGAAGCCCTCGTCACCGATCCCCGAGTCCTTCTCCTCGACGAGCCCACGAACCACCTCGATCTTGACGGCATCGAATGGCTGGAAGGCCTGCTCCGGGCCGCCAGCTTTGCCTTCGCCGTCGTCACCCACGACCGTTACTTCCTGGAGAACGTCGCCTCCCAAATCGTCGAGCTCAACCGCATTTACTCCGACGGCCTGCTGCGCGTAAAAGGCAGCTATTCCAAATTTCTCGGAGACCGTGATGCCTTCGTCGAATGGCAGCAGCGCGCCCAGGAGAGCCTGCGTAATCGCGTCCGGGTAGAGATGGATTGGCTGCGCCGCGGTCCCAAGGCCCGCACCACTAAATCCAAAGCCCGCATTGATAACGCCAACGCTCTTATCTCCGAGCTGCGCGATTCCGAATCCCGCACACGAATCGACACGGCTGGCATCACCTTCGACACCACCGGCCGCCAAACCAAACGTCTCATCGAAGTCGACAACGTGTCCGTAACCCTCGGTGATCGCGAAATCCTCCGAGGCGTGAGCGTCACGCTGACCAACGGCCTGAAGCTCGGCCTCGCGGGCGCTAACGGCTCCGGAAAAACCACGCTGCTGGGCGCCATCACTGGCGAAATCACGCTCAGCGCGGGTGAAATCCGCCGCGCACCGGGCCTGCGCATCGTCTATTTTTCGCAGATGCGTGAGCTGGACGGTTCACTCACTCTTCGCCGCACGCTCGCACCCGACTCCGATTCTGTCGTCTATCAGGACCGCGTCCTTCACGTCGCCAGCTACGCATCCCGCTTCCTGTTCACCGGCGAGCAGCTCAATCAGCCGATAGAGCGCCTCAGCGGCGGCGAGCGCGCCCGCGTCCTCATCGCCCGCCTGATGCTTCAGCC
Source organism: uncultured Acidobacteriota bacterium (assembly GCA_963706455.1). Taxonomy (GTDB): domain Bacteria; phylum Acidobacteriota; class Terriglobia; order Terriglobales; family Acidobacteriaceae; genus Telmatobacter. Next base: position 6,327 of record CAVPNO010000021.1, on the reverse strand, counting down.
CGCCGACGTGCTCATCCTCGACGAGCCTACCAACGACCTCGATATCCCCACGCTCGAGATTCTCGAGGAATCACTACTCGAATTCTCCGGCGCCCTGGTCCTCGTCACGCACGACCGCTATTTGCTGGATCGCATCACCAACGCCATTCTCGGTCTCGACGGCCTCGGCAACGCGGCACTCTTCGCCGACTACCTCCAGTGGGAAGCGTGGCGCGGCCAGCAGACCCGAGCCGGATCAGGAACTTCTGCAGCGGAATCCGCGCAGTCGACCCCAGCTGTATCTTCCGCGCCGCGAACTCGCAGGAAGCTTTCCTACATGGAGCAGCGCGAGTATGACACCCTGGAAAAACGCATCGATGAAGCCGACGCGCGCCTTCGTGCCGCCGAGCAACGCATCCAGGTTGCTGAAGTGGTCATCGATCCCGCAGCCCTCACCACCGCCCTGGCGGAACTCGAAGCTTCAAAAGCCGAGCACCATGCCGTCTACGAACGCTGGATAGAGCTAACCGAGAAGATCGGCGGCTGAAGCGGTTATGGTTTACGGCATCCTGGTTTCCCTGGGGCGAGCCTGCGGTAAGGGCAGTGCGGTCCCGGTGCCTTCCACCAAGGATATGAAACGATCGCTGGAGCCTCTTGAGAATTGTTCGAGCAAGCCGCTAGGCCAAAGGACTTCGATGCGGTCGAAGGAGGCAGCCGATCCGAGTCCAAAGTGGATGCGCGGGTCGCCGGTAGAGAGATAGCTTCCTCCGGCGCGCACTTCATCCATTTGCCTGACGCTGCCGGTGGTGATCGTGACTCGTGCACCGATGCCCATCCGATTACTCTTCGTGCCCACCAGGCGGAGAGTGATCCAATGGTTGTCATTCGCGGTCTCGTTGAGAAACAGCGAGGGTGGAGCGCCAACGTTGAAGACGAGGATGTCGAGTTTTCCTTGGTTATTGACGTCGCCCACGGCTGTTCCACGGCGAGATTTCAGGGGACCCGCATTCAAGCCGGTATCGGCGGCAACTTCACGGAATGTGCCGTTTGTCCGATTGAGGAAAAGCTCGATCGGCTCGACAAAAGGCGGTTCTCCGGGCGCGCCATCGAGTAAGGTCGAGAAGTTACCCGAGGCCATGAGAAGATCGTGCCAGCCGCTATTGTCGAAGTCTGCGAAGTTCGCTCCCCACTTGACAAGCGGAGAAGTGGGAGCGGCGATTCCAGCGCGATCGGAAGCATCGTGAAACTCGTTGTGGCCATCGTTGATGTAGAGGCTGGCCGGCTGGCCGGCAAAACGAGTCACGAACAGATCGAACTCGCCGTTGTGGTCGAGGTCGGCAAGATCGCATGCCATGTTGCCGTAGGTTTGGCCCATCTCCCCGTAGGCGGTGCCTGAATCGAGGCCGATATCCACAAAGGTTCCGACTCTCTTGTTGTGAAACAGAAAATTGCTGGATCCATCGTTGGTGACATAGAGATCGGGCCAGCCATCGCCGTCGAAATCTCCCCAGCAGATGCCCATCCCGTGAGCCTTTTTAGGGTTCTGGACGCCGGCTTTCGCGGCAACTTCTTCAAAGGTTCCGTCGCCCCGATTGTGGTACAGGAGGTTGGTTTCGCCAGGCATCTTACCGGGAAGTTCGGTGAGTACGTTTTTGTAAACCGCGCGTTGAGGGTCGGGAAGATGGCGGGGATCGGTGGAGACATAGCGGGCAACGTAAAGATCGACGAATCCGTCACGGTCATAGTCGGCCCAGGCCGCTCCGGCGCTAAAGCCTCCCCCGGCAACGCCCGCCTTTGCCGTGACGTCGGTGAACTTGCAGCCGCCTACATTGTGATAGAGAACATTGTGGCCATAGCCGGTGACATAGATATCGGGAAGGCCGTCGTTGTCATAATCGGCGACCGCAATTCCGGTGGCCCAGCCCTTGGTTGTCAACCCTGCGGCCGCGGTGACGTCAGTGAAGTGCAGAGCCTTGCCGTTGTCATCCTGCCGGTAGAGCGTAATCATGGGATCGTCGCCAGCAAGGTAGCGGTCGATAGTGGAATCGTTCACGACCGCGATATCCAATTTGCCGCTGTTATTGCAATCGAGAAAGGCAACTCCACCTCCGTTCATGGTTTCGATGACGTAGTGCCGGTCGAGATTTGTTTTAGGAAGAGTGCGAAGTCCGACCTCCGCCGAAACATCTCTAAAATGCGGCACAGAGGGTTGCGCGAGCGGACTGGGGAAGGAAGCTGAGGGAGATTGTGCGCAGAGAGTGAAGGCAGAGAAGAGCAGCACCAAGGAAACTGCGGTTCGATTGCTCATCTTGTCCGGAATTCTAGCACTGCACTGTGCCTCTCAGTCCCGGTATGCCGTTGGTCCATGGAGCTTCTTGTTCCTTACCTATCTTATGGTTCTGTCGATTTCATTTGTTCAGAACCCGCTGCGCGCTGATGACGTTCTTGCCAGCGTACGCGCCAGTGGCTCCTAGTAAGGAACTGCGCGGCGACGCAGGGGTGAATCACCCGCGTGGCGATGATAGAGGGCGCATTTGGAGCGCCTGAGACGGCCCAGCTTCGGATGAGAGCCTCGAAGTAGACGGGCGGGGAGCCAGAAAAGCGAAGCGCTTCCTGGAGCTTTTGCCGGTCGCTGGCATCGGCGAGGAACAGCCCGGCAGCCAGATCGTGTTTGCTCCCCGCATCCAACCAGGAAGCATCCCTGCTCGGCGCATAGTAGCACAACGTGGACACAGGAGGAAGGTCAACCGGAGACAGCCAACTTCGTCACGGAACATTGAACATCGAAGAGATTGCCGGTTTGAACTACCTGAGTGGAGGTCCCCAAAGGGGCTTCCTGCCGACCTTCTTGCCTCCAACGATCGGGACTAAGTTGTTTTGGTGCCATTTCATGCGAATCAAATGTAGTTCACGTCAATTCTGAATGATTTTCGCATTGAGCCCCTTTTTAAAGGCAGGCAATTCATCCAGCGTTATCTTCGGCTTCCTGACCGGGTTTGTTTCGTACCGAACGCCGAGAAGGTCTCATCCCCTCCCACAACCCCCCGAAAGGCTCATGATGAGCGATCTGGCGCGGCGTTTCGGCGAGAATCCTGTCCTCGGGCCGCGGGATCTACGTCCGAGTGTGGAAGGCGTAGCTGGGCGGATCTTTCGCGGGCTTGACGCAGCGGCACCACCTGCACCGACGCATGCTTCACCGGACTAATTTCGAGGCCTGAAAACAATGAACAAGAAAACAATGAATAGGAGACAGGATATGATTCACAGAAATTCCAAAGCGCAAACGTACGGGCGAATGGCGGCGTGGCTGTTGGTTGTGCTCAGTCTGTGGGTCGGAATCCCCGTCATCGCCCAATCGGGCCGAGGAACCTTGACCGGAACAGTGAAGGACTCCACCGGCTCTATAGTTTCAGGAGCATCCCTCAATCTAACCGAGGCCAACACCGGCAGTGCGTACGTCGGCACGTCGAGCTCCGAGGGGCTGTTTACGTTTCCCGAGCTTCAGCCGGGAACGTACACCCTGGAAGTCAACGCTGCCGGTTTTGAGAAATTTAAGCAGGCCGGCATCGTCGTGCAGGTCGCCAGCGTTTCCACCGTCACAGCTCAGTTGAAGGTCGGCTCCGCTGAGACCACAGTGACCGTGACCAGCGACGCCTCGCACCTGGAATCCGAATCCTCCGATGCCGGCTTCACGATGACGCCTGAGGTACTGGAATCACTTCCGCTGCCGTTCGGCGGTGAGATACGTAACCCGCTCCAGTTTGCAGCGCTCTCGCCCGGGTTCGCAGGCACCATGTCCAACAACCCCTCTTCGCCGCCCGCGGGAGCCTTCAAGCTCAGTGGCGGCCAGCAGGGCGGGGGAGACATCCTGCTCGACGGCGCCACCACCGAGCTCGCCTCGGCCAACATGCAGGTCACATATGCCTTCAGCGTCGAGGCCGTCTCCGAGTTCAAGGTCATGACCAACACCTTTGACGCCCAGTTTGGAAGCGCCAGCGGAGGGGTGGTCAATCTCGCTTCTAAGCAAGGAACCAACAACTTTCACGGCTCGGCTTACGACCTGCTCAAGAACCGCGTCCTGGATGCAGACAGCTGGCTCAACGACTATCAGAACGCCATCTTCGGGCCGCACTCAACAACCAAGCCTCTCGATACCCAGAACGACTTCGGCGCCAGTGTCGGCGGGCCGGTCCGCGTTCCCTGGCTATACAACGGCAAAGACAAGACCTTCTTCTTCTTCAATTACGAGGGCTTCCGACAAGTGAACGGAGGCACCTCGCTTCTGTCGGCACCTACTCAGGCCATGCTCGGCGGTGACTTCTCGTCCCTTCTAAACCCGGTGACCGTCGGCGGCCAGACCTTTCAGGCCCATATCCTTTATGATTTCTCGACCTGCACTGGCGCCAACCAGGGACAGCCTTGCCAGGCTTATCCCAACAACAAAATCACCGAATCCCCGGATCCGGTCTTTGCCGCAGCTTCCAAGGTCATGCCCTCCGCCCCCTCCAGCGCCACCAGCCCTTACTTCAACATCAACGACGTCAGTTCCAACCATGAGCAAGCCGACATGTGGAACGTCCGCATCGACGAGAACATCAACGCTCGGAACAAGATCTCCGCCAGTTACTTCACCGGCAACATGCCTTACATCAGCACACAAAGCCTCGGGGCGCTTTATACGGGCGGCAACATTCAGGGCAACAAATATCTGCGCCTGGGCTATGACTTCATCGTCACGCCCACCATGCTCAACCACTTCAACGCCGGATACACTCGCCGCCATCGCCTTGAAACCTCGGGCGAGGGCGGATTTGGCGGCAACTGGGCATCCAAATTCGGGCTCAAGGGTGTGGGGAACTCGGTTTTCCCTAAATTCACTTACAACTACCCTGGCAATGGCATCAACAGCCCCAGCGATGGAGATAGCGTCTTCGACGACAACGTATTTCAATATGACGACGCGGTTTCGTGGCAGAAGGGCCGTCACAGCTTCCGTTTCGGCGGCGAATTTCGCGCGGCGCAATTCAACCTCGGCATCCTGACCGGCAGCGCCGGCCAGTTCAACTTCACCCAGGGTCCCACCAGCACTCCGACCGACACCAACTCAGGCTTTGGCTTCGCCAGCTTCTACCTCGGCGCCGCCTCCAATGCGTATATTGACATTCCCCAGATCAACGGATGGCGCGCCAAGTATGTTGCCGTCTTTGCCGCCGACGACTGGAAGGTCAACAACAAACTCACTGTCAACCTGGGCCTGCGCTACGACATGCCAATCCCAGTTACCGAAGCCCGCGACCGCATGTCCTATGTAAACCCAACCCTGCCAAACCCGGGGGCGGGCGGCCTTCCGGGCGCTTACGTCTTCGAAGGCAGCGGCACGGGACGCCTCGGCGGTAGCTCCCCACAGTCGATCTTCAAGAAGGCATTCGGTCCCCGTGTTGGCCTGGCCTATTCGGTCGATCCCAACACCGTCATCCGCGCCGGCTACGGCATTTACTTCTCCACTCAGCGCGTCGGAGGCTTCGCTGAGAACGACAGCCAGGGCTTCTTCTCCAGCTTCACGTACCCAACCGCGGCCAGCGGCCAGACCCCGGTCGTTGTGCTCTCGCAGATCGCCGCCTATCCCGGCAAGCTGCCACCCTTCATTGACCCCACAGTTATGAACGGGCAGGGAAACGCGCTCTTCCTCGAGTCAAAGGTCGACCGCCCCGGCACCATCCAAAACTGGACCCTCGATGTGCAGCGCCAACTGCCCATGCAGACCATTGTTGACGTGGCCTACGTCGGCGCTCATGGCGACCATTTGCAAGCTTTCCTGCATGACCCTAATCAGGGCAATCCCAGTAATATGGCTCGCGATGCGTGCTTGCAGGTGAACATCGCGTCGCAGGTCGGCAACCCAGCTTGTGCGGGCCAGAGCGTGGTTGCGGCTCCCTTTGCCGGGTTCAACGGCACAGTCTCTCAGGCCCTGCGTCCCTTCCCGCAGTATGGAACCGTCACGGTGGATTCAGCGACGATGGACGATCCCTTTGGCGATTACACTTATAACGCCATGCAGGTTCAGGTAACCAAGAGAACCAACAGCGGACTGACCGTATTGGCCAGCTACAGTTGGTCAAAGAACATCACCAATGCCGACTCAGAGTATCCAACCGAGGCCGCCTGGGAAGGCAACGGCACTTCCGGCGCGCTGAACACCTACAATCTGAAGGTCGAGAAGGCCCTCAGCCAACTCGACATCCCGCAACGCGTCGTCCTGGCCTGGACTTACGATCTGCCCTTCGGAAAGGGCCAGAAGTTCGCCAATCAGGGCGGAGTCGTCAACGTGTCGAGGAAGGGTCCCTCGGC
>CAVPNO010000020.1:0-75893 GCA_963706455.1 uncultured Acidobacteriota bacterium | reverse complement strand
CCACGTATTGCTCCCAGCGTGCTTCCCATGTTTGCCGCGTTTCTCGGTGAAAAGGCCGCCGCGGTGCTCGCGGGCCGCGCCATCGAAGGCATGGAATTCACAGGCAAGCTCGCGGTGGAACAGGCGAAATGAGCGCACTGAAAAAACTCTGGACGCCGGCGCCGCCCCTTCCATGGCGAATTGGTGCGGTTACCGCCGCCCACCTGTCGATCGGTATCGTCATGGCTCTGGTGGCATGGCTCGCCGGAAGGCCGACGCTGCTTGCGGACTTTTTTCGATATCCCGGAGCCATTTTCCTGGTAGGCGCGAATGCGGCGGGACTTTGGCTGAGCTGGCTCTGCTGGCGGCAGTTCTCGCGCAACGATCTGTTACGGCAGGCATGGTTCCTCATCATGCTAGCCGCGGGTGCGCGTTTATTGGGTAGCTTGTGTTCGCAGGTTCTGGGTGCGTACACGCACTTGAACCCGTTAATGTACACGAGCACAGCCGCAGAGGCCCGTACTGGCGTTCGAGATCCAGCATCGGGACGGGCTGGAGGGCGGTTTCGATCGGCGGCGGGATGACCCGATCCTTCACCCCCCAATGTTATCAGCAGGATGGATCGGAATACCTCACGTTAAAAAACATGCCGTGGGTTCGGTGACCGACAAAGCCCGGGCCTCAGTTGAAAACCTTTGTGATTCACTATATTGTTGTCACATTGCGGGATTTGGCGCGCGGGATTTCCGCTGCGGCCCCCGTGGCTTTGGCGCGGCATCGCGTTAGCTGCGGAACAGGTGAAGTCCCGGGCGCTGGAGCGTTCATTTTTCCAGATTGCGGGGCCATATTTCAGCAACCGTTCATCGTTGAGCTGAAATGTCTTGAGACTAAGGTATCGAAGGCAAGATTCTCCCCAAGGTTATTCCGTGGCACCAGCGGCTTTTGATGACGGTTTTGCAGCACGTCCGTAAAGCCAATGAACACAGAATTCCCTTGCACATCGTGATAGAAACTCAGAATTGGCTCCATGTCATTGGGGATCTGGATGCCTAAAAATTGGGATCCAGACAAGGTGGATTCTTGTCGATGTCACGGATTGGGTGTGGGGTAGGACCCATACAGTGCGCAGAAGGGACAGTTCGCCGCCTTTTCTGCCGCAACAACGGCGTGCAACTCACATTATCCCCAATCTCATGACTGGAGGTAAGATCGAACGAACGTTGCAGCAGTATTCCATTTCCGTGGAGATCTGCAGAAACTCATCGTAGGTGGCCCACTGTCACGCAGGGTCAACCAGCCAAAAGAATTTTCCGAGTTGAGGTGAAAGAACAATGGCGCATTGGGAAATCATCCCGTTTCCGCCGGGGGTCAAGACCATTTCTCAGGTCTATCTCGTGGAACTTGAGATGGGGGGTCGTCGGGGAGTGGTGCTGGCATTCGATCGCGAAGAGGCGGACATGAGAAAGAGGGAGATGTCGTCCTACCTGCCCGAGGAGCAGCTTGAGATCAGGGGACCATACGTACTTCGGTAAACCGCTATGGGGCTGCGTTTGAGGGCTTCGCTGCACGCTGCTATCGTGAAATCCCGCCACGATGGGCACCAAGCGTCCTGTCTTTGGCTGCACAATCCCTAATTATTTCAGGACGTCGCCGGCCGGCTTTGAGCGCAGACCTCCTCCCGAAATGTGATCTGCGGCTGATCTAAAGCAGATCAAGCACTGCCAAACGAGCTAAGTCGTTTAAATTGTGCAGCGATACCAATTCTTTGGAAATAGTTTGACTTCAGTCGTGATCAGAGTCCTTATTGACCGCATGACAAAGGCATTCGCTTATCTCCGGGTCAGCGGAAAAGGCCAAGTGAAAGGGGATGGGTTTCCCCGCCAGCTTCAGGCCATAAAAGGGTACGCCTCGGCGCACGATTTGAAAATTGTTCAGGTGTTCCGAGAAGAGGGTGTCGCCGGAACCAGGGAGTCCATGGATCGGCCCGCCTGGGCAGCGATGATCACTGCCCTCCACGGTAATGGGATAAAAACCATCGTTATCGAGAAGCTGGACCGGCTGGCCCGAGATCTGATGGTCCAGGAAGCGACGATTGCCGACCTTCAGGATAGTGGGTTCAGTCTGATCTCCGTGGCGGAGCCGGACCTGATGGCCGGCGACCCTACCCGCATCCTTATGCGCCAGATGATGGGAGCAGTCGCGCAGTACGACAAAAGCCAAATCGTATTGAAGCTGCGGGGAGCCCGACTGCGAAAACGCGCGGCGGAAGGTCGTTGTGAAGGCAGAAAGCCCTTTGGGCGCGATTATGCGGAGAAATTAGCGGTGGATAGGATGCGGGCGCTGAGAGCAAGCGGACTGGCATTCGACAAGATTGCCGCACAGCTCAACATGGAAGGAGTCCCAACACGCACAGGGAAGCGCTGGCATGGCATTGTTGTTAATCGAATCCTTACCGGCGCGCCGCGGGTGCGGACGATTTAGGGGGTGTGTCATTTGGATTTTCAGTTGTTATGGTTTCTACTCAATTGCCTGCGCAAACAAGCCCGGCACGAACGAAATTGACAGCGATACCGTGATGGTGCGGGCCCGTGTTGGGAAGCACCTGATGAACCTTAAGAAACGCTTCCCGACCCTCACCGATGCGAAGATTCTTGCGACATCAGGGTCGGACTATGCTTTTCGGTTCGTGATCCCCAAGGCCACGTGGGTCGAAGTATTGACGGCTTTGGCCGAGGAGCAGACATGGAGCAATTTCAAAGACGAGACGGCGGCTCGAGCAGCCGAAACTGGCCGTGAATACGTCAACAGTCTCCATGCTGTCTGGTTGGAAATGCTCAAGCTACAAGGCCGGAATCATTCGAGCTAGGCCCCGTGCCTGTAACAGCATCCAGAGTGGCGGTGATCCACGTCATGTACGTCTGGGATGGGCAACAGCGGGCGGCGATAGATTGATGCACAGGGATTGTCGAGGCATCCTGAAATAGAGAATCTCCCAGAAATGTTTCTTCGCATTCGCCATTTTCTAATGAGAGGCATGCTCTCAGCGCTCTTCCCTGCCTCGAGGTCGACACGTTCGACTGCGTTCGGATAGACGTCATAACGGTGACCGCTAATCGCGCGAACTTTTGGACGAGAGCTGTCCGGGCAGGGATTAACGAAAGTGCTGCCCCCCAAAAAGCAAATGGGCTCAAAACGGCCACCAAAGAGAGAACGCATAAGCATTTCGCGAATCGGTGCTACACTTTCGGGGTCTTTTTCTTCCACAATTCGATTTCCCCAGATCGCTCGTCTCGCAGAATTCTAAACAACAGAGCCGGCCACCGAGCCGAACAGCACGTCGTTGTTTTCAAACGGGAGGGGTCTAATGGAGATCCAGAGCGCGCTGCTTCTTGCCGCGGCAGCCTTTGCCTTGCTACAGTTCGGGCTTTTGCCTAGGTTGAAGAACGACTGGGCACGACTTTCCTTCGACAAGCAGCTCAAGCGATTCGGCATTCTGGCGATTCTAGAGAAGCTGAGAAATTATTCATTCCTAGCGACGATATGCCTTGGGGGCTTCGCCATCTTCGTTGTTGCCATTTCCGGACATTCCGGCGACTCAGCAGATTCCGTTCTGCATGTGTTGACACGACTGCGTTCGGCGCACGAAAGCCTGACCCATTTTGAAAAGTCCTGGAAGACCTGGATCTTTATTGTCTCTTTCCTCTTGTTGTGGGTTGGGTGGTACCGCAGCGCCCACCGATACGCCAAGGAAACCCTTGGTGAGATCCGGCGCAAAGAATATGAGCGTCTAGCGAAGCTAAAGAAAGACAAACCCGGTGAATGGGAAGACCTGCCTCCCACTCCTGAGATGGACAAAGTATGGGATGAATTGCAGAGGGTGATGCACGAGCTGGAACGGCCGCGCGTTCCGGAACTTACCCCAGAGCAGAAGGCCAAGGGACTGGAGTACGCCCAGAAGCTCTCGATGGTATGGAGCCTTCTCGACTTTGACCGCCGGATGGAGATTCCGTGGGAAACGGAGCAGGTCGAATCTCGGGGGCCACTTGGTGCGATCGTGCGTTTTTTCACCAGCCGCGGCTTTCTGGCGGATATGCGGGGGATCGGGAAGGTCCTGTCGTATGCGACTTACTGCCTGTTGACGTTGAGCCTGGTGGGCTTGGCCGCGGGCGCGACGACCGAGTCTCTCAACGATCGAGTGACCAGCCTGAGCCAACTTGCGATTAACGCCAGCGAAAAAGAGAGTGAACAGGCGCTGCGCGCGGAGGAAGAGCAGGCAGAACAGCAACAGAACAAGCAGCAAAAACAGCAGCAACAGATCAGCAGCCAGGATCAAGCCCACATACACCGATTGGCAAAACGCCTAGCACGCGAGATGCGGGCGGAACAGCAATGGCCGCACGCCGAGCCAGACTTGCGGTATGAGGCGGTCAAGGACCGTATTCGGAAGGAAACGGTTCTAACGCATGATGCTGCCCAAACTTCGGATGAGAACCCACTTGTGGCAGTGGCAGGACTGGAAGAGGCCGCCAAGAGCGACGATGCCCTTGCCAACCAGATTGAAACCAAGATCACCGAGGAGGCCGCGAAACACCCGGGAGTTCTGGAAAAGATCAGGAACTGGGGCAGCAGCCGTTACCAAGATCCGGCTCAGGTCGATGATCTACGCAGTTTCTTTGTCGAGCAGATTGTGGACCAGGTATCCGAGTCGATACCCAAGCCAAAGGCGCCATGGGCAAAAAAGGCCGCGGACCTGGTTTCAGAGGACATCAAGAAGTCGGTGTCGAAGTGGATCGATCAAAACGTGAACCGGTTGATGATTAACGTGATGCGTGATGTGCCGGAAGACAAGACCTGGGCCACGATTCAGGAACAAGGTTCGATTGCCGCGCTGTTCCCGCCAGAAACACTGGAGCGGATGCAGAACCAATTTCCGAGTGTCAAACAGCAGGCGCAGTGGACAGTCGCCCTCAACAATAACCGTGTGAGTGAAATGAGCGTGGAGGACCCTGTTCTTAGAGGGCAGATCGACGACGTGATCGAAAACATGCCGCCCTACTTCGTCGCCCAAAATCGGGCAAAACTCGCCGACCTAGTGAGTACCTATGAAGCGCAATTCCCGCTGAAGGACAACTCTTATGTCCGCGATCGGCTCTACGCGCAGATCACTGATCTCACGAAAGACTTGCCCGCAGATTACCGCCCGCCGGTGAGCGACAACACGGACAGCGTAGCGACTCGCCTAACCCGCGCCGAAGATGTGGAAGCGCTCCGCAATTACAGCCGAGTGGGAGGCGTTATCATCGGGGCTCCGCCCCGGAACGAAAGCCCGGTTCACATCCAAGATATTAGCTGGTCTTCAGAGAATGGGCGCCTGCACATCGCGCTGGTGACCGACGGCGGATCGAGTATGGATTTGGGCGCCTTCGATCCAGACGTGGTGAACCGGGCCGTCGGTTATGTTGCCGATGGGCGGCCTGCCGCGGTCACCGTATTGTTGGCCGAAATCATCGACCGCGAACAGGTCATGATACATCCCGCGCTGAGAGATACGTTGCTCGGAGCGCAAATTGGACGCGCCGACGAGTGGGTGTTCGATTTCCTAGACCCTGAGAACGGGGCTTCGCGCACAGCGCTGCACAAATTCGAACTGGCCCTGGAAGGGACGTCCGATCTGTATAAGATGGCGCTTTCGATCGCCAAGACGGGCAAGGCCGACCCGCAGGACGGGAGCTTCGAAAAGCTTCAGCCTTTGGCCGATGACGCTAGTTTCGCAATGCTTTCCCAGACCAAAGCATTTGACAGCTACGTGCTCGACGTCACCAAGAGTTGCGCCAACCACAGTCGCTCAGGGAAAGCGTTCGCCGACTGCGTGCGCGGGCATTCGTCCGAAAATGGGTGGAAATCCCGTATAGCAAAAGCTGAAAGACCTCGGACCCAAATTGTTTCCCAGATATTCGAAGAGCCTTATGCGATAGATCCAGGGATGAGCTTTCTGCGTGGATCATCGCCCGACAATCCCTTCTGGCCTTTGCAATTCACTGTGCAGATGACAGTAAATGATCAGGAGCACATCACATTTCCGCAATTCGAAGACGCCAACAAGGGTCGGTCGACAGCAGCAGTGTTGGATGGAATTCAAAATGCCGGCGAGGAAGAGCTCCTGAAGCGCCTGCGGGACTTCACCCTGTTGCAGCGCGCGTTCAGGGCGGCACTCAACAAGCAGCTGGGCGCAGAGTTCCCGGTGGAGAAACTCGCAGACCTGGCTCATGAAACCAGGATCATCGGAAGCCCCTGCTCCACACCACGCTGGCTCCATCGTGGCCGCCTGACTGGCGAAACGATGGAACAAGCGGTGGCTCGAGACCTGCGCGAAATTCCCGATTCTTCGACTTTTTCACCTCCCGAGTCCGCCGCGATCAGCTTGCCGGTACGGGCGAGGATCGCCGCCTGTGCATCGTTTCTCAGTTCTCCGGAGTCTGAGTTCGCCACGGCGCTGTCGGTTAACTCCGCGTGCACTATCAAAGCGAATGCCCTTGCTCTGGTCCACGATTGCAAAGGGAAAATCCCGGAGGCGTGCGAGCTATTGTTTGCCAGCAGTTACACTTCGGTGATCTCAGGAATTCACAAAATCCGCGAAACCCTCGGCGCGATCCGGCCTCCCTCACATATTCGGCCCGTCTGTAGCGCCTCTCTGAACGCCAACTGAGGACTGTGATGAGTCCCGAGCATCTACTCCGTGCTCGCGGAGCCAAAGATGATGGGAGCGTGGGGACTTTTATGGGGACTCTGGACAGAAAATGGCATGCATCAGCAATCATGGCGCACACGACTGAAGCCGAGTGAACTGGTTAACGATCAAAGACTTAAATCGGCATTAAATGACTAGACTAACCCGAATCGGTTATTCTTGTGGTGCCGTGACAGGGCAGATCCACCGCTTGCCGAGTGGGATGAACCAAAATCTCTAAAGGTTGATCTAAAGGGATGTAGGGGTTTGTCGATACGCTTATACTGGACGCCCGTGGACTCGCGTCTGGCCCAAATGCTCGCAACTGCCGCCGCATTGGTAGCGGGGTTGATTTATCTGAGGTGGAGGCGGCAAGTAAACACATGGTTGGCAAACGCTGGGAAGTGGGCAGCCAAGATCGTATTAAGCCCCAAGACGTACAAAGTGGCTGAGACATTTTGCAACGAAGTCGCTGTTTTATGGTTTGTATTTCCATTGCTTGATGCGATCTATGATCCGGGGAGGCGGGGACGCCCTGTCCTCTTTCCGGCCTTTATGGTTTCCGGTTTGTTTTTTGTTTTTGCAGTTGTTCTCTCTCAGTCAGCCAAGGAGGAATAAGGGAGCTATGGGACAGGTAATAGTTTGGACGGTCGTGTTCGGAACAATTGTTTTTGGGCTGGGACTCGTCTCGGCGGTCAACGCACGAAAACAGCGCACCCGAAGCCGATATGCTCACCCTGGGACGATCGTCGAGACTGAAATCGAAGCTCCAAGAAAACGAGCGACGGGAATGAGCATGGCAGATCATGGAAATGGGAATCTCGGCACGAAAGAGGATGAACTTGCGCCATTCAGCGGTACTGCTCGCTAGGGTACTGGCGTTCATTGAATACGCCGATTTGGTATCAGGGATTAAAACATCTGGTCCTGATATCATGCGCAAGCTTGTTGCGCGATATAAGTTCGAGAAATACCCGCAAACCCTCGAAGAAATGGACCTTGGGAAAGGTATTGAATTCCAAGCTGGCCAGTCGGTCAATCATGGACCGATTCTTAAATTTGTAGTTTGGGACACGCTGCTGGTGCTTGAAACGCGGACCAATACCTCAACCTCCAAGTCCATTATCGAGGAGATTTTGGAGTGGTCCGCGCAAGAGTGCGGTATTAACTATTCAGCGGGCGCAATCAAGCGGTTTGCTTTCATTAGCGATGTTACATTTTTCACGGACGTACCAATTTTGAACGTAAGCCCTGCTGTCAATGCTCTTGCCTCCCGGTGCAGTACGGAGCTTTCCAAGATATGGCAGGAGTCGGTCAAATATGAACCGTTCACAGTTAGAGTTGGGCATGACCCTACAGCGAGAAAGTATGGCATTGCGCCTTTCTCGATTGAGCATCGCGGCGAAACGCGCTTTTCGGAAAACAAGTATTTCTCAGAGGCCCCGTTACCGACAGATAAGCATTGGGAACTCTTGGAGCAGTTTGAAAAGGACATGAAGGGCGGTAAAATATGAGCGAGACGCAGAACAACCAAAGTGTAAAGCCTCCCGAACGAGTAGCGTTCACAGAGGCTCTTTCTTCTGCACTTTCCGTTTCAAAACCGGAGTTAAAGCGCCGTGTTGACCGAATGAAGTCCGAAAAGGTTTCTCGTTATAAGCGATACAAGTACGTCCCCGCAAAGCCCCGAGCTTACTGACTGGGAGGCACCTTGCCGGTCAGTTCTGCGAACGTCAATCTCTTCCCTGAAATTTGCGACACAGCCAGCGCAAAGCGATCCCCATCGGTGAGCGGGTTGTCTTTCGTGGTGCGATTGTTGAAGCGGAATACCTGTTCCGCTAGGTACCGGTCTAAGTGGAATGGCTCGACAGCCACATACGTTCCCCGCAAGGTTCTCTTAAGCAACGACCAAAAGTTCTCGATGCCCTGAGTATGCACTTGCCCGCGAACGTATTCCTGTGAGTGATTGACTACCTTGTGAACGAAACCCTTTTCAAGTCCGTCGTATCCCATATGCTCGTCGGTGTATACCTTCGCAAATGGTGTGACGTTTCAAGAATTAAGTTCTGTAGGGTTTCACGTTTTATATTGGGAAGAACTTTAGCGCGAACCTGCCGCAACTCCCGGTCAAGAATACCCTGCACGGCTGTCTTTCCGACCAGTCCGCCCTTCATGCCGTCTCGCGCCTGAACCTTTGCCTTGCGATCCTTGTGCATCTTGATCGGGTTTGGTCCGATGTACGTCTCGTCGCCCTCCACGGGGCCGCCAAAACCAAACATGTGTTCTGACTCGGTAGGCAGAATGGCGCGGAGACGTTGAAGAACAAACCATGCTGATTTCTGAGTCAACTTCAGGTCGCGGGCGATCTCGTAACTGGAGATGCCGTCCTTGCAATTACAGAGCAACCACAGCGCGATGAGCCACTTGTCTAGGCTGATGGCGCTATCCTCGAAAATCGAGCCGACCTTGACCGAAAATTGCTTCCGGCAGGCGTAACATTTCCACCGTTTCTGGCTTGCAAACCAGTAGTGTTTGCGCTCGTTTTCTTCCGCTCCACACTTGGGACAGATCGGTGTACCGTTGGGCCAGCGGAGATGGGCAACCACATCAATGCAGCGCTGTTCGTCATTGAAGTAACGAGATGCTTCTAAAAGAGTTGTAGGAAAGTTTTCCACGTTCGTATCCTTGATGATTCAAGAATACGGGAAATGGTTGGGTTAGTCAAGTAATTTGTTGCCCTTAAATCGATCGCAGTCGTCGGCAGCAATTTTGGGGAGATCGCTTGGGGTGCGAGGGATCGGCACAGTGACGTCGGCGCACAGGTTAACTCGTCGCGGTGCTTTTCGAGCGCGCCGGCAACTCAAATTGCTTATGCTGCAACGGCCATCGGAAGGTGTTTTCATGCCTGATTTGCCGTTCGTTTCCGCACTGTGCCTCGTTCAGCCCGTCTTTTTTTGCCAGACCTGTTCCACCAATTCAATTTGGCTTCTCGTTGCGCTGGCTTGGCACACTCCTCAGTGCAGTATTTTTGGTCCCTCCGCGTGGCAAAGAAGTAACGGTTCGCACATTCGTCGTTCCTACAGACGTGAGCTAGGTGATGCGCTCTTTCAGCTATCAATTCCCTCAGGATCCACTCTAAAGGAGTGGGCTGCCCTAGTGAATCCGAGAACGCATCTGAATAACTTTCTCCGGCCGGAGTAAAGCGGAACCGTCGATCTCCTCGAAGAAGGAATTGCTTAAGAATTTCGTGAACGCCGAACTGCTTGGCGCGCAAGTCCGGTAGTGACCAAATCGTTCGTATGGCATTCCTCAGAGGGATCAGCCAATACCTGCGAATCATTTCCTCGCCGCCGAGGTCAAGAGGAGCGTCCTCCTCAATTTCGAAATTTTCGATTTCGATATTTAGCATCCATAGGCGGACCGCGTGCGCGGGCACCTCATGCTTGAAATGCAGCCCAAACCGCCGTTCAAAAAACGGAAGGCCGTCGTCTGTTGTATTAGCCAAGTTAACCAGAAACTCCCGTGCTGTTTGGACCGGAATCTTTGCGTGTCCTGCTAGATTTCGGACTCCTGGAATTCTGCTAGAGTTCTTTGTATCAATTGACATCGAGCACATTCTACCTCAATGTAGACCTATTGGGAAAGTGCACTTGTTGGCTACTGCAGGCAGAAAGGAGGCAAATGGGAGTCGAGCTAATAGGACTCGCCGAGGCCGCAAAACTTCTTGGCGTCAGCGTTTTCACGATAAGAAGACTCGCAGATCTGGGCGAGATTCGTGTGGTAAACGTGGCAGCCCGGAAGCTGATTTCGCTCACCGAGATTGAAAGAATCAAGATCCATGGCGCGGGCCGTTCACGTCGTACGACGGCTCAAACACGGAACCGGGCTGGAAACAAGCCCTGCAAATAAATCTGCTGTGAAACCAGGTGGATCTTCATCGCAATTTGAAGCAAGAAGGAGGGATTGGGTTGCTGGACACTACCCGGCGAGCGGAACCATGAAGGGCCAGATGACCTCCGACCGTCGAGGAGATCGCTGAAGCGCTAGCGATTCCTCTAAGAGAAGCTCGATAGCCAGGGTCATAAGCCGTGACACTCAAATGCCAATAAGGTACTGAACCGCAAGGCCGAGGCAGCATCCCTTGCTTCGAACCCGCGAAGGAAGACAAAAGTAGCCCCGGCAGGAGACCGGGGCGGTAGAAAGGAACTCAACTCATGCCTGTATTACCACCTTGTCCGCACAAAGCCAAGCGAAATCCCCAGGGCATTTGGGGGTCGAACGCGGCATTTCCGGATCCTCACTGCGTTGCACGCACCCGCGGCCGTACCAAATCCGTAACACCGTGCGCGTCCTATCGAAACAACAGGATTTCACAACGGGAAAAAATAGCCAGCATGCTGCGCATAGCACGAGCTGAACACCGCGCAGTTGACATTCGCGAAATGACGCGGGCGAGGGTCTCCGCATTCAACGGCATAATCATGATTCTGCGGCGTCGCGGTTATGACATCAAAAACCAGAGGTTCGGGGACGAGGATGGCATTATGCGCTCGCAGTATCGGCTGATCCTCACTCCTGAGGAAATGCGTAAATGAAGAGCGCGAGTGACCGCGCTCGTATCGCGGCGAAGCGTCGGGCAGAACCGGAGATCACGTGGCAGCACGTACCACGGCTCAAGCCTGGCGAGTACAAAGCGTACTGTCGCGCTGCCAAAATCTACCGCGACGGCGCGTACAAACGCTGGGTCTGCGCGATTCACTTTGACGTGCTGGATGACAGCCTGCAGAAAATGGGGCGGCTCACGTGGTACCTGAATTTGGGCAGCGAAGACGCGCCGCATGCTACCCGCAGGAAAAAGTACTGGGATGCCTGGGTGAAGGCCAACGGCGGCGCACCAAAGCGAAAGGATAGGCTGTCCCCCAGCGTGTTCGTGAAGCGGTACGCAGTTGTTGTGGTTGGAGACACGGCGAAGAACTCGAAGCAGGAGTTGATAACGGGCGAATTCGCGTACAGCGTAGTCAAGGATGTTGTCAGGTGGGAGACCGGCACCCCGGCGCTGGTGGCGGATCAACCACATCAATCAATCATCCCTCAAGGGTAGCTAGCGTTAGAGCTTGCATTCTGAAAGAGATGAATGAAGTGATTGTCAAGTCCAACATCTCATAGCTTGGCCCGAGCCGGGGTCAGGGATAACAACCCAATCATATCCCAAGGGCGGGCGCGCCGTTCGCGGTTCGCCCGTCAAAGGCTGAAACTGTCGGACTGAGTGAATGTGAACAAATCGGGAATGCCGCATAGGACAGGGATGTTGGACGAAATCATGACGGGTGAACCGGAAGTTGCAAGAAGAGATTCAACACGATTGGGCGCGAACGCGGCGGCGGCGGACTCCGCATTTGGGGCCATTGACCACCAGGTGCGCTCGTCGCCGCGGCGGCCGCACGGCCGGTTGCTAAGACTGGTTGGTCTCTCTCAGCCGCTCGCGTTTGATCGCACTGAATTAGTTTGAACCGAGGACTGGAGGGTTGGCACGTGTCCGCGCCATAATCTTTCTCCTCCACGAAAGGTAACTCAGATGTTTGGAGCGGATTTCGCAGACTTTCTCGAAGCGGAGAATGTGAGCGACGGTTACTGGATTGCAACTTGCCCTGTCTGCAATGGCCGACTGTGCATTGAGGAGGATTCCAGAGGCGTAGTGAATTTCCACTGTCAGAAGGGGTGCTCGCAGTCTGCTATCGCGAAAAGGTTGGGCCTTCGACTGGAGGAAATTACTTCGGCACCGGCGCACAGAACTGATTTCAGGGAAATGGCCGATTGGCAAATTGACTGGTACCTTTCGAAGCAGAATAAGCGGCAGAAAGCTCACCTACGAGCATGCCGCCGCCTCAGCGACGCACAGAAATCTATCGACAGAATTCACCAGCATTTGAGGATTGAGCTCCTAAGAGCCTGCCGCCGGCTACGCCAATGCAAACGAGAAGAAAGGGAACTTCGCGCCTGAACACCATGGTGGCCACGCACATGGCCGCGCGGCTGGTGGTTGATTTCCTGGAGATTCGAGGGAAAAGAAATCCGGAACCTGGGGTGGCAGCGGGCACAGGATCTTGAAATGCAGATCATTCGTGGAGAATCGTCACATTTTGCTCTACGGGCGGGCGCGTGAAATTCCATGTGGGTAGGGTCCACCAGAGGTCCAGAAGGGGCCCACAGGGCAAGCCAGGGGCAACGGTGGGCAAGATTCATGTGGCTGAGCAATCGCGAAAAATTGCTCTGTCACCGTGGTGGTTTTGAGGAAGCTGAGCGTTTCGCGGCCAACGATGACGTCATGCTGAGTCTTGAACGGGGAGACTATTGCGGGACGAACTCAAATTCGAACTGTTGCGGGATGCTCGAGCGCTAGAACCCGAGCACCTGCCGCAGTTCTTTTCCGATCTGGAGGAAATTCGGCGGACGGCCGAACTGCAGCTTCTCATTGCCGCAAAGAGAGGGCCGGATCCCGACGCCCTGCTCAATGTGGCGCAGGCCGCCGAAGTGCTCAACGTAAGCGAGGACATGTTGTATCGGAATGAGTTTTCCTTCACTCGTCACATCGGCGGCAAACGTCTTTTCTCCCGTAATGGCATAGACAAAGCGATCCGCGAAAATGACTTGCTTCCAAGGCAGACTGACGTTAAGCTTGCCCACCGCAACGGCACAGTGAGACCTCGCCAGGGCAGCATGAAGGTCACTGCCAGTCGGCAGGCCGTTGCCGGGGAGAGTTGCAGACCAAGCTGACATGCCAGCAAACGAACGACTGAGAATCAGGAAATACGGCGATGGCCGGATCTTTGACCGCAAGGGAAGTCCCTATCTGTGGATCGCGTATTTCCTTCGGGGTAAAGAGTACAGAGAGAGCACCGGGACTTCCGATCCGGAGGCCGCCGCCAAGTTCCTTAGGCGCAGGCTCAAGGAGGTAGGTGCGGATCAGATCGGCAAGGCGACATTCGTTGGGCCGCAACAGGAACGGATCAAGATCAATGAGTTGCTTGACGCACTGGAAGCAGACTTGCGCTTACGTGATAAAGTGAGTGCCCAGGTTCGATCCCAGCTCAAACGCGTCCGGGAATCCTTCGGCGCATGGCGAGCGGTGGAGGTCACAGCGGAGGCCGTAGATCGATATATCGCCGTTCTGAAGAAGGCAGGCCTCGCGAACGCGACCATCAACCGGGGAACTCAGTTACTCAGCCAGGCATTTAAGCTGGCAATCGACCGGAAGCACCTTTCATTCGCGCCGCAGATTAGGCATTTGTCGGAGCAGGGCAATGCTAGACGGGGATTCTTCGCCGATGCCGAATTCAACGCAGTCGAGGGATTTCTGCCGGAGTACCTTCGCGATTTTTGCCGTTTTGGCTATTCGACCGGCTGGCGCAAAGGCGAGATCGCCTCACTGCTTTGGGAAGACCTGGACGGTGATGTCATCCGCCTGAAAGGGGTAAATGCCAAGAATGGCGAAGCCCGTTCCGTCGCCCTGGGCGGGGCGCTCGCGGAACTGATCGACCGCCGCAAGGCGGCGAGGCAAGTCAAGCGCCGCGATGCGGTCATGCTTTCCCAGTTCATCTTCCACCAGGACGGGCAGCCCGTCGGCGACTTCCGCAAGGCCTGGGCGACCGCCTGCGTCGCGGCTCGCCTGGGTCAGTTTTACTGCAAGGCATGCAATCAGCCCGTTGGCGGTCACAGGTGCGAGGCGTGCAACCAGGAGACGTACTACTCCGGTCGTGTATTTCACGATCTTCGCCGCACAGCGGTCCGCAACATGGTCAGGGCCGGCGTACCGGAGCGGGTAGCCATGAGTGTCAGCGGCCACAAGACCCGCTCGATCTTCGATCGATACAACATCGTGAACGAGTCGGACTTGAGGGAAGCCATGCAGCGAACGCAGAACTACCTGGACGGGAGCACGAAGCAGGAAACGAGCCCGACTGTTATGCGTCAAGCGGGAGGAAAAAAGTGACCTGGATCGGAGAACCCGGACAGAAAACGGACAGTTGGAGCAAATCCTCCGTCGGCGATTTCGCCCCTTGCCACAAGTGCTTTGTTTTGTGATTGGATTTGGTGGCGGGGGAGCGGATCGAACGCTCGACCTTGGGGTTATGAAAACGCCAATATCTAATACGATCAAATACTTACATGCCCTGCAAGCCCGCCGAAATACGCCAAAATACGTGTAAAACGGGTCAATTGCGGGGGCAATCACGGGTGGAGATTACCTTTAGCCCTGCGAATCACGTAGGCCCATCGAAGTCAAATTGCGACCCACCCCGTGGGCCATTATCACGGCTAGTGATGAGGTGGAGCCGATGGGTGCGTACAAATAGAGCGCAAGTATTGTTCCCGCTAGGTTCGCCAGAGAAGAGAATCAGGATCACGATGATCCACAAGGTGATGTTGTTTAGTCCCAGGCTCTAACGTTGCCATGCTCTTGTGTTGTTGAGAATCTGAAGGTGTTGACTTTGGCCTACCAAACCAGCGCCACCAAGACCAAAATCACCACCGCGGCCAGAACAATCAACTTGGGATCGAGCAGATTCAGGTTCATTGAAGTCTCCGTGAAACCAGTTCTTTCGCAAGATGTTCGCTGTCGCAAAGAACCTTGCAAATAACGTATCAACCTTCGAGAAACGCAAAGCTGATCAGAATTGACCGTCTTTGATTCAGTTGCTGTCATACCTAAATGACAAGTGCGGGACAACTTCGCTTAGCCTCCCGAAGTCCAGGGAGAGCGCCTGCCTCACGAGGTGAGCGATTCTGTACAGCGCTATTGCGGCAAGTGAGTGAAGCTGAAGGTTGGCCCCTCGGGGCAGGAGTTGCCCAGTCTCCGGCTTCGGGCCTGGCGCCGATCAAAGGACGAATATGAAAACGACGAAGTTGCTGGTTATCTTGCTGACCCTGGTCGCAGTTGGGACGGTGGTTGGCTGCTGGAGGTTTTCCTCGAAGTCACCGGATGTTTCGGACAACGTCCGTAAATCGCTCGATCAGGCAGGCCTCAAAGACGTCTCCGTCAGTCAGGATCGTGACAAGGGCATCGTGACACTCGGCGGACAAGTCTCTAGTGAAGATCAGAAGGCACAAGCCGAATCCCTGGCAAAGTCCCTCTCAGGCGCACAGGTCGTCGCGAACCAGATTGCCGTGATTCCGGCTGGTTCAGAAAGGGAAGCAAAAGCCATGAATTCCGATCTGGATCAAGGCATCGAGAAGAATCTGGATGCTGCGCTGATCCAGAACCAGATGCACCATAACGTGAAATACAGCGTGAAGAGCGGGGTGGTCACACTGGACGGAGAAGTAAATACGCGAGACATGCGCACGCTCGCTGAGAAGGTGGCGACAGGGGTGCCGAATGTTCAGCAAGTGGTGAACAATCTCCAGGTCAAGAATCAAAAAGCCACTTCGGGACAATAGGAATACCCGGTGAAAGTCCAGCCTGGGACAGAAGGCGGCCGGCGTACTCAGGCTAGCAACAGCACGCCGAATGTGTTCAAAGGAGGTGCTGGGGCATTCGCTCAAACCGCACGTTCGTCGATGAACTCATAGGGGTATAGTCGCAAAGCGCAATCAAATCGCTGATATAACCCGGGGAGTTGCGACCCGGATGGAAAGGGATGTGGAGATGCTCATCGTACTGGTTATTGTTCTGGCGCTCGTTTTTGCAGGGGGCGGAGGATACTACGGTTACGGCCGGTGGGGCAGGGCTGGAGGTGCCGGGATAGGCCTTGGCACAGTGCTGGTGATCCTACTTGTGTGCTATTTTCTGGGAGTTTTCAGATAGAGTGATTTACGGCAAGTCCATCTCGCTGACGAGAGACTTATGGCTGACCGTAGACTCGCTCATTGGTAGCCAGACTGTGAAGTTATGCGATAGTCACATGGGCCGTCGTGGCTCATGGGGCGCACAACCTGCATCCCCCATGCAGAATAGTTCACAGAAGAATGAGTCGATTGGCACAGGTCGCGATAATTGTGGCTCTGGTGTCGCTGGTGCATTGGACCAGCGGCCTTGCCCAAACACCGCTCCATGCCCGAACTCAAAGTCAACCGCAAATTACGGCACCAACGCAAAACCCCGCACAATCTCAAGCTCCGACCCCTACTCAGACTCCAGTTCCCACTCCAGCGCAAACGCAGATCCCTGCTCCAGGTGGAACGCAGCAACCCGATACCGTTCCGACTTCTGAAATCAAGGCAGCGCCGCCGACGCCCATTGCTGAAAAGAAGGCGGAACTTGGCGACGATCACACATGGAAGCCGGAGTGGGACAAGATCATCGAAGAGGTGCTTCCGCCTGATCTGCTTTCGCTCAGGGTGGCCAAGGCCGTTAAGCAATTCTGCCCGCGCTTCAACAGGATGGGTGAGCCGGACAAACGCGCTTACTGGGCGTATTTCTTTCAGGCTCTGGCCGGCGCCGAAACCGGCCTCGTTTACACGACGAATGTGCGCCATGACGACTCCGAGCAGGCAGTCGTAGATGATGTGACCCACCGCAAGGTGCGCCAGCAAGGCCTGCTTCAACTGACTTACATGGACCAGGAACGCTACGGATGTGACTTTGATTGGGAGAAGGACAAGGTATTGGAGGAGCACGATCCTGCCAAGACGATCCTGCAACCCAAGAACAATCTTCTCTGCGGAGTTGCCATTCTCAAGAATCAGTTGATTGACCAGCACAAGCCCCTGCTGAGCCGCACCAGCTACTGGTCGACACTGCAGCCGGGAACCATTGGTGTCAAGGTCTTTTTGGAGCAGATGGCCAATGTGCCCGCTGCTTGCGGGCGAAGACCGGTTCGGGGGGAGCAGCATCATGAAGCGCCCGTTCGCTAGACGGCCCCTGCGGTGCCGGTCACGCCCTCACCGTCGTCTCCGAATTCCCCTCCGGGTGGCCCACACTAATGGAACAGCAAAAGGGTTGAATGTTCTGCGCGGAACATCTGAACCGACCGATTTGCATGCTCGCCGCTCTTCTGGCTCGAGGACTGTTCTGCCACGAGTCGCCCGTCAGGCTTTCCACCAGGCGGTGGTATAGCTGATTTGGTGAAGATAGTGCAAACCCGGGCAGGAACATCGCGACACACCGGAGCCCATATGGGATCCAGAGAAACGGTCACGATGCGGCGGGAGGGGAGTTCGTGACGATTGCCTGCCCGGAGTGTTATAGAACCGTTTCCGCAGCCGGCAGCTGGATCCTTTACGCAATCGTCAAGCCTTGCAGCCTGGAGTTTCCGCAGCCATGGAAGCCGAGTTCGCAAGAGGCCCAATCTATCGCTCCGACGAATTAGCAACCCGCCTCGTAGACGGTAAGTCCCACAACACCAACTAAAGCAACGCGAAGAGTCACAAGGGGCTGACGATCCAAGTTTGTGCGCTTTCGTCTTTTCCAGAATCGGCCGTGCATCTTGACGCAATAAGGTCGCGCTAAAATTGTGTGCGTTTGCTGGTGAAGGAATCCACATCCCCGATGTGCGAGCGGGCCCAAAGTGAGTTCCCTCAGCATACCCCCGGGAAAAGAGGCCGTCATGGCGAAGAAAAGAGTAGCGGACCTGCTGGTGGATGTTCTCGCAAACGCAGGAGTCCGGCGGATTTTTGGAGTTTCCGGAGATTCGCTTAACGGCATTACCGACTCGATTCGAGCCACCAGGCAACTGGATTGGATCCATCTGCGCCATGAAGAGACGGCAGCGTTTGCTGCTGGCGCGGAAGCCCATCTCACTGGAAAGTTAGCAGTCTGTGCCGGTAGCTGCGGCCCCGGAAATCTGCATTTGATCAATGGTCTCTACGACTGTCACCGTAGCCGGGTTCCTGTCCTCGCCATCGCGGCGCAGATCCCCAGTGATGAAATAGGAAGCGGGTATTTCCAGGAGACTCATCCCGAACATCTCTTCGCGCAGTGCAGCCACTATTGTGAGCTGGTTTCACACCCCGAACAGATGCCGCGCGTACTTGAGATTGCCATGCAAACTGCGATCTTTCGGCGTGGTGTCGCCGTAATTACGCTACCGGGCGACGTAGCTTTGCGAGATGCCATCGAGCCCGCTTCCCGCCTTAATTTTCATGAGCCAAAACCCACCGTGTGCCCGTCCGGGGACGAGATTGCGGCCCTGGCAGCACTGTTGAACAAATCGAAGAAGACGACGATCCTTGCTGGAGCCGGCTGCGCCGGAGCTCACGAGGAGTTGATCAAACTCGCGGGCATGCTGAAAGCACCAATCGTGCATGCCTTGCGCGGCAAGGAGTTCGTCGAATACGACAACTCCTTCAGTGTCGGCATGACCGGCCTGCTTGGTTTTTCCTCGGGCTATCACGCAATGATGAATTGCGACACGCTCCTCATGCTCGGCACAGACTTCCCGTACCAGCAGTTTTACCCTCAAGAGGCGACCGTGATCCAGATCGACATTCGGGGTGAGCAGATTGGCCGCCGTACAAAAGTCGATTTAGGTTTGGTCGGCGACGTAAAGGCCACCCTCGTGGCACTCAGTCCCCAACTTGGTGCCAACTCGAATGAAGCGCATCTAAGTGCTTCGCTCAGCCACTATGTCGAAGCTCGCAAGGGCCTTGACGATTTGGCCACCGGTGAGCCTGGACGAAGCCCGATCCATCCCCAATACGTTGCGAAGATTCTGGATGAACTTGCGGCGGAAGATGCGGTATTCACGTGCGATGTTGGTACGCCCACCATCTGGGCGGCCCGTTATCTTCATATGAATGGCAAGCGTCGGCTGCTCGGCTCCTTCACGCATGGCTCGATGGCGAATGCACTCCCGCAGGCCATTGGAGCGCAGGTCAGTCATCCTGGCCGGCAGGTAATCTCGCTGTCCGGAGACGGTGGGCTCGCCATGCTCATGGGCGATCTGCTCTCGCTTCGTCAGTTGCAGTTGCCGGTGAAATTGATTGTCTTCAACAACAGTTCGTTGGCCTTTGTTGAATTGGAAATGAAGGCCGCCGGCATTCTCGATTTTGGAACCAGTCTGCGCAACCCTGATTTTGCAAAGATGTCCGAGGCTGCCGGGATCCTTGGGCTCAGGGCCGAGACGTCGGATCAAGTCAAGCCGATGATCGAGCAAGCACTCCGTCATGACGGGCCGGCTCTTGTTGAAGCGATCGTGAGCCGCCAGGAACTCTCTATGCCTCCGACGATTACCGTCGACCAGATCAAGGGCTTTAGCCTGTTTATGATCAAAGCCGTATTAGATGGGCGAGGCAGCGAAATCCTTGACCTCGCCAAGACCAACCTGGCGCGCTGATGGGCAGGCCAGGAGACGAGAACGCAGAAATGATTCAGTCACGGATCGACACCAATCCAACCTCATCAGCCTTCCTAAGGAGGGCGGCACGTGCGGGGTATGTCGGTTGTGGATTGCGGGGGCGTTGGGGTGGAACCGTCTCGAATCGTTTGTCTCGTGATCGACCAAGAAGCAATACGCGATTGCTTGCTCTTTGCGCTCCGCCAAAGACGGTTAGTCACCTTCAGAGTAGGGTTCTCGCCACCACCTATTTTGGACAAGTGGGGCATCAAAAAAGACCGGGCGGCAGCCGGGGGATGCCGCTCGTTTCGGGAATGTCCTGTCCGGGGGGCACCGAAGGGTACACGAACTTGCCTCCGCTCAATGTTTTTCTGGGGTCTTGAATGGCCACCCCAACTGAATCGAACTCGAAATTCCCATGAGCATGGTGTACTCAACGGAGGAAAGGGAGGTGCCATATAACTAGGTGCATTTCCTAACGGTTCCGATTTGACCTGACCCCAATTTCCGTCCGATTTGGTGTACGAAATCATACCCTACATTTTTCTGCTTTGCTTTCTTGAAAAGAAGTCTCTTGGCCGGGGAGCAGTCGAGTCAAGGCCGGAGCGAAGCGGAGCCCGTCAGGGTTGCCTTGACTCGACTGATCCACGGCCATACGCTCTTTCCCTGAAAGTGAAGCAGCCTCCCATTGCCGCGCGAACTCGTTGGGAGTTAGATACCCCAGCGAGCTATGTGGGCGGCGAGAGTTATATTCCGTTTTCCATGCCGAGATTTTCCTCCGCGCGTCGAACAGGTTCCAGAACCAGCTTGTGTTCAAACATTCGTCGCGGAGCTTGCCGTTAAAACTTTCCATGCCGCCGTTCTGCGTCGGCTTGCCAGGCTGGATGTGAACGATGTCGATCTTCCACTCAATGGCCCAGGCAAGAAAGTGCCGAGAAGTCATCTCCGGGCCGTTGTCACAGCGAATGGCCTGCGGCTTTCCGTATACCGCGATGGCCCGTTCGAGTTCGCGCGTCACGCGCCGGCTGGGGAAACTGGTGGAGGTTTCCAGCACCAGGCATTGCCGCGTAAACCCATCAATGACGCCGAGCACGCGGATACGCTGCCCGGCGGCCGTCACGTCGCTGGCAAAGTCGAGCGCCCACTCCTGATTAGGCGCCGTCAGTGCAGAGCGTACCTTCAACGTGCGCCGCAGATGCTTGCGCCGCGTGCGCTTCACGCTCAGCCCAAGCTCGCGATACACGCGCTGCACCTTCTTGTGGTTCACGCCCATCTCCCTGTGCAGATACAAATGCAATCGCCGATACCCAAAGCGCGGATGCTCACGGGCCAGCTCCCGGAGCCGTTCTTGAATCAGGCCGTCGTTCCTCCGGCTCCGATACCGGCCACTCGATCGCGGCACCGCCATCAGCTCGCAGACGTGGCGCTCGCTGGCCTTGAACTCCTCCAGCAAGCGCCGCACTTCCGATCGTCGTTCTACGAGCCCAGGGAGTTTTTTCGGATCACCGACTGCAGCATGTCCTTGTCCAGACTCAGATCCGCGACCAGCTTCTTCAACCGCGCGTTCTCATCGCGCAGATGCTTGACCTCTTCGGCCTCGCTCACTTCCATGCCGCCGTACTTCGCCTTCCAGGCATAGATGGTGTGTTTGCTTACGCCCTGCTCACGCGCCACATCTTCGGTTGTGCGGCCCGCCTCAACCTGCTTCAACGCGGCAATAATCTGCGCCTCCGTGTGTCGGCTCTTGCTCATCCGTCCTTCCCCTTTCCTTCGTCACAATCGTATTCGGAAATGGACGGATTTCCGGGGTCAGGTCAGATTCTCAAGTAAACAAGGGAGTAGACCACATGACCAGAAACTCAAGCCGAACTATTACGATGAACAGCGGAGCAAAGCCCCCCAGGATGCCAAAATTGCCATTTAGCGTCGGCTCGGACCACTCCACTAGCGCGATTCGCAAACCCGTTACCGGACACTCCGAAGAACTCGACCCGGATGGAATTGAAAAGGAAGCGGGCCGACGAAAACAGCGGATTGCCGCAAAGAAGAAATCAAGCACGCAGAGGGCCGCGGTGCCTGGGGCCGGTGGCGAAAGGAGCAAGAGAAGACGGTATTCCATATTGACTCATGACGGGCAACCACGCTTTGAAGGTGGCTTCAGCTTTTATCAGGCAGGCCTTCCCGAACTGGGTAAACCCGGCTGCTAACAGGCTAAAAGAACAGCGGTTCTCCCTGAAACGCGCAAATTTGTGCCAGGACGTGCCCGCCAGCACCGGGCAGGCTTTCCCTCGCCCGAAGCGCCAGAGTAAGCATGGGGCCCCGATTACACGAGCACTGCGGGCCGCATTTGATCGGTACAGCAACCGACTGCGGCGTCGAGAGACCCCAGATGAATCGAAGCGCAGCACTCAGTGCAAACACAGCCCTCGATATAAAGGGAACTCCCCGAAGACGGGGATCCGCGGGGAGTCTCTAGTTGGCCAAAGCCGGGCTGGGGCGCGCCCGATTGGTCCGGCTAGACTTCCGTCTTCTTCTTATCCAGCGCAGAGAGGGCACCATGGTTAGTGCGTCGGAATCGGCGGCTCGCACCAATCGGAGCCGTAGCAGTTGGCGGCATGCGCCCGGAACTAACTCAGTCCTTTGGCGGTGGTGCTACTGGAGGCACGTAAACCAGCACACCCTGCGCAAGCGGGATTGTAACATCGTTGGTGTCCAATGTTACGGCGCCTTTTTGCGCCAGCGCTCTGCCTTCCAGCTTTGCGCCAGTGGCAAGCGATATGGAAGTAAACGCCAAAATGGTTCCCTTGAAATCAGAGTACGTTCCGAGAGTGGCTGAACTGCCAACCTGCCAAAAGACGTTGGCGGCAGTGGCGCCGCCACTGAGGACGACCGAGGCTCCAGTGCCTACCGTCAGTCCGGACGCAATTTGGAAGATGTAGACTCCGCTGCCATGTAGAGTGACGGTGCCAGTTAGCAGAAGGCTGGAGGTGGATTTGTAGAGGCCAGGGGTGAGGGTCTGCCCGCTTATGTCTCCCGCCAAGCCAACGATATTTACCGCCGTTCGTCCAGCGGCGTCGTTATATGCAATGGTCAACGAGGCCTGCGCGTGATGCGCGGCAACATCGCCTGCGTCTTCGATTCCGTTTACGACTCCAGGCCCAAACCCAGTGACCGCAGTTCCTGGCCAAACCCCGAGATTCCCGTTGATAACGCTAGGGCCGGTGTTGGTAACCGTGGTGCCGGACAGAACCGCGTAGGTTCCTGCAGATCCGAGGTTGATGGCGGTTTGTTGCTGGGCTCTTGCCGTCGGGCTAAGAGTGAGCGCCACCATAAGGAAAAGTAGCGTGAGTTTCTTCATCAAATCACCTTTTCATTGCACCGTTTCTCGATGCAGCCGCAGAATATCTTGGGAAGCAAATATGTCGTCTGCTCTGTATTGCTCACGCTTACACCTATAAGTCGAAGAGAAAAAGCAAGCCATCGTCGGCGCTGTTGTTTAGCTTGAGAAGATATATTCCTTCGCAGCAATAGCGCCTTCCTTTTATGACTAAGTTGCGTTGCGCAGTAATCAATTGGTCTTAGTCGGTGCGGAAGCCTTTGTCACCCGACACCATAACCGCAGGTTCCCGGCCCTTCGGGATCGCTGAAGCATAAATTCGCCTCGCAGCGCGCGCGCCATGCTCATTCTGGCTCTCCTCGGGACTGGTGGAGGATCAAGGGCGAGTTGGACGAACTGCGCAAATCATATCCGCGGTTCGCTCGCCATTGACGGCTGGGCGTTCTTGGATTCTGGGCGCGGACAACGGTGGGGCATGATGCGCCTGTCTTTCCGCCTGTTAGTAGCGAGGCAAATTCTAGTGTTTTCCAGTCGGTCCGCTCGAAGCCGGCCCATCGATGTTGTTGAGTAGAGCCACCGCCCTTTCTCCTTCCGGACGAGCATGGTGTTTCCCATAAAAATGCATCGCGGCTAGTTGGGCCGTTCAGTTTCAGCCAGGAAGATGGTTGTGCCGCCCGGGAAGTTCATAATCAGAATCGAATGGATGGGCATCATTTTGAACTGTTCAAACAAGGGATCTCCCATCTGAATCAAAGAGAATACGACTCGCTCCAGCGGGATCAATCGCTCCCAGGCCTCTGTGCCATCATCCGTAAGAAGTCTGACCGCGATCGAATGGGCTTTGGGCCACACATGGGAAACCGCGGCGAGACAGGCGCCTTCTTCGCCGAGAATCTTCCCGCCGAATGCAAGTCGCGTCTGATGAGTTCGGTAGTAATCCAGTATCCAAAATGCTCGTTGAGGTTCAATGAACATGCCCAGGGATACCCGTGGGAGAAGTATATGGACCTCACGAAGACGCCCTTTTTGCTGTTGCGCAACATCTGTTCGGCCGGCACTCATTCCAAGATGACGATTTATGAACTCAATTTCCAATCTAGGACAAGGGCGCTTGATATTCACCGCGAGGGAGAACACAATGTATGCGCCTCGCGCCAGCGAAAAAGTGCAGGTCACCAGTAAAGGCGAGGTCTTTTGGGTCGTATGGGTTCATCTGGAACGGCAAGAAGCAGATCTGATTCCTTTTGGCGAGTCAGAGACAGGGGTGGAGAGCGTTCCTTTCTCCAAGCTTGAACCCGTGTCGATGACCTACGGCGCACCGCAGGTATAAGAAGCCTGGAATCGAAATCATCTCGTTTTGGGACAGGGATCAGACAGCAAGCCGCGCTGATAAATCAATGGGCTGCGGTAGCCCGATTTCGACGGTTTCTGGAACGTTTCCATCTCCGCGGCAGTGGTGGCGGACCGTCAAGTCGGAATGCGCGGAATATCTGTACGTATTGGCGGGCTCTGCATTCGCGACAGCGAACTGGATACCAAAGGAAAAGCAGCCTTGCGCAATCGGCAATTCGGAAGATCGACCGGCGAACATTCGCGGAATGACATTCACTACAGGTCATTGATGCGCGTCCCATTAGTCAACCCTCCTCCTGGCCTGTTTCGCAACGATGCGACCGCCAAGGGCGTGTGCGAACGCGCGGAGGCCTGGGGAAGTGACGATGCCCCCCACCACGGGCCGTCTCGGCCGCGGTCATCTCTGGCGAACTGAAGGACGCGCCGGCCCGCCCCTGCTTGGGCGGATGCGGAAGTCTAGCACGGTTCGCCCTGCACCCGACCTTGCTGCGAGACAATCAGTCGGGTATTGGATATTGCGATTGGCATTTTGGCAGAAACGTGCAATTTTGCACAGACGACGAGCAACCTTACACCTAGTCTGGACATCAGAGTCCCGCCAAAACTACAACTTCCCCTCCAGTCCCGGAAGCGGCGGACAGCAAGGAGCGTTGAAATGACTACCCTTATCCCATTCGCCCATAGAAGAAATCCTGACGCATCGATCGATTCAATCTGCACAACGTGCTTCCAGACCATCGCATCCGAAGACAGCGAAGACAAACTCGTCGCCCACGAGGAACGCCACTCATGTGACCCATACTGGCTGCTCTCCCGTGCCCGTTTTGATTCTCGGCACAGCACCTCTGCGCGCCGCTCGGTCTACCAGGTCGACTTAGGTTCACTCGCTCCATCTCGCCGAAGGGCGCGATAGCCTCTGGGAATCTTGGTCTATTAGTCTCGAGTCTTACCCCATTGCGGTGCGCCGCCGAAACCGGCCGTAAACTCGTAACTTTGGTACCCGATACCTTCGTGCTGCATCGCCAATCCGGAAACGCCCAAATTTGCATCGGGACGCGCCGGCAGGAACTCCGGCACGTTTTCACCCAACATGCCCGCGCAGACCACGCAAGACACAAACAACAAGCAAATCGTATGTACGTTTATGGACGAGTGCTGGAGCCAAGGGAAAACTCGACACGGTCTCGGAACTGGTGGCGGCCAATTGTCGCTTTCACGACCCAGTATTCCCCTCACTCAGTTCCGGAGCCGACAATCTTCGGCGCCACATTGAGAGTTGCCGCAGCGGGTTCCCCGACGTCAGGTTCACAATCGACGACACCATCGCCGAACGCGATGAGGTTGTCGTCCACTGGACAGGCGCAGGCACGCACAAAGGCCAGTTCCTAGGCATATCCCCCACGAACAAAAAGATCTCTGTCTCTGGCACGACCATCTTTCGGATAGAAGGTTCAAGCGTTGTCGAGGAATGGGCGCATTGGAACCTCATGTCGATGATGGAACAACTTGGAATCAATGTTGCCTCTAAAGCCGCCGCGTGAAACGCACCTGGAGCCAAGTCAAAGGCCCACGTCTGACAAACGATGGTTCCCCCCGAAAACTTCTCCGAAAGGTGGTGCTTTCGTCGAAGACAACGGGACTGTAAGGGGAACTGCACACAGCGACAGCCCCCTCGCTCCAGCGCTATATCACTTTTCGAAGGCGACTGCTCCAAGGGTACCGCGCCTCTTGCTCCGAGCCCCGCTCACGCGACGTTCAACCTGCGCCAGTCTCCACTACACAAAGCTGGGGCAGGACTTGGTCGTGCTCACAATCCAATTTGACTTCAGGAAGTGATTCGTCCTGACTTGCCGGTCCGGTCGAAAGGAGATTCGATCTGAACCTTTTCGGCTGGCGTGTCGCTTAGCTCGGTGGCCCGGGTCAACATCGAGTGCAGAAGTGCCGCTGAGTCTTTCCAACGAAGTCGCCGGCGATAAGAATTGGCGACTGCGACTTGATCAATAGTGAACAGAGTGTCAAAGTCTAGATACTCCATGCTGTTGTCGGTCGCGCTCCACATGAGTTGTCATTATGGAGTTCGCCGGAGGAATGCAAGATAGATGTCCACTGAACCTCAGCCCATCGTTTGGCCTGGCCAACCTTATCCCCTGGGATCAACCTGGAACGGCGAGGGCGTCAACTTCGCGCTCTACTCAGAGCACGCGGAGAAAGTGGAACTTTGCCTGTTCGACAATTCTGGGAAACGTGAGACTCTTCGTGTCCAAATCCGCGAGCAAACTGACATGGTCTGGCACGGCTATCTTCCGGAACTACGTCCGGGCCAATTGTACGGATACCGGGTGTATGGCCCATACGCCCCGGAGCAAGGCCATCGTTTTAATCACAACAAGCTCCTGCTTGACCCCTATGGCAAGCAGGTTAAGGGAACCATCCGGTGGAGCGACGCCCACTTCGGATACAGGGTCGGACACAGGCAAGAGGACCTGTCGTTTGACCGGCGCGATGATGCCCTTGGAATGCCCAAGAACCGAGTGATCGACTCCGCTTTCACCTGGGAATCGGATGCACCACCCAAGATCCCATGGCACGATACCTTGATCTATGAGGTCCACGTCAAGGGATTCACGATGTGCCACCCTGACGTTCCGGCCCATTTGCGGGGGACCTATGAGGGTCTGGCCACAGCTCCGGTTATCGAACACCTCACGCGCCTGGGAGTGACAGCGATCGAGCTCATGCCCGTGCACAGCTTCATGGACGACCGTCGACTCACGGAACGCGGCCTCCGCAACTACTGGGGTTATAACTCCATCGGATTCTTTGCGCTCGAACCTCGATACCTGGCAACCAACTCAATCTACGAATTCAAGACCATGATTAAGACCCTGCACTCCGCGGGACTGGAAGTGATTCTCGACGTCGTCTACAACCACACGGTGGAGGGCAATCATTTTGGCCCCACGCTCTCGCTAAAGGGGATCGACAACAGCACCTATTACCGCCTTATGCCTGATAATTCCCGCTATTACAAGGACTACACAGGCACGGGAAATACGCTGAACATGCAGCATCCGCGGGTGCTGCAGCTGATCATGGACAGTCTCCGCTACTGGGTTCTCGAAATGCACGTGGACGGCTTCCGCTTTGACCTGGCTGCCACCCTCGCCCGCGAACTGCATGAGGTTGATCGCCTGGGAGCGTTCCTCGACATCATCCATCAGGATCCCGTGCTTTCGCAGGTAAAGCTGATCGCCGAACCCTGGGACCTCGGCGAAGGAGGTTATCAGGTCGGAAACTTCCCGGTCGGATGGACGGAATGGAACGATCGCTACCGGGATACTGTGCGTGCCTATTGGAAGGGTGGCGAAGGACTGCTGGGAGACCTGGCTTATCGCATCACCGGTTCGAGCGATCTTTACGCACACAGCGGCCGGCGTCCCTATGCCAGCATCAATTTCATCACCGCGCATGACGGCTTCACCTTGCAGGATCTGGTCAGTTACAACGAAAAACACAATGAAGCCAACGGCGAAGAGAATCGGGATGGCAACAACAATAATCTCAGCTGGAATTGCGGAGCAGAGGGTCCCACGGACGATTCCGACATCCAGACACTGCGCGCCAAGCAAAAGAGAAATTTCCTGGCCATGCTGTTGCTGTCCCAGGGCGTACCGATGCTGTACGCGGGGGATGCCATCGGCCATACGCAACTGGGAAACAACAACGCCTACTGCCAGGACAATGCGACAAGCTGGCTGAACTGGGATTTGCAGCCTGAAGACCGCGACTTTCTGGCGTTCGTGCAGCGAATGATCAGCCTGCGCAAGAAGCATCCTGTATTCCACCGCCGGCGTTTTTTCCAAGGCCGACCAATCAAAGGTGCAACTGTAAAAGATGTGTTGTGGCTCAATCCTAACGGCAATGAGATAAGCGAGGACGAGTGGCGCGATCCTTCGCTGCATTGCCTGGGAGTGTTCCTCTCCGGGGAGGGAGTGGATGAGACCGATGAACGCGGCCGGGAACTCCACGATGAGAACTTCCTCATGCTTCTCAACGCTCACCACGAAGATGTTGGATTCACTTTGCCGGCATTTCGTGCCGGTTCTCGTTGGACCGCA
This sequence comes from uncultured Acidobacteriota bacterium, assembly GCA_963706455.1. GTDB lineage: Bacteria > Acidobacteriota > Terriglobia > Terriglobales > Acidobacteriaceae > Telmatobacter. The sequence goes on along the minus strand of CAVPNO010000020.1, from coordinate 47,108 downwards.
TGGATGGACACCTCACGAGAAGGTGGCCTGCGCTCTCTCGAAACCTACGACGCCGGCACCACCTCCTATCCTCTGCAGGCGCGGTCCATGGTCGTGTTGCTGGAACGACGCGGAATCGGCAAAAAGGAAGAGCCAAATGAAGCGCCGCTATAGCATGCCGTCCGGCGCCGAGTGTCGCCACGACGAAAGTGCGCACTTTTGCCTGTTGGCCCAAGCCGCACGTCAGGTTGAACAGGTCTAGGCGGCTTCCTCTGGAGCCCGTGCGACAAGGTTGGTCTGAGTTAGTCACCGATGCGGCAAGCCTGGGACTCAATACCATTTCCCCTGCAACAATATGGATCGCCTGGCGAACACCGACAATCGGAAGTTGGTCGCACCGCTGCAAATTCGGCGTCTGAGGTGATCAGCCGGCACAGTGAGCCATTTTGAACACCCACGACATCCAGAACGGTCTAAGGTTTCCGATTGGATCTAATTTCGGCCACTAAGGCTCCCAACAGTGTTTAAAACTATACAGACTGCCTACAGCATCCATGAAGAATTCACAGTTACCGGAAGTGTTGGCGATTCCCAGAGATATCGCCCACGCCATTTGCTTGCTCTGACTTAACTCGAGAAGGGGCCATAGAATGACTCCCCTAGCTTCTTCCGTATTCGACCGCCGTCCCGAAAACACGGATGCGCCAAGGAGCCGACTGAGACCGGCCGAAATCTGGACTGTTCAAAATTGACCAGCAGCGTAGACGATGCAGTTGGAATACTCACACATACCCCCGGGATTCTGCTGCCTGGAATGAAGAATTGGTTCGGACGTTACCCAATGACTTGAGCTGCGAAGGGCCTCCTCAAGAAATGCAATGTAAGGAGCCGGAACATGAATCGGCATTCGTTCAGGCCTGTGGACCAGACGAAAAGGGAAAATCCTTCTCAGGTTGAGCTGGATCGAACAAGGACGCAAAGACTAACTTTTGCCGAAGACTTCCTGTTGGAGCATTGTCTCTCTGGCGTGGACATCGTCAAGATTGAGATTTCGGGGAGTACGGGAATCTCACCCAAGGAACGATCAGAGTCAAGCCAATCTTTCGAATTTCCTTCTTAAATGCGAATCAGTTGCTCACATCAAGAGGGTGGCAACCGTTTTCATGCCGCCTAAAAAAAGCGAGAGCCCTGCCGAAGGGACGCGTTCATCGACTAAAGAAACACTGAGAAAGGAAGTCATACCGGAAAAATCGGGCAGCATACTTAACGAATATGCGACCCAGTCAAGAATGGCGCGGAACAGCCTCATCTATCGGCAAAGAGAGGCAAGATACGAAATGCGAGACTGCGATGATCGATAATACGGCGGCGCATAGCAACTCCCCAAGGCCTGATGAAAGGCCAGAATTAGATGTGGGTTGCCCAATTTGCGAGAATCTGAAACGAGCTTATGAGGCTAGGCTCAGCGAGTATACAGAAGCTCGTTCCTCAGCGTGGTACGGGGTCAGCAAAAAAATCGCGGCCCATAAGAATGTCGAAATGGAGCGCGCAAAATACGAACTGGAAGAACACCAGTTTGCATGCGTCGCGGCCGTCAGGGCGCCGGAACGAGAGCTGTCAGCGAATTTGAGACATCTGGCGGCGTAGTTTGAGGTCTGTTTCTCTCTTCTGTCGCCGGCTCTACAGACGGCAACAAGACTCTTGAGAATGGCCAGTGCGATCGGCCTCAAGGGATGTCATTGTCATTTGAGAGAGCATTAAATGCCATCCCCTGATATCGAAGCTTTCCCGAGGCCCGATAAGGTGAATCCTGATTAAGAGATGCGCCGTTCTATGAGTCGCGAGTGCGGAGAGACGATAAGGTCCCCATAGGTCACGAGGCTCGGGTGGGCATTGCGTGGCCGGCTCGCTTTCGGTCCGTCAATCCTAGCGAAAGGGGAGTCAGGGATGTCAGTTTTGGGGACAGTGGCGGTCTCTCGGATGTGGGGTCATCCCCGCTGTCTGCCCATCACGCCAACCAGTTCGTTTGGATGTTGGCTTGGTGTGTGACTCCACACGCTGGCTGGTGAGAATCGGCGTCCGCGCGGATGATTTTGTAGGGGCCGCAGACGTGGCTTTTCTCACGGATCACAAGTTCGTCCTCTCTGTCTGCGGGTGCAATGGTTCGGTAGCACTTCGAACAGATTGAATCGATTGAGGAGTCGCGATTCCACATTCGGGTGAAGGAAACTAAGTTAGTCATTGTCGTAACGCTCGGGGCTGCCCGCAACGCTCGACACGTAAGGGGAAATGCGTTTATTTCAGGGGCCGCCTGACGCTGAGGTTAGGCGGAAGGTGGCTTCCGAGAATGGTCAAGATTGTTCATGTTTGGAAGAAACGGGATGTAGGGGAATGGAACCTAAGATGCAGGCGACGCGAGTCGAGCACGAGATGTATTAGAACGCCCCGCAATCTGCGGAAGCCGAAGATGGCCAAAGGAAGGTCTGGTTAATTGCCAAACGCTGGGTTTATACTCGGCGAGCACTGGAGGAAAGAATGTTTCATCTGATCTGGTATGTGCTTATTGGGCTACTTTCGGGGCTTATCGCCAAATCGGTGATGCAGGTCCACATAACCCTCCTATGGACGATTGTGCTGGGCATCATTGGTTCCCTCCTCGGCGGCGCCGTTACACACATGTTTTTGCGCCCGAAGAACGAACGATTTCATCCGGCCGGACTCATATTCTCTACATTTGGCGCGATCCTAGTTATTTTCATTTGCTATAAGCTGAGGATTCATTTTCCCGTTATTAGATAGCGATCACGTCTCCTCTTGAGCGTCCGTTGAATAATCTTTGCATGAATGAGCAATGTGGGCCAGAACTGCAACTGATTTAGCCGATAGCTTAATTCTTGTAGGTAGGAAGTCCTCGTAAATACGTAGACCATGTCTTACGACCCCCATCGTGGACAGGTGTGCGGAGACGTTTCCCAAAAGGTCTGCGCGCCCCTACCTACCCCAAGTCTGTTTAGCTTCTCATCATTGTTGCTTCTGTATTACGGCTTTGCGACGATCTCATCGTGGTGGATGACGTTCAGCTTCGCGCATGCGCCGCAAGTACCGTAGAGCCAACTCGGGATCATCAAGTTCAACGGCCTTATAGGCAATTTTCCGCGGATAGGCAGAAAAGGTTTCAGCAGGAAAGAACCCGAATCCTTCCGTCCGGACCGGCAAATGATGGCGCCCGGATGCTTCCAGCGTCGCGGCCACAATCGAGAAAAAGGGGTCAGAAATCCACGGTGATGATCGGTCGGGCTGCATAACCATGTCATCGTTGTCCGTCCGCCCGAACGAAGGGAGGTACCGGCCGAAGTTCAAAAGATTAGGCTTCCGACGGCAACAAAGAACGCAGCGAGGGGAACGCTCGCGCTGGGCATTAGCAGAAATGCCCGCAGCGCGATTGCTGTGGACATGTCGGGGACATCCGTTCCGACCAGTGCCACGTGATTGAAATCGCCGTGCGCGGGGTCGGCGTGTTGTCGACGAGTCGTCCCGGATTCACAGGCTCGAGATATTTTTTGGAAATGAGCAAAAGTGAACAGATCGGTCTCCTGTAAATGGTCCACTCTTATGCCACAATACAGCGTGGGGTGTCGGATCATGCCAGATCCGTGGATCATCCATTAAATGAGCAACTTCCGGGACCCTGAAATGGACGATTTTGGGGCGATAATTCGTGCCCGCCCCTCAATTCCATTGTTAGCCTGAAGATGTGCAGTTGTTGCGGGCGTCACGCATCCACCCACACTGCATTCAGTGGGGAGGCGTTGAATGGTTCCGCTCGAAAAGCCGGCATTTAATGCTGCCGCCTTCCTCACCCATGCTGGCTTGGGGCGGAGCGTTGTGCAGCTGGCGCCCAGGGAAGCCTTTTTTTCTCAGGGAGACCCGGCGGAGTCCGTTTTCTATCTCCAGGATGGACGCGCAAAGATCACTGTCGTCTCCCAAACTGGCAAGGAAGCCACCATCGCGCTCCTTTCCGGCGGCGACTTTGTGGGAGAAGAATCGCTCGCCGCGGGGGATGGGTTGCGTTTGGCCACGACCAAAGCGATCACCGCCTGCACCGCACTCAAGATAAGCCGGGAAGAGATGATTCGCGTAATGCACGAGGAGCACGAGTTCTCTGACCTGTTCTTGAAATTTCTGCTGGCCCGCAGCATGAGAACCCAGGCAGACCTCGTCGACCAGCTCTTCAACTCCAGCGAAAAGCGTTTGGCGCGGGTTCTCCTATTGATGGCGGAATTCGGGGAATCAAGCGAGCCGGAGATGGTGATTCCCAAGATCTCGCAGGAGACCTTGGCGGAAATGATCGGAACGACACGGTCGCGGGTGAGCTTCTTCATGAACCGGTTCCGTAAGCTCGGCCTTATCGAATACGACGGTCGCATCCGGGTTCACAAATCGCTGCTGAATGTGGTTTTGCACGACCAGCTGTCAGGAAACGCACACGAAGATGAGAGTATGTCCAGTTCTTCACAGGAATCGGACAATTACGCGCACTAACGATTTTTTCGCGCCATCGAAGCCAGCGAGCAGTCGATTGTAATCCACAACCTTGGGATATCCAGTATCAAACGGGGGAGTATTATGGCCATGGCCGCATGCCCCACAAAGTGCGTTGAAGTGTGCTATGAGAGGTAACCAATGATTCCTCCAAAAGAGACGCGTGATTTGGCCCGCAGCCTCATTGCTCGGGAGGCTGACACAAGTACGACCTCCCTGTACACTGAACCTGCAACGGTGCGCGTCTATGACAGGCTGCGCCGACAATTCAGCGCGCCTGTGGGGGCTGCGCCTTTCAGGTGCTCGCTTCTCGCGCTCTGGCTCTAGCCAAGTCGGAGTCTCGCTGGCTCGGCGCCGTGCAAATAACGGCTAATGGAGGCTTGCGCGGCCTTGGCGAAGTCGAATCCCAGACGGACACGGATGAGGACGGCGAAGTCGGAGTCATTCTGATTGCGCAGTTGCTCGGGCTGTTTCTCACCTTCCTTGGCGAGGCAACAACGCTGCGTTTGATAGAAGATTTGCGCCTTCAGGGTGAGGTCAGGACAGAGCCGGCCGCGACCGAACCGGCCCCGTTAGTCTCAGCAGCCGATGGACCTATAATGGCCGCGGCATTCGAGGACCTTCTGCTGGAAATTGATCGGCTGAGAAGTGTGAGCGAACATATCGCAGCCCTGGCGGACAAATATTCCGGCATGGAAGATGGACTCGTGAGTGTCGCGGGAAACATTCGCAGTATTGACACGGTTTTGGATGTTTTCACCCTCATCCGAAGCAAGGCGGGCGGCTCGCAAGACGAGGTCCCTAACCTGCAAACGAACATTTACATGAATTGAGCTCCGCCCAGGGCTAATTCTAATGCGGCTCTAAGTGTCGGACACCTGAAATACGGGGCAATTGCGGAAACAGGGAATCGTCGCCCTGATCCTCCTGCCAAGCGGGTTAAGTGTTGCCGAAACCTGCTACCTGAAACAATGCTGGCTTGAACATGACCACTCCCCCTCAAATGCAAGATCTAGCCAACCGGCTCGTTGCTTACGAAGCCGCTGTCAGCAAGGCATCCGAGCCTGTGGAGTTCGCGGCCCCTCGCGTCTATCAGAAGTTGCGCATGCGTCTGTCTGCACTTGCTGGCGTTGCTGGTTTTCAGGCGCTCGCTTTTCGGGCCCTGGCGCAAGCCAAGGCCGACGCTCCCAGTTCCCCGCCGGCCTTGGTGTTCCGGCGGGGATATGTACGTGCTCTATCTATTTCGCGTATCGTCTACGAAATTAATCGAATTGTACCGGGCTACAAAAAAGCGGTCTGGTCAATCAGATACATTCGGAATTTCCTGCGTGCGTATACTGATCTCCACGAGGTGCGCCATGCCCTCGACGACCGGCTCGTTTAAAAAGCACTTGGACTTTGCCCGAGGAAAATACGGCTCCGACGTCCTGTCGATATTTGTGATCTTCTTTGGAGTGGCCGCTCTCTTAATTTTCCTCAGCCCACGGTGAATTCGCCGCATCCCAAAAAAGAAGAAGGCTGCTGAGGATTATCTGCCCCTCGAACTTTCGAAAAATCGCGTGCCGCCCGGATTTATCCCTTGGCACAGTGCACAGGTTTGCTCATGATGGTCTAAGAATCTCTCTAATGCTCGCAGACGTTTTCTATCACAGGCTTCATCTCTATTCCCGCGCATTTTGCTTTGTTCCGCCCTCACCGAATCTAACTTTTTGATGAGCTCAACCATAATTGGGCAATTCATTGGGAGGCACGCTTTCTCTCAGGGGGTAGATAGAGTGATTCTACGCCCACGTGGCTTTGAGGCCCCTTCCAGAGCATCCCGCCTCGGCTGTAGGCGGAAAGTTAGGTTTGCCAGATACCGCGAACGGCGGAGTCAATCGCAACCTGTCTCTGCTCAATAAACTGAGCGTACGTTTTTTCGCCGACCGATGGAGTATTTCCTAGAATCGCGGCGACCTGCGCGATGGGAGTCCCTGCCGCAATCAATTCGGCCGCCAGCGAGTGCCTGAACCGATGCGCGTGAACTCTGAACGGCAAATCCTTCGCCAGCCGCTCGATCGTCCGATGCCAGTCAGAAACGGCCGACTACACCATGCCGCTTCCCGACCAGAAATAGAACTCGCCATTTGGATTTTTGCGAGCGCCGCTTCCAAATCAGGGTGCATTGGGACCGACACCCGCTTTCCATTTTTCTCCGTCCTCAGCGTGATTTTCCCCTTCGCCACCTTACTGCGCGACAACTGAATTGCGTCGCCGATCCGCATCCCGGTCCACCGCAACGTAAGGATGAACGCCCTCACCCGCTCTCTGGTATTTGTCTTATAGATGCCCCAATTCGGGTATTCCTCAACCGCCGCCATGATCTCTGCCAATTCGTGAGGCGTATAGGGCTTTACGTCCACTTCCTCGATCTTCGGGAGCTTCAGGGATTTCGCCGGGTTCTTTTCCAGCTATTCCCGCGCAACACAGAAATTGAAAAACGCCCGTAAGCGTTCAATTGTATTCCGGGTCGCGAGCGGGGCGAATTTCCACGACCGGCTGTTATACGCCAAAGGGGAGGGAAAAAGTCACCAGGATCGCAGAACACGGACAGAAAACGGACAGTTGCACCATATACGATTCGGCGCTTTGCCCTTCTCGCCATAAGTGCCTTGTTTTGTGATCGAATTTGGTGGCGGGGGAGCGGATCGAACGCTCGACCTTGGGGTTATGAATCCCACGCTCTAACCATCTGAGCTACCCCGCCGGGAGGGCTTGCACCCATGTAGATGATACGGGGGACTGGATTTAAGGTCAAACGGACCGGCGGCTCGGTACAATCGAATCCGATGCATTCTCCCATCATCGCCGGCGTGATCCCGGCGCGGCTCGCTTCCACGCGGCTAAGCCGCAAGGCGATCCGGCAATTGGCTGGAAAGCCCATGATCGAGTGGGTGTGGCGTGCCGCCATGGCCAGCGGCCGTATGGACCCCGTCGTGGTGGCTACCGATGCGGAAGAGGTAGCGGCGGTCTGCCGGTCCCGCGGCATTCCGGTGTGGATCACTTCCCCGGATTGCGCCAGCGGGTCCGATCGCGTGCGCGAAGTGGCGCACACGCTCGAGGCCGACATTTATGTCAACATCCAGGGCGACGAGCCGACGCTCACCGGTGAGTTTTTCGCGCCGCTGCTGGCGCTCTTTGATCGCGCGGAAGTGCCGGTCGCCACGCTCGCGGTCCAATGCGCGGAAGAGGACATCCTCAACCCGAGCGCCGTCAAGGTGGTCACGGCTCTGGATGGGCGCGCGCTCTACTTCTCCCGCGCCACCATCCCCTACGACCGCGATGCCACCAGCTTCGGAGGATACCGCAAGCACCTGGGAATCTACGCCTATCGCAAAGCGGCATTGGAGCGTTTCGCGTCGTTGCCGCCGGGCCGCCTCGAACAACTCGAACGCCTGGAACAATTGCGGCTGCTGGAAAACGGGATCGACATTTACGTGGCCGACGCGCCGGCCGATACGATCGGCGTGGACACGGAGGAAGATTTGATCCGGGCGGAGGCGGTGTTGCGAAACAGGGAGCAGGGAACAGGGAACAGGGGTTAGGGATTAGGGATAAGGGATAAGGACCAAGACTCTGGATCGGTTTCGAATCGTGTTGAATCAAAAAATTGCGCGCAAGAACCGGGTGGCACCGATGGACGGAGATCGGCGAGCATCAGTTTATGAACAGCAGCAATCAACTCGCAATAACCGAAGACGGGCCGGCAATCGGAGCCGGCGGTTCCTTCGCAATCGACCCTGAACTGGCCTGGCGGCAGTTGGTCCGGCGCGATCGAAACGCGACGTTTTTCTATGCCGTCACGACCACCGGCGTGGTTTGCCGGCCGGTGTGCAAAAGCCGCCTGCCGCTGCGCGCCAATGTGCGCTTTTTTCCGTCGGTGAGCGACGCACAGGCAGCGGGATTCCGTCCGTGCCTGCGCTGCCGTCCTTCAACGGCGGAGTCGGGAGATCCCCTGCACAAGGTCCTCGCGCATATCGAGCGCCACCTCGATCGGCCGGTGCGGCTGGCGGAACTGGGACGGGTCGCCGGCCTCAGCCCTTTCACCGTGCAGCGCTTGTTCAAGGCCTCGATGGGCGTCAGCCCGCTACAGTACCAGCGCGCGCTCAAGGCAGGACGCCTGCGCTCCGCGTTGAAGGACGGCGAACCTGTCACCGACGCCATCTACACCGCCGGGTTCGAATCGCCCAGCCGCGCTTACGAGGGCGCGCAACTCGGTATGACTCCCGCACGGTTCGCGCGCGGCGGCAAAGGCGAGGAGATCCGATGGGCCGTCGGTCCGTCACCCTTCGGCTGGCTTATCGCGGGCGAGACACAGCGCGGCCTGTGCTGGCTTTCGCTCGCCGGCACGCGTGAACAAGCGGAAGCCAGTTTGCGCGCGGAGTTCCCCGCCGCCACGCTGCGCGCCGATCCTTCACTCTCGCGGGTGGTGGATGCGGCACTGCAGAGCGTGCGCGACGGCTCGGATCTGGTGCGAAACGAATCTGCTTCGGAGCGGCTGGATTTGCGCGGCACGGTGTTTCAGCTCCGCGTGTGGCAGGCGCTGCGGCAGATTCCGCGCGGAGAAACGCGCAGCTACAGCCAGCTTGCGCGCGAACTTGGCAATGCCAACGCCACCCGTGCCGTGGCCCGCGCATGTGCCGCCAACCGTGTGGCCCTGGTGGTGCCGTGCCATCGCGTGGTGGGCGCAAGTGGTTCGCTGACCGGCTATCGTTGGGGCGGCGCGGCGACGAAGAGGCAGTTGCTGGAGGCGGAGAAGGCGCGGGCATGAAAATTTGCGCGCCCGGCCAACCGCTGTCAAGGCAGTTTATTCAGATAGCAGGCGCCGCTGGTGTTTTGCGTCGGCGGAGTCGGCGGCGTCGTCCATGGCGGATTATTGAAGTCGAAGAATTCTTCCATGTCGGCCTGCGCCGCATCGCGCTTGGTCAGCGACGCCACGTTGAAGCGGGTTTCGATCAGCTTCAGAATCGCGGTCAGGTCCGAAACGCTGTGCGACACAAAGTTCTTCTTGGCATAGGGCGAGATCACGATCAGGGGCACCCGATAGCCGGTGTAGGTGAAGTCGCACAGCGGGCCGGTGCTCTTGGTGCACACATCGCCGGGCAGCAGGTCCACGGGCTTGATGCCGTCGGGGCTCACCGTGGCCTGCGGCGAGACGTGATCGTAGAAACCGCCGAACTCGTCAAAGGTGAGGACGAAGACCGAGTCTTTCCATGAAGAGCTCTGCATCAGCCCATTGATCAGCGAAGAGACATAGTTCGCGCCGGTCTGGCTGTTGCTCGCCGCACTGTCGCTATCGGAGGGATGCTCATCGAGTCCAGCGTCGGTTGCCGGCTCGATTTGCACCACCTGCGGCAGCGTCCCGTTTTGCAGGTCGGTGAAATACTGTGAAATGGGAGCGATGTTCTGCGGATATTGCGTGGGGATGGTCTGGCCCCACGCGAAGTTCTGCACATAGCTCAGCTTCACCAGGCAGGCCGGATCATACGTGGGTCCCGAGCAACTGCTCCCCTGCGGATTCACGTAAATCTTCCACGTGATACCCGCGGCCTGCAGTTCCTGAAAGATGGTGGTGGCCGTCAGTGGAGCCGCGTCCTGAGCGTCGGTCCCGTTTCCGTACACGTAACCCTGCGAGGTTGCGGCGATCAGGTATTCCCGGTTGGGCGGCGTGCGCGTCATGGCGGAGTTGAAGAACCGGTCGGATGTGCCGAAGTTCGACGCCATGAAGTAGTAGTAGTTGAGATCGCTGCCGTCGTAGTAGCCCATCACGCGCTCGCCGTTGGTATCGTTGAAGGGCGGCACCATGGCGCGCGAATCGTGCCCCGCGGTCCATACAAAACCATTCAATGCCGCCGGCGGGTAAAGGCCGAGCTGATCGTTGTAATTCCAGTCCACGTGACTCTCGTTCCACGAGGGGCTGGGGTTCTCCACGCACTGCGTGACCAGATGAAAGGAAGTTACGGGATTGCTGGTGTCGAACACGCAGTCGTTGGGAGGAGGAGACGCCGGATCGCACCCCGGGAGAGATGGTGCCGGGCCATTCAGCGGCGCGGCGCCCGATGCCGGATTGAATTGCGGCAGGCCGTCGAACGACTGGTCGGGATAGCCGTTTTGCGCCCAGTACCCGCGCAATGCTCCGAAGTAGTGATCGAACGAACGATTCTCCTGCGCCAGGAAGATGATGTGGTTTATCGAAGATGTAAGGCTCGGGATCACATTGAATGTCGCCGTCGCCGAGGCATTCGCACTTAAGGTCATGCTGCATGAACCCGTGCCGCTGCATGCGCCCGACCATCCCGCAAACGTGGAGGTGGAGTTGGGAGAAGCGCTCAGCGTAACCGCGGTTCCGCTGGCAAACGTGGTGCTGCACGTGCTTCCGCAGCTGATTCCGGCCGGACTGCTGGTGATCGTTCCGCTGCCCGCCCCGGCGCCTTGCACGGTCAAGGTATAGTCCGTCTTCGGTGGAGGCGGTGGCGGAGTGGAATTACCCGATCCGCAGCCGGTAAAGAGGAATGAAAGCGACCCCAGCCCCCACAAAGTGTAAGCAAAATTTTTGATAGGCATATGTCGAGGAGATTCGCCCGCGTACTAAGCGATCTGGGTAATTAGATGCCGTCGATCCCCCGCGCGGGTTGTTCCTGTAAAAATGCCACATAGGTATTTACCTTGTGTTCGCTATGTCCTCAAAAATTCAGGCTGATCTTTGCGGTTACGTCTCTGGGCGTCAGGTAGTGGGTCCCGCTGAATGTGGAGAGGAAGTTATACAGTGCATACTTGTTCGTCACATTGACCGCGGTCAGGTCGAGGTTCACCTTGTAGCGGTCGCCATGGAAGAGGTTATCCTTGCCCAGCGACATATCGAACAAACTGCGGGGAGAAATGCGCCCAGGGTTATGGTCGTTGTCGCCCGTGCCCGGAGCGGGAATGCTCAGTAGCGTCGAGCTGAATTGCGAGGCGGCGCATACCGCGGGCAGCTTGTTCCCCGGAGTCGCCCGCATGCCGTTGCACATCAGCCCCGACTGGAACTGCTGGTCCGCGGTGAGCTGGCTCAAATTGACAGCCGGCGCGCCGTTCAGCGTCGTCGATGTGCCTGCACACGCGCTGTTGGGATCGTTGGAGAGCGGGTTGTAACAGGGCGCCGAGCCGGCGACCTGGCCTGAGTCGTACCGCCAGTTGAATCCATACCACAGGCCGCTCAGAAACTTGCCGCGCGCCAGCGTGTATTGGAGATGAGTGGTCTGGTTGAAGCGCTCGTCGTGATCGATGCGGAACGGGAGTCCCGTCTGGCCCACGGTCGCGCCGGCGCCCGCCGCCTGCGGAGGAAAGAAGCGCGCCGCCACCGACGACATCACCGAGTATGCGCTGAGCCCGTGCCACGACGGCACATCCACGTGCAGCGCGTAGCCGGGAATCTTGGAGTTGTGCCAATCGATGGGGAACGTAATGGGGGTGTTGCCCAGCACGCTGAAGTCGAACGCATTGTGCTGATACTTCCAGATGTATTCGCCGCTCACAATCAGGTGCTTGCTCACTGCCTGTTGCAGGCTGGCATGAAACTCGTTGCGGTATCCCGGCTGCTCGGCATTCGTTACGCCCGGCGAGCAGCTCAGCAGGGGCGCCAGCACCGGGTCCTGGCATCCGCGGCTCGACAGCACAAGGTTTTCGTTGAAGGGGGTTTCCAGCGTTCTTGCATACGAGAGGCTGAACACCGTGCCGGAAGGCTTGAGGTTGTAGGAGACGCCCAATCGCGGCTCGGCCTGGCGCGCGGACGTGAGCCCGTTGTAGAGATCGCCGCGAATTCCCAGGTTGAATGTCCAGTTGCCGGCCTTCATCTGGTCCTGCACATACAGGCCGAGTTCCTTGATGTCCGCGCGCCCCGCGTAGTGGTAGTAACCGCCGCCGCGGGTGAAATCATACGGAGCCAGTACGGAAAGATAACCGGGATTCGCGCCGCCCGTGCCGGCGCCGCACTGCGCGGGATCGGCGTAGCCGGGGAGCGGATTGCCGCTCGCGTCCACGCAGGGCGCGCTGAACGAATACGTGGGATCGACGATACCCAGGCTGTCGTTTTCGCGCAGAAATGTGTGATCGAATTCCGCCCCGAACTTGAAGGTATTCCGGCCGCGATCGTAGGACAGATCGGAGTGCAGGCCCGCATTCATCAGCGTGCGGCCCTGGGCGATCGACGATGTCTGCAGGTTGGCGGGCCCGAGATCGGCCAGCGGATCGGGGCTGGGATAGTAGTGGTAGAAATCCTTGCGCGCGTAGGCGCCCAGGTTGAAGACCGAGTCGTTGCTGACAATACGCGTGTACGTCGGTGAGATGTTGAACGTTTCGATCTGGGACCGCTGGTCGGTGTTGCCGATAGTCCCCAGGGCGGGTGCCGGGGTCGCTCCGCCCGCGGTCACATTTTGAACGTTCAGGTTGTCATAGGCGTTCGGGGTCTGAAACCACGAGCGGCTGTAATTCAGGTCCAGGTGCATCGAATCGGCATCGGTGAATTTGAAATCCACGCGGTCGAAGGAGTTCTCTTCGTTGCCCTTGTCGTGAAACACAGCGAACTCGGGTGGATCGAGGAAGCGCCCCGTGTTCAGGCCGTCCATCTCCACGAAGTTGCCCCAGCTTTTTCCCCCGGCGGCAAGATCGAAACCGGCGGTGGACGAGCCGAAGAAGCCGTAGGAACTGCTGATGCTGCCCGTGGGGCGCGGGACACCCAGGCCTGAACGCGTGGTGGCCACGATCACCAGGCTGGTTTTGCCGCCGTATTCGGCGGGCGGTGCGCCGGCGATGACTTCCAGAGACTGGATCGAGTTGGAAGGAAGCTGGTTGGAAAAGACCTTGCTCTGCTGATCGGTGATCGGCTGCCCGTCCACGGAAAACGAATTGGATGCATGATCCCCCAGGCCATGGAACAGGCCATTCGAATCCGCGGAAACGCCCGGGGTTGTCACCGTCACCAGCGAACTTAAAGAGGATGACTGGCTTTCGAGCGGCACCTTGATGAACATGTCGCGGTCCACGTCGGTATGGAAGGTGGGATCGTTCTCCACCAGGTCGCCGGCGGCGTTGGCCTCCACGGTGACGGTCTGGTTGGCGGCAGCGATCTGCATTACCAGGTTCAGGTTGGTGCTAATGACGGAGCGGATATCGGCGCTCTGATGGAGCGACGCAAATCCCTGCGCCGTAACCTCAACCTGGTAGCGATTGAACGGCACATTCGGGATCTCGAAATTGCCGGCCGCGTCGGTGACCGCGGTGCGGTCGAGGCCGCTGACCGGGTTGCTGAGATGGACCGTCGCGCCCGGGATTACGGCGCCGGTCGGGTCAGTGACCGTGCCATGCAAAGGCGCTGAGTTGCCGTTCTGCGCGCCAAAGCCTGGGACCGGCGCAAAAAGGGCAGCCGCGAAGATAAACATGCGAAAACAGGGGCCATTTTTCCATGGCATAGCGATGAGCCTCCAGATCTGTCTGAACAGGTGGTGAAAGGCGGGCTGCGATCAAAATCGAGCACAGCCGTCACCGGGTCAGGGCGCCCATCGGTTTTCGGATCAGCTTGTGAAGAATGCGCGGTCGCCGTTCAAAACGGCATCCGAGCGAACCAAACAGAGCTGAATGAAAGGGAAGGCGCCTACCACGAAGGAGGAGGCGGCCGGGTGAATAAGGAGGGATGCCAGTGATGCAGAATGGCGCGCGGTTCGAGGATCAGCGCCGGAGTTCCAACCAGGAGGAGAATAATGACGGCTGCTGGCGCCACCACCGGCGCCACGGAGTGCATGGCGATGCACAGCGGACAATGGTCGGCATCCGTCACCAGGGGGTGAATGTGCGCGACCTGGATTACCGCGACCAGCGCGAGCAGGGTGAGACAGACCACCGTCGCCACCGCGAACCGTCGCGGCGTGGAGCGCCTGGTTTTTCGCCTGTATGGCCCTGTCAGCAGCATTTTTCCCTAACAGCCCCTGGTAAAAACCTAACTGCCCGTGGTAAGAATCGCGTTTTGAAAGGTCACGACTTTAGTCGTGCCACAACTGGCCTGGAATGAGTCCGGCTTTAGCCGCTGAGGGATGGTTTTCTTCCCTGTCTCACTTCCACCACAGGCCGCTAAACCGTATCTCTAGGATACACAGGTTTCGATGCCGGTCATCTCCAACCGGTTACGTAAGAGACGCAGCGCCGGATGTTCGGAAAGCGCCGCCCACCAGGAGGGGTCCGCGCCGTCTAAACTTTCGAGGGGAGTCCATGGCGGATTTGCGCGCGCTATTCCGGTTGCTTCGAGCGGTTCCGGTGGGCATTTTTCTCACGGCGGCGTTGCTGGCCGCGCAGACGCACAAGCCCCTGCCGAAGCCCGGCGGGGCCCCCGGAGCCGGCTCGAATCACCGCCTGATCCTCAAAGACGGCTCCTATCAGATCGTACGGAAATACGAAATCGCCGGTGACCGTGTGCGTTATCTCTCGCTCGAACGCGGCGGAGACTGGGAGGAGATGCCCGAATCGCTGGTGGACTGGGACGCCACGCGCAAATGGGAGCGTGACCACGCCGACCAGGTGGCCCAGGCCGAGGACGCCTCGCCGGCCATGAAGGAGGCTGAAGAAATCGACAAGGAAGAGGCCGTCGAGCGAGCCGAACAGGCCGCCCGCATGCCCGAGGTGGCCAAGGGCCTGGAATTACCCGACCAGGACAGCGTCTTCGCGCTCGACACCTATCAGGGCACGCCGGAATTGGTGGAATTAGCCGCCAATTCCCTGGCCGTGGACGCCAAAACCCATCACGGGCTCAGTACCCTCAATCCGCTTGCCGGGCAGCGCGCCGACATCGAACTGCCCGGCGCCCATGCCAAAGTCCATCTGCACGTAAACGACCCGGCCATCTACATCTCCCTGAACGCCACCGACGATGCCGAGCATGTCCTTTCCCACGCCATGACGGTGGACACAAAAGGGGCGAAGGAAGTCGCGAGCCGCAAGCATGGCGCGCATTCACCCCAGTCGGGGTTTGCCATCGTCAGGGTCGATGAGCGGAAGGCAGTGCGCATTGTGGGCGCTATCCACATCAGCCCCACGGGCAACATCACGCAGAGCGAAGACACCATTCCGATGAAAGTGGAAGTGATGCCCGGCAAGCACTGGCTCAAACTCACGCCCACCGAAGCCTTGACGATCGGCGAATACGCCCTGGTGGAGATCCTCTCCCCGTCCGACATCAGCCAGATCGTATGGGATTTCGACGTGAATCCGCGCCTGGGCGACAACGAGGGATCGCTGGGCCCCATCCAGAAACAATAGTCCGACGCATGGTGCCTCGCCGACCGCGGCATGCAGGACGCCCATAATTTCCTTAGGTGAATCCCTACAACTCTCTTACGTGCCGGCGTGAAAGAATCGAAGTATTCCGCCGATGGCCGCAACCACCCTCGAACCCGGAGACATGCTTGACCACTACCGCATCGATGCCATTGTGGCACGCAGCGGCATGGCGACCCTGTACCGCGCCACCGACGTCAACACCGGCCGGCAGATCGCGCTGAAGGTGCCGCACCCGGAAATGGAAGCCGATCCCGTGCTGGTGGAGCGCTTCAGGCGCGAAGAGGAAATCGGCCAGCTTCTCGACCATCCCGGCGTGGTGAAGACCTTCGACGGGGAAGAGCGCAGCCGGCTGTACATGGTTATCGAGTGGGTGGAAGGCCGGCTGCTGCGCAGCATCCTGAACGAGGACGGCGCGCTGCCCCCCGAGCGCGCCGAGAAGATCACGCTCGGCATCTGCGACGCGCTCGACTACCTGCACAAGCACGGCGTCGTGCATCGCGACCTGAAGCCGGAAAACGTCATGGTGAGCGATCGCGACCAGATCAAGCTGATCGATTTCGGCATCGCGATGAAAGAGGATGCGCGGCGGCTGACATTTGTCAATGTGTCGTCGATGCTGGGCACGCCCGATTACATCGCGCCGGAGCAGGTGCAGGGCAAGCGCGGCGACCAGCGCAGCGACATGTACGCGCTGGGTATCATGCTCTACGAAATGCTGACCGGCCAGGTGCCGTTCAGCGGGCCCAACCCCCTGGCGGTGATGAACGACCGCCTGGTGAAGGATCCCACGCCGCCGCGCGCACTCAATCCCGACATCCCGCCGGAGATCGAAGAGATCGTCTTTCGCGCCCTGGAGAAAGACCCCCGGCACCGCTACGCCAGCGCTCACGAAATGGAGTGGGACCTCGAGCACAAAGAGCAGGTCGGCGTCGAAGACCGCGGCTACCGCCTCGCGCGCCGCGGGCCCGCTTCGCTGCTCGGCAAGGTGAACAAGCGCGTGCTGCTGTACGCCGGGCTGGCGCTGGTGCCGGTGCTTCTGTTCGGGCTGATGCTGGCGCTGGCCAGGCGTTAGGCTGCCATGGCCACGCAATGTCAAGCGGGTCATTTTGTAACCACCTTAAATAGGAACGACTTATAGCAATATTGAATTGCAGATTAATTCTCCCTGTCGGTGCACGATGAAAGGAGAGGAATACGGCCGTCCTTCCCGCGGACGCGGCAAAACATTGAACCCATCCCGGACTGGTGATGCATCATGCAGGGACGATTCGAATTCGTGCTAACTCTCATGCAGGGAATCACTTGGCGGCCAAATCGCCCGTGCGGCGGAAAAAGAGCACTGTGTGACTGTGTGGGAGTATTCAACCCATTCAATATAAACAACTTACAGCATAATTAACCGACACAGCCACACAGTGGCCAACTCGCGGTATTTTGGGGCGGGATGGATCACAAATCCGCCGGTCCCGCTCGCCGGTTTTCGGCAGAAACCTGGCTACCGGTACGACTCATCTCGATGAATCACGAACTCCGGATAAGCCCCTCCGCCCAGTTCGTGCAGATCCATGCCCAGGCGCTCGCCGTCGGGATCCACGCGGAACGGAATGATCCGGTTCACCATCGCGAACAAGAAATAGAGGAGCGGAAACACCAATCCGAGAAAGGTGGCGATGCCCACCAGTTGCGCCAGCATCTGGCCCGGCCGATGCCCGAACAACCCGGCCGCAAACAGTCCCCATAACCCGCCGACTGCGTGGACGGAGACGGCGCCCGAAGGATCGTCGATCGACAGCGCCAGTTCCAGCAGCTCCACCAGCAGCGGGGCGGCGACCCCCGCGATGGCTCCCACCAGGATCGAATCCGCCGGCGTAATCACCGTGGCGCAGGCGCTGGACGAGACCATGCCGGCGAGCCACCCGTTGGCGCACATGCTGGCGTCGGGCTTTCCGAAGCGCGTCCGCGTCACCGTGAAGGTGGCCGCCAGCGCAGCCGAAGCGGCCAGGACCGTATTGATCGCGGTCACCACCAGGTCCGCGGGACCGGCATGCAGCCACAGGACCGCTCCGGCGACGTTCCACGCCAGCCAGCCGACCAGCGCCAGCAGGCAGCCGAACAGAATATAGACCGCGTTGTGGCCGGGCATGGCCGTGGCCAGCCCTTCCTTGGGGAATTTTCCCCGGCGTGAGCCGGCGATCCAGACGATGGCCAGAGCGCTCAGACCGCCCAGGGCATGGACCGAAGCTGCCCCCGCGCCGTCGAGGAAACCGGCGCCCATGCCGAAGTTCGCGCCCAGGCCTGCAAGCCATCCGCCGCCCCAGACCCAGTGCACAATCACCGGGAACACGCCGCCGGCAAGAACCGCCGCAATGGCGCACCCGGCGGGAAGACGCAGTCGATCGGCCCCCGACCCCCAGGGGATGATCGCTACCAGGCCGGCGGCGAGGAACTCAAACAAAATCTCCAATTGCGATTGAGCGGGCAGCGTGCCGAAGTGGCGCAAAAGCAGCGGCGCCGCGCCGATCCAGGCCCACGACTTGCCGGCAATCGACACCGCGTGCCCGGGCTGCCCCGCGAACGAGACCCCCACCACCGCAAACGCGATGGCGGAAACCGCCATCAGCGTCACGCACCCCAAGAGCGACTGGGCCGCCGACCGCGAACGCCCCAGGCCGGTATTCAGCAGGGCCACGCCGGCGATGGTCAGAGGGGCAAGCAGAAGCAGGCCCAGCGTCAGGGCGAACATGGCGTCGGAGAAGGGCGGCGCCGGCGGGGGGATGGTCATCGGCGGGCTTCTCCCGGCGGCGCGCCGGGCGCCGGCTCTCTCCGTTCCATGTGGCCGCGCACCGCGACTCCCAGGCCCAGCAGTTCGACGGCCAGGCCGCACAGGACGAACGCGGCACGCCGGCCGGCGTCGGGAAAGAGAACCAGTGCGGCCAGGGTGAGGAAGAACCCCGCCGGCATCACCAGCAATCCCGCATATTTCATGTTTCCCGCCTTTCCCCCAGCGGCCCACGCGCCTGGCGACGGCTCCGGCAATTGATGGATGAGGCTGGCTGCGTTACAGCGGTAGCTGCTTTACAGCGCTGCTTACAGCAGTGAATGGTTGGGAAGAGAGCGACTGGCTGACGTCTTTATGAATTTTAAAGCATGCGGCCTGACAGGATTAGCTTTGCAACGCCGAAGCGATGGATGGTCCTACGTCCGGACCAGGCTGGCCAGAGTACGGTCGCTCGGTGGGCGCGTCAGCCTGACGTATGTCGAGGTAAGCGAGGGGGCGCCGGTGATGAGCAGCCTCCCAGGTCTCCAGTACCGGGAGACCTCGCCCCACTGACAAGGACCCGTCCGTGGGGACCCGAGGGACTTGGGGCACCGGCTTCAACCCTTGGTCAGGTAGCTGTAAACCTCGAAGAACTGGATCTGGGGCGGTCCGGCTATGCCCACCTGGGCGGTGATCGGTTGAATCTGCTCGACCGAGAACTTCTCGAATTGAGCGCGGCTCTCCCACACATCGACGACGCGGATGCCTCCATCCGTCTTCGTCACCCAGTGAAACAAGGCGCCGGGCCCGCCCGGGCCACCGGAGCGGAATCCCATCCGTTTGATCACCTCGTCGTATTGCGCAAGGGTTCCCTGGGGAAAATCCATCTGTACGGCGATTGCCATTCTTGTAACCTCCTCTTGGTGCGACTGACCCCAACACATTACACCACCGCCCAAGACCGGGAAAGTCCTTTGACACTTCCGGCTGGAGCGGACGGGAGTGATGGGTGGATTGAACTGCGGCCGGCGACGACAGCGGCGTTATTTGAAGCGGGAATGCTTCGCGCGGACGCGCGGCAGATTGCGTTTCTGGATTAAACCAACTGGTATCCCCAGGTTCCAATCTCGGAACCTGGGGCACCCGGCAGAGCGTCGACCGGAGAAGGCAGCTAAGCCGCTTTCCAGGACGCCATCTTTGCGGCTCTTAGACGGTTGCGTGATGGAAGGTCGAGATGACCGTCTCAAACGTCTGAACGCGCGGCGTTCCGTCGATCACTTTCCCAAGGGTCTTCAACACTTCCGGATAGAAGCGGGTGTTGTAATCGTCGGCATCGCTCTTGTTCTCCCACAGGCTGATCGAAACCGCATCCTGCGAACCGGGGTTGCACAGGGCGATTTCTTCCTTGAAGCCCTTCTGCTTCTGGAGCAAGGGAAGAACCTGGTTTTCGAAGGTGTGGGTGTAATCGGACTGCATGTTGTTCTTAATGCGGAAAGCTACGTTGCGAGCATACATATATTCAACCTCCTAAAGGTTGTCTGGCTTGTAAGTGGGGAAAAACTTCAGATGGCCTTACTTATTCAGGGAACCTGAAAGAGGTGACTGTTTCTAATTGCCTCATCTGCGAACGTAGTCGCTTGATAGGGTAATGTCAATCAGACGCCAAATCGAGTATTGATGGCGTCAATCGAAGGTTGGTTGGAAATCACTGCAGTCCGATGGAAGATCGCGGCCGCCGTAGACCAAGCGCTCAATGCGCACGATTTCATCTGAGGATCAGAATTCTCGGTTTCGTCGGAGTAATGTCTAGGCCGGTACGAGCCCCTTCGCTGCCGGCGCCTTCGCGAACATCTGCTTAATCCCTCTTAGCGCCTGGCGCGTGCGCTCTTCGTTTTCGATCAGCGAAAACCGCACATGCGTGTCGCCGTAGTCCCCGAAGCCGATACCGGGACTAACCGCCACTTTGGCGTCCGTCAACAGGCGCTTGGAGAATTCGAGCGAGCCTAAGTTCCGGTAGGGTTCGGGAATCTGCGCCCACACGAACATCGTTGCTTTCGGCAACGGGACTTGCCAGCCTAACTTGTTCAATCCTTCGACTAATACGTTGCGGCGGCTGCGGTAGGTGGCGCAGATCTCGGCAACACATTCCTGGGGCCCTTCCAGAGCCAGGATCGAAGCGACCTGAATAGGCGTGAAGGTGCCGTAGTCGAAGTAGCTCTTGAGGCGGGCCAGCGCATTCACCAGGACCGGGTTGCCGACCATGAATCCCACGCGCCAGCCGGGCATGTTGTAGCTCTTCGAGAGCGTGAAGAACTCGACGGCGACTTCCTTCGCTCCCGGCACTTCGAGCACGCTGGGGGGACGGTAGCCGTCGAAGGCGATATCGGCGTAGGCGAGGTCGTGGATGAGATGGAATCCATACTGGCGGGCCAGCTCGACCAGCCGCGCCAGAAACGGCAGCTCCACGCACTGCGTCGTCGGATTCGACGGAAAGTTGACGATCAGCGCCTTGGGCCGCGGCGTCAGCCGGGGGATCAGGTCCTCAAGCTCGGCCAGGAATTTTTCCGGATGGACGATGGGCACGCTTACCACGTGAGCGCCGGCGATGACCGGTCCATAAATATGGATAGGGTAGCTGGGGTTGGGGACCACGACCGTGTCGCGCGAGTCGAGGATGGCGAGGCACAGGTGGGCGATGCCCTCTTTCGACCCGATCGTCACGATGGCCTCGGTGTCGGGGTCGAGAGCGACGTCGTAGCGCGTCTTGTACCAGTTGCAGATCGCCCGCCGCAGCCGCGGCAGGCCGCGGGAGACGGAGTAGCGGTGCGTGACCGGCTTCTGCGCGGCTTCGATGAGCTTGTCCACGATGTGGCGCGGAGTGGCGCCGTCGGGATTGCCCATGCCGAAGTCGATGATGTCTTCGCCGCGGCGGCGCGCGGTGACCTTCATCTCCCCGGTGATGTTGAAAACATACGGGGGCAGGCGCTGAATACGGCTGAACTCTTCCATGGCCCTAGTTTACAAGGGATCGGAGTTCAGGGGTCAGGGGTCAGGGATCAGGGATCAGGGATCAGAGATCAGGGGTCAGAGATCAGAGATCAGAGATCAGGGATCAGAGAGATCAGAGATCAGAGATCAGGGGTCAGGAGGCGTCACTCGGAGGGCTGGATGCGGTGGCGGATGAGGAAGCGGAGCATGCCGAACTGGACGCATACGCCGGCGAAGGAGAGGATCAGGCCGGGAAACACGGCGTCGGGGCTGGAGTGATTTTTGATGTGGAAGACCAGCGTGGCCAGGCCAAAGCCGAACATGGCGGACATGGCGACCAGAGACACCATGAGCGGGTTGAAGAGCGAGTGGGGTTTGGCGTTGGCGGCTTGGGGGGATCGCTGGAACATGGCGGTTAGTATATAGGCGGATCGCGCCGGGTTACTTGCGCTTCCACAATTCGCGGGTTACGCCAGTGCGTGGTTTGCGTCGCCTGGTTTGTGCTTCCTTTTGTGCTTCCTGGTGATGAGTTGCGGGTTGTGCTTTTTGTGTTGCAAGCGGGACAGGAATGGGCGGTGGCGGAGAAGGCGCGGTTCCGGATTGTAAGGGGGCGGAAATGAGGTTCCCATGCGCGCGGTGCGTTTCTTTCGCCCCTGGGGGGCTGGGGTTCTGCGTTCGCGCGGATTCCCCAGGCTTGCGCCTGGGGCTAGCTTCTTGCGCCCGCTTCGCGAGCTGAGCGAATGGATTCCGGTAAAACCGCTGATGCGGAACACGGATCACTACTTGCAGAAGCGGACCACTGACCCCTGATCCCTGACCACTGACCCCTGTTTCTCAATGCACGTGCCCGTGGTGGCCGGATTCGGTTCCGGTGGACATCTGCTCGATCGGAACGACGCACCCCTCGGTGATGGTGCAGGTTTCGTGCTCGAACTGGACAGTCGTGTGGCAGATGTTGAAGTGGGATTTGAGGACGCGGTTCAGGTTTTCGAGGATGCACGCGCTTTCCGACGGCGGGATGTCGGAGATGGTGACGTGGCAGGCCAGGGCGCGGGACTGCGAACCGAGCGACCAGCAGTGGAGGTCGTGGACGTTGAGGACGCCGGAGACAGCTTCCATGTGGGAGCGAATGTGGGTGAGGTCGATGCCGCGGGGGGTGCCTTCGAGGAGAATCTGGAGAGTTTCGCGGACAATGCCGGCCGAGGACCAGAGGATGAGGGCCGCGATCACGAGGGAGAGGACCGGGTCGATCCAGTTATGGCCGGTTAGCAGGATGCCGGCGCCTCCGGCGATGACGGCGGCGGTGGAAAGGGTGTCGCCGGCCATGTGGATAAAGGCGGAACGCAGGTTGACGTCGCGCGCCACTCCCCAGAGAAGCGCGGCGATAATGCCGTTCATCACGACGCCGGCGGCTGCGGTGATCATCATGACGCGGGGCTGCACGGGAACAGGCGCGTAGAGGCGGTGGACGGCCTCGACGCCGATCCAGAGGGAGATCAGGATAAGGGTTCCCGCGTTGATGAAGGCGGCCAGGACGCCGGCGCGCTGGTAGCCGAAGGTGCGGGCGTCGTCGGCGGGGCGGGACTGGAAGTAGACGGCGGCGAAGCTAAGGAGAAGAGCGAGGAAGTCGGAAGCGTTATGGCCGGATTCGGAGAGCAGGGCCAGTGAGTGGGAGCGCAAGCCCGCAATGAAGGTGACAGCCACGTAGAGTGCGGTGGCGACCAGGGAGAAGCGGAGAACGGATTGTGTCCGGGCGCCGTGTGGCGATGAAGCGGGCGCGGCGTGGACATGCATGGCTCAAGTGTAACCGGGGATGGGTATGGGAGGGAACAGGGAGCGGAGTCGAGGGAACATGGTTGGGGGCACCCGAAAAGCAGGTCCTTCGCTGCGGTCGGTGCGCTTTGCACACCGACCTTTGTTCGTGATGACGACCTGGATGGAGATTCGCCGACCCTCGTCTAGAACTCCACGCGAGCGGCGAACTGGGCGAGGCGGTAGTTGGTCAGCAACTCGGTGGCCTGGCCGAAGGATTGCGGATTGTCGAGGGTGGAGTTGATGGACTGCGGATCGAAGCGGACGCTGTTGGTCACATTGAACATGTCCCAGCGGAGGATGAGCTTGAAGCGTTCCGTGAGGCCGAAGGTCTTGTTGATGCCTTCGTCCCAGCTGAAGTAGCCGTCGCCGCGCAATGGGTTGCGCGTGCCGGACTGGCCGGGAAGGGCGTGGGCGAAGGAGGCGAAGACTGTGGCGGGGTCGGCAAAGCGCTGGGTGAGGTGGCCTTTCTGGTTGGCGTGCGAAGGGATGGGTGAAACCTGCTCGGCGTAGCCCTGGATGTCCCAGTTGGTGGGGTAGTAGGCGCCGTTGTTCATCAGGAACGGAAATCCGCTGGTCCAGCGAAGGATGCCGGTGGTCTGCCATCCGCCGAGTATCGAATCGGTCAGGCGATTGGAACTTGAAAGCAGCTTCTTGCCACGGCCAATGGGCAGGTCCCACACCCAGTTGGAGTTGACCTGGTGGCGCACGTCGGCATCCGAGGGGCCGTAGAGCTGGTTAGGCGCCCAGGAGTTCATGATCTGCGCGTAGTTGGTGCTGGCCGAGTTGCCGAGGCGCTCGGCCTGCGAGGTGATGTCGAGCGACTTGGAGTAGGTGTAGTTGAAGTCGGCCTGCAGGCCGCCAAAGCGCTGGCGGTAGACGGCCTCGAGAGCGTTGAAATTGGAGTAGCCGACCGAGCGCCAGGAGTAGAGCGCCGAATACTGGTCGTGGTAGTAGCGGAAGGCGGGGTAGTTGACGCCGGCGCCGATGTTGCTGTTGGGCAGCGAGCCGGGCAGGTCGAGCTGGTAGAGGGCGTAGGTCTCGTTGTACAGGTTGGCCGCGAACAGCGCATAGATATTCTGGGTGGCCGTGAGCGGACCCAGGCCGAGGCCGATGTCCTGACCGTCGAGGCCGCCGAATTCCTGCTCCCAGTAGGGGACCGGCTGCACCTCCGCGTACCGGGACCTTGTTGGCGCGCCTTTACGGCCAGGTCGCGGGCGACGGAGAAGTAAGGCGTGCCGCCCACGGTCAGGTTGATGGGCATGGCCACGTCTTCCTGGGCGAGCTGGCGATGAGCGAGGCGGCCGATCCAGGAGACTTCCAGCGATCCGCCGTTGTGCAGGCCGCGGGTGACGGAGAAATCGAGCAGGTGCGAGTAGGGCGTCTTGATGGCGGAGTCGAGGCCCCAGCTGATGGCGAAGCTGCCATTGCCGCTGGAGGCGGGGACGGCGGGGAATCCACCTTGCGGCGCGCCGGGCAGCAGCGTTGTGGGCACCTGGCCCAGGGCCGTAAAGCGCGGCGCGCTCTCGATGGGCACCGAGCCGGCAGGATTGGAAAGGTAGGTGGAGAGGCCGAAGGAGCCGGTGGTGTCGAAATTCTGCACGGTGGCGGCGCCGAAGTGATCGAAGACCAGGGAGTAGCCGGCGCGAATGCTGGTCTGCTGGCTGCCGAAGAGCTTGTGCCACACGCCCTCACTGGCGGCCGGCGAGAAGGCGATCGCCAGACGCGGCCCGAAGTTGTTTTTCTGCGGCGTCCAGAAATCCGGGGCGTGGTTGTACCGCCCGTTGAGGTTGAAGGCGACTTCGCCCACGTTGTTGGCGGCGCCGCCGCTTTCGGCCTGCGCAATTGCCGAGTCGTAGAACCTGGTGAGCGAGTAGGGCTGGCAAACGCTTCCCGAGAACTGGCATGTCCCCACCTGGGTGCCGCTGGTTTCGGCCGGGGCCTGCAGGTACGACCAGCGCAGGCCGTAGGTTACGGTGAGCGAAGGGGTGGCGCGCCAGGTGTCCTGGCCGTAGAACTCGTACTCGTTCCAGCGATAGTCGCGGGTGATGGGTGTGCCGAGCTGCAGCGCGGTACCGGTCTTCTGGTAGTTGTAGCGCGCGTCGGCTTCGGGCAGGGTGCCGACCGCGTTCATCAGGGCGTCGTTGTACTCGTTGCCGTAGTTGGCAAAGTCGACCGCCGGAAAGCCGTACTGCTCGGGATCGAAAGGACCGTGGCTGTTGGCAATGGTGGAGCTGCGCGTGAGCCAGCCCTGGTTCATCTGGGCGTCGGGGAACGATTGCGCATTGCTGTTGCGTTTGTCGTCGATGAAGCGGAGCGCCGTGCCGAAGGCGAAGCTGTGATCGTGCTTCGTCCAGGAGATATTGTCGACGACGTTTTGCACCGGAATGGTGAACGCGGTGGAGAAGTTGGTCGACGTGGGCTGCGCGACCTCGGAGAAGAAGATGATCGGCTGATTGTTGGCGCCCGAGTTGGTGACGCCCTCGCGGGTGAGCCCATAGCGGACGTCATTGATCATGTTGTTGCTGAGAATCCAGGTCCATCCTCCAGCGAAGCCCTTGTTGTTGGTGAGCACAGTGATTTGCCCGGGCTGGCCGGGAAAGGCGGGCGGGTTGGGCTCTCTGTCGTTCTGCAGGTTGCCGCGCCAGAAGAAGTTGTGCCTGGCATTCAGGTTCCAGTCAAGGCGCGAGATGTAGGTGTTGTAGGTGCGGTGGACGGTGTAAGGGAAGCGGTAGCCAATGCTGTTGAGGCCGTCGCCTTGGGTGGGGTCGTTGCCCTGCGGATAATTGTTCAGCACCGCGAGAAGCGCGGCATCGTTGCCGATGTTCTGCGGGTCCATGCTCTGGATGTTGCTGGGGGTGAGGGTATAGACAACGTCGCCGCCGCCGGCGGTGGCCTGGTACTGCAGGTTGCCGGCGCGGTAGCTGGTGTTCGGCACGGTTCCGGCATTCACGCTGGCACCCTGGGAATCGCGGCGGCCTTCGTAGTTGGCAAAGAAGAAGAGGTGATCCTTGAGCAGCGGGCCGCCGACGGCGCCGCCGTAAATGTTGCGCACCAGGCTGGTGGGACGGTTGGGAAGGCCGGCCGCCAATCTGCTGCGCCTTGTTGAAGAAGTCGTTGGCTTCGAGAAGATTGGAGCGGTTGTATTCGTAGGCCGCGCCGTGGAAGGCGTTGGATCCGCTGCGCGTGACGAGCGCGACCTGCGCGCCCGAGGAGCGGCCTTCCTCGGCATTGGGATTGCTGGTGGTGACGCGAAACTCGGCGATCGAGTCCTGGGTGGTGCGCAGGACGCTGGTGAAGGCGTACCCGTTGTTGATGTCGTTGACGTCGACGCCGTCGAGGGTGATGTTCGACTGATCGCTGCGTCCGCCGTTCACCGAGCCGGCGCGCGAGTCGGTGGAGGTATTGCCGACGCCCGGAGTGCCGTCTCCGGAATCGGAGCGGCCCATGAAGGTGACGCCGGGCTGAAGGCTCAGCAGGTCGGGAACGTTTCGCTGGGCGAGCGGCAGGTTGACCACCTGCTGGCTGTCGAACGCGTTGCCGATGGTGGCGTCGGTGGTGTTGAGCAACTCCTGCGCGGATTCGTTTACGGTGACTTCCTGGGAAACGGCCGCCAGTTGCAGCGTGACGTTGACGGTCGCGGGCTGGCTGACCAGCAGGTCCATGTTGGTGCGCGTGGAAGTGCCAAAGCCGGGCGCAGAGATCACGAGCGTGTACTTGCCGGGCGCCAGTTGCGAGAACTGGTACTGCCCGCTGGCGTCGGTGGTGTTTTCACGAACCGCGCCGGTGGAGGTCAACGTGAGCCGGACCGAGGCGCCGGCAATGACCGCGCCGGTTCGATCGGTGACGCGCCCGTTCAGCGACGTGGTGGCTTGCGCCATGGCGGCGGCGCCGGAGAAGAGAAGAACGAGTAGAGAGAGCGCTGGGAGGATTCGGGAAGTGATCACGGCTGGCTCCAGGAAAATGGGGATCCACTTCGCTGGGGCGGGCGTTCTGGTGTTCTTTCCGGGGTTGCGATACGGGGACCGATCAGGGCCCGTTCACTGCCGCCTCGCTCCAACGAGTGATTGGGGAAGAGTGTAACAGGGAACAGGGAGCAGGGAATAGGGATTAGTGACTAGGGAAAGCCGGAGAGTCCATCGTGAACAGGGATCGGCAGATCTCCGCTGCCTCTATCGCGATTGGATGAGGCGCAGGCGCGCGGTGAGGGCGCGGCCGTATGTCTCGCTGAAGGTGCCGAACTGCGGTGAGTCGACGACGTTGTTGACCACCAGCGGGTTGCCGCGGTCGGTGGCGTTCTCCATCACGCCGCGGAGGCCGAGGTAACGGCCGCGGATGTGGAAGCGCAACTCCAGGCCGGGACTGAAGTTGACGTAATTGGGAAATCGATGAGAACCTGCCGCGCCCACCACTTCGTACCCGGAGGTGATGGCCGTGAATGGGAAACCGTTGTGCCAGTCCCAGGTGTAGACGAAGTCCCAGTGTTTCCTGAACCCGGGCACAAGGAACGGGACCCATCCCCAGGAGAGCACGCGGTTGGGCGTGTCCCACGAGAGCGGGCCGCTCTGCTGGGGCCCGAGGTAAGAGATGGTGGGGATGTAATCGATGGCGGCGTTGGTGTGGGCGGACGAGTGGGTGTACGCGCCGAAGAGCGTATAGCCGTGCGCGAAGGTGTGGCGGGCTTCAATCGAAGTGACGTTGTCGCGATCGGTGCGCGAGTTGGTCAGGGCATAGGGCCCTGATAGGGCGGCGGGGCCGGACTCGTTGGCGTAGGTAAATTCATCGGAGACGCGCTTCTGGATGAAATTGAACTTGAGATAGATGGCGGCGGGGAACTCCTCCTCG
The DNA here is from genome assembly GCA_963706455.1 of uncultured Acidobacteriota bacterium. GTDB lineage: Bacteria > Acidobacteriota > Terriglobia > Terriglobales > Acidobacteriaceae > Telmatobacter. The sequence continues at coordinate 18,841 of CAVPNO010000020.1, read as the reverse complement.
AGGCCGAAGCTCCAGTTGAGCGCCCGGGCCTCGCGGAGTGTGCCGCTGTTGTAGGCGAACGTGGTGGGGAGCGGAGGGCCGGTGGGCGTGATTCCATCTGCGGCGTAGTAGGTGTCGTTGCGAACGCCGGCCAGCGCCCGCTCCAGATATTCAAGCTGGGTATGCTCGTAGTAGAGGCCGATGCCGGCGGAGAGTTTTGTGGTTTCGGCCGGCGAGTAGACCACGGCGAGGCGCGGCGAAAACAGCGGGCGGCGGATCATCTCGTCCCAGTCGAAACGCAAGCCGGGCTCGAGGAGCAGCCCTGCGCGGGGAGCCCAGCGGTCTTGAAGATATGCGCCGATTTCGGCATTGTGGCGGTTGAAGGGTGCGACCGCCGGAAACGTGCTTTGGCGAAGGAGGGTATGATCCTCACGCAGATAGCTGACAGGCGCGCGCGATACCGACTCGCGAAAGCCGATGTGGTCGATGTCGACGCCGGCTTTCCAGTCGTGGCGGCCTCTCCATTGCCGCGGAGGAAGATACAGAGCGAGATTTCCTTCGACGCGCTCGGACTGGCTGGCAAGGTTTTCGAAATAGCTGCCCTCGGAGAGCTCGGGCGTGAGCTCGAACGGGGCGCTGCCGTGCGGCTCGTAGCCGTCGCGGAAACGAACCACGCCCAGGCCGGCATCGAGCAGGCCGCCGCTTGAAAAACTGTGTTGCTCGCGGATATACGGGAGCCACGCCGTGGTGTTGCGGTTGAGCGCGCTTTGTTGCGGCACCAGAGAGGAAAGACCGTCGTAGGGCGAGTGGTAGTCGTTGAAGAGCACGCCGGTGGTGAGGATGTCGTGCGGCGTGGCGTTCACCTGGGTGCGAAAAAGATTGCTGCCGCGGATGAGGTGGTTGGTGTCGGCATTGGCGGGAAGCTGTTGGATGTAGATATCGTCGTATTCGATTTCGAGGCCGTCGAAGAACCATGCGCGATTGGACACGAGCGGGCCGGACCAGGTGAAGCGGGGAACGAGCTTGTCGAAGCGCAAGCCGTTCACTTGGTGCCAGGAAGGGAGGAAGTCGGTGGCGTTGAAGCGGAACTTGTTGTCGCCCATGCCGGTGTAGAAGGCGACCACGCCGCCCGTGCTCCGGCCAAACTCGACGGGATACCGGGTGGCTTGCTGGTCGATGGAGCGCACCGCGTCGGCGCTGACGCGCATGGTGAGGATGCCGCTGACCGGCGAGCGGATATCGAAGCCGTCGAGCGTGTCGAGCGTGGACCAGGTTTCCGAGCCGGCCACGTGGATCTGGCCGCCGGAGTCCTGCACCACGCCGGGATAGAAGGGCAGCAGGTTGCGGATGTCGCGCGAGGTCGAGTACGGGATGTTGATGATCTCGGGGACAGCCATGGTGGCTTTGTCGGAAACCTGCTGCGGATCGATGCCGGGTGCCGAGGCGGCGACGTCGACCTGCTGCACGACCATCTGCACGTGGTTGAGGACGATGCGCACCTCGCGCTGCGCGGGGTCGTTGTTGGCCGCCGTGGCGGCGTAGAATCCGGACTTCTGGACCTGGAGCGTGTACCCGGCGGGCCCCTGGGGGACAAAGGAGATGCGGCCGTTGTAATCGGTGGTGAGGCGCTGGTCGGCCCGGCCGGGTTCTCGCATGAGGACCTCCGCGCCGGGAACGGCAATGTTGTTTTCGTCCACGACGGTGAGAACGATGGGGGATTGCGCGGAGGCGGAAAGGAAGCCGATGGAGAGCGATAGAACCATCGTGATTTGAATCGCTCGTTTCAAGGTTCGCATCGGGACTCCACTGTCGCCCATTTTAGATGCCATCCCGGGTCTCAAAATCGAGACCTGGGGCGCCCAGCGGTTTGCCACCGGATAAGAGTGCGAGCTAATCTTGGGCGAATTATGCGCTGGCATCGGTGGTTCACCGCGCTCTATATCGCAGTCGTCTTTGCCGCTGGCGCAGGCGCCACGACAACGTGGCCTCCGGACCTCCTCGTCAAAACAGCGGACGTCTCGCTCATGCTGGATGCAAAGCGAGAGGCGCCGCGAATCGCTTTGATCGACGGACCAGCACACCTGTCATTGACGAACCGCTCCGAGGAGCCGCTACCCGGTTTCGTCGAGATGAACGGTGCAAAGGTTGCGCTCAAATGGCAGCGCAGGAAAGAACTTGATATTCACGAGCCTCTGCGTCGCGCTGTGTTTGTTTATGAAGCCGCCGAGCCGCACCTGCGCCTGCGATGGGAGTGGCAGGCGCCCGCCGAATTCGGGCCGATCGAACACCGCATCGTCGTCGAGAACCTCGGCGACAAGGAAGTGTGGCTGCCGATGGTGGATTCACTGCGGCTCGATTTGAAGGTTGCCGCAATCGATCAGTTGCGCAACTTCTATGTCGAGAAGGGGGCGGATTCGCCATCGGCGCAAGGCACGCATGAAGACAAGGTGAGCGAAGGCTATCGCTGGACCGGCACGTCCTCCACCTACGGCGATCGTTCAAAGGACGTCCCGCGCGAGATTATCCCCGCGGAAATCGTGTATTCGGCGTCGGGAGCCCAAGCCGGCTGGTACGCCGGGATCGAGTTCAGCGGCCGCACGCGCATCAGCCTTGAGCGCGGCGGGATGAGCCTGATGACGGTGCTGGGCCTGAATCCGGAGCCGGGGCCGTTTCGCACCCGCCTGGTGCCGGGCGGAAGCTTCGAAACGCCCACCGTCTTTCTCGGCGCATTCTCCGGCGGTCCGGATGGAGCCGGAAATCAGCTTCGTTCGTGGGTGCGCGCGGTGCTCGGCAATCCGCTGACGTGGAAGGACGAGCACTATCCGCTGGTGGTGAACAACAGCTGGGGCAGCGGCATGGCGATCGATGAAGCGCTGGCACTGCGCATGATCGGGGAATCGAAGGAACTGGGCGTGGAGATGTTTCACATCGACGCGGGCTGGTTCCGCGGGGTGGGCGACTGGTATCCCAACCCAACGAAGTTTCCCCATGGGCTCGCTCCGATTGCCGACGAGGCCCACAAAAACGGACTGCGCTTTGGCATCTGGGTGGACTGGACGCAGGCCGCGCTCGACAACGAGCCGGGAGCGCTGAATGTGCACGACCCCGGGGTGCGCGACTGGCTGGTGGCCGACGTGGGGCCGGACTGGAAGCCTGAGGAGTTCAAGGGGCAGACCACGGATGTGGGGGATCCCCCTGCGCACGACTATTTCCTCAAGGAAGTGAAGCGCATCGTCGAGGACTATCACCTCGACATGCTGGAGCACGACGGCTACCTGGTAGCGCAGGGCTGCGTGCGCGGCGACCATCCTCACGCGCCGCCCGACAGGTCGATGGTCGTGAAGCACGAGTCGGGCTCGGATTTTGTGTATGCGGCCAACGAGACGGATGTGAGCTATCACGCGGTGCGCGCCTATTACGACATTTACAAGCACACCCGGCAAGAGCATCCCGGGCTGCTGTTCGAGATTTGCAACGACGGCGGGCGGATGGTCGACTTCGGCAGCGCCGCGCATGGCGACTATTTCTCCATCACCGATAGCTACGACCCCCTGTCGAACCGGCGCGCGTTCTTCGACACCAGCCATGTGCTGCCGGCGGCGATGCTCGAGAGCTACGTCGAGAAATGGTCCACCCCTCGTCCGGAAAACTTCCTCTACATGCTGCGTAGCGGGATGATGGGCTGGGTGACCCTGATGCTCGATACGAGCGCGTGGACCCCTGCGCAGCATGCCGCGGCAAAGGAGGCTGTCGAGCTGTATAAGCGGGAGCTGCGGCCGCTGATTCGCGATGCGCATCTGTATCATGTTTCGTCGCGGCCCGACGGCGTGCACTGGGATGGGATCGAGTATTGGGACCCGGCGCGCGGCAAGGGCGTAGTGTTCGCGTTTCGGGGCAGCACTCCGGACGAGGCGGAGCACCGGTTTGTGCTCGCCGGGCTCGGGGCCGGGAAGAAATACAGCCTTCACTTTCAGGAGGGGAGCGCGCCCGATCGCACCGCCACCGGAAGCGAGTTGATGGGTTCGGGGTTGCTGGTTCGATTGGAAAATCCACTCAGTTCGGATCTGGTGTTTCTCGGGGAGGCAGACGCGCACTGATCTTGCGCTTCCCAGGTCTCAGAAGCGAGACCGGCTCGGACCAGGGCAGGAGTGCATCGGGCGCGGGTTGTCCGCAGGCTGCAAAGTCTGTGCCGCGCGGTGGATACTACCCCGCCATGAAATGCAGAAGTCAGTGGTGATCACTTCAGGGCAGCTCCGGGGCATCCGGATTGGCGTTTTTTGCTGTGCCGTACGGCACAGACTGCTTCGCAGGGCGACCAGCAGACTGAATGCAGTTCCCCGCTCGACCGCATGGTCTCTATGCGGTGCCGAGCAGAAGGAAATGCATCATGCAGGTCAAGGTTGAACAACTGGAGAACGTCCAATTCGCGATTCATGCCCGCCATCACACCGTCCTTTGCGATCAGCCCGCCGACAACGGGGGAGCTGATGAGGGCATGACCCCTCCGGAACTCATGCTGGCGTCGCTGGGTTCGTGCGCCGCGTTCTACGCCACCCAATACCTGAAGGCGCGGAGGCTGCCGGCGGCCGGAGTCGAGGTCGTGGTGAATGCCGAGAAATTGAAGAGCCCTGCGCGGCTGGGCAACTTCCGCATCGAGGTGGATTGCCCCGCCCCGTTGACCGAAGAACAGCAGGTGGGCCTGGTGCGTTCGGTGCACAGCTGCCTCATCCATAACACGTTGATGTCGGTGCCGGAAATTGCCATCGAATTGAAACTGCCGGTGATGGCGGGTTGACCCAGCGCGCGGCAATCAAACGCAATAACACGTTAGCGTCATTGCCCACGATAAAATCTCCGCCTATCGTGCGATCAGGTTCCTGAAGGGTTTTCCCCATGTTGTGCCCGTGGCGGACTACAGTTGTCTGCCTGCTTGCCTTGGTTCTTTCTCTGTTCTGCTCATCTTGCGGTGTTACGCTGTTCGGCCACTTGTCGTATGCATCGGAAGCGTCGGACCCGCTTGCCTCTTATACCCTGACCGGGGACACACTCCCCATCCTCGATCCCAGCGTCATTCGTCAGGGTTCAAGCTATTACGCCTTCAGCACCGACGTGGCGGGGTTCCCCGCTGAGGGCAATCTGCCCATTCATTGTTCGCAGGACAAGGTGAAATGGACCACGTGCGGGAGCGTCTTTCCGGCAGGAATCCCGGCCTGGGTCCAGGAAAAAGTTCCGGGAGTCGCGGGCCTGTGGGCCCCGGATGTGTCCTACTTCAATGGCCAGTATCACGTCTATTACAACGGATCGACACTGCATTCTCAGCAGACAGTGATCGGGTTGGTCACGAATACGACGCTCGATTCCACCGATCCGGCCTACAAATGGGTAGACCGGGGGCTGGTGCTGGAGTCGACTCCCGGCGACGACTTCAACGCGCTCGACCCGACGATCCTGGCAGATACCGGCGGCAGCGTATGGCTGACCTATGGCAGCTACTGGAGCGGCATCAAACAGCGCCAGATCGATCCGGCGACGGGCATGCTGCTGGCCTCGAACCCGATGCGCTACGACCTCGCCACGCGGCCCGGCGTTCCGCACAACCCTATCGAGGGAGCTTCGCTGGTGCGCCGCGACGGGTACTACTACCTGTTTGTGTCGGTGGACTACTGCTGCGAGGCAGACGTGACCAGCAACGATTACAAGCAGGCGGTGGGTCGTTCCACAAGCCCGCACGGTCCGTTTGTGGATGAGGCCGGCACGCCGATGATGAATGGCGGCGGCACCGTGCTCATCCAGGGCGACGGAAACTGGGGCGCTCCCGGGGGTGGGACGGCATATCTCGATGCGAAAAGCGGCGACAGCTTTATCATCTTTCACGCACATAATCTGACCAGGAGCGGTCATCCCTACCAGTGGGTCAAGACGGTCGACTGGGTGAACGGCTGGCCGGTGATCGGGGATTGAGCACGCAAACGCATCCCGCGGAGTCATCTTTTTTTAAATGAGCAAAATGTTAAATTCAATGGCCTGATCAACCCCGCCAGGCAACCTTTCCAAAAGCAACCTATCTCCTAGACGGCGCATATTTTGCTCTCATAGGGCGCGCCTGCCTCCGGTTCGACGTTGTGGGAGGTGAATCGAATTCTGCGCATATTTAAGAACGTATACATCCCTGTTGCGCCCGCTAACGTCTGCAGCAAGGAGAAGTCCATAGTTGTCTATGCAAACACATGGGCAGGAGACCGCAATCATTATCGGGGCCGGTCCGGCGGGATTGACGGCTGCATTGGAATTGTGCCGGCGCTCGTCGATTCGTCCCATAGTGCTCGAAGGCAGCAACCGCATCGGCGGACTGTCGTGCACCATACACTACAACGGCAACCGCATTGACATTGGCGGGCACCGGTTCTTTTCCAAATCCGATCGCGTGATGAACTGGTGGACATCGCTCATGCCGATCGAGGCGGCGGAAGGCGAGCGCGAATTCGCGCTCCGCTACCAGAACCAGGAACGCAAGGTGTGCGTGGCATCGAAGGCGGCCGCCCTCACGCCATCCATCACGGCAGTGGCCGGCGATCCCGATTGCGTTCTGCTGGTGCGGCCGCGCAAGAGCCGCATTTATTTCATGCGGTCGTTCTTCGATTACCCGCTTTCGCTTTCCGCCTCCACCCTGCGCCGGCTGGGTTTGCTGCGCACCATCCGCATCGGCCTCAGTTACATCAAGGCGCACCTGTTTCAGCGCCACCCGGAAAAAACGCTGGAGGATTTCTTTATCAACCGCTTCGGCCGCCAGCTGTATCACACGTTTTTCAAGAGCTATACCGAGAAGGTCTGGGGCGTTCCGTGCGAGCGGATTTCGGCCGCCTGGGGAGCCCAGCGCATCAAGGGACTGTCGCTGCGAAAAGCCGTAGAGCACTTCTTCAAGAAAATGTTCCACTCTGGAAAGGACAGCGGGATTCGGCAGAAGGACTCGGAGACTTCGCTGATCGAACAGTTTCTCTATCCGAAGCTGGGACCGGGCCAGTTGTGGGAGCATGTTGCCGGCCTGGTGGAAGAACAGGGCGGCGAGGTTCGGCTCGGCTGGCGCGTCACCGGCCTGCACGTCGAGACGGGGCAAGACGGCGTGGATCGCGTCACCTCGGTGCAGGCGCACGGGCCGCGGGGCAACACCGTCACCATCAAGGGCGATTACTTCTTCTCCACCATGCCGGTGCGTGAGTTGCTGCGAGCCATCGACGCTCCCACGCCCATGCCGGTCAAGGCCATCTCCGAGGGTTTGGTCTATCGCGACTTCATCACCGTGGGCCTGCTGGTGGACCGACTGCTGCTTACCGAGCCCGATGGGTCGAGAATCAAGGATACATGGATCTACATCCAGGAGCCGGAAGTGCTGGTGGGGCGGATGCAGGTCTTCAACAACTGGAGCCCGCACCTGGTTTCCGATCCCGACAAGGTGTGGATCGGGCTGGAGTACTTCTGCTACGAGACCGACCCCCTGTGGAAGAAGCCCGATGACGAGATCGTGCGGTTCGCGATCGGCGAGGTGGCGCGCATCGGCATTCTGAACCCGGAGGAAGTGCGCGACTCCTGCGTATTTCGCGTGCCCAAGACCTACCCGGCCTATTTCGGGACCCACGAACGCTTCGACGAGATCATCCGCTATATGGAACGGTTCGAGAACCTGTTCCTGGTGGGCCGCAACGGCATGCACAAGTACAACAACCAGGATCACTCGATGCTGACGGCGATGGTGTCGGTGGACAACATTTTGGCCGGCATTACCGGCAAAAGCAATTTGTGGGAGATCAACACCGAGCAGGAATATCACGAGAACAAGGCCCCGGCAGAACAAGTGACGATAGTCCAGGTGAAAGAACCAGACGACAAAGAGTTGGCGGCATGAGCGATCTGGGTCTGGAGTGGTCCGCTTTAAGAGCGGCGCGCGGGACCCGCGCGTGGCTGGCACACGCCGCCGGGCGGCTGGAGGCCTGGGTCGACCGGTCGCCGGAGCGGGCGTTCGCCGTGCTGAGCATGTTTTACGCCGCGGCGGTGGTGGGGTTGTCGTGGCTGAAGCTGCTGTGGCTGGATGAGTTGATCACGCTGCACATCGCCAGGCTGGGAAGCGCCGCCGCTATCTGGAATGCGCTGGCGCAAGGCGCTGATCCCAATCCGCCTATCACCCACCTGCTGGTGCACTACGCGCGCGTGCTGTTTGGCGATCACGAACTGGTGTATCGCCTGCCGGCTTTGGTCGGCTATTGGATCGGCATGGCATCACTGTTTACGTATTTACTGCGGCGGCTGCCCGGCATATGGGCTCTGGCCGGATGCGTGCTGTCGATGACCATGGCGGCATTCGACTACAGCTATGAAAGCCGCTCCTACGCTATCTTTTACGGTTTGGCCATGCTGGCGGTGCTTTGCTGGAGCGTGACGGTGGATCCGGCGACGCGGCCGCTGACGCGGAAGGTGGCTCTGGTCGGCATGGTGTTCGCGCTGGCAGTTGGCATCTCGACCAACTACTTTGCGGTGCTGGCATTCTTTCCCATTGCGTGCGGCGAGATAGTTCGTACCTGGCGAATATTCGGTTCCTTGCGCCGCGCGGAACGAGTTTCGCTTTTCCGGGCGATGGATTTCCGGATCTGGATCGGGCTGGCCGCGGCCGGATCGACGCTCCTGGCCTACCGGTCGCTCATCGCCCATGCCATTTCCCAGTTCGGGCCCTACGCGTGGAACAAGGTCTCCATCGACGAGGTGTTTGATTCCTACACCGAGATGGTGGAGGTAGTCCTTATCCCGATCCTGGCGCTGTTCGCTTTCGCGCTGATCCTCTACTTCCTGTCACGGCAGCTTGCGCCGGCGTGCGGAGAATGGCGGTATTCGCTTTCGCGCCGATGGATAGGGGCGGTGATGTTTCCGGCTTCTCGCGAGTCTCCGCTGCCGCTCCATGAGGCGGCTGCAACCTTCACGCTGATGGTATATCCCATCCTGGGATACATCGTCGCGTCCATACGCGGGGGAATGCTTTCGCCGCGGTTCGTCATCCCGGTGTGTTTCGGATTTGCAATTGCCGCGACCCTGGTCGCATACCGGGTATTCGGAACGCTGCCGCGCGCCGGGGCGGTGATGCTTGGCTTCTGCCTCGCGTGGTTTATCGCGCGCGAGTCGGTCGTCGCGGCAATGTATGCGGAGCAGAAGCAGGCTTTCGAAAACCTTGTGAATGAAGTGCCGCAGGCGGAGGCCGCTGTTCCCGCAGGCGCGCCGATCGTGATCCCCGATCCGCTGCTGGCACTTACGTTCCAGCATTACGCTCCGGCGCGCTTCGGGTCGCGGGTGGTGTTTCCGGTGGATTTTCCCGCGGTGCGCACCTTCCGCCACGACGACTCGCCGGAGGAAAACCTGTGGGCAGGGCGGAACTCTCTTTATTCGCTGCCGGTCCTTCCGCTGGCGGCGTTTCAGCAGTCGGCGGAGGAATACCTGGTGATTGGCAAAGATGACAATTGGCTGGTGGAAGATCTGGAAGCGCACGGCTACCCCGTGCGCCGGCTGGCGATCGACACACATGCCAGGGACATCGGCGGCTTTACTCCCCTGGCGAAAGGGACCCCCGCTTTCTTCATGGCGGTCGGCGATGCGGCCTTCGCGAAGTCTTGGTTGCGCAATCCGGAACGGTTCCGCGCGGCCGACGATCTGCCTGGCTCCAGTTCGCTGGTTCCGGGCGAGACCACGCAGGATACCAAGCGCGAATTGCAATGAGCGGATCGTCAAGTCCGGCGCCGGTACCGGCTGGGCGCGGAGTTGTTGAGTCGCGGCGGATCCCCAGCTTGTGGGACAACTGCCGCTGAGTGGAAGGAATCTCAACCGGAGTGCGCGTGGTTGCGCGCCCGGCGTGCCCCGCTGTGCGAATCTCGCGGCAGGCATGCGAAGACCAGGCAGGAGGATCGCCCATCCTTGGCAGCTACGGCACCACCGCTTCGCTCGGTTGAGCGGGAACAACCCATTCAAGCGCGGGAGAGGAATCGCGCCGGTCTGGTTGCCGTAAGCGCTCTGGCCATCGCCGCCATCCTGATTCACGGATATCACCCCTACGTGGAAGATGGCGGGCTTTACCTGGCGGGCATCAAGCGCGTCCTGCACCCCGACCTGTATCCCTATTGGACCGGGTTCACGACCGCGCATCTGCGCTTCTCGCTCTTTGCCCCCATGGTGGCCCTCCTGGTCCGCGGATCGCATTTGAGCCTGATGACGGTGATGCTGCTCGTTCATTCCGCGAGTGTCTGGGCGACGCTCTATGCCTCCTGGCTGATTGCCACGCGCTGTTCTACGCGCAGCCAGTTCCGTTACGGGGCGGTCGCGTTGCTGGCGGTGCTGCTTGCGGTTCCGGTGGCTGGGACATCTCTCATGCTTATGGATCCCTATGTTTCGGCGCGCAGCATCTCCACGCCATGCGGCCTGTTTGCGCTGGTGGGGACCATCGACATGGCTCGCCGGATCAGGAGCCGTGAAAAGGGCCCGATGGGCAGCATGATCCTGTGCCTCGGCAGCTTGCTGCTCGCCTCGATGGTGCATCCCCTGATGGCTGGGTATGCGCTGGGATGTGTGGTTGTGCTGGCCATGACAATCCTCATTGGAAGCCGGTGGCAATGGGCTGCCTTCGCGGGATTAGGCCTGGTCGCCGTGATCGTGAGCGCATTGCTTATCCGCTACACTCCTGCGCCGCCCCCCGGGTACATGGACGTCGGAAGAACCCGGACATATTGGTTTGTCGGGACCTGGTATTGGTACGAATTAGCCGGGCTGGCCGCGCCCCTGGCCCTTCTGGCCGCCGTTCGCTTTCGCCGGCAACCCGAATTCCATCCAATCCTGAAATCTCTTGCCCAGATGGGACTCGTCGCCGGCGGTCTCGCGATTTTCATCGCCTTGCTGTTTGCACGAGTCAGCATGGCCAGTTATGCCGTGGCGCGACTGCAGCCTCTGCGAGTGTTTCAGACCATCTACGTCATCACCATCATGATGGTCGGGGCCGCGCTGGCGGAGTTTGCATTGAAACGTATCGTGTGGCGTTGGGCGGCGATGTATGTTCCCTTGGGGGCTCTCATGCTGTTTGTGCAGCTCGAGCTGTTTCCCCACTCCAACCATCTTGAGTTCCCGGGAGCCCGCCCCTCGAATGGATGGGAACAGGCGTTTCTGTGGATCAGAACCCACACGGCAAAGGACTCGGTCGTGGCCCTGGATGCGGATTACATCACTGCGCGCGGCGAGGATGCGCAGAACTTCAGGGCCATCGCGGAACGCAGCGCGATCCCCGACTATTCGAAGGATGGAGGGATCGCGTCCATTGCGCCCGACCTTACCCAGGAGTGGATGATCGGCGAGGCAGCCCAGAAGGATCTGGATCGCGCCAGCGATGCGCAGAGGGCGGAAACATTTCGCGCGCTTCGAGCCGATTGGATGGTTCTGCCGAGCGCGGCGCCTACGAATTTTCCTTGCGACTACGCGAACGGCACCGCCAAGGTATGCCGTCTCTCCCTTGACCGGCCAGTTGGAACGAGCGCGCCGGGAAGATCTGCTGCCGCGGCTCTTGTCAGGTCGAGAGTCGCGCGTCCCAAGCAATAGTCCACATCCCGACCCGGCAGGCAACCTCAACCATTTTTGTATATTCTGAACCAAGAGTTCACCGGCACGTACCCACGGGCGACCGTCATCGTGTACATTAATCGGCAAGCATGGTGACGCATATCCAAGGGTCCTCGATGGCCAGTTTCAGGTCTTGGCCATATTCTCGCGTGTTTGAAGCGGCCGGCGCCGCCGATGGGCAACAATGGTATCTGCCCGGGGAGAGCGCATGAAGATTGTCATGTATGGTCTCACCATCACCTCCTCGTGGGGCAATGGCCAGGCCACAACCTATCGCTCGCTGGCCAAGGCCCTGGCGCGCAAAGGACACGCGATTCACTTCGTGGAAAAGGACGTGGAGTGGTACCAGAACAATCGCGACCTTCCAGAGCCTGAATACTGTACGGTGCGGTTGTATGAGCAGTGGGGCCGCGAGGCGCGGGAACTGGTGGCGCTGGCCGCCGATGCGGACGTGGTTCTGATCGGCTCGTACTTTCCCGATGCCGTCGCCGCTACGCGCGCGCTGGTGAACGCCGATTACGGTCCGATCGTGTTCTACGACCTGGACACGCCGATTACCATGTCGCAGTTGCGCGAGCAGGGCCGGACGGCCTATCTCGATCTTTCGCTGATTCCCCTGTACGATGCCTATCTGAGCTGCACGGGAGGGCCCGCACTGGCAGAGCTCGAGGGCGAGTTTGGAGCTTCGTGGGCGGTACCGTTCTACGGCTCGGTGGAGGCCGACCTGTACCGGCCGGTGGCCGAATGTCTCCAGTTTCAATGCGACCTGAGTTATCTGGGCGCGTATGCCCGCGACCGGCAGTACAAATTGATGCAGCTTCTGAATGAACCGGCGCGGATGTTGCCCGATCGGCGATTCATTGTCGCCGGGCCTCAGTATCCCGGCGAGACTCCATGGCAGCGCAACGTGGGGCGCATGATTCACCTGTCCCCGGACGAGCATCCGTGCTTCTATTCGTCGTCACGATTCTCGCTGCATCTAACCCGCACCGATATGTTTGCCGCCGGCTACTGTCCGTCGGCGCGGCTGTTCGAAGCATCGGCGTGCGGCGCGGCCATCTTGTCGGACCATTGGCTCGGGATCGAGGAGTTCTTCACTCCGGGCGAGGAAATCCTTTTGCCGCGCGACGCGCGCGAAGTGGCTCAGATCCTTACCGGTATCTCCGAGGAGGAGCGCATTCGCATCGGGGCTCGCGCCCGGGAACGGATCCTTTCGCAACATACGTCCGAGCACCGCGCCGCGCAGTTTGAGGAAATCGTCGCCACCTGCTCGATGGCCAAAGCCTAGCCAGCCCGGGCTTTGGGCCGGGATACAGCACCTAAGCTAAACTAGATCGCAGCGAGCCCAGGCGAGCGAGTTTGCCTGGACCGGCGCACCTTTCATGCCTACTCAACTGGATGCGATCCTGGCGACGACCCGAGCCACCGTGGCGTGTGCCAGGGAACTGGTGCCCATGGCGGAACTGGAGAGGCGGGCGGCCCTGCACCAGCCGCGCGGCTGGGCGGCGGCCCTGCGCCGCAAGGCGCAGACGGGCGCGTCGGTGATCGCGGAAATCAAGAAGGCGTCCCCTTCCAGAGGCCTGATCCGCGCGGAATTCGATGTCGCGTGGCTGGCTTCGCGCTATGCGGCCGGAGGTGCGGCGGCGCTGTCGGTGCTGACCGATGAGCCTTACTTTCAGGGATCGCTGGGCAATCTCGAAACAGCTTCCAGAACGGTGAGTCTTCCTTGCCTGCGCAAGGACTTCACGGTCGACCAGTACCAGATCGTGGAAGCGCGTGCGCACCAGGCGGATGCCGTCCTGCTGATTGCCGAGGCGCTGAGCAGTGTTGACCTGCTCCGCTTCGCGCGGACCGCTCACGATCTCGGGCTGGACGTGCTGGTGGAAGTGCACGCGGTGTGTGAGCTTGATCGCGTGCTCGAGACGCTCGGGGAGAGGGGCGCAGACGCGATCGGCGTAAACAATCGCGATCTGCACACATTCCAGGTGCGCCTGGAGACATCGCTCGAACTGGTGGATCGTTTACCGCGGACAGTCGTGCGCGTTGCCGAGAGCGGCATCTCCACGCTCGACCACATCGCGAAGCTGCGCACGGCCGGGTTCGACGCATTCCTCATCGGCGAGAGCCTGATGCGCGAAGCGGACCCGGGGGCGGCGCTGGCGGGTCTGCTGGCGCAAAAATCCGGGTCTCCAAAACCGGGAGACTTGGGGCACCCATATGAATCGGTCGCTACGCCATGAGCGGCGCCTCATCGATCTGGGTGAAGATCTGCGCCAACACTTCCCTCGAAGATGCGCGATTAGCCGCCGACTCGGGCGCCGATGCGGTGGGGTTCGTATTTGCGCCCAGCCCGCGGCGGGTGTCTGTCGAGCAGGTTGCGGCAATCGTGCCGCATCTGGCGGCTGAAGTTGAAAAAATCGGCGTGTTCGTGGACGCGACTCTGGATCAGATCTGCGCGACGGTTCACTCCTGCGGATTGACTGGCGTGCAGCTGCATTCGGACGCCGATGCGCATCTGATGGCGCGGCTGCGCGACAACCTGGGCGCGGGCGTGCGTATTGTGAGGGTGGTGCATTTCGGAGAACACGCTGCGGAACAGGTGGCGTCGATCGCCGCCGATCCCAATGTCAACGCGGTTCTGGTGGACTCGCGCACCGCCACCGCCGTAGGCGGCACGGGAACAACGTTTGATTGGGCTGTGGCCCGCAAGACGCTATTCGAAAACGCGGCCTCGGGCACGCGCATGATTGCTGCCGGAGGCCTGACTCCTGAAAACGTGCGCGAAGCCATTGCCACGTTGCAGCCGTGGGGCGTGGACGTGGCCAGCGGAGTGGAGGCTGCACCGGGAAAAAAAGACGCGGAAAAGGTGCGCCGGTTTGTGGCCAGTGCGCGCACGAGTAGCGCGCGCTGAATCCGCAGGGGGTCGAAAAGCAAAACATGAAGCGATTCATCCTGACCGGGACGCCCGGGTCGGGCAAGACTGCCATTCTCCGCCAACTGGAACTGGATGGTTTCAGCGTGGTAGAGGAGGCCGCGACGGACGTGATCGCACTTTGGCAGGCGCGGGGCATCGACGAAGCATGGAAGGATGTTGCGTTTATCGACGCCATTGCGGGTCTGCAGCGGCAGCGGCAGACGCAGGTGGCATGCGGGCCGGGCGGGATCCAGTTTCACGATCGCTCGGTGGTCTGCACGGCTGCGCTGGCGCGTTACCTGGGATTTCCGGTAACTGAGACGCTGGCGCGCGAGTTGGCAAGAATCAAGTCGGAGAGTGTGTTTCAACCGCAGGTCTTTTTTGTGCGGAGCCTGGGGTTTGTGGCGCCGACGGCTGCGCGGCGGATCCGTTACGAGGATGCGCTGCGGTTTGAGCGGATTCACGAAGAAACGTATCGTGAGTTCGGGTTCGAGATTGTTTGGGTTGAGCCAGGAAGCTTGGCCGATCGCGTAGCCGCGATCAAGACATGGATCAATGGAGAAGTCTTGCAGGTCTGAAAACATTCAAAAGCAGGGCTCTTCCGCTTCGCTGGCGCTTGGCGTCAGGAGGACAAACCGGGTTATGACGCGTGTGAAGATGCTGAAAAGCTGGTCAGGATGACAACCGGAACAACCGGAATATGAAGCGGAGTTTGAACCGGGGACACTAGTACACTGGGAGCAGCCTTTTACGTGAGTTAGCGCAGGAGACCCATGGCATCCATCCTTCTTCCATCCACCCCTTCGGAGTCGCGGCCCGGGCGGTTCGGCGTGTACGGCGGGCGATATGTGCCGGAGACGCTGATGGCCGCCCTGTTGGAACTCGAGCATGAATACGAGGCCGCCAAAACGGACCCCGCGTTTCAGGACGAATTGAATTTGCTGCTGCACGACTATGCCGGCCGGCCGACCCCGCTTTATTTCGCCAGGCGGCTCACCGAAGACCTGGGCGGGGCCAGGGTCTACCTCAAGCGTGAAGACCTGCTGCACACCGGCGCGCACAAGATCAACAACGCGCTGGGCCAGGGGCTGCTGGCCAAACGCATGAACAAGCATCGCATCATCGCCGAGACAGGCGCGGGCCAGCACGGCGTGGCGACGGCCACCGTGTGCGCGCTGCTGGGCATGGAATGCGTGGTCTACATGGGCGAGGTGGACATGGCGCGGCAGGAACTGAACGTGCTGCGCATGCGCCTGCTGGGGGCCGAGGTGCGCGGCGTGTCCTCAGGATCGAAAACCCTGAAGGACGCGATCAGCGAGGCGATGCGGGATTGGGTCACGAACGTGCGCACGACGCATTATTTACTGGGCAGCGCGCTGGGCGCGCATCCCTACCCGACGATGGTGCGCGATTTTCATCGCTGCATCAGCCGCGAAATCAAGAAACAGATTCTTGAAAAGGAAGGGCGCCTGCCGACAGCGGTGATCGCCTGCGTGGGTGGGGGGTCCAATGCGATCGGGGCGTTTTATGAATTTCTGAATGACCGCCAGGTGCGGCTCATTGGCGTGGAAGCGGGTGGGCGCGGAACGACGCTGGGCGAGCACGCGGCGCGATTCAGCGGCGGCACTCCCGGGGTTCTGCAGGGCACGTATTCCTACGTGCTGCAGGATGAGGACGGGCAGATCGCGCTGACGCACTCGGTTTCGGCGGGACTCGACTACGCCTCCATCGGTCCGGAACATGCGGCGCTGCACGACTCCGGCCGGGCCGAATATACCTCGCAGGACGATGCGGCCGCCACGAACGCGGTGGTCAGGCTGGCGCGTACCGAGGGTATTCTGCCGGCTCTCGAAAGCGCGCACGCGGTGGCCGAGTGCATCAGAGTCGCTCCCGGCCTGTCGCCGCGTGACATACTGGTGGTGAACCTCTCTGGACGCGGCGACAAGGACATGGGCATCCTGGCCCGTGAGTTGAAACTTTAGTGAGAGTGAGAGCTTGAATTGGTGCAATCCCAGGTCCCAGAATCGGGGATCCGGGGCACCCACATTGAAGAACGCGCATGGCCATTCGATTCGATCAAAAGCCGGGACTGGTGGTGTACCTGACGGTCGGCGATCCCACCCTGGAGGCCTCGCGCGCGATTGCGATTGCCGCCATTGACGCCGGTGCGGACGTGATCGAGCTGGGCGTGCCGTTCAGCGATCCGCTGGGGGATGGTCCGGTGATTCAGCGCGCCATGGAGCGCGCGGTGGCGCGCAGGACCAGCCTGGCCGATGTGCTCGCCGTGGCTCGCGACCTCCGGACGGAGCGTCTCGAGGCCGGCCTGATCATTTTCTCGTACCTGAACCCGATTCTCCGCTACGGCCTGTCGCGTTTCGTCGATGACGCGGCTGCCGCGGGCGTCGATGGCGTGCTGGTAATCGACATGATCGTCGAAGAGGCGGCCGAATACCTGGCCCAGATGGAGCGCGCAGGGCTGGCGCCGGTGTTTCTGGCTGCGCCCACCAGCCCCGATGAGCGCCTGGAAGCCATCGCCACCCACAGCGGAGGATTTGTTTATGCCATTTCGCGCGTCGGCATTACCGGCAAGCAGCAGAGCATCGCTTCCGACGCGGCCGCGCTGGTGGCCCGCATTCGCCGATGGACCAGGCTGCCGGTGGCCGTCGGTTTCGGCATCTCCAATGCGCAACATGTCGCCCAGGTGGCGGAGTTCGCCGATGCCGCGGTCATTGGCAGCGCCATCGTGGAGTTGATCGAGCGGTCCACTCCCGATACCGCGCCCGGCGAAGTCTCCCGATTTATCAAGGGCCTGCGCCAGGCGGAATCGGCGCTGGCCCGTTCATGAGAACTGGCTTCTGGCCCCTCGCTCCTGGCTGCTCCCTTCGCGGATAAAGCATCAGGTCGCTCACTCGCACGATTCGGCTAGAAGCTGGTAGCTGGCAGCTCGCAGAGGATTGCATGACGCTGGAAGAATTGCGGAATCGAATCGATGGGCTGGACCGCCAGCTCGTGGAGTTGCTCAACGAGCGCGCCCGCGCCGCATTGCTGATCGGTCACCTGAAAGCCGCCACGTCGCTGCCCGTCTATGAGCCGGCGCGCGAAAAGGTGATCTATCAGAACGTGCGCGCCAACAACAAGGGGCCGCTGCCGGACATCGAGTTGACGCATATCTACGAGCGAATCATCGACGTGATGCGCGCGTTGCAGCGGAACGAGCTGGCATCGGAGAGACATGCCCAGGCGATGGCTGCCTCGGGTCGGGGAGCGGATCCTTCGCCCGACGCCGGACCCGCCACCGATCCGGGCCGCGTCACTGGCGCGCAGGAACCACAGCGGCAAACACTCGCCGGGGGCTCCAGCGAGGCGCCCGGGACAGGGACGAACAAATGATCGTAGCCATGCAGGAGAAAGCGACCGAGGAGCAGATTGACGCGGTCATCGACGCCATGACGGAGGCCGGCGTGGAGGTGCATCGCACCACCGGCGAAATGCAAACCATCCTGGCCGGGGTGGGCCCAACGGCCAGCATCGACATCGGCAAGTTCGAAATCCTCCCCGGCGTGATGCACGTTCATCGCATCAGCTCGCCGTACAAGCTGGCCGGCCGCGGCTGGCGTCCCGAGGGCACCATTATCCAGTTCCGCAATGGAGTCAGGCTGGGCGCCAGGCAGGTGCTGGCCATGGCGGGGCCTTGCTCGATCGAAAGCCGGGAGCAGATGTTCGAGACCGCCGCGCGGGTCAAGGCCGCCGGCGGCACCTTCCTGCGCGGCGGCGCGTACAAGCCGCGCAGCTCGCCGTATTCGTTCCAGGGGATGGGCATTCCCGGGCTGGAGCTGATGCGCGAAGCCGCCGAGAAGCACGGCCTGCTGGTTGTGAGCGAAGTGATGGAGATCGCGCAGATCGAATCGATGGGGCCGCTGGTGGATATCTTCCAGGTGGGCGCGCGCAACATGCAGAACTTCAACCTCCTGCGCGAGCTGGGCCAGGTGCGCAAGCCGGTGCTGCTCAAACGCGGCATGGCGGCGACGATAGAGGAGTTGCTGCTGTCGAGCGAGTACATTCTCGCCGGCGGCAACTACGAGGTGATCCTCTGCGAGCGTGGCATCCGCACCTATGAGACCGCGACGCGCAACACCATGGACATCTCCGCGATTCCCATGGTGAAGAAGCTGTCCCACCTGCCGGTGGTGGGAGATCCATCGCATGGCACCGGGCGGCGCGACATGGTGGCGCCGATGGCGCGGGCGGCGCTGGCCGCGGGGGCGGACGCGGTGCTGGTAGCAATACGTCTGTCGAAGTAGACGACAAAAAAAA
>CAVPNO010000019.1:0-13052 GCA_963706455.1 uncultured Acidobacteriota bacterium | reverse complement strand
GCGTGCATCATGGCGTCGGCGGGGCTCATGCCTTCTCCGCGGTAGCGCTCATCGGCGTCGAGGAGAAGGATGCCGTTTTTGGCCACAATGCCGATGACCATGATGATGCCCATAAAAGAGGCCACGTTGAAGGTGGTCCCGGTAATGAGCAGCGCCAGGATGACGCCGGAGATGGAAAGCACCGAAGACGTGAGGATGGCGACCGGCGCCGGGAAATTGCGAAATTCGGTGAGGAGCACGCCGAAGACCAGGGCCAGCGCGAGCAGCAGCACCTGGAACATTTCGCGAAACGATTTCTGCTGGTCCTCGTATTTGCCTCCATAGGTCACGCGCACGGAGGGAGGCAGGTGCATGTCCAGCACGGTCTGGCGGACCTTGCTCATGCCCGTGCCGAGGTCGGTGCGGGAGAGCCGGCCGGTAACGGAAATCATGCGCTGCAGGTTCTCGCGGCGGATCTCGTTCTGCGGCGGCATTTGCTGAATGGCCGCCATGGAGCCCAGCGTGGCTGTGTGGCCCGTGGCGCTGTTGAATTCGGTGTTTTCGATGGCCTCGAGCGAATCGCGGTGTTCGGGGCCGAGGCGCACGCGAATGGTGTATGGGCGACCGTTGGCGATCAGGGGATCATTGGCGGCGATGCCGTCCAGAATGGACGTCGCGTCCTCGGAAACTTCTGACGGCGTGAAGCCGAATCGGGCAGCGAGGACCGGGCTCACCTGGAAATTGGTGGCGGGACCGCTGATGGTGTTCTCGATCCCGTTCTGGACGTCGACCACGCCCTTTATTTTTCCGATGTCATCGCCCACCTGGGGACCAAGCTTGCGCAGCAGGGCCTCGTCGGGGGAAAACATCCTGATCTGGATGTCTTCGGGCGCGTTGGACAAGTCGCCGATCATGTCCTGCAATTGCTGAACGAACTCGACGTCCAGTTCGGGCTCGGTGCGGTTGATTTCGGCACGCACATCGTCCATGATCTCTTCGATTCCGCGGCTGCGTTTGGCTTTGAGCTTGACGGTGAAATCGCCGCGGTTGGCTTCGGTAACGGCGGCATAGCCGAGTTCGAGGCCGGTGCGGCGGGAGGTGCTCTCCACCTCGGGCAGGTCGTGAAGAATGCGCTCGACGTGAGCGAGGATACGGTCGGTCTCGGTGAGAGAACTGCCGGCGGGCGTGAAGTAGTCGAGGATGAATCCGCCCTCGTCCATCGCTGGGAGGAGATCCGAGCCGAGCCGCCGATAGCCAAAGTAGGTTCCCACCACCAGCAAGAGGCAAGCGGCGCCCAGCCAGAGCGGTTTGGCCAGCGCCCAGTCGAGCGTACGGCGATGGGCTGCCAGGATGCGAGCGAGAAAGCGTCCGGCAGCGTGTTGGTGGCCTTCAGGGCGGCCGCCGCGCTCGCGCAACAGAACCAGGCTCAGGCCGGGAGTCCAGGTGAGCGCCAGCAGCAACGATGTGAGGAGCGCGGCGGCCATGGTAATGGCCAGGGCGCGGAAGAAGGAACCCCACACGCCGGTGGTGGCGATCAGCGGCAGAAAGACCACCACCGGGGTGACCGTGGAACCGATGAGCGGGATGGTGATTTCCTTCAGAGCCTTACGCACCGACTCGATGCGGTTTTCCCCATTGTCACGGTGCATCACGACGTTTTCGACCACCACGATGGCGTCGTCGATCACCAGGCCGATGGCGGCGGCCAGGCCGCCGAGGGTCATCAGGTTGAAGCTCTGGCCGACGAGCCACAACACCACGAACGTGACGGCGACCGTGACGGGGATGACGAGGCCGGCGATGACCGAGGAGGTCCAGTCGCGCAGAAACAGAAACAGGATGATGCAGGCGAGAACCAGGCCGATGAGGATGGCGTCGCGCACGCTGGAGATGCTGTCGCGGACGAGCTGCGACTGATCGTAGAAGGGCTCGAGGTGCACGTTGGGCGGGAGCGCCGCGCGGAGCTGCTTGACCTGGGAGGCGACCGCGTCGGCGACAGCCACCGTATTGCTGGAGGGCTGGCGCCCAATGCTGATGAGCACGGCCGGCCTGGCGTTGGAGGTCACCGTGGTGTAGATGGGCATGGTGGCCTGCTCCACGCTAGCCACGTCGGCGACGTGGACGGGGGCCCCCGCGGTGGTGGTCTTGACGACGAGCTGGCGGAGTTGGTCGATGTCGTGCACCTGGGCGCCGACAAGCCCGAGGATCAGCTGGTGGTTGGCTTCGTAGAGGCCGGGCGAGTCGATGATGTTCGAAGCCTGGATGGCGTTGACGAGGTCAGTGATGGTGACGCCCGAAGCAACGAGCTGGGCCATGTTGGGGATGACGTGGAATTCGGGAACCTGGCCGCCCTGGACGATGACCGTGCTGACGCCGGTGACGCGGTTCAGAGGGGGCTTGAGGTCGTAGGTGGCAATCTCCCAGAGGCGGGTTTGCGGGACGGTGTCGGACGTGACCGCGTATCCAAGGATGGGAAATGACGCGAAGGTCAGGCGGTTGGTGGTGATGCGCGCGGTGGAGGGCAGGGTCTGCGCCACCTTGGCCAGTGCGGAATCGACAAGCTGGAGCTGCAGAATCATGTTCTGGTTCCAGTCGAAGAAGAGGCTGACTTCGGCCGAGCCGCGGCTGGTGGTGGAGCGAACTGTCTCAAGACCGGGGACGGAGTTGACGGCATTTTCGATGGGCCGGGTTATGGTGACTTCCATCTGCTCGACCGGCATGACGCCGTTGTCGACGCCGATGACAACCCGGGGAAAGTTGGTCTCAGGAAACACGGAGATGGGCACCTGGAAGGCGAGGTAAATGCCGATCAGGGTGAGGACGATGGTGAAGAAAAAGATGGTGCGCGTGGAGCGCGCCAGCCAGAAGGATGGCGGTTCGGCGGAGAGGCGAGTGGGAGAGAGAACGGCCATCACTCTTTGTTTTTGTCCTCCCCTTTGGATGCCTCGGGCTTGGCTTCATCGCTGCCTTCGGCGGGTCCGATTTTGACCTTGGTGCCCTCGTCGAGGCCGTAGGCGCCGCTGGTGATCACGTTGTCGGAGGGTGAAAGGCTGTTGTTGAGGATCTGGACATCGTCGCCGTCGGCGATGCCGAGGGTGACGGTTTTTTTGTGCGCCGCGCTGTCAGAGCCGATGACCATCACCGACTTGGCGCCGTCCTGGGCAGTAATCACCGCGGAGCCAGGGATCTTCCACGCGTTCTGCACCGTTTTGCCGGTGATAAGCGCTTTGACGGGAGTGCCGACCTTGAGCTTGCCGGTCTTGTTGTCGATCCTGAGCCAGACCTCGACGGTGGTACTTCCGGGATCGAGAGCGGGGCTGATGAGCGAGACTTTGGCCGCAACCGGATCGGTGACGCCGGGAACCTGAATCTGGGCTTCGTCCCCGACCTTCATCAGCTGGACCACGCTCTGCGCGATGTGGGTCTTGGCGAGAAGGGAGGAAGTGTCCATCACGGTGAGCAGAGGCGCGCCCGCGGCCGCGGTTTCACCTGCGAACAGAGGCCGGTCGGTCACCACGCCGTTGATGGGGCTGTGAATCTCGGAGTAGCTGACCTGAGCTTCGGCGCCTTTGAGCTTGCCTTCCGCGGAGGAGAGCTGGCCTTCGGCGGCCTTAAGCGACGACTCGCGGGTGACGGCCTTCATGGATTCGAGATGTTTCGAGGCGGTGTCGTAGGCGGCCTGCGCCTGCACAAGCGCGGCTTGCGCGGTGTCGAGGTCGCGGCCGGGAATGGCGCCTTCGGCGAAAAGCTGCTTGCGGCTGTTGACGATGCTGGTGTTCAGATCGAGATTGGCCTTGGCCTGGGCGTAATCGAGTTCCGCCTTCTGCACGTCTTCGGGAACCTGGGCCTTTGTGGCCGTATCGTACGCGGCTTGCGCGGCGACGTAGGAGCCTTTGTTGTCGAGGGCGGCAGCGGCGAGGTCCGCGTTTTCGAGAACCGCGAGCAGCTCGCCTTCCTTGACCCTGGCTCCGCGCTGAACGTAGAACTTGCGCACCGGCGCAGTGATTTTGGGCTCGATGGCGGCTTGCGCGAGAGGCGCGAGTATGGCGTCGACGGCGATGTGCTCGGAGATGCTTCCCTGCTCGGGGTGCTCTGCCTGGACCGTGACTTCGACCGGAGGCGTGGTTTCTTTTTTGCAGCCAGGGAGGGACAGCAAGAAAAACGCGAGAGCACCTGCAAGAAAGAGACGAAATGCGACGGTGGCGTGCACGGCCGCTGGGGTTTCCCAGGTCTCCCGCCACCCCCGCGACCAAGACCTGTCGCTGGGGACCCCGGCATCGAGACGTGGGGCGATCATATTGCATTGGATGTGTCGGACGATCATGATCTACATGGTTCCTGTGAGGGTTTGCAAATCGGCGAGCGCGGCCTGGTAGCGAACCCGGCCGTCTTCGCGCGCATTCTGCGCCGTGACGTAGGCGGTTTGGGCATCGACGACTTCGAGAACGGTGGCTTCGCCGCCGGTGTAGCGCATCTTGGTGAGGTGGAGGCTTTCCTGCGAAGTGTTGACGCTGGCATCGAGCGAGGCAAGCTGGTCGCGCGCGGCGGCAGCTTCGGAATACGCCTCATCGAGGCGCGCGATCAGCCGGCGCTGGGTGTTGGTGAGCGCCACCCTGGCGGCATCGCGACGGATCTCGCTTTGCTTGACCTTGTGCTGCATGGCGAGCCAGTCCCAGACGGGAAGGTCGAGAGTCGCGCTGGCGGAATAGCCGAGGTTCCTGAGCTTGTTGCCGTTGGCGTCGGCCGGACCATAGGTTGCGAACTGCGGGGCGTCGATGCCGTAGCTGTAATTCAAGGCGAGCGAGGGGATGTAGGCGCTGCGCGCGGCGAGCACGTCCGCACTGCTCTGGTTGAGCGCGGCGAGCGCGCTGCGGAGTTCGGGATTGTGATTGCCGGCGGCCTGCTCGACGTCGGCGCGCGACGCCAGCCGGCCGGGTTCCGGCGCGGCCACGGTGTACTGTGTGCGCGGATCGGGAAAGAGCAGCACGCCCAGGTCGAGGCGCGATTTTTCGGCGGCCAGGCGGGCGTCGGACAGTTCGCGCTCGCGCTGCTGCTGTTGGAGCTGGGCCTTCACCACGTCGGCGTGGGCAGCTTCGCGCTGCTGCTCGCGCTTGCCGGTGAGCGAGGTGAAGTCGGCGGCTTCGGAGCGGGCTTCGTCGGCGATGGCCAGCTTGTGGTCGGAGGAGATCACGCTGTAATAGAGGCCGCTGACAGTGGCGACCAAGCCGCGGCGCGAGATTTCCAATTCGGCGGCAGCCACGGCGGCGGCGGCGTCCGCGCGGCGGACCCCGGCGAACTGGGCGAGGCCGACGGTCTCATCGACCAGGCCCTGACTCACATACTCATGAACCGCGTTGTTGGCGATGAAGCGCGGCGGCGCAGTGGAACCCGTTCCTCCCTTTACCGAGGAAGTGGCAAAACCGGTGCCCTCGGTATAAAGGTACTGGTTGTGGTAGGTAACGCCGGGCAGAAGCGCCGAGCGGGCGATGGATTTGTCGAGTGCGGCAACTTTGCTATCGGCAAGGGCTGTGGCGAACGTGGGCTCATTGGCCTGCGCACGGCGGATGGCCTCTTCGAGGGTGATCGAAACCGACTGCGAGGCGGGCGGCGATGGGGCGGGCCCGCCGGTGTTTTGCGCGCCGGCAAAGGGAAGCGCGAGACCGGAGCAAAAACCGAAATAGGTCACGAGGCAGCTGATCGAGCGCCTCCTGCCAGAAGCGAAAACACGCTGCATAATCACCATCAGGATACGATGCCAGTCTGAAAATTATCTGAAGCCGGGATGACGTCAGAATCGCGGGAACCGGGTTGGATTTGTGCGGGTTGGCCTCTCCAGATGGAGACGAGGCGAGCGGCCGGGAAGCCGCATGCGGCGGAGGATCAGGGCCGATCGAGTTGTTATCGCTCCCGGGAGAGGAATCCCGGCGTTCCTGACCGCCCTTTCCACGCGAAACGAGACGGTGCGGGCCGTCATAGCCCTCCCCGTCCGGCTCTGCGATACTAATTTGTCATGCCGATAGACAACCTCCAGGAAGCTGCACAGAAGATTGCCGGTTTGCTTGCCACGCTGAACAAGTTGGGCGGGTTTCGCCTGAAGTACCGCATCACGGCGGGCGATGGAGCTCGCGACCCGCAGGGGCTTGAGGGCCGAGTGATTTATGTCGAGTTGGCAGGACCGGATGTGCCGCTCGTGACCCAGCACAATGGAGAGTTGCTGCGCGCCCTGGAGACGATCGCCGCGCAGATGCTGCGGCTGGACCCGCGCGAGCATGACCTGATCAGCTTCGACGCGGGCAACTTCAAGGCGCTGCGCGCCGAAGAGTTACGCATGGCGGCGGAAACGGCGGCGGAGAAGGTGCTGAAATCCGGCGTCCCCTATGCCTTTCCGCCCATGAACAGCCGCGAGCGGCGCCTGCTGCACATGGCGTTCCGGTCGCTGGAGGGCGTGGAAACGGCCAGTTCCGGCGAGGGGCAGGACCGGTTCCTGGCGGTGTACCCGGCGGGCAAGACGCACCTTCCAGTAGTGCCGCCCACACGGTCGCGGGGCTACGGCCGACGGTAAAGACAGGGAACCGGGATGAGGGAAGAGATATCCGGGGGCTGCATCGTCCTGTGCAAGAATAGCCGTCTATGAAAATCAAGGTGGTTTTGCTGCTGCTGATGACGGCTGGGGCCGGCCACGCGCAGAAAAAACTGGTGCTGATCGACCAGGACGGCTCGGGACCCGGCGGCTCAAACCAGATGGCCATGCTGACGCTGCTGCAGGCGCCGCAGGTGGAAGTTCTGGGGATCACGATGGTGACCGGCAATGCCTGGCGCGACGAGGAGACGCTGCACACCCTGCGCATGCTGGAGCTGACCGGGCACGGCAATGTTCCGCTGGCCAGGGGCGCGGTGTTTCCGCTCATCCGTACGCAGGAGGAAACCCGGCTGGCATCGGCACTGGACGGCCAGGTGACCTGGCTGGGCGCATGGGGCCAGGGTCCCACGACTCTGGAAGAGCATGGCGGCAGTGTTACGCCGGTGACGCCGGAACACCTGCAGGCGCATGGGCCATACGAGGTTCCGGCCATGCCGGAAGGCCAGCCGGCTCTGAAGGCGATCGACGAGGATGCGGTCCACTTCCTGATTCGCCAGGTGCGGGCGCATCCGCACCAGGTGACCATTTACGCGGCGGGACCGCTGACCAACATCGCATTGGCGCTGGCGATCGACCCGGAATTCGCCGGGCTGACGGAAGGCATCGTGATGATGGGCGGCAGCCTCAATCCACAGACGGACGACCCGGAATTCGCCACCAGCCCGCGGCATGAATTCAATTTCTGGTTCGACCCCGAGGCGGCGCACATGGTGTTGCGGGCGCCCTGGCCGCGGGTGGATGTGACGACAGTGGACGTGTCGATCAAAGCTCCGTTCACCCAAGAAATGCTGGACAGGATCGGGCAGTCGCAGAGCCCCGCAGCACGGTATGTGGCCGCCTGGAGCCAGGATCGCTATTACCTGTGGGATGAGCTTGCGGCATGCGCCTGGCTCGATCCCAGCCTCATTACAAAGGAGAAATTGATATACATGGACGTGGACCTGAACCGCGGCCCGGAGTACGGCGATACCCTGACGTGGACGGAAAGGCTGAAGCCGGGGACCGGAGTGCGGCTGGTTCATGCGCAGCTCGATGTGGACCTGGCACGGTTTCAGAGAATGTTTGTAGAGTTAATGCGCCGATAGTCTCCAGCCCAGAGGGTGTCGCGTATCCCGAGACGGGGTCGAAACACAACCGCCGGTCCGGGCTTCTTTGGGCGCGCAATTGGGGGCAGAGGTTCACCCAGGGCACTGGCGCAGATATGCGGCGTTGTGCGATATTGGGGCCATTCAGAGGTGCATGCTGATTTCGGGGGACCGTGCATGCGCGCAATGGAAACTCTTCATAACTTTTGATTTCGTTAAACTTCCTATGAAAGTATCTCAGTATCTTCACCGGTAAAGATTCGCCGCAGCGCGATTTGGCGGGTACGTCAACGCTTTTGTAACTCGTATGCCGGCGTCGGGACAACGATGTTGAGGCCGGTGGGCCTTGGACAATGGGCCGGAGCAATCAGAGCGACCTCGAGAGGAAATATGCCCATAAATAACCTGGCGCGCGCGATGCGCAATCGAACGTGTATCTGGCTCACCATTGCATTCTGGGGATCGCTGGTTTGGAGCCAGGCGGCGCCTGGGCAGAACGCCGATCCCGGGCAGGCGAGCATCCTGACAGAGCCGTCGGCGGCGCAAGACGCGGCAAAGACCAATCCGGCCTCCCCAATTCGCGCGGAGTTGCCCGATGCTCCGTCTCCGGAGTTTGCCCGGTTGCCAGAGTTTGCTCCATCGCCGGAGTTTGCGCCTGTGGCGGAATTGACGTCTGCCGGAAGAGCCGATGTGTCCGAGGCTTATTCCGTGCCACCACCGCTCGGCTTTTCTCCGGGCGCGCCGGAGGCCTGGGGCTACGGAGTCCTACCCAATTCGGAGCGGGTGCCGTTGAATCAGTGTCCCTATGACACGACGCACGCCCGCGAGTGCCGCATTCATTGGCATGCATTGATCATCGAAGCATCGGTCTTCAATGCGTTCCAGAACGCGGGCAATCTTTACACCGGCTACTGGTACCGCTGGGAAACCCTGCACGGCAAGTGGTTTCAGCGATGGTTCAACAGCGACCTGGGGTGGAACTGGAACCACTGGGTGGACGGCAACCCGGCGACGGACCAGTACCTGGGCCATCCGTTCATGGGGGCAATCACCGATTCCATGTGGATCCAGAACGATCCCAAGGGCGCAACCCTGCAAATCGGCGATCCCGGTTACTGGAAGAGCCGGATGCGCGCGCTTACATTCACAACGCTGTATCACTTCGAATGGAAGTTCGGTCCGTTTGGCGAAGCCGGAGTCGGCCACATCGGCGATCACCCGACTCACTCCGTGGCGGGAGAACCACGGAACGATACGGGGATTGTGGAGCTGGTGACCACGCCGGTCGGAGGCATGATATGGACCGTGTTGGAGGATGAACTCGACAAGCACGTGGTGAAGGCATTTGAAGAAAAGCCGAGAAGTCCCTTTGCCCTGCTGCTGATCAGCTTTCTGACTCCCGGACGCGCGACAGCGAACATTTTCCGCTGGCGGCCGCCGTGGTATCGGGATGGCCGCGACGCCAGGTCAAACACGTTCTGGAGCCAACCGCCGGCGGCGGACGAGGCAGCTGCGGAGTCAGGCGACCCATCGGGCGCGGGAACGGGGGGCGCCGCGGGGAACGGTTCGGGCGTCGTCGAGGCAGTGCGCCATCCGGAAGTGTTGCCGGTGTGGCCGCATCCGGGCGGCGTGCACGAGTTCGGTGCGTGGTGGGGACTCTCTTTGATGAGCGGCCACATCTGGGGCTATGCGAAAGACGTCAAGTATATGCCCATCGATGTGAGCTACTCCTATCTGCTTTTCCCAAAGTTGAATCTGCGTTATGCTCCGGAGCTGACCGCGCTGGCCATGCTGGACGAGCCGACGCCGGGCGGCACCGACCGCTTCACGCAGCGCAAGCGGACCTATGGCAGCGGGATAAGCCCGGTTGGTTTCCGCGAATCGTTCTTCTCTGAAAGCCGGGTTCAGCCCTTTCTCTCGACAGATGGGGGGGTCATCTATTTCACCGATCGGGTGCTGTCACCGCAGGGTTCGCAGTTCATGTATACGATCGACTTCGGCGGCGGCCTGCAGTTCCATCGCAACAACCGAGAGGCGTTCACGATCGGGTACCGCTACCAACATTTGTCGAATGCCAATATCAGCCTGCACAATCCGGGCACGGACACCAACGTGTTCTACCTGGCGGTGTCGCGGTTCAGGACGAAGGGATACCGGTGAGGCAGGGAGCAGGGAATAGGGAATAGAAAACACTGAAGGCCGCGCTCACACGCGGCCTTCGGCTTTTGTCCAATTCCTACTCGCTATTGCCAGTTCCCTGCTTATGTCACGCGTTCAGTTGCTCCTGGAGCTTGTTGAGCGTGCGATGAAGGTCCTTGTCGGCACGGCGCTGTTCATCGATCTTTCCGATCGAATGCATCACGGTGGTGTGGTGCTTGTTGCCGAATTGACGCCCGATTTCAGGAAGGCTGGCCTCGGTCATGTGCTTGGCGAGGTACATGGCGATCTGGCGCGGCACCACGACATTGCGGGAATTGTTTTTTTGTTTCAGGTCGGCAACCCGCATGCCGAACAGTTCGGCCACGGCGCGCTGGATGGCTTCGATGGTAACCTTGCGCACCTGCATGTCGATGTACTGTTTCAGGCATTGCTGGGCGGCGGACAAGCTGATGTCGACGCGGTTCAACTGGCACCACGCGACCAGCCGATTGAAGGCTCCTTCGAGTTCGCGAACGTTGGTGCGGATGTTCGAAGCGACGAAGAGGGCAACGTCGGTGGGCAGCGTAACCGCCTCGCTCTCCGCTCTCTTCTGCAGGATGGCCACTTTGGTTTCCAGGTCGGGCGGCTGAATGTCGGTGATGAGTCCGGCTTCGAAGCGGGAGCGCAAGCGGTCCTCGATTTCCGCCAATTCCTTGGGCGGGCGGTCGGAGGCGATGACGATCTGCCGCATGCTTTCATAGAGCGCATTGAACGTGTGGAAGAACTCTTCCTGGGTGCGTTCTTTCTGGGCGATGAACTGAATGTCGTCGATGAGCAGCAGATCGACGGTGCGGAAGCGGTCGCGGAAGCTGGTCATGCGATCGTTGCGCAGCGAGGAAATCATCTCATTGGTAAATTTTTCGGCGGAGACGTAGCAGATGCTGGCGCCCTGCTGGCGGCGCTTGACCTCGTGGCCGATGGCTTGCATCAGGTGGGTCTTGCCCATGCCCACACCGCCGTACAGGAACAGCGGATTGTAGGCGCGGGACGGCCGCTCGGCCACTGCCAGAGCCGCGGCGCGCGCGAACTGGTTGCCGTTGCCGATGACAAAGTTGTCAAAGGTGTAGCGTGAGTTCAGCTGGGCTGCGGTGGACCAGTCGAACTTGGTCTGTTCGGCCGCGCGCGCGGCCTGCGGCGGGGGCGCCGAAGGGGCATGCGCCGGAACGGGACCGAAGCCACCGTCCTTGCGAACCGGAGGAACCGAAGGATCATCCTCCGCGGTGACGAAGCAGACGTCGTCAAACTCCAGCGAATGGATGTCGATGGCCTCCTGGATGAGGTCGCCGTATTTATCTCCGATGTGCTGGAATTCGGGAGCGGGCACGCGCACATAAAGCGTGCGGCCCGCGGCATGACTGTAGCGTGTGGGTTTCAGCCAGGTTTCAAAAGACTGGCGAGTCACTTTCTTTTCTAAGGCAGCGAGGATTTGAAGCCAGGGATTGAGAGCCGTAGCCGGCGTCATTGCGAATGCCATCGAACTATCCTTGCCTGCTTAACCCGCGGACCCTTTTATCCACCATAAATTTAGGCAACAGGCTCTCTGGGGGCGGGATTTGAAATCCCGTCTCTGCTCATCGTGAGGCGCCTGCCGTTGGTTTCTGCCCGCCTGGATTTAAACCTCAGGGCATGGATAAATTTCGGTCAGTGGGACGCTGGAAAACTTTTGTTGAACGGTCCCGATGGTAGCACATTTGAGGGTCATTGCAACCTCTCTTTCACAGAACTTTGAGCGAGCCGAAGAGGGTTGCACCAGTGGTGGTGAAACTGTGCAGAAACGAGGTCAAAACGAATGCGAAAGTTACCGGAGTCACAATGAAACTTCGCATGGATTCGGACTTTGTCTTGGAATCGCGCGACAGGTTTTGGGTTGCCGGGCGAATTCTTTTTGTTTCGATGTAGATGAGCGCGGGTCTGCCGGCGCGCGGGGCACGAATCCCGCCGACTGCCGTGGCGCTGGATTCCTGCGGCAGGTTCCTGTAAGATTAGAACTTGCCAGCAGGGCGAGATTTTTATCAAGGAAACAGGAGCGCATTTCGATGCCCAAGCGCACATTTCAACCCAACCGCCACCGCCGCGTGAAGACTCACGGATTCCGCGCCCGCATGAAATCGAAAAGCGGAGCCGCCGTGTTAAGCCGGCGGCGAGCGGCCGGCCGCAAACGCGTGTCGGTCAGCGCGGGTCACCGTGACTGAATTCCCGCTCTGATTGGAGCGGGAATGGCTTTGCATTTTCCGCTCGCGATTCCGGGCCCACATTGATGAAAGCCCCGAACGAGCCCGAAAACACCCCGCCTGAGACTCCCATCCAAACCGCGCCGGCGACGCAATCGCTGGCGGGAGTTCGTCTGCGCCGGCACGCGGATTTTCAACGTGCTTATGGCGCCGGCCGCAAGCGCCAATCGGCGTCGATGAGCTGGTTTCTGGCTCTCGAGCGCAGTGAGCGGAAGCCGGTCGGCCTGGCAGGCAGTACCGCAGGACCGCGTGTGGGCCTCACGGTGGGCAAGGTGCTGGGCAAGGCCCACGAGCGCAACCGCATCAAGCGGCGCATGCGCGAGGCGCTGCGGCGCCACGTGGACCTGCTGCCGGAAGGGACAGACCTGATCCTGCATCCGCGGCGAGTGGTGTTGACCATCGAATTCGCGAAACTTGAGGCGGAGATCGTGCGTATCCTTACACAGGCGCGGGCGGAGGCGGTGAACATGGCCTCGCGGCCGTCCGCGGTTTCACCCGCATGATGACGCGCATCCTGCTTGCAGTTCTGGCCTTTTACCAGCGCTGGCTTTCGCCGGCGCTGCATTCTATTTCTGCGGGCGGATGCCGGTTTCACCCCACCTGCTCGGAGTATGCGCGGGTAGCGATCGCCACGCACGGGCCTCTGCGCGGATCGGCGCTGGCCTTGTGGAGGCTCTTGCGGTGCCATCCCTTCAGCAAGGGAGGCCTGGACCAGGTTCCGCCGGCGGCGATTTCCCGCCAGGTTCCTCACGAACCGTTACCATAGAACAGAGCGGCGCACGCATCTTTGCTGCTCGATCGAGACAGGAAGTTCCTTTGCCCGAATATCAAAATCCCAATCTTCAAACGCAGGGAGGCGGCGCCAGCGGCGGCGGCGGCGGCGGCTCACAATCTATCTGGCTGATCGGATTGCTGGCG
>CAVPNO010000018.1:0-97611 GCA_963706455.1 uncultured Acidobacteriota bacterium | reverse complement strand
TCGACGGAGTCAGAATTCGCTGATGTCGCCGGACAAGCGCATATTGCCGCCACCAGAGCGAATCGCGAGACCGCGGAAAAAGTCGCGCGAACAGGCTTGCGCGCACTTGCAGCCGGAAAGAGTTACGTCATTTCCGGCCTGGGAAATTATCTGGGTGTCCTCGGACAAAGGCTTGTCTCTCGCCGTTTAGTAGCGCGCGTCGCAGCACGTATGTTCAAGCCACACAAGAAAGCCTAGTCCCACCGAATTTTCTTCAGAACTCTCTAACTTCCGGCCAGCAGTCAGCCTCAAATCCAATCCTCCGCTATTGAGGCCGACTCCCCTTCGGAGTTACCCTTGCCCGACACGCGGCACGCTCCGCACACGTCTAAACCACTGTGAAACCAAAGCTTACCAATCCACCGCATCCCGCTCTAAACCGGCTTGGGAACTTTTTACGGCCCGGTCGGGAAATAAGGGAGAAGGCAGAACACGCATCTCGAACTGGTCGAGACAACGTAACAGGGGAGACGAGGATAGCTCCGCAAGATAGAGACGATCTTCTGTTGCGTCGTGCCGCAAAGGGTGACGAGGAGGCCTTTACACTTCTCTACCGGCGGCACCAGGGTGCGTTGTATCGGTTTGCACTGCGAATGACCGGAAGCGCCTGGGGCGCGGAAGAGATTGTGCAGGATGTTTTCATGACCTTAATCCGCGCGCCGAAAAAGTACGACCCGGAGCGTGGAACAGTCGGAGCGCTGCTCTTCGGAATCGCCCGCAACCGGGTGATGAAACACCTGGAGCGAAGACCTCGAGAGGTAGCGCTGGAAGAGAAGAATGAGGATGGCACTGGAGCTGGAATCATTTTGCAGGACAGCTTCACCCCCGCGATGTGGGTCGAAAAACGGGAACGTATGCATCAGGTGAGAGCTGCAGTGCTGGATTTGCCGGCAGAGTTTCGCGAGGCCGTTGTGATGTGCGAATTGGAAGAAATGAGTTACGAAGAAGCAGCGCAAATGACTGGCTGCCCAATCGGAACGATTCGTTCGCGGCTACATCGCGGCCGGGCCCTGCTGCTGGCGAAGCTGGAGATGTTGCGGGATGTGCCTCGGCGCATGAAAGTGGCGAGGTGAAGAAATTTTGGAATCGTTCGGGAAAAATGCGATGAACTGCGAACAAGTAGAAGCGATTGTTTTGGACCTGGGCCGCGATACTGGCGCGGACTCGCTCGAAAGAGCCGCGGCGGTGGCGCATCTCAGCCATTGCCCGCGCTGCGCGGCGTTGCAGGAATCTTGGGAAACGGCGCGCGAAGAGTTGCGGCTGCTGAGCGAAGAAACTTTAGAGGCGCGTGCGCCCGCGCGTGTCGAGATGCGGCTGCGGCAGGAATTTCGCACGCGGCACCGCACGATGGTAGTGCGACATACGGCGGTCGTAGCGGCATGGGCTTTGGCTGGCGCTGCGGTTCTTGTGGGTGCAATAAGTATGTGGAATTGGCAGCAGTCTCGGCATCTGGACGCCGAAAAACAAAAAATCGCAGCGCAGACAACGCTTGCCGCAACCGAAGCCGCCGCGCAAAACGAGGGTTCTAGCAATTTCTCCATTGCCGATGATTCGGGAGACTTTACCCCACTGCCAGGAACCACTTTGGATGAAACCGAAGAAGCCGCCATATACCACGTTCGGATGCAGCGCGGCTCGCTTGGCGTTCTGGGATTGCCTGTGAATGAAGAGCGCGCCAGCGAGTGGATCCAGGTGGATTTGTTGGTTGGAAACGACGGCCTGCCGCAAGCCGTGCGACTGGCAGAGGAAGAAAACTAAAACGAGATTTCCGCGGTGAGCAAGCCATCGCGGTCTAGGAGAGAAGAGGAGAAGGTAATGATGAACTCGAAGATCAAGATGTGTTTGGTTCTTGGCGGTGTGCTGGTGGTGAGCTCTGCCGCGGTGCAAGCGCAGCGGCACGGTCCGGATGGTCCCCCGCCCTTCGGAGGCCCGATGGAGTTGATGGGCTTTGAAGGAATGCACGGCGGGAAGACCGTGAAAGGCGCGCCCTTCTCTGCCACGGCTACGTCGGAAACGACGGAGACCTTGCAAGACGGCTCCGTGATTCACCGAACCTCCCAGGTGTCGATGTATCGCGACAGCCAGGGACGTTCGCGGCACGAAGCCACCTTTACTGGATTCGGACCGCTGACGGCGTCCGGGGCTCCGAAAAAGATGGTGATGATTTCTGACCCAGTCGCAGGCGTCCACATCATGCTCGACGATGAGCAAAAGGTAGCGCACAAGGACGCCTTGCACGTCCACGAAGGAAACGGAGCGAATGCGGATTCGGCCGCCAACTTCCAGAATCGAGAGCAGGAGCGGATGCAGAAGGAAGAAGCCGCCGGCTTGCTGAAGAAAGAATCGCTCGGTACACAGACGATCAATGGTGTGGTCGCAGAAGGCACACGGACAACGCGCATTATTCCGGTCGGCCAGATCGGAAACGAAAAAGCCCTCCAGATCGTTTCCGAGCGGTGGTATTCGGCGGATCTTCAGATTGTATTGAAGAGCACGCGTACCGATCCGCGCACCGGAACCTCGACCTACACCGTGACCAGCATTCAGAGAACGGAGCCAGCGGCTACCTTGTTCACGGTCCCAGCAGGCTACTCTGTACAAACAGGCGGGCGCGGCCCGGGTGGTCCAGGTGCACGCGGACCCGCCGGTGCACCTCCAGCCGTCAACTAACAATCGCAACCGGCGCCGGCTGCTGTAGAACAAGCTGGCGCCCTTTAAGCAACGATCTTCTCTCCTGAAGACGGCACGCCCTTTCCGCATCTGCCCCCATCAATGCGGAAGGGGCGTAGCCGTCTTTGGACGGAAAAAGAAACCCAGGCGGATCTTGAACAAATTATGGGCGTGCTATCATCCTGGGACTATGAGCAAACAATACTTTTTTGTGAGATTGATACCGCCACGGCCCACGTTTCCGATGGACATTACTCCCGAGGAGAAGTTGTTGATGCAGGAGCATGCTCGCTACACGCGGCAGAGCTTTGACGCTGGGAAGATTCTGATTTACGGCCCGGTGATGGCGCCGGACGGCGCGTTCGGCATGGCGGTCTTTGAGGTGGCCGATGAGGCGGAAGTACGTCAAGTTCTCGAAAATGACCCCACAGTTCTGGCCGGGCTCAACAAGTTCGAGATTCATCCGATGCGTGTGGGCGCAGCGCAAGGTTTTGGCGCGTAGCGGACTGGTTGGCTTCCGCTTAGTCCCGCAAAATATTGCGAGCAGCGATCTGGAGTGCGGCAGCTCTGCTGCCGCTTTTCTCAGTGACTAGCACGCACTTCGTACCTGGCAAAAATCAATAGTTGTGCATTGAGGCGTTGGCGCAAACAAGTGGACAGGCAAGAGTGCCTGTCCTACATAAGCGCATAGACATTGCCGTCGGTGCTTGCGACGTAGATAGTGCCACTGACGATCACTGGCGAAGAGAGAATGACGCCAACCGCCATCATTTTCTGAACGCCATGAACCATGTCGTCGTAGAAAAAGTCAGTGAAGGCTGCCTCGTATTTCGGCGTGCCGTTAGGCTTCGTGTACGTTGAGCCGTTCTGTTTGTGGCCTTCCGTCTCAAAACTCCACGTGAATTTCTGCGTCTTGAGATCGATGGCGAGGAGCTTGCCTTCGTGCGAGCCGACATAGAGCGTATCGCCGGAGACAGCGGGAGAAGAAAACATGGGCCAGTGTTTGTTGTCGAGGGAGAAAACTGTAGCACCGGATTTGGCGTCCAATGCGTAGAACAGGCCGGAATCCGAGGTCGCGAAATAAACCTTTCCATCCCGCACGGCGGCTGAACCAATGACCCAGGAGCCTTTGTTATCGAACGACCAGAGCTGTTTTCCAGTGGCGGCATCCACGGCGTAGAACTTGGAGTCGCGGCAACCGAAATAAACAACACCATCGGCGACGGTCGCAGAAGATTGAATACCCACCTGATTGTGAATTTTCGGGTCTTCACCCGTTTTGAAACGCCATTTTTCTTTTCCAGTGGCAGCATCGAGAGCATAGAAAAAGCTGTCCCAGCTGCCAACAAACAAAGTGCCATCGGAAATGGCGGGCGAAGCGTGAACCACGTCGCCGGTCTTGAATTTCCATTTAAGGCCGCCCGTGGCGGCGTCCAAAGCGTAGATGTTGGTATCGCCACTGCCGAAATAAACGGCGCCGTTTGAAACGACTGGCGACGAGAGGTAGAAATCGAAAGGGTCAGGCATGGTTTCAGCGGCAGGCTCCGCGCCGTGAAGATGTGTAGCGGCAAAGCGGCGCTCACCAGCCGTTTTGAATTTCCACTTCAATTTGCCTGTGCCAGCATCAACAGCGTAAAAGTTGCTATCGAAGCTGCCGAAAAAAACGAGACCTTCCGATACGGCGGGAGACGAGGTAATCCGGCCAGCAGTCTCAAATTTCCATTTGAGCGCACCAGTGCCGGCGTCGAGCGCATAGAGAAAGTGATCGCTGCTGCCGATGTACAGCACGCCACCGGAGATCGCTGGAGAAGATAAAACCTGTCCTTTAGTGTGAAACTGCCACCTGATTTTAGTGAATTGAGCGACGCCGGGGCCAGGGTAAACACCGGTGTGCTGCGCGTTGCCGCGAAACATGGTGTCTTGCGCAAAAACTGGGGAACATAGAGCAAGTGTTGCGAGCACGAGCAGGCGTTTCAATAGTGCGCCCTCCGTTCTACTCATAGACGGGGCAAGTTGAAAAACGTTTTTCTGTGAATGAATTTAGGCAGGCGAGCTGAATAGACCTGTAACCTTGCCACGCGCCTTCGTTCTCAGCGCTTCCTGTTCCCTACCAGCCTCTGCGGTAAGGCCTATTCTTCTGTTTTTTCTCTTCAGCTTCCGCCAGCAAAATCCTCAAATCACGCAAATTATTTCCGGTAGGCCCGGTAATGATCGTATCCCCCAACCTCGCAAAATAAGAGTACGAGTCGCTCTCCCGAAACATGTATCGCGCATTCAACCCAATCGCCTGACCCCGCTCCAAAGTCTCCCCATCGGCCACAGCTCCTGCTGCCGGACTATTCCCATCCACTCCATCCGTCCCTGCGCTAAGCACCGCGATCTTCTTCCCGGCAATTTTCTTCACACACGCCAGAACAAACGCCGCGTTTCTCCCACCGATTCCTTTGCCCCGAACCGGCGAGCTGACCTCTCCATCCGCAATCACCGCAACACGCTTCCCTGGATTCGCCCGGCGCACCTCTTCCAGTTGCGCCAATAAATATTCCGCCGCCTTCTCGACCGGCCAATCATCGGTGGTGTTGTCGCAGCATGCCACGAATCCCTTCGCTTCCGTAGCGTGATGCGCGGGATGAAATAAATCATCGAGCCCCAGCAAAAGTGAAAAATGGGCGTTGGCGAAAGCTGCATCGCCCTCTTTCGGGGTCTCTGGCATTTCCCCTTCATCCATCCAGCGCAAAAGCGAAGCAGGCAGCTTATCCCTCAGCGCAAATTTTTCGATGACCGGCTGCATGTCCGCGATAGTCGTGAGGTCCGGCAAAGTCGGTCCGGAAGCCAGCGCCGACTCTTTTCCCACCGGCACGTCGCTCACCGCCAAGGTAATTTTCATCGCGCGACCCGCAGCCACTGCTAGCCTTCCGCCTTTTACCGCCGAAACATGCTTTCGTATTGTGTTTATCGCCTCGATCGGCGCTCCGCACGTGACCAACGCGCGGTGCAGTTGCCGCACATCCTCGAGTGTCTGCCTCCCATCGAGCGGCAACTCCACCAACGCTGATCCACCGCCCGACAACAGAAAAAACACGACTGTCTTCTCATCACACTCCCTGAGCAGCGCCAGAATTGACTCCGCCGCCTTCCAACTCTGAATATCTGGAGTTGGATGTCCGGCAACGAAGTACTTCATCCCAGACATGGCAACCAAAGGGGGTGTTGGCGCTGCGACAATCCCTTCCAGGGGATGTTCCCGGCCAAGCAAACTAGCTAGCCCTTCCACCATTGCGTGCGCCGCCTTACCAATCGCAACCACACGCACATTCGCAAATGCGGGCAAACTCACTTCCACATTGTCGAGACACAACACCTGTCCCGCGCGCCGCAGTTTCCTCTGCATGGCCTCGGGAATGTCGATCGCCGAAATGGTTTCCTGGAAAATTCGGCGGGCAAGTTGCTTCAGTTCCGCCATAGAAGAGTCGCCGGGTTCCCTCAACTCGCTTTCAAAACTTCCGGATTCAACATATTCGGCGGCCGCTGTCCCTTAAACATTGCCACCACATTCTCCGCCGCCATACACGCCATCTTCGTCCGCGTTTCAATCGACGCCGACGCGATATGCGGCGCCAGAACCACGTTTGGCCTCTTCAATCCCGGATGGATGAACGGCTCATTCTCGAACACATCTAGCGCCGCGCCCGCAATCTTCCCGATCTCCAACGCATGAACGAGTGCCGCTTCATCCACTACCGGCCCCCGCGACGTATTGATTAGGTAAGCCGTAGGCTTCATCTTGTAGAATCTCGGCGCGTCAAACATGCCGCGCGTCTCCGGCAACAGCGGCACATGCAGGCTCACAAAATCCGACTCTGCAAGCAGACTATTCATTCCGCGATACTCCGCTTTTAGTTCTTTCTCCACTGCTTCCGGCGCTTGCTTCTCGTCTGCATAAATCACTTTCATCTGAAAACCGAGTGCCCGCCGCGCCATGGCCTTGCCAATCCTTCCGAAGCCCACGATCCCCAGCGTCTTGCCCCACACATCCGTCCCTACAAGCTGATCCAGATCCCAACCAGTCCAATTGCCAGAGCGCGCCAGCGCATCGCCTTCTACCAGCCGCCGCGCTACTGCCATCATCAAAATCCATGCAAAATCCGCCGTAGTCTCATCCAGCACACCGGGCGTGTTTGTCGCTACCACTCCTCGCTTGGTGCAAGCCGCCACATCAATGTTGTCGAATCCCACTGCCACGTTCGCCGCGATCCGCAATTTCGGGGCGGCGCTCAGCAATTCCAAATTCACTTTCTCGGTCAGCAAACACACCAATCCTTCTTTATCCTTCAGTCTTCTGAACAGTTCATCTTTAGGAATTGACTCGGGCTTGGCCCAATACTCCGCGTCGCACGACGCGTTCAAGATCTCCTGCGCGGCAGGAAACAGCGGCCGCGTCGCCAGCACCTTCGGTTTCGACATCGTTCGCCTCGTCCTGGGCTAGTGAATTTGAGAAAACGACACTAACACACTCGGCTGCCATCATCCCATCAGGGTGTTGCGTAGGTGTTTCCACGTTCCTGTAAGACAGTGGAATGCTGGCTTGAGATTCCTGTAGGGGCGGGGCTTGCCCCGCCTCGCTCGTCGCAAATTCGGACGAGCGCCTTCAATGAAGTGGAACGCTGTATCCACTCCGCGTTCAATCTATTTTTTGAGTTCGAGCTATTGTTTCGGAGGTGGAAGACGCGTTTCGATTGTCTTCAGACGATCGTTCATTTCCTGGATCAGACGTTCGAGATGGTCCAGTCGCTTTGCTACTGCGCCTTGATCGTTTCCCGTTGTCGCTGAAGCGGCGTCCGCGCCTTCATCCTCGCTGGGCGTTTCACCATGCTGGTGGTGTCGTTCGCCGGCGGGGGCCTTCAGGCCCGCGATTTGACCTTTAATCATGGGGACCATTTCGATGCTGAGGTCGTCGCTCTTGAGCAAGGCTTCGAGAGCAGGAACGGCCGAAGCGTCGCCACGCGATCCGAGCGCGAAAATGCTGGCCATGCGAATGGGAAAGTGCGGCTCGTTGAGATAGGACGCGATTTGTTTGGTGATGTCTTTGTTGTCTTTTTGAAGGCGAGCGAGGCTGGCGATTGCGGCTTCACGCGATTCGATCGGTTTGCCCAGAGCTGACCATTCGAGCAGAAGCGGCACGGCTTTATCGTCACCGAGCGGCCCCATGGAACGGAGCGCAGCGTTGCGCAGGAAGCCGTCTGGAGAATCGGCGGCGACTGCGGCTTCGAGCGTGGGCAGGGCTCCTGGAGCCTTGAGGCGGCCAAGCGCCTGAAGAGCGGCGCCACGGGCACGGTAGGAGCTGTCATCTCCAGCGATGGAATTCAGTTTGGCAACGATGGCGGGATCATCTTTGAAATTCGCAAGCGCGGAGACAATGCGATTGCGCACCCACGGTTCCTTGGCGGTATTTAACGCATCAAGGAGTTGCTTCGACGCGGCGGGACCGCCCAGTCTGCCGAGAGCGTCAGCAGCATTAGCTCGAATGCCCCAGGCCTTGTCGTTGCGGAGCGCGTCAGCGAGGGCGGCAATGACATCGTCATCGCCTTTGAGTTTGCCCAAAGCAGTAATCGCATCGGCGCGGTCCGCAAGTTCAGTGGCGTTCTTCAACTGGTAGAGCCATTCCTTTTTTTCTTTGTGAAAATCGGCGGATTTGAGAACGTGCCCGCCTTTGTCAAAGAGAACCATAAGCGGAGCGGAATCGGCTGGTAACGTGAAAATCGCGGTGTCTTTTTCACTCGAAACCGTGATGGGGAAAAGTTTTGGCCCGGACGCAGTGGTGATCTCGACATCAGTAGGAACGTGGAAAAGGCCGACGCGGCCTTCCACTTTTTGCGTTTGCTTAACGGTGAGCGCGACTTCGTGCTTCGCGTCATCGTACTTGTAGCTCAGATCGAACTTGGGAGCGCCCGCGCCGTAAAGCCATTGGCTGAAGAACTGATCGACATTGGTGTGCGTGGCTTCTTCGATGGCTTTCGCGAGATCGGCGGTGACTACGTTTTTGCCGCGATTTACTTCGAGATAGTGCTTCAGGCCGCGATAGAAAGCGTCTTCGCCAAGTTGGTGGCGAAGCATGTAGAGAACCCAGCCGCCTTTGGTGTAGGCGTTGCCGTCAAATTCGCCGGAATCGTTGAAGTCGTGGCGAACGATGGGCTTGTCAATAAAGATTGGTCTTCTCAAACCAGCCACGTGCCGCGATCCACCTCTCGTAGTCGGCCTGGTCTTTGCCGAAGTGAGATTCCGCTCCAAACCGTTTCCATGAAGGTGGCGAAACCTTCGTTGAGCCAGATGTCGCCCCAATCCTTGCAAGTGACCAGGTCGCCGAACCACTGATGGCCGAGTTCATGGGAGATAAGGTCATCCTGGCCAGTGAGATATTCTGGCGCGAGTTTGGGATGCTGGAGCGATGCGCTGGTATTAGTCGTGGCGCTGGAGTTCTCCATGCCGCCAGCGACGAAATCATCGACCATGGATTGCGCGTACTTTTCCCAGGGATAGTCGACGCCAAGTTTCTTGCTGAAAAGTTCGATCATCTGCGGAGTGCGGCCGTAGTTGATGGCGAGGCGATCGCCGCGTCCTTTGGGCGCGTAGTACGTGACGGGGATGCCGCGCCAGGTGTCTTTTACCTCGTCTAGTTCACCTGCGACGATTGTGATGAGGTACGTCGAGCTAGGAACGGATTCCTTCCAAGTCCACGTCTTCATACCGTTGGCTGCATCAGCGACGCTGACGAGCTTGCCATTGGCAACAGTGATCCACGAAGCGGGCACGGTGAGAATTGTTTCGGTGGTGAGGCGGTCGTTCGGGTAGTCGTACGTCGGTAGGTAGTAGCGCGTGTCTTCGGATTCGCCTTGCGTCCAGACCTGCTTGGGGCGGTCGGGATAATCTTTGTCAGGCAGGATGAAGTAGAGGCCCTTAGTGGGTTTGCCTTCGTAGCGAATGTTGACATCGAATTTTTCGCCAGCGTGGGCTGGAGTGGCGAGTGGAATGATGAGCTTGTCGTCCTTGGTCTCGAATTTGGCGGGGGATTTATTCACGGTGACGCTTTGGATGGTGAGGCCGGCGGAATCAAAAATAATTTTCGAGGTCGAGTCGCGGAGGATAGTGAGCGAATGGGTGACGTCGCCGATGACTTTTTTCTGATCAAGATCGAAGCGCAGAGCTATCCGCGAGTGCTGAAGATCGTAGTCGCGGCTGCGGGCGTAGGGTTCGTCTGCGAGAACAGGCAGAGAGACGAAGAGAAACGCGAGTAGGCCGGCAACAGCGATGTACGCCGCCCGGCGACGCGGACGACTACGATTACCTGCGAAAAATGAAAAATTCATTCAGACGGGCCCTTTTGGAATGTGTGTCCTGCTCTTTCGAGCGTGGAGATGGCTGGGGCCAGATTTTCATTGGCCACGAGCAGGTAATCCGTATCGAACGTGGAGACGACAAACGCACTGATCTTGGCCGCGGCGAGAGGTCCGGCGAGCGATGCCAGTACGCCGACTTCCGACAAGACAAATGGACCGTGCACTTTCATGACACGCCAGCCGCCCTGGGATTGCACGCCGGCGGGAACGAGGGTTTCGTCAACGACAATGGAGAGCTCGTCGGGAGTGCGGGTAACAGAGAAAAAGGAACCTTGCGTGGCCCACCCAGGAATGCTTGTGCCGGGCGAAAGTCCAACGATGGCGAAGGTTTCAGGCAGAATCGAAAGTTGAAAGTGACGCTGGGAGAGATTCATCACTTTATATTATAGAAGACTTCGTACCATGCCGCCATCCACCGCGATGGATGTGCCGTTGACGTAGCTAGCGCGCTCCGAAGCGAGGAAGGCCACGACGGCGGCGAATTCCTGAGGAGTGCCGATGCGGCCCGCGGGAATCTGACGAGTCCAATCGGCAAAGACAGCTTCCGGCTGCGCGCCAGTGCGCGCGGAAATGGCCGCGGCGAGACCATCGAGACGCGCGGTGCGCGTGTAGCCTGGGCAAACGTTATTGACGGTGATGCCATGCGCGGCGTACTCATTCGCGAGAGTGCGTGCCAGACCGGTGACGGCGGCGCGAATGGAATTAGAAAGTAACAGACCGTCCACAGGCTGTTTCACCGCGGAGGACGTGATGGTGATAAAGCGCCCCCACTTGTTTTTCTGCATACGCGGCAGCGCTTCTTTGGCGAAAAGAACAGTGCTCATCAGCAGGAGATCAACGGCGGCGCGCCAGTCTTCTGGGTTTGTGTCGACAAAAAGCTTGGACGGCGGGCCGCCGGAATTGGTGACGCAAATATCGAGACGGCCGAAGTGGTCTTCGACAGCGCCGAAAAAATGAGAGACGGCGACTGGATTTGTGACGTCGACGGCTTGATGGAAGACTTCCCTGCCCGTGGATGCGTGAATTTGGGCGGCGGCTTGTTCCAGTTCGGACGCTGTGCGGGCGCAAATGGCTACGCTGGCGCCTTCGCGCGCGAGTTCTTCAGCGACGGCTCGGCCTAGCCCTTTGCTGGCCGCCGCGATGATGGCTACGCGTCCCTGCAAGCCCAGATCCAAGCTTTCACCTCGTCCAAACTTGGCATCGTCTCTTGAAATACGTTGCTGGTCAAATGAGTATCGGGCGTTGAGCAGGCGAAGCTTAGTTAACAATAATCGGCCCCTCCCCCCTGTTTTTTGTAAGCGTTGCGTCTAAAGGACTTAGCCCGTCTGTGGGTGGCGCAAGATTGTTCGGGATTGGGTAGACTTGCGGCATGTTGTTTATGGTGATTGAACGCTTCAAGAATGGCGACACGAAGGCTATAGGCGAGCGTTTCGCGCGTGAAGGGCGCATGCTGACGTCTGGCGTCACGTACCACGTGAGCTGGGTGGATGAGGCGCGCGGGCGTTGCTTTCAAATTATGGAGGCGGAACGGGCGGAGTTGTTGGAGGAGTGGGTGAGGCATTGGGAGGATCTGGTGGAGTTTGAGATTGTGCCGGTGGTGACCTCGGCGGAGTTTTGGGCGAAGGTGCGAGGCGATCATTGAGGATCGCCAGATAGTTGTCGCTGGTGGGAAAAGCGGCAGCAGAGCTGCCGCACTCCACATTGGTTCGCAGTATCAACGCAGATTCTTGCAAGAAGAGCGGGCTATTTGCCTGCTGCGACCGTGCCGTGTGAAGCAACGTAGGCGCGGGCGTGGGCGAGTTGCGGCAGGCTGGAATCGGCTGACTTCCATGCAGCCAAAAATTCGGCGTACTCAGTGGCGGCTGCTGTAGTATCGCCGGCTTGCTCGCTGGCTTTGGCAATGCCGAAGAGCGGAAAACCGGAGCGCGGCCGCTCGACAAGGGCCTCTTCGTAGGCTGCCTTCGCGGCAGGCCAGTCCGAAGCAGCCATATAGGCCGCGGCTTCGGTTTCGCCAACGGGCCGGATGTAGGCGGGCGGCTCATGGTATCCCAGCGCCTTTTCTTCCCGTGCGGCGCGTACGTACAGTTTTTTGGCCTCCTCGTTCTGTTTTTTTGCCAAGAGCAAACCAGCGCGCAGTTCCAGAGACATG
The DNA here is from genome assembly GCA_963706455.1 of uncultured Acidobacteriota bacterium. Lineage (GTDB taxonomy): Bacteria > Acidobacteriota > Terriglobia > Terriglobales > Acidobacteriaceae > Telmatobacter. The sequence goes on along the minus strand of CAVPNO010000018.1, from coordinate 85,359 downwards.
ATAGACAAGTTGCTCAGCAGAGGCTTGGGCATCGCGTCGGGCATCAGCTGCAATTTTGGCGGAGCAGCGTCCGACTTTTTCTCGTCTTTGTTTTTTTCTTTGGACTTGGCGTCCGCTTCATCTTTCAAACGATTGGACAGCCGCCAGAGATCCGCATCGAACTGCGCGGACGCCGCTTCCGCGAGCGACAGATTGTGCTCATCCAGGGCCTGCATGCCAAGAGCGAATTGCGTCAACTGGCCCGCCAGGAATTGGAGATTCGGAAGGGCGGCGGACGCATCGACGGACTTCAACAATTCCAGAACCGTAGCCCAATCCGCCGCGCGCAACGCAACCGGAAGGCGCGGATCGAGCCGCGACATGGCATCACGCGGCGACCACGGATAGAGCGTGTTCTCAAGTTGACCGCGCGCCTCGCGTGCTTTCCCAGAGAGCGCCGTCGCTTCACTCAATTCGCCGGCTTCCATCAAATTGGCGATGGCGTACATCAAGTTATGCACGTAGTTCCAATCGTCGTCGACCTGCACGTGCTGCGCCTGCATGTATTGCTCATCGGCTCGCATAGAGGCGGCGAAGGATTCTTTCGCGCGCGCGTAATCGCCGGTGCGATAGAAAATATGGCCGGGCATGTGGACCATGTGCCCCGAAGTGGGTGCGAGGCGGCCGAGGATTTCCGCGCTATGCAGAGCTTGCTCCGGATGCTGACTGGCCTCGACAGCATGAATCCAGTAGTGATTGGCCGCGGAGTTGTCCGGGTCTTCCTTCAGAATGGCTTGGAATATGGCCAGAGCTTCCGTTTGGCCGTCGCGCGGCTGATCGTTGTCGTCATAGCCATCTCCAACCGCTTCGGCCAGGAAAATGCGCGCCTGCATGTCTTTAGGATCCTGCTTGACCAGCTTGCGGTAGAGTTGCACTTCTTTCGAGTCCCCCGCTTTTTTGTCTTCCTTTTCGGATTTTTCATCGGCTTCGGCCGCGACACTCGCGTCTATATAGAGGCGTTCGGATTTGCTGGCGCGACCCTTCAGGCTGACAGCTTTGTTCAATGCCTGGTCGGCATAGTATTTAGAGTTGCTGTGGCGAAATTTCTCTGCCTGATAGATTCCCCAATAGCACATCGCGCATTGTGGATCCACGCGGACGCTTTGCTCGAAGGCTCGAACGGATTCGTAGTCCCAAAAGTCATGCAGGAGATTCAAGCCCTGGTCAAACCACATTTGCGCCTCGGGATTCGCAGTAATGCGGATGTGCGCGTTGCCGATGCCGGTGAGTTTCTGAGGTGGGGGGAGTTTTTCAGGAGGAACTTCCTCTTGCGTATCCATCGAATGGCAGGTCATTGCGGTCTGCGCGGTTGTCTGCTGCGCGTAGCCGACGAGGAGGGAAACTGCCGTCATTGCAAAGACCGCACTCAGGCGCGATGACAAAATGTGACGCGACTCAAACATTGCCAAGAACTCCTCCCTGCAACTACGGTAGAAGACTCTTCCATTCTAAACGAAAAGGCGGTGCGGGCGCGCGCGGGCGGCAGCAGCGTCTTTCGTCTGGGGATTTCGTTTGCGTGCGGAGCCAAGCGGCACTAAGATGCAGGCAATTTCCTTCCTGTGGAGGCGTCCATGAAACGAATAGCCTGGATTATTGGGTTTCTAATTCTTCTCTTTTTCGCGGCCCAACCGGTAAGCAGCCAAACGATCGGAAAGTACGTGCCCATCGCGGCCGGGTCCGATGCGGACCATGCACTGACGGAAATCAACGCTGCTACCGATCCCGCGCAGAAGCTGGCGTTGATCGATAAATTTTCAACGACCCTCGGCCAGGGCGACATGGCTATCGTCGCCGACGACCTCTACGTGAATTACTACATCGCGCAGAAGAATTACGACAAGGCATTCGAATATGGCGACAAACTGTTTGCGCTCGATCCCGACAATTTTGCCAACGCCCTCAATATGGTCCGCGCGGCAAGCGAAAAGGGCGACATAGATAAACTGATGTCCTATGGAGAGAAAGTGCCCGGCATTCTGCAACGATTCAAGGCGACGCCGGCCCCGGAGGGAGTAGAAGCAACCAGTTGGCAACGGCAGCTAAAAGAGACGCTGGACAATAACAAGGACAATATCCTCTACATCGAACAAGCCATGTACCTTGGGGCCTATCGGGTGACGAACCAAGCAAAGCGGGCCGCGCTTTTGACGCACTTCGCGCAACTCTTCCCGGATTCTGTCTACGCCGATCCTGCGCTTGTGGTGGCGGCGAGCGCCTATCAACAGGCGCAGAACGTGCCGAAAATGCTGGAGGTGGCGAACGGACTCTTAGCCAAGGATCCGAACAATATAGGAATGCTGCTTTTTCTCTCTGACTATTACAGCGAAAAGGGAGAGCAACTGGATAAAGCCGAAGCCTACGCGAAGAAGGCGATCACGCTCTTGGGGTCCGCTCAGAAACCCGAAGGAGTAACGGACGAACAGTGGCAGCAGCAAATTTCGCTGCAGAAAGGGCTGGCGCTGAGCTCTTTAGGGCAGGTTAACATTCAGAAAAAGGATAACGCGCAAGCGGTGGAGAACTTCAGAGCGGCTGCGCCGTTGCTGAAGTCGGATGACGGCGCGTATGGTCGAAATCAGTACCGGCTGGGGTTCGCGCTGGTAAACCTGAAGAAGAATGCAGAGGCGAAGGATGCGTTCATGCAATCCGCGTCGGTAAATAGCGCTTACAAGGCGCTGGCGCAGGCCAAGCTCAAAACATTTGAGACGGCGGGTAAGACAGCGGCGAAGTAGTCTTGAGACAAAAGTGAATCAGATTACAAATGGCGACCTGACGTAATCTTGAGTAGCGGGAGTGCGGGAATCCGACTCAAGAACTCGCCGAAACCTGGGCGGGAGAGCCAGCATCCAATAGCTGTGCGTACGACAAACTGACCACGGGCTGATTAGAGAGTAGCCATGGTTGCGAACAAAAACGAGTTCGTTCGCTAAGGAGATATAAATACCGGTTTGGGTTTTACCCATCAGCCGCGCCAAGAATCATGAGAAATTTCTCAAGCTACTAGTGGACACGAACACGCAGCGGATCAAGAGCACGTCGGCTCTAGTGCATGAATCCCTCATCAAAATCGATCCGAAGGCTGCGCATAAACAGATCGTTAACGAACGGCGCGAGAAAGACAACGATCGGCATTTGAGTGACTTATCAGCCATCGAACCGAATGACGACGGAGAGCGGTGCGAAATCTCGGAAGCCAAGAAGCCTTTTCTCGATGCAATCATTCGGATTCTGGAGGAACAAAGGGAATACTGGCCACTGACTCTCCGGCAGGTTCATTACCGGTTGCTTGGGCCGAACGCGCCGCTCACACATGCTTCAAAGCTAGGCTCAGTCTACATCAATGATAAGAACTCTTACCGGAAGCTGACCGACATCTCGCACGCGCACGAATCGATGGTTTCGTCGACTGGGACGCGATCGAGGACGAAACCAGACCGGTTGAACTGAATAACGCTTTTGCGAATACAGGGAGTTTCTTTCGGCAGGAGTTCAAGAATTTCATGACCGGCTATTGGCGGCAACGGATGCAGTCTCAGCCGAATCACATTGAGATTGTAGCGGAAAAACTGACGCTGCAAACGTTCCTCGGACGGATAGCCAGAGAGCACACAATTCCGTTCTCGATCATTCGCGGCATGTCGTCGCTCGCGCCAAAGAAGAAGCTCGTCGATCGTTACAGGGCAAGCGAGAAAGACACGCTGATTCTCTTAGTAGTCAGTGACCTTGATCCAGCCGGAGACGCGATCGCGGAAGATCTGGTCAAAAGTTTCCGTCGAGATTTCGGGATCCGTAAGATCGATGCGTATAAGGCCGGGCTAACCTTTGAGCAAACTGAAGATTTCAATCTTGAGCCTTCAGGCGTTGCTAACCAAAAAAAGCCCAACTTACGAGAAGTACAAAGAGAGGTACGACACAACCAAAGTGTGGGAGTGCGAAGCGATGGCACCGGCTGATCTGGCGAGCGAGTTAGAGTCAGCCATCGAAAATGTTATCGAGCTGGATCTGTACAACCAGGAACTAGCCGCCGAGGAAACTGATTCCGCGCAGATTATTGCGGTGCGCGAACAGGCCAACCGGTTCTTTAAATCCCTTAATCTGTGAAACCGGTACTACCGGTTTTGGTCCTTGCGCCTTAAGCCGGGCGATATCCACTCCTGACGTTTATGAACGCACCCACCTGGTACTTCGAACCCGACATCGGCGATCAAACGAGAGCATGGCTCACCGAAGCTTTAGAAGCTCGGGTCGCTAAATGGTTCGATCAACCTCGGTCTATTGCCACCAGCTTATTCGTCCATTTCGGATTCACCTATCGATCCAAAAACGAAGCCATGCGCAAGATGGACGCTCTCCTAACCTCAGGAGATACCCCGCTATTAGTGCGGGTAAAAGCCTGCTCCGCGTTTTTTGAGATGGGAGGGTAAGCATAGCCGAGCACGATCAAAACGCGTCGTAGCGTCTTACCCACAGAAAAAGGCCACCTAACAAAACTGTTGAGCGCTGACCCAGATGGAGAGGGTGCGACGATTCGTGTCGGCGGTGCATTGGGTGCCAATCTTCTACCTACAAGAAATGTTCGATCGAGATGTGGACAAGCGCCCGCTTGGCGATTTGCTCGCTAACACGGATCGCTTCTGCCAGCGCTTTCAGAAACCCTATGACATCAGCCAGTGACACCTCTGGCAGCCTTCAATTACCCGCGCTCAAAAGCCTTGGTGACTTAGCGGAGGCGGCAGCTCTCCAGATTGAAAGATGGGCTTATCATTTTTCACGGCAAATAGTCAGAGACGCCAACAACCTACTCCGAGGTTGCCGGGCGTTTCAGGAAACAATCGGCGAAACCAAACACCAAACACATAGCACAACACCAAAATAAAATGAGTATTGAAATAGTAACGGAAAACGACCGATTGCAGATAATGGGCTCGCCTGAGGGAGCTTGAGCAGAAGTAAGGACCATGAAATCAGAACCTTCAGTGGACGATATGGAGATTTATTTGATGCAGCGGATGAGTGTTGACCAGTTAGACCGATACGGCGACGCCACACGGGTCATGGAAGAAGTTAAGGCTGAGCAGCCAAAAATGGATCAAGAGTTTGCCGAACAGAACCGCCTTAACGAGAGATTAACGTGGGAGGAATGGAGAAAGCGTTTTCCGCTTATGGCTAGATTCCGTGATGCTATCGAGGTTAAAAGGGAGATTCTGGACAACCTTGAGCCAATTGCGGGGACTCGATTAAAGGGATCTTGATCAGAAGTAAACATACTGAGAGGATCCCGGGCGTTCCGAGGAAACAATAACCAAATACCAAACACAGCAGTCGACTACTCGAACTTCAAGGCTGAGGTTCATCAAAGGCCAGACCAGGGGAACAAAAGCCGAGCTTACGCGGAAGTCTGGGCGACGATGCACCGGGTGCAGGTTGAAGACACCGTCGTGTTCCAAGGGGACATTGCGACTGACGACCGATTGCGTTGAGTGGCATTGAGCCTCTACCATGAAGTCACCGAACCGGAACGGATTGCAGAACAGCGGCGGCTAAACCACAAGCTGCAACACCTGGAAAACGCGTTGGTCAAAGGTAAGAAGATCGCCCTTTCCAATAAGGATTCGTTGCGCAGAGGGCCACATATGGACCGGCTACTCAATCGCTACCGCCTCGGCCCCCCGGTCGTGATCGAAAGCTGACTGTCTGCTTTCACAGCGGGCGACCGACCGCGTTGGGTCGAGAGTTCGTGGTCGATGTCAGCTTTGGAGCAATCGGCTCTCGGGAGCTGGCTATGAGCGCTGGTGCAATCCCCGTGCGAAGCTGTTACGCGGCGCAGAATGGGAAGTGCTCCGCGCACAGATTTGCAGGACTTTGAATATTGCCCCTGCCGCCGAGCCAGAGTTGGAGACGCTCGGCAGCCAATTTGCCCCTGAGCATTTGCGCCGTGCTTGCCGCCCAGGCCTGCAATATCGGCATTGAGCCCGTCGTCGATCCCAAGAAATCGGGCCCTGACATACGCCAGATTGGCTTGGGTGCAACAGAACTACATTCGATCCGAAACACTGACTCGCGCCAACCCGTGCCTTTTAAATGCGCAAACCCGTATTCCTCTTGCGCAGTCGTTTGGTGGGGGCGAAGTCTCTTCTGCCGACGGACTACGCTTTGTAGTGCCGGTGCGCACCCTCAATGCCGGGCCCAACAGCAAGTATTTTCACGTCGAACGTGGCGTGACGTATTAAAATTTCACGAGCAAACAGTTTTCAGGCTTTCATGGCACCGTCGTACCCGGCACACTCCACGATTCACCTTACGTTTTGGATGGTTTACTCGAGCACCAGACCGAATTGCAGCCACGATAACTCATGACCGACACGGCCGGCTATTCTGACATTGTTTTTGGCCTGTTTTGGATGCTGGGTTTTCAGTTCAGTCATCGCTTGGCCGAGCTCGGAAAGACCCGATTCTGGCGAATGGATCCCAAGCGAACTACGGTGTGTTGAACGGGTTCTAAAAGCGCTGAGGTGAAGCCTGAGATGTAGGTCGGCTGTCTCCGTTAGTTAGCAGACAAGCATTTCAACGTGCTTGGACGCTATCATTTCACCGTCACGGATTCGATTCTGAGGGGCGATCTCCGCCTCTTCGCGATCCCGACGCCCCGGAAGAACTCCTGTGTGCAGCCGAGACTTAGAGTACGTTTCGGTTCCAATGATAGTGGGACCCCGATTTCGCGAGCATCACCCCGGAGGACGGCAAAGCAGACGACGTACAAGGGGATGCCGCTCTACTACACTTCGCGCGCGACGCCGCGCCGGGCGACACGAAGGGCTACGGCGTGAAGGAGATCTGGTCGCTCGCGGGAGCCGTGAGGGGCACCGGAACGGCCGAGGCGAGATGGCTGATCAGCGGTCCAGCGACAGGGCCTTCACGGCTTCCGATCTCCACGTGAGTCCGATGCCCGGACGGTCCGGAACGCGTGCGAGGCCATCCTGGATCTGTAGCGGCTCCTCGAGGATCGCGTCAGCCCAGTCGACAGACTCCCGGCAGGTAGTGGCAGGTCGGGGTAGCGGTTGTCCGCTGGGCAAGCGCAGACGTTAAGTCGACGTTGGCGATCTGCCACAGGCGAAACCGCTCGGGGACAGCGGACCGGTTTATCGTGTGTCAGGTCGTGCCGTGCCCCGCCGGTACGCAATTGAACGCCGCCAGCCTCGCGCAAATCCGCTCGTATCTGGCACGGGCTCCATTGCAATTGCACGTTGTCAATAATTCGGCACTCAAAGCGCTATCGGCCACGCAAGTCAATCATGTGATCCGTGACGGATTTGCGGCACCCGGTGACGGGGAGCCGCCACCTATGACCTCACAACGGCTGCATGCAGTGCTGCCGACAATGGTTTACAGGTCGCGCTTAACAACGGCGGGTGCGCGATCACAAAGCCAGCAGAATGCCCAGTGCTGCAATTATGGCGGGTCTGGCGACGGCTCGACTGACAACACGACAGCATGGATGTCGCCGCCGCATCCGACGCTGCCTGCTTGCGTCTTTCCTGAGGTAATTGGAAATTCAACAGTAAGCCAATATGGTCGCTACCAAATGACGGCGCACCCCATAGGGTAACGCTTCGCGGCGATGGTCCCGACGCGAGCACGATACTGATGCACGGCGCCGTCAATGGCCCCGAATTTCAGTTGCATGGCTGGGGCGAGGCAATCAGCATTAGCAGCCTGGTCATTACGATCAGAACGGCACGAATACCTGGGTTATACATAAGGCAGAATACAGCCAATCCCTCGGCCGCCATCGGCGCGATGACCGATATAACCAATGTCACTTTCCGGGGACAGACGGCTATCCGGCTCCAGCGTTAAACGTCAACACAAAGAACGCATGGGCAAACAACGTCATGCTTCAAGGGGTTTCAAATGTTAATCTTATCAGTGTCAACATACAAGGGCCGAGTGCTCCAGTCACCGGATCGGGATATGGATTTTTGGCGATAGTGCTCACATACCTGTGGCAATTAATCTGTTCGGGGTCAATATTATTGGTATCGATAAAGGGCTATATTATGAGCTGGCGATCATGTTTTTGTTCGGATACCAGTACTTCCTGAAGCCCAAGCCGCCGCAACCCGCGCCCGTGACTCAAGGCCAGGGCCAGCCGCCATCCGAGCCCCAAAGCGAAGCCGCGCAGCCGGAGTCCGCACCCGCGACGACGCCCTCGCGAAAGGTCCAACCGGCCGCGGCCGCGCAGGCCATTGCCGCGGGGACGGAGACACAAACCACGGTCGAGAACGCTGAATACCGGATCGTATTCACGAACCGCGGCGCCGTGGTGCAGCACTGGATTCTGAAGCACTACTTCGACACGCAGGGCAAACCGCTGGACATGGTTCAGGCACAGGCCTCGCAGCGCTTCGGCTTCCCGCTCTCTCTGTTCACTTACGATCAAAACCTGACGACGGACGTGAACCAGGCGCTCTATCAGCCTTCCTCCACCGGCAACCTGACGGCTCCCGCAGGCGTGACATTTCGCTATGCGAAGAACGGAGTCGAGGTGGTGAAGACCTTCCGGTTCGGCAGCGGATACGTAATCGGCGCCGAGGTCCAGGTGAAGCGCAACGGGGAGCCGGTGCGCGCGCTTCTGCAATGGCCCGCCGGGCTGGGCGACATGGAGGAGTTCGTATCGTCGACGCGCGGCCGCGCCATCGCCAATATCGGGCGCACCCCATCGCAATTAAGTTGGTCCGTGGGGGGCAAGCAGGACTCCGAGGTAGCCTCCAGGGTCTCCAACAACAGTACGCTCGAGGGCGATTACGATTATGCCGCCGCGGCGGATCTCTACTTCGCGGCTGCCTTTCTGCCCGATGTGCCGGAACGCGCCACGGTGGTGACGCTGCATCACGCAATGGAACTGCCGAATGATCCATCCGACCCCAACAGCCAGAAAAAGCCGGCCGATGTGCTGGGACTGGCGATGGGCGACACTAGCGGGGACACGCGCCTTCGACTCTATGCCGGGCCGAAGCAGATGGATATCCTGGCGGGCATTTATTCCACCGGCCCCGACGGAAAGCACGACGGCCCCTCGCTCGAGTCGCTGATCCAGTTCGGATGGCTGACCGTCATTGCCAAGCCGCTTTTCCTGGCGCTGCGGTTGATGTACCGACACCTGATTCCCAGCTGGGGCTGGGACATCATCGTCTTCACCGTGCTCTTCAATATCCTGCTGTTGCCCACTCGGCTGATGATGATGAGGAGTTCGCTCAAGATGATGCGCATCCAGCCCAAGGTGGAGGCGCTCAAGAGGAAGTACACGGACCTGAAGATCAACGACCCCAAGCGCGCCGAGATGAACACCGAGATGATGGCGCTCTACAAGACCGAGGGCGTGAACATGTACGGCGGCTGCCTGCCAATGCTGCTGCAGATGCCGCTGTTCTTTGCCTACTTCCGCGTGCTGCAGAACACGGTGGAATTGCGGCAGGCGCACTGGGCGTGGCTGCACGATCTGTCGGCGCCCGACCCGCTCCACGTCCTGCCCATCATCATCATCATCACGATGTTCCTGACGCAGTACATCACGCCCTCGCCCGGAATGGATCCGAACCAGCGGCGCATGATGGCCATCATGATGCCGGCGATCTTCGGCTTCACGCTGTGGCAGTACGCGTCCGGCCTGGCGCTCTACTGGGGCACGGGCAACATCATCATGCTGATCATGCAGATTTCGATCAACCAGTCGCACATCGGCAAGGAGATGCATGCCATCGCGGCCAAGCGCGCCGCCAAGAAGCTGGGCAAGGCGCCGCCCACGATCTCAGGACGGAGATAAAGCAGGAACAGGGTGCAGGGGTCAGGGATTAGGAACGACCTTCCGTGCCCCATCCTCGCGCCTTTTTCTGGCGCGAGGGTGGGTCAGCGCAGTATCGCCCCTTCAACTTTTCTGATCGCCTCGGTCAGAGCATCGTCGATCGATGTGTGCCTGAACGGAAAGCCCGCATCCAGCAGCTTGCGTGGAAGCGCGCGAGCGCTCGAGAGAAGCACTTCGTCGGCCATTCGGCCAAAGGCGATGCGGAAGGCGAACGCGGGAACCGCGAAGATCGCCGGCCGATGCAGGCGGCGGGCAAGCGCGTGCGTAAATTCCCGGCTTGGTAACCGGCCGAGGCGAGGTCAGGTTCACCGCGCCTGTCAACGACGGCGTGTCCAGAACAAACAAAGCTGCGGCGACCAGATCGGGCAGGCTGATCCAGCTCATCCATTGCTTTCCGGAGCCAAGCCTTCCGCCGAGGCCGAACCGGAAGATGGGAAGCATGCGCGCCAGGGCTCCGTCGCGCGGATCGAAGCACCACGCCGAATCGCAAATGGGCCACGCGAATACCCGCTTCAACAGCCGGCGCGGCGGCGGCTTCCCAAGCTCGGCACAGGCCGGCCAGAAGGCCCGAGCCCGGAGCTGAGGACTCGTCGAGGACTTCGTCTTCGCGGTCTCCGTAGATGCCCACCGCCGAGGCGACCAGAAGGGAGCGCGGCGGACGGCGGAGGCCGGCAAGGACCGTCGCCAGGGTGCGCGTCGAGTCGACACGGCTGGCGCTTACTTCGCGAAGATGTTGCGGGGTCCATCGATGCGCGGCAAGGTTTGCGCCGGAAAGATGAATGGCTGCATTGAGGCCCTCAAGCAGGTGCGACTGGGGAATTGGTCGCGGAGCGCCCGGATCCCAGCGCACCTCTTCCCTTCCCTCGGGCTCACGCCGAACCAGCCGGATCATCTCCGTACCGCGTTGCGCCAATGCGCGACGGACCGCCGAACCGAGCATGCCCGATGCGCCGCTGAGCAGGATGTTCCCGCCGGAATTGTTTCGATCTTGCATCGGTTCTTCTAGAAGTCGCGGTTCACTTTCTCGCGCGTCCCGCGTGCCGAGCCAGGAATGAGCCTGGGCGGGTTGCCGCACCTCGTGCGTCTTTAGTACCATGAGAACAGATTTTGATGCGGGCAACAATTCGCCCGCCGGCACTTCTCCCCGGAGGCTCAATGACCGATCCAGCGACAGTTCGCAGTGAGGACACGCAGAAGTCGCAAGTGGACGACGAGACGACGGAACGCTTCATCTCAGAAAAGCATATCGGCGAGCGCATCAAGCGGCTGCGCCTGAAGAAATCGATGGGCCTGGTGGAGTTAGGAAAGCACACCGGGCTTTCGGCCAGTTTTCTATCGCAACTGGAGACCGGGCGCGTGGTGCCAACGCTGCGCAACCTGGCGCGGATCGCGATGGTCTTCTCAAAGGATTTGTCGTATTTCTTTGAGACCGAGCCGCATTCCATCTTCAGGGTGCACCGGCGCAAGGATCGGGTGCGGTTGCCGCAGACCGGCGTGGAGCAGCCGAGCTACTACTTCGAGAGCCTGGGCTACATGGTGCCGGACCGGCACATGGATCCGTATTTTGCGGAGTTCGTGCCGCCGGCGCAGAACCAGGAATCGAAGGCGCACGTGCATCCCGGCTATGAGTTCCTCTATGTGCTGGAAGGCGATCTGGCGCTGCAGCATGGGGAGCATAAGACCACGCTGGAGCCGGGGGACGCGGTGTACTTCGATTCGAGCACGGCGCATTCGTACTCGTGCGCCGGAGCCAAGCCGGCAAGCGCGCTGATCGTAACCATGCACCAGCCGCTGCCGGTGCCGACGACGGCTCCGCCGCGGCACATTCCGGGCGCGCCGATGCAGCGGCCGCTGTCGATTGCGCCGGTGCCGTCGCAGGGGGGCGAGAAGCGCTGAAGTGGATCGTGGTGGCCTTCCCGGTCTCAAAATCGAGACCTGGGGCACCCCAGTTTCGTTCCTAAAGCGAGAGAGTCAGGGCGGAGTAGGACCGCGCGGGAAACTCGATCGACATCCTGGAACCGGCGCGAGGATTCTCCAGCTTTTGCGGGATGACGCGCCTGGGCTCGGCAAAGGTGTTGCCGGCTTTCAGGTCAGCACCGGTTATGGTTTCGAAACTGGTGACGGACGACGGGGTGAGGTCGTGCCAGACGAGTTCGAGATTGCGAGGCTTCTCGAGATCCCGGTTCAGCACCAGAATGCTCGCGGTTTTCTTTTCCGGATCGAGGGTCGCGACGACGTCGAGGTATGGTACTTGGCCAAAACCGGGAGAAGGCAGGCCGATCGCCTCGGTGGGACGGCCGAGCGAGGTGACTTCGTAGCCCGGCCCTTCGGGCTCGATGCTGAGGGCGCGGCCTCGCCCATACTTGAGCGCCCATTGGTACGGGTAATAGATGGTGTGGCGCAGGATGCCGTCGGAGTTGGTCGCGATCGGCGCAATCACGTTGACCAGTTGCGCCAGGCAGGCGATCCTGACGCGGTCCGAATGGCGGATCAGCGAGTTGGCCAGCCCGCCGACCACCAAAGCGTCTTCGAGGTTGTAGGGTTCTTCGAGAAGGTGCGGCGCGGGGCGGCCGCCGCCGTTCACGGCATCGCCGCTGCGGGCGCGATACCACACGTTCCATTCGTCGAAGGATAGGTGCAACTGCTTGCCGGAGCGCTTGCGGGCCTGCACGGTGTCGCAGACGGCGGCGATTTCGCGAATCTGGCGATCCATGGCGAGATTCATGGCCACATAGATTGAGCTGTCATGCCGGGTCTCCTCGTCGTTGCCCCAGTAGCGATGGAGCGAGATGCCGTCGACCTCTTCGTAGCATTCTTCGAGGACGGTGCGGTCCCAGTCGATGTAAGTGGGCATGAAGGGGCCGCTGGAGCCGCAGGCAACCAGTTTGACCGAGGGATCGACGGCGCGCATCTGGCGGGCGGCGTCGACGGCCTTGATGCCGTATTCGCGGGCGGGCATGTGGCCGATCTGCCAGGGGCCATCCATCTCGTTGCCGAGGCACCAGAACTTCACGCCGTGGGGCTGGTCGTAGCCGTGGGAGCGGCGCAGTTCGCTCCACTTGGTTCCCTTGGCCACGTTGCAATATTCGAGCAGGGCGGCGGCATCTTCGGCCGAACCGGTGCCGAAATTCATGCCGAACAGAGGCTCGGCGCCGGCCTGGCGCGCCCAGGTGACGAATTCGTTGGTGCCGAATTGATTGGTCTCGAGCGAGTTCCAGGCGCGGTCGAGCACCGCGGGGCGATTTTTCTTCGGGCCCACTCCGTCGAGCCAGTGATAGCCGGAGACGAAGTTGCCGCCCGGCCAGCGGATGATGGGCACGCCGAGCTGCTTGACCTCAGCGAGCACGTCGGTGCGGAATCCGTTACTGTCGGCAAATTTGGAGCCGGGATCATAGACGCCTTCGTAGATGGCGCGGCCGAGATGCTCGAGAAACGAACCAAACAGGTTTGGACTGATGGGAGCGACCTGACGGCCGCTGTCGATGACGACGCGCGTGACGCTGTCGGCCTGGGCAATGGCGAAGCGGCGGAACGCCGAGGTTGCGGCGACAGCCAGCCCCGCCTGGCTTGCGTGTTTCAGGAACTTCCGTCGTGACAGATCACTCATGGATTACCTCTGCGATCGGCGATCCTCATGCGGCGCATGCGAGCCGGAATCGATGAAAGGCGATTCTATTTCATCGGGGAGCAGAACCCAGGTCCCAGAATCGAGATCTGGGGCGCCCCGGCAAACTAGCTGCGGACGCCGGCGAAGTAGGCGGCCACTTCCGGCCAGTTGTTCACCCGGGTAAAACCTGTGGCCGCAACGTTGTGCGGAGCGGTGTAGAGCAGGCCCTGGCCTTCAAAGCGCTCGAGATTGCGCGGCAGGTCGTCAATCAGGTAATCGGCGCGCAGGATGCACTTGTTGCCGCAGAAGACGTAATGGGTTGGGGGGACGAAAGGAAAGTGGCGCTGCAGCCAGCGGTACTTGGGGCCGAGGGAATTGGGGACGGTCATGGCCTGGGTGGCGATGAAGACCTCGAAGCGTTCGGAGAGATCGCTCAGGACTTCCTGGGAGCCGGGCATCAGGGGCAGGTCTTCGAAGAAGTCCTCGGCGTCGAGAAAGGCGCGCACCTGCTGCTGGCGATCCTCGGGCGCGACCTGCCAAAGGCCCTTGCCGGCGAGATCGGCAGGGGTGAGGGCCTCGTCAAATTCCTGGTTATAGCGGCGCAGATGCTCGGAGAGCGTGTCCGCCATCACTTCGTCCATGTCCACACAGATTCGCTGCACTGCGAGGATTCCCTTTTCTTTTGAGGGTAACAAGGATGAGGTGGATCCGTTCACTATGACCGAATTTGAAAAACGCTAGCTTACGCGGCGCGGTTTGGGGATGGCGGGAGCCGCGGAGTTCGCCGGCGTTTCGGGCTGAGGTTCCTTGGGGGCGGGAGCCATGGCCGGGTCCCAGTAAAGGAGGCGGGAACAACTGTCGCAGGTGAGCAGTTCTCCCTCGCGCAACTGGTTCCAGATTTGCGGACGGACGCCCATGCGGCACCCGGTGCACTGCTGGTTCTCGGCGCGGGCGATGCCGGTGCCGCGCGCCGTGACCAGGCGGTCGAAGCGGGCGAGCAGATCAGGGTCGATGAGCTTGCGGAGGGCCTCCCGGTCGGCCTTTAGAGCGGTCTGCTGGGCATTCATTTCCTGCTGGCGGCGGGCGACATTCTCGCGGGTCTGATCGAGCGCTCCGGCGAGGGTTTCAACCCGGGCGCGGGCGGCGGCGAGGAGGGCTTCCTGCGCTTCGGTCCGTTCCAGGCTTGCATATTCTTCGTTTTCGAGGCGCTCGATTTCCGATTGGGCGAACTTGACCTCGTTTTCGAGGGCGTCGGCCTGCGCGGCGGTGGTGATGGAGTCGCGCTGGGCGCCAAGCCGGGCGGCCTTTTGCTTGTGGCCGGCGGTATCGCGCTCCAGGCGGGTGCGGAGGGTCTCTTCGCGGGTCAGGGCGTCAGAGGCGGCGGTGACGTCGCGCTGCGCGCCCTGCAAAGCGGCCTCGGCCTGGGCGACTTCGGCGGGGAGGGCGCGGAGGGCCTGGGCAAGCCGGGCGCGCTCCAGTTCAACGCCTTGCAGCTTTACAAGATTTTCGATCGTCTCCTGCATCGATGGAGAAGAGTCTAACATCCAGGTGTCAGAGATAGGCTGTCGGCGGAACGGCGCATCGAACTATACGAGGAATCCATGGAGCAGCAGAGGGCATCGTTCTGGCGGAGGCACCGCTGGCTTATGCGGCTGGCGGTGGCCTGCCTGGTGGTGGTGGTGGTGCTGGGAACGGCGCTGGCTATCATCGCGGCCCGGCTGGAGCCTATCCTCCACGCCAGCCTGGTGGCGGGGCTGGAGCAGAAGTTTCATACCAGGGTGGAGCTGGATCACTTTCATGTGGCGCTGGGGAACGGGCTGAATGGCGAGTGGGGGATTTGGGCAACGGGCAAGGGACTGCGCATCTGGCCCCCGCAACACACGGGAGGCGATGTGCCGCTGGAGACGTCGGTGCAGTCGGTTCCCCTGATCGCGCTGGACGAGTTCCGATTTCACGTTCCCCTGCATTTTGAGCGCGGCGGGCCGGTCAGGATCTCACGGGTGCGGCTGGTGGGGTTGAAGGTGGTGGTGCCGCCGCGATCGGAGCGGGACAAAGCGACCGGGTTCGAATCCGCGCTAACCAGGCAGAAGCCGTCGCCGGCGGGGCCGGGTCACGCGGGCGGGCAAAGCCCACAGGAGCACCTCGACCCGTCCCACCAGCCGGGCGGCAACGGGGCGCCTGCGGGAAAGACAGCCAACCCGGCCGGCGGCACGATGCTGTCGAACATGGTGGTGGAACGAATCGATTGCGACCAGGCGCAACTGATCCTCGAAACGAACAAGCCGGACAAGCTGCCCCTGGGATTTGATATCGCGCATCTGGAACTGCGGGGCGTGAGCGCGCTGCGACCGATGAAGTTCCAAGCCGAGCTGACCAATCCCAAGCCAAAAGGAGTGATCCATACATCCGGAAGCCTGGGTCCGTGGGAGCCGGACGATCCGGGCGAAACGGCGGTGAACGGCACCTTCACCTTTGACCATGCCGACCTGGCGACGTTCAAGGGGATCGCGGGCATGCTGGCATCGACGGGGAGCTACACAGGCACGCTGCGGGAGATGACGGTCGACGGGAGCGCTGATGTGCCCGATTTCCGGCTCCCGCAGTTTGGCAATGCGATGTCGCTGCATACGACCTACCATGCAAAGGTGGATGGAACTGACGGGGATACGTGGCTCGATCCGGTGGATGCCACGCTGGGCCATTCGCACTTCACCACGCGGGGACAGGTGGTGCGCGTGAAACCCCAGCAGGCGGATGCCAACCAGGCGGTGACCAGCGCCAACCTGCCTCCGCTGGCCGACGTGGGTCACGACATCGACCTGAAAGTGGATGTGGACCGCGGGCGCATCGAGGACTTTCTGCGCCTGGCAAACAAGTCGCCCAACCCTGTTTTAACCGGGGCCCTGGAGGCCAAGGCCACGCTGCACATTCCCCCCGGAACGGAACCGGCGCATGAGCGGATGCGCCTGGACGGATCGTTCCGTTTGGAGGACGCGCGGTTTACCGATGTGAAGGTGCAGGGGAAGATCGAGGAGCTGAGCCTGCGCGGGCAGGGGCGGCCGCGGGACATCAAAAGCGCCGACCCGGACAATGTGAGGTCGGAGATGGATGGCGACTTCCACATGGCCAAAGCGGTCATCACGCTGCCTGAGATTCACTACGAGGTGCCAGGGGCCGATATCAACCTGAACGGCCACTATGCGCTGGAGGGCTTGATGCATTTCGAAGGGACGGCACGCATGCAGGCCACCGTTTCGCAGATGGTCGGCGGATGGAAGGGATGGCTGCTGAAACCAGCCGACCGCTTCTTCAAGAAGGATGGGGCGGGAACGGAGGTACCGATCCTGATCCGCGGACCCCACGATGCTCCGGAATTTTCGCTGGATTTCGGGCGGATGAAGAAGACCTCGCCGGAAGCGTCCGGAGCCAAACCAGGGAACACCGAATAGGGAACCAGGATCACGGGTCAGGCTTGGACCGGGTACGCAGCCAAACTGGGAATTACGAACTGTGAACTGAGAACTGCCTTGTGTTAGGTTGGCATGCGACGCACCGTTGCCGTCTTCACGAGCAATGGAAGCCGAGGGAGCGCAATGCACTGGACCAGAAGCAACCGGGGTCCCCGCGGACAGGTGTTCGTCCGTGGGGCGGCCATGATCGCAGCCGGCACGCTGGCATTCTGTCTGGCGGCGCCGATGGCCAAAACGCAACCCGCGGCCGGCAGCGCAAATCCTTCCGCGGCGCGGTCCGCAGGGGACGAATGGTGGAAGCACGCGGTGATCTACGAGATCTACCCGCACAGCTTTCAGGATTCGGATGGCGACGGCGTGGGTGACATCCGGGGGATCACGTCGCGGCTCGATTACCTGCACGACCTGGGCATCGACGCCATCTGGATCACGCCCATGTACCCGTCTCCGGGCGTGGATTACGGCTACGACATCGCGGACTACACGGCGATCGACCCGACCTACGGGACGATGGCGGACTTCGACAAACTGGTGGCCGAGGCGCGCCAGCGCAACATCCGCGTCATCATGGATTACGTGATCAACCACACCTCGGACCAGCATCCGTGGTTCAAGGCATCGCGGTCGTCACGCACCAATCCCAAGCGGGACTGGTATGTGTGGCACGACGGCAAGGGGGAAACGGCGACGGACCAGGGCGAGCCGCCGAACAACTGGCAGTCATGGTTCGGGCACTCAGCCTGGCAGTGGGACGAGACCACGCGGCAGTACTACTACCACTACTTTTATGTGCAGCAGCCAGACCTGAACTGGCGCAATCCCGAAGTGCACAAGGCCATGATGGGGGTGCTGGATTTCTGGATGAAGCGGGGCGTAGCGGGGTTCCGCATCGATGCGGTGTCGCGGCTCTACGAGGACCCCGAGATGCGGGACGATCCTTACCTGCCTGGGTTCAACGCCTATGGCGACCGCAACATCAAGCACAAGTACACCGACGATCTGCCGGAGATCCATGACGTGCTGAAGGAAGTGCGGCGCACCGTGGACAAGTACCCGGGCAACCCGGTGCTGGTGACGGAAGCAGATGAGCCCAACGTCGAAGCCCTGACGAAGATGTACGGCGACGGCGACGAAGTGCAGCTGCCCATGGATTTCCAGATCGCGGATGTGAATGAACTGTCGGCGCCTCGCTTCCGAAAACTATTCGAGGAGATCGAGAGCAACGGCGCTCACGGGCAGCCGGAGTACTTCTTCTCCAATCACGACCAGCCGCGGCAGTGGGACCGCTACGGCGACGGCGTACACAACGACCTGATCGCGAAACTGATGGCGGTGCTGGAACTGACCACGCGCGGGACGCCGCAGTTGTACTATGGCGAGGAACTGGGGATGCGGACGACCGACCCGGTGCGGATCGAGGACGTGCGCGATCCGATCGGGAAGCTGGGTTGGCCGAAAGAGAAGGGGCGTGACGGCGAGCGCACTCCGATGCAGTGGGCCGCGACCGCGAATGCGGGGTTCACCACGGGCAAGCCGTGGCTGGCGGTACCTCCGAGCGCAACGACTTACAACGTCGAAACCGAGAGCAAGGACCCGGATTCGATTCTCAACGCCTACAAAAAGCTGCTGGCGTTGAGAAAGTCGAATAAGGCATTGCGCGACGGAACGCAGGAGGACATCGACGACAAGGATCCAAATGTCTATGCGTTCTTGCGGCGGTCGGGGGATACCGCGGTGCTGGTGGCTCTGAACATGAGCGCCAAGCCGAGGACAATCGATCTCGACTGGACCGGCCGGGGGATTCAAGCCTCCACGTTCGACTGCCTCTACGCATCGGAGCCGACCAAACTTGACGACGTGCGATCGATTGACCTTGCACCCTTCGGCGCGGTCGTGGCGGGGTTGAAGTAGAAGAGGAACGGACCGGCAGCCGGCGCTTCGGCGAAAAGCGGGTCCTTCGACTGCGGTTGCTTCGCGACCTCCGCTCAGGATGACAACCCTGTTCAGGACGCACACTGCCCTCGCCCGGCCCGATGTGTTAGTTTTTCATCCGAAGAACCGTCGCCGACAGGCACGAGCGACGGACACAACAGAAGGAGACCGCAATGCACTGGACCAAAAGCATGGCGGCCTGCGCGCTGGCCCTCGTTTTGGGGGGGACGGCGGTGGCCGCTCACGGGCAGTCTGTCCCATCGAACTCAGAGAATCTGAAAAGCTGGTGGAAGAACGCCGTCATTCTCGAGATCTATCCGCGCAGCTACCAGGACTCGAACGGCGACGGCATCGGCGATTTGAACGGGATCACCCAGCACCTCGATTACCTGAAAAACCTGGGAGTGGATGCGATCTGGCTGTCGCCCATCTATCCGTCGCCGCAGGTGGATTTCGGTTACGACATCTCCGATTACAAAGCGATCGATCCGCAATACGGCACCATGGAAGATTTCGATCGTCTGGTCGCGGAAGCCAAAAAGAGAAATATCCGCATCATCATGGACATGGTGATGAACCATACCTCGGACAAGCACAAGTGGTTCGAGGAGTCGCGGTCGTCGCGCGACAATCCTTACCGCGACTGGTATGTGTGGAAGGATGGCAAAGGCGAGACGGAAACGGACAAGGGCGAGCCGCCCAACAACTGGCTGTCGGATTTCGGGCACTCGGCGTGGGAGTGGGACCCCAAGACACGGCAGTACTGGTATCACAAGTTCTACATCCAGCAGCCGGACCTGAACTGGAACAATCCCAAGGTGCACGAGGCGTTCAAGGACGTCATCCGGTTCTGGCTGGATAAAGGGGTGGCCGGTTTCCGCTTCGATGCGATCACGACACTGTTCGAGGACCCCCAGTGGCGCGATGACGAAGTTCTGAAGGACAAGAATGGCCAGCCCTACAAAAATGACTATGGGGATATCGCGCTGAACGACACGATGACCAACAACCTGCCCCAGGTGCACGACGTGATGCAGGAGATGCGGGCGGTGGCGGACCAGTACAAGCCCGACACGTTTCCGGGAACGCGGGTGTTTATTGGCGAGACCTATCTTCCCAACGTCGCCGAGCTGGCCAAGCAGTACGGGACGCCGGAGCACCCGGAGTTCCAGTTGCCGATGGACACCCAGGTGGGATTCATCAACCAGCTGGATGTGGGCCAGTTCCGCCAGAAGCTGAACGATGTGGAGACCAAGGTCAACGGCAACATTCCGCTGCTGGTGTTTGATAATCACGACAATCCGCGGCTGGATGCGCGCTATGGCGACTCGTTGCACAACGAGGATATCGAGCGCGCGATCGCAACCATCTTGTTCGCCAGCCGGGGAACGTCGCTGTTTTACTACGGCGACGAGATCGGGATGAAGACCACGCCTCCGGAGCGCAAGGAAGACGTAAAGGATCCCGTAGGGCTGACCGGCTGGCCCAAGGACAAGGGGCGCGATGGCGAACGCACGCCGATGCAGTGGGACGACACGCCCGAGGCGGGCTTTACCACTTCGTCGACGCCGTGGCTGCCGGTGCCGCCGACGTACAAGACGGTGAACGCCAAGGCGGCGGAGGGCGATCCGCATTCGCTGCTGGCGTGGTATCGGAGGCTGATCGAATTGAAAAAGACCAGCCCGGTGATGGAACGGGGCGAAAATGTAATGCTGGATACCGAGAACCGAAGCGTCCTGAGCTGGATGCGTCGCGGTCCGGGTTCGCCGTCCATCGTTGTCAGCGTAAACCTGACCGCCGATCCGCAGACGGTGAACCTCGCCGGCGGGACTGCAGGACTGAAAGCGGGACCGGTGAAAACGCTCATAAAGTCGCCCGCAGGCACGGATCCCTCGTCGCTGGAGCACATTGAACTGGGAGCGTTTGGGGTGTTTATCGGGCAAGTGAGGTGAGGGTCTTGGCGGGCGAAAATTTGCTGTTTCCCATTTTCCAAGAGCGGGGACATGGGGCACCCGGCATCCGGAGAAACAAGGTACTTTCGCCCCCTTCGAGGGCTGGATAGATCCATTCTGATCTCGGCACCCCAGGCTCACGCCTGGGGCTAACTTCTTTTGCCCGCTCCGCGGGCTTTACCGCTTTGGTCCGCTCCGCGGGCTTACGGCTTTGGACCGGTCCGCGGGCTTTAAGCCACCTTGGCGGGGCGAACACCGGCCAGTTCGCAGCGGTCGCAGTTGCCGCAGGGGATGGCGTCGCCAATGCCGAAGTAGCGGTGGAGGAACGCTCGGCGGCAGGTGCGGCACTCCGCATAGGCTTGCATCATTTCCAGGCGGCGCTTGCGCAGGTCTTTCAGTTGCTGCTGCTGGACCGCGGCGGCTTCGGCAATGTCGCTGACGGATTGACCGCTGGAGGCCTTGATCCTGCCGGAGTCGAGTTTTTTCGCTGCGCCTACCTCTTCCAGCTTATGAACGATGGTGGTGAGCTTGCGTGGCGAGAGGGACGTTTCGCGGGCCAGGTCATCGCGGTCGGCGGCGCGTCGGCGGCCGGCCAGGGCCTGGACGACGGTTTCGAGCGCGTGCGCATCCACGTTGCCGCCGCCGGTCTTGTATTGCTGCGCGTTGATGTCCTGGAAGCGATAGAAGGCCACGGCTTCGGCATCCTGGCCGTCGCGTCCGGCGAGGCCGATTTCCTGACAATAGCCTTCGAGGGACTCGCTGACGTCGGCATGGTAGACGAACCGAATGTCGGGCTTGTCGATCCCGACGCCGAAGGAGTTGGTGGCAACGATCACCGGGATGTCGCCGTTCATAAAGCGGGCTTCGATCTCCTCCCGCAGCTTCGGCTTCAGACCGCCGTGATAAAAGACGGCTTCGATGCCACACAGTTGCAGGTCCCGGGCGATGGTCTCGGCATTCCGGTGGGTCGACACAAAGACGATGCCCGGCTTGTCGGCATATTCGACGCGGCGGAGCACGGCGTCGCGCTTCTCGTCCTTGCGGGCGAATGTATCGACGCGGAGGGAGATGTTGGGGCGGTCACAAAAGGCGCCGGAGAGCCGGTGTGGGGCGGATTCCCGTGGGTCCATCTTCTGTGGGGACAGCTTCTCTGCTGCCTGGGCGATGTCGATGGGGTCGTGGCGATGGTTGATCATGGAGACAAATGCAGTCCTTTGCAGGGAATACGCAGCGATAGCGTCGTTCGGCGTTCCAATTGGCGAGACGTTCCGATTTGGTGAGACGCCAAAGCTCGCCCAGATGCTGCTTGGCGGTTGGAAATTGGATTCGGGTGAGCCCATTTCTGTGCAACCCCGAAGGTTAGGGCCTCTCAAGTACACTGTTTCGGGGAAAGCAGAGCCTACGCATGCATTACATCCTGGCCCTCGACCAGGGAACCACCAGTTCCCGCGCAATCCTGTTCGACGAGGCGGGCGCCATCGTCGCCATGTCACAGCACGAGTTTCAACAGTACTACCCGCAGGCGGGATGGGTGGAACACGACCCGAACGAAATCCTGACCAGCCAGATGTCGTGCGCGATCGAAGCGCTGGGTAAGGCAGGCGCGCGGCCGCGCGACGTGGCGGCGGTAGGAATCACCAACCAGCGGGAGACGGTGGTGGTGTGGGAGCGCGCCACCGGGCACCCGATCTATCCGGCCATCGTGTGGCAGGACCGGCGGACTGCGGCCATGTGCAGCGAGCTCGAAGCGAGCGGGGCCGGCGAAGCGATCGGCAGCCGCACAGGGCTGGTGATCGATCCGTATTTTTCGGCGACCAAGCTGCGGTGGATTCTTGACAACGTTCCGGGGGCGCGCTCCCGCGCCGAACGCGGCGAGCTGGCGTTCGGCACGGTGGACACGTGGCTGATCTGGCGGCTGACCAGCGGGAAATACCACGTCACGGACATGACCAACGCCTCGCGCACGCTGTTGTTCAACATTGTTCGAGGTGACTGGGATCCCGAGTTGCTGCGGATTTTCGACATTCCCGACAGCCTGCTGCCGCGGGTGGCGTGGTCCAGCGAGCGCGTGGGCGAGGTGACTACGACGTTGGGACTAGGCGGAGTTTCGATTGCCGGGATCGCGGGCGATCAGCAGGCCGCGCTTTTCGGCCAGTTGTGCTGGAATGCGGGGGAAGCCAAGAACACTTATGGAACAGGGTGCTTCCTGCTGCAGAACATAGGCACGGAATTTGTGCGCTCGAAGTATCGGCTGATCACCACCCTGGCGGCCAGCGCCGGGCGGCGCCTGGAGTATGCACTGGAAGGAAGCATCTTTATCGGCGGAGCAGTGGTGCAGTGGCTGCGTGACAACCTGCGAATGATCGGATCGTCGGCGGAGGTGGAAACGCTGGCTTCGAGCGTCGAGGACTCCGGGGGCGTGGTGTTCGTGCCGGCGTTTGTAGGCCTGGGAGCCCCGCACTGGGATCCGCATGCGGGGGCAATGATCGTGGGCCTGCGGCGCGACACCAAGCCGGGACACATTGCCAGAGCGGCGCTGGAAAGTATCGCCTTCCAGGTAGCGGACGTATTGGACGCCGTGCACAGTGAGACGAATTCGCCGCTGGGCGCGCTGCGCGTGGACGGCGGCGCCGCGGTAAACAACCTGTTGATGCAATTCCAGGCGGATGTTCTGGGGGTGCCCGTGGTTCGTCCGCAGGTGACGGAGACAACGGCCCTGGGCGCCGCGTACCTGGCAGGGCTGGCCGTGGGTTTCTGGTCCGGCCCCGAAGATCTGCGGTCCAAGCGCAGGGGCGATGTCCGTTTCGAGCCTACGATGGCGGCCGGCGAGGCGGCAAAGCGGAAGGAACTGTGGCGGAAGGCGGTGGAGCGGAGCCGGGGATGGATGGAGTAGGGACTAAGGGACCAAGGATTAGAGGCTAGAGACTAGTTTCGCCGCGGCGAATGTGACCAATCGAATGAAAAGCATTCCCTTCGTCTCCCCTCAAGATGACGACCTTTTTTGAGAGGTTGTTCAGATAGAAAGAGAGAACGATGCGGCGCGAGACGATGCTGCGCAACATTCGCGAGCGCAGCGGGCCCTGGGACATCGCGGTGATCGGCGGAGGCGCGACCGGAGTAGGAGTCGCCGTGGATGCGGCTTCGCGCGGGCTGGACGTGGTGCTGGTGGAGGCCTATGACTTCGGCAAGGGGACCAGCAGCCGCAGCACGAAGCTGGTGCATGGGGGAGTACGTTACCTCGAACAGGGCAACATTCCACTCGTCATGTCGGCGCTGAAGGAGCGGGGGCTGCTGCGGCAGAATGCGCCGCACCTGGTGCACGACCTGGCGTTCGTGGTGCCCAACTACTCATGGTGGGAAGCGCCGTTTTACGGGATCGGGCTGAAGCTCTATGACCTGCTGGCCGGCAAATATGGGTTCGGGGTATCGAAGGTACTGAGCAAGGAAGAGACCCTGGAGCGGTTGCCGGCGCTGGAAGCGGAAGAGTTGCGCGGCGGAGTGGTGTATTACGACGGGCAGTTCGATGATGCCCGGCTTCTGATCCACCTGGCGATGACCGCGGCCGATCACGGCGGCACGGTGGTGAACTACTGCCCGGCCACCGCGTTATTGCAGGATGACGAAGGCTACGTGAACGGACTGAGGGCGCGCGATGCGTTGACGGGTGAGGAACTGGCGATTCACGCGCGCATCGTGGTGAATGCCACCGGCGTGTTCACCGACTCGATCCGGCGCATGGCCGATGCGAAAGCCGAGCCTCTGCTGGTAACGAGCCAGGGAATCCACCTGGTATTCGATCGCTCGTTTCTGAAGGGCGACACAGCGCTGATGGTTCCGCGCACCAGCGATGGCCGGGTGCTGTTCGTGATTCCGTGGCATGGGCACGCCGTGGCCGGAACCACCGATACGCCGATAGAGGCGCCGGTGCTGGAGCCGCGGGCGCTGGACGAGGAGATCGAGTTCATTCTGGGCACGGCGGGGCTCTACCTGACGCGGCCGCCGACGCGCGCCGATGTGCTGAGCGTATACGTGGGCCTGCGGCCGCTGGTGAAGGGCGAGGGCAAGACCGCGACCCTCTCCAGGGATCACGTGATTCACGTGGATCCGTCGGGGCTGCTGACCATCGCCGGCGGGAAATGGACGACCTACCGGCACATGGCCGAGGATTGCGTGGACCATTGCATCACTCTCGGCCGGCTTCGAGACGAATCGTGCCGGACGAGGAACCTGCGGATTCACGGCTATCTGGACGACAGCGCGGAACGGAACCGCGCCGATCTTGAAGAGTGGCGGGACGGAAGCGAGCATCTTGCCGTGTACGGATCCGATGGGGATGCGATTCGCGAGCTGATGCGCGCCGATCCGACGATGGCGGAGAAACTGGATCGGGAGCTGCCCTACACCGCTGCGGAGATTGTGTGGGGCGCGCGCGCGGAGATGGCATGCAGCGTGGAAGATTCACTGGCACGCAGGACGCGGGCGCTGTTTCTGAATGCCCGGTCGGCGATGGCCATGGCGCCGGCGGCCGCAAGGCTTCTGGCGCGTGAACTGGGGCGCGGAGAAGACTGGATGGAAGCACAGGTGAGCGAGTTCCGGGCGTTGGCGGAACAGTACCGAGTGACGTAGGCGCCTGGTACGAACCCGGGTCCCAAAATCGGGGACCTGGGGCACCCACAAAATATCTGCTCAGGGAGGTGATGAAATGGCCGCAGCGTGCACGCATATCAAGGATCACATGAAGAAGGTGAAGCCTCGCACCAAGGGGTGCGAAGAGTGCCTGAAGATTGGCGACACGTGGGTGCACGTGCGAATGTGCCTGGAGTGCGGGCATGTGGGCTGTTGCGACTCGTCGAAGAACCGCCATGCGCGCGCACACTTTCAATCCACGGAGCACCCGCTGATCCAGTCGGCGGAGCGCGGCGAGGACTGGAAGTGGTGCTACATCGATGAGACGTATCTCTGAAGTCAGGCCAGTTCGACTTCGACGTCTTTTTGTCCAGGTCGAGCTTCACGATCCTGAAGCTTCGGATCTGGCCGATCTGCAGCGGCTCGGGTCCGGCGGCGGGCGCGGGAACGCTTCCCTTCCAGCGCGCCTGCAGCATGGACGACAGCGAGGAAAGATCGGCCTTTGAAGGCTGCTGCCGCGGTCTGCGGAGCGGACATGGCGGCGTTGGAGGCCGCGGCACAGGGCGCGGATGCCTTCGCCGAGCTCGATCAGCGTCCGGCGACTCGTCGACGACGCGGCCGGAGACCTGATCGCCCACTTTGTGCTCGGCGATGTATTCGTCGATGCTGGTGGGCACCAGCTGCTTCATGCTGAGTTTGATCTGCCGCTTTTCAGTGTCGATGGCCAGCACCTGCGCCTTGACAACCTGGCCGGCGCGGAGCACGTCGGAGGGATGATTGAGTCGGCGATCGGCGCACGATCTCGCTGATATGCACCAGGCCCTCGACGCCTTCGGCGATCTGCACGAAGGCGCCGAACTTCATGAGCTTGGTGACCGGGCCCTCGACCTGCGAGCCGACCGGGAATTGCGCGGAGAACTTCGGTCCACGGGATCGGTGAGGGTCTGTTTCAAGCCGAGAGAGATGCGGCGCTCCTCGGGCTTGATGGCGAGGATGACGGCGTCGACGATTTCGCCCTGCTTGACAATGTCGCTGGCGATGCGAATCTTTTTGCCCCACGACATCTCGGAGATGTGGATCAGGCCCTCGACGCCGGGCTCGAGCTCGACGAATGCGCCGAATTCGGCCACGCGCGTGACGCGGCCGCGCACGCGCTGATCGACCTGATAGCGCGCCGGGGACGGTCTCCCACGGCTCGGGCTGCAGCTGCTTGAGGCCGAGGGAAATCTTCTTGGTATCCGGATCGATCTTGAGGATCTTGACCTGTAGATCCTGCCCGACCGAAACCACATCGTCGGGCTTGTTGACGCGAGTCCAGGCCATGTCGCTGACGTGCAGCAGGCCGTCGACTCCGCCAATGTCGACGAAGGCGCCATAGCTCATCAGGCTGCGGACCGTGCCGGTGAGGATGTCGCCTTCCTTCATCGCACCGAAGTGGCCTTCGGCCGCGGCGCGCGCCTGCTCCTCGAGGACGACGCGGCGGTCGACGACCACGTCTTCGTCGGTGACGTCGAGCTTGGTGATGCGGCAGTTGATCTGCTGGCCGACAAGCGCTTCCATCTCCGCAGCATCGCGGGCGCCGCTGCGGCTGGCGGGCATGAAGGCGCGCACGCCGACGTCGACGTTAAGTCCGCCCTTGACCTGGCCGGTGACAGTGCCGACGACCGCGAGCTTCTGTGCGAATGCCTGCTCGAGCGCCGACCAGTCGCGGGGCTGCGCAACCTTGAAGCGCGTGAGGGTGTAGTAGCCTTCTTCGTTGCGCCCGGTCACCGAAACGGGAACCGTGTCGCCGGGCTTGACGGCTTCGGCATTGTTCTCGAATGAGGAGCGCGGAAGAACGCCTTCGATCTTGAAGCCGATGTCGAGGAAGACCTGGTCGGCATCGATCGAGATGACGGCCCCTTGGATCTGCCGGCCCGGTTGGGGTGCGTGCGCGTGGCTCTTTTCAAACGCCGCGAGGAGTTCGCCAAAGTTTTCGGAGGGCTCCGGAACGGGTTCCGAAGCGGGTTCCGAAGCGGGTTCCCGAGCGGGTTGGAGGACGGGCTGGATCGCCGGCCGCGCGGATGATTCCATTACCGGCTCGGTCGTAGCCTCGATGGGCGGCTCAGGGGCCTCAATAAAAGCCGGCTCGGCTGCTACCGCTTCAATAGCCGGTTCCGCAGCGGTATCTGTTGCCGGTTCGGGGGCTGACTCGATGGCGGGCTGGTCAGCGGGGGCGGGATTGTCCTCGGGGGTAGGCTGGAGTTCCGGAGTCTGGTTCGTCATGGCCTGTATCGATTCATTGTTTCACGGAGGCCCCCCGTAAGGCCTATGGGAAGCTCGTGACTCTGGGGTCGACGCGGTGGGGCGCCAGAGTGGTGGGGCCGCCCTGGTCGTCGATCACGTTCGATATTTCTCCTTTGTCGTCGAGCGCCACGGTGATCATGCTGTGAAAGCGGACCTCCGGTTTCCTGGGCACTTCGATGGCGCGGGTGAGGACTACGTTGGGGTGGCGAAACACGCTGTAGACGCCAAGGCCCCATGCTTCGTGATGGGTTACGGAGTCGGCGACCTTGTACGAGGCCCAGCCGTTGACACCAGCGGCGCTGGTGTAACTGGGTTGGTCAGGCGGATCGTAGGGAATCTCGGACTGGTAGAAGTAGGTTCGCCCACGCTCGCCGTTCCACAAAACCTGGAACTCCTGTTGGTGCTCGACGAAGAGGCCGTAGACGGTGACGTTGTCGCCGTTGACAACCAGGCCGTTGGCGCTGAGATTCGAGTTCCAGCCAACGCCGGCTCCGTGATCGGCGCGCCAGATCCAGGTGTGATCGATGATCGTATCGTTGCTGTTGATGCGCAGGTCCACTCCGGCGCGGCCCACTCCCGCTCCGCCCACGCGGAAGAAAATGTCGTGCAGCGAGATGGGATTCCCGGCGTGACTGGCCTTCGACCCCTCGGGGCCGATTTCCATCAGCGTGGGCGATTTAGTTTCGCCCGCATCGATGAGCAGGCCGGCGAGAATGATGCCGTCAACATCGGCGGTGGAGAGCGCGGGGGTGCCGTTGACGGGCTTAAGGGTCGCGAATCCGATGCCCATCACGATCGTGTCAGGACGCGTGACGCGGATGGGCTCGCTGAGTTCGTAAATGCCGGGCGTGAGCAGCAAGTGTTTGCCTTGCGCCAATTGCGCATTCATGGTTGCAGCGGTGTCAGTCCCGGCATGAGCGATGTAAAAACGCGAAAGCGGAAGGGTATGGCCTGGGGTGTTGCCGCCGCGCCAGCTGATGCCCACGCTGTCGGTGCGCAGCGACGGGATGCGCATGTTCCAGTTGCCACGAGAATCAACCAGGAGGAAGGGCTTCTCGCGAACCACCGGTGTCTCGGCAATCCTGGTATACGGCGGCTTGGGCCAGTCGCCTTCGGGCGCATGTACCATGCCGACAAAGACCATATTCCAGTTGGAGCCGGTCCAGCTGCGCCATTCGCTGTTGCGCGAGATCCATTGCTGCTGCGAGCCGGAGTCGACGTTGCCGTCGATCAGCGAGTCGGAGATCCAGCCGCCGCTGGCCCAGCCATGGTTCTGATGCAGCACCAGGCCGCCCAGGACGTGCATGCGACGGAAGGGCACGGCCTGCGACACGGCCCACTGCATGGTGCCACCGGCAGGCGTAACCGCGATTCCCTCGATATCGCGCCAGAACGTGCAGGTGGCGTTATTGCGGGGCAGGCTGGCATCGGCGTGCACGTTGCCGATGATGTGGACCGCTTCGGGAACATAGCCCACGCCGGCGACCTCGGTATAGAACCCGACAGGGATGTCCACATGGTATTCGCCGGGCAGGAACAGCAGCGCGTTGCGCTGGAAGCCGAATTCACTGTGTTGCTGCACGGCATAAACTTTGTCGATCTGTTCCTGGATTTTGGCCGCGGGCATTGCCGGGCTGAAGACAAGAACATTGGAGCCGAAGTCGGGAGTTGGAGCGCGCTTCAAGTGCTGAGCAGGAAGCTGCGCGGCGCAGAGGAGGGGCGTGAGAGCGAAGGCGCCGTAGAGAGTGCTGCGAATAGCTACAGCATGAAAGGAATGCATCGAAGGGCGGTCCTTTTCGCAACCTGTGGTGATCGATAGGATGATCGCTGGTAATGGTACTCGGCGGGTGCGCGAGCGGCAAGCATACGCTGGAGCGGCTGAGAAAAAACGTTTGAGGACGATTCTTTACAGTTCGCGGTCCCCGGAGCGAGAATGGCGCTGCACGCGGAGACGCGAATGAAAACAACATGGACCCGCAGGGATTTTATGCGCGTTGGGGCGGGGGCCCTGGCCGCGGGGGCGGCGGGAAAGACAATTCTTTTGGAGCCGGCGGCGCTCCAGGCGGAGACACCGAGCGGGGGGCGGCGCAAAATCCGCTTTGTCTCCATCGGCACGGGCATTCGCGGCTGCGACCTGCTTCGCTCCGCGCGCCAGGTGCCGACAGGCGAGTGTGTGGGCACCGCCGATCTTTATACCATGCATCAGAAAGCGGGCCAGGAAGCATACGGCGCGGACATTCCGACCACGCGCGACTATCGTTCGCTGCTGGATCGCAAAGATGTGGACGCGGTGATCGTGGCGGTGGCGGATTTTCAGCATCGGCACGTGGTGCTCGATTGCCTCGATGCAGGCAAAGACGTCTATTGCGAAAAGCCGATGTCGCACAACGTGGCCGACGGGCTGGCCATGGTGGATGCCGTCGGGAAGGCCAAGCGGATTTTTCAGGCGGGCAGCCAGCGGGTGAGTAACATCGCGTACCAGAAAGCCGCGGAGATTTACAAGTCGGGGCGGCTGGGCGAGGTCACCTACATCGAGGGACACACCGATCGCAATTCGCCGTCGGGAGCGTGGGTGTACCCGGTGGCTCCAGACGCCAGTCCGGAGACTGTTGACTGGAAGACATGGATTCGCGACGCGCCCGATCGGCCGTTCGATGCGGAGCGCTTTTTCCGCTGGAGGTGCTTTGCCGATTACGGCGAGGGCATGACGGGAGATTTATATGTGCACCTGCTGTCCGGGATTCAGTGCGTGAGCGGGATCAATGCGGCCCCCCAGCGAGCTTATTCCACCGGCAGCCTGACGCACTTCACCGACGGGCGGGATTTCCCCGATTTGCTGGCTACCATGTACGATTATCCGGGCGCGGTCGTGAACCTGCATTGCAATCAGAATAACCAGAACGTCGAATCGACGGTCTTCTACGGACGAGAGGCGACGTTGACCATTGTCGGCAACACCATCACGGTGGCCCCGCAGGACATAAGCCCGCAGCCGGAAGGCTATTCGCTGGACGGGTGGACCGCGGAAGACAAGAAGAAGTACCTGGAGGAATGGCGCGCTCAGCACCCGGACCGGCCGGAAAAGCTGGGCGAGGTGGAAACCTTCTCGGCGCCGCGCGGGTACGACGACACCGCCGATCATATCGCCAACTTTTTCCGCGCGGTGGAAACCCGCGAGCACGTGATGGAGGACGAAGTGTTCGGCAACCATGCAGCCATCGCCTGTCACATGGCGAATCATTCGTACTTTCACCGCAACGTGGCCACCTGGGACGCGTCGGCACAAACCATAAAGGGCTCGTAGGAGCCAGGGAGAGGATTGCGATGAGCATTTCTTCGCGCAGGGATTTTCTGAAGGCAGCCGGAACTGTGAGCGCTGCCGCGTGTGTGGGAACCAGGTTGTCGGCAGGCGCAGCAAAGCACGTGCCGGTGGGGCTGCAACTCTATTCGGTGCGCGAGCTGTTGCCGAAGGATTTCGACGGCACGCTGCGTCAACTAGGCGAGGTCGGCATCAAGGTGGTGGAGGCGGCGGGGTATTTCCATAAGACGGCGCCGGAATTCAAGCACGCGCTGGAGCAGGCCGGACTGCGCTGCGTGAGCACCCATCACGCGCTGATGGAGTTGAAGCCCAAGCTGGACGAATGGATCGACTACGGCCACGCGCTGGGCCTTGAATACATCATCTGCTCGTGGGCCGGCGTGCACCGCGATCCGGCGCGCAAGGGCGAAATGAACCTGGACGACTGGCGTTACGCGGCCGATGAGTTCAACACCATCGGCGAGAAGATCAAGGCTGCCGGGCTGACATTCGGATATCACAATCACACCGTGGAATTCGGCAACGAGGGCGGCGTATTGTTTTACGACGAACTGCTGAAGCGCACCGATCCGAAGTACGTGATCATGGAAATGGATTGCGGATGGGTGGTTCGCGGCGGGCATAACCCGCTGGAGTACCTGGGCAAGACGCCGGAACGCTTCCCGCTGCTGCATGTGAAGGACTTCGCGAAACAGCCGGACGGGAAGTTTGCCAATGTGGCTCTGGGGCGCGGGACCATCGATTTCAAGCCCATCCTGGAAGCGGCGACGGGATTGAAGTACTACTTCATCGAGCAGGAAGAATTCCAGGGAGACCCCATCGCCGAACTGCGCGAGGATGTTACCTATATGCGCAAGGTGGCGGCCTGAAGAGGCCAGTCGAAAAACAGCTTCTTTGCCGGCCGCCGCAGCGACCTCCTCTGGATGACAACGCCTGAATGTGGTTTGATCAATCCGGATGGCGGACGCGTTGCAGCAATTGGGGGATTCTGGTGCGCCCGGAGAGATTCGAACTCCCGACCTAATGCTCCGGAGGCATTCGCTCTATCCAGCTGAGCTACGGGCGCACTTTATAAGAATAGCGCATCCAGAGGATTTGGACCTCTGACGGCGTGAACCGGCTCCCAAAGCATCGTGGTTCGCAGGCCGCAGACCCGGGGGACCTGAGGCACCCCGGCGTTACGGTCACGGAACGCCATTTAGACTTGGTGAGGGGCCTGAGACGCACATCGTCGCGCCCCGAAAGGCCAGAATGCATTTCCATTTTCCGTTCGCGGCGGCCGACATCCTGTGGACGCTGACGTTCGCCGCGCATCTCGTTCTGCTGGTGGTGTTGCTGGGCAGGGACCGGATCGTGCGATTCCCGTGGTTCACGGCGAGTGTCGTGGTCCTGGCGCTGCGCATCCTCACCATCCGGCTGCTGGTCAAGCGGCTTCCGCCCATGACCATGCAATCCATCGTCATCGTCATGGCGGATATTGGGGCCCTGGTGGGGTTGCTGGTGGTGGTGGAGATTGCGCGCCGGGCCTTCGGGCGGGTGCGCCGGCCGGCCTGGGTGATCGGAGCGCTGACGGTGATGGCCCTGGGCGCGGTGGTGCTGAAGCTTTGGGGGCCGTGGCCGACGTGGACCATGATTACTGCGAAGGGCCCTATGGCCAACTTGCGGCTCTTGCAGTTGATCGCCCAGAAAACCACCCTGCTGGTGGATGTGGAGACGATCGCGGTGGGCCTGCTGATCGTGCTGCTGGGGAGTCGCTTCGGAGCGGGATGGCGCAGCCATGTGCAGCAGATCGCAATCGGGCTGTCGACCGCTTCGATTACCCAGCTGACGGTCCAGGGAATCTGGGAAATCGTAGTGCGAACTGCGCAGAACAACCCGGCGATCCTGCAGTCGATGGCCGAGCGGCAGCGGGTGGTGGGCCTGGGCGAGAAGCTATCGAACACGAATAGCACGATCTACATCGCCATCCTGATCTGGTGGATCGTCTGCCTGTGGCGAGACGATCCGGGAATGAGCCGGGCCGCGGAGACTGATTCGGAGGCGGGTCAGGCTTCGTTAGTAGCGGGGAGCGCTACGCCCGCACCGGAGACGAAGTAGGGTTCGTCTTATCCCCAGGTCTCAAAATCGAGACCTGGGCACCCACAAATCAAAGCATTTTGGACAACACCGATGGGAGCTATTTCCTCGCCGTCAGTATGGGCTGCTTTGCGGCCGGGGGGTTGACGTGGGCGTTCAGGAAGTCGGCGAGGTCTTCCAGATCCTGCCTGGTTCCGGCCAGGGGCGGCATGAATTTATGGTAGGGCGAGTCGGGCTTGTCGGCCTGAAGCATGTCCAGGAATGTGCGGATGTTGGCGCGATCGCGACCGTCAAGCAGGCGGGTGAGCGAACGATAGCCGTCGAGCGTGTGGCAGGAGCCACATTCGCCGCGGAAGATGGCTTCGCCGCGCGAGTAACTGGAAGGCGGGACGCCGTCGCCGCGCCAGGTCCACAAGGAGTGCGCCAGGTAGCCCTGCTGGTTGATGCGGCTGACATAAGAGACGCGGGTGCCGTTGGAGTACATCCAGCGTCCGATGACGTAGGGCTTGCGCAGCATCTCGCGGGCGTATTCGCCGGAGCCGGTGGCGATGAGGGCCAGCAGAAGAACGCTGATGGCGTGCGAGAGGTTGAAATCGACGGGGTTGCGATAGGCGAGGTAGTAGGCGACGCCGATGATGGTCGCCGACGTCACGATGATGATGAGCGCGATGCGCGTGACCGTGGAGAACGTCCCGCCGGCGATGGTGTCGATCCCCAGCGTGAGCAGCGCGCGCTGCGACTGCGGGCACCATGAATAGATACCACACCAGCAGGAACGGCGTCGCCACGAACGACGGCACGAGCCACTTGACGCTCCACTGCACCAGGCTGGTCTTGAGGGCCGGCTGCTTGTCGCCGTCGATGCGGCTGGAGGTGATGAGCGCCCAGATACCGGCCAGCGAGGTGCACACGCCCGAGCGCAGCAGCAGGCTGGGCCAGTAGGTGGGATTGAAGAACGCGTTCCAGAACTTGCTGGCCTCATGGCCGGTGCCGGCGACGGAGATCCAGGTGTCGCCAGGCGTGAGCATGAAGGTGAGAATGCCGTTGATGATGATGAGCGTTGCCACCGACGCGACCGCGTAGACCCAGCCCACTTTCAGGTGGAGCTTGGGATCGATGCGGTTCCAGGTGTAGTAGTACACCGCCACGGTGGTCAGCTCGACCATGAAGAAGACCCACTCGATGGCCCAGCCGAAGACGAAGTTGTGGATCAGGGTGCTGGTGGCTTCAGGATGGGTGAGGCCGATGGCGAACCAGATGCCGACGCCAGACACGGTGCCGAACACGCCGGTCAGGATGAGAAAGAACTTCGAGTGGCTGACAAGCTGCTTGAGCCATGCGGCGCCCGGCTTGCTTGTCGGCCATGCGCATGGCCTTGCGCTCGGCGAGCGGCAGATAGAGCCCGCCACCCACGGCGAACTGCGAAATCATGACGTGGAAGATGGCGATCATGCCGATCACCCAGCCTGAGCCGATGTGCGGAATGTCCCAGAAGGGATAGTTCATTCTTAGCTCCTAGCTTCTAGCTTTTAGCTGCCAGCTTGTGCTCGAATGCGTCGAACTCTTTGGTTTCGGCATTTGAGCTAGAAGCTAGTAGCTTGCAGCTGGAGACTGGTTTATCGGATCGTCCAGTAACCGATGGCGGTGGTGGTGAGCAGCAAAAGCACGGCGAGAAGGCCGAAATAGTGCGCGGCTCGGGCACGGCGGCCGTTGGCGCTTCGTGATGTCATAAAACGGAATCAGAACCCAGAGAACGATGCCGAGGGTGAACAGCAGCAGGCCGGCGATTTCGCCGGCCTCGCCGGGGAGCCAGTTGCCCAGGATCTTGAGCATCTCGAAGGGGCTCATGAAATACCACTCGGGATGAATGCCGATCGGCGCGGGCGCCAGCGCGTCGTACTGCTTGCCCAGCGACCACGGAAACACCGAAGCCAGCAGAGCAAGAAGTTGAGGCGAGATAAGCCACATCGCCAGGTCCTTGCGCAGGAACGCGGGCAGGAAGGAAATGCTCTTGCGTTTGCTTTGAGGCTTCGCTTCTTCGCTGGGCGGAACGGCGTTGCCGTGTTTCTGCACCAGCCAGAGGTGAAAGGCCGAGCAGGGGAATGAACACCAGCGGCAACACTACGACATGCAGCGCAAAGAACCGCTGCACGGTGAACTCGGTGACGTCGGGGCCGCCGCGCAGCATGCTGGCGATCGCCGGTCCGATGAACGGAATGGCCGCGGGAATCTGCAGGCCGACCTTGGTGGCGAAGTAGCTGAGTTCGTCCATGGGCAGCAGGTAGCCGGAGAAGCCAAACACCGCCGCCAGCGCCAGAAGCGCCATACCGCTGAGCCAGCCGAATTCGCGCGGCCTGCGGTAGGCCTTCATGAAGAAGACCGAGAACATGTGAACGAGGATGGCGAACATCATCAGGTTCGCCGACCAGGAGTGCGCGGAACGTATGAGCCATCCGAAGTGCATCACGAAGGTGATCTGGCGGACCGACTCGTACGCATCGGCGCCGGGGCGGTAGTAGACCAGGAGCAGAATGCCCGTGAAGCACTGGACGATGAAGAGGAAGAGCGAGATGCCGCCCCAGTAGTACCAGAAGGAATGGGCGTGGGCCGGTACCGTTTTGTTGCGCGCGAAGGCGGCCAGTTCCGAGAGGCCCAGGCGCTCATCGACCCAACCGTAAACCGAGTTCGTGAGGGACTTGGTAGTCATCAGGCGATCCTTTGAAGGCGTGGACATTGAACAGTGGAGAGGGAACAGTAACTCAGGCGCGCGAGACTTCGACGCCAGCGTCGTTGACGGTCACTTTGAAAAGCTTGAGCGGACGCGGCGGAGGGCCGCTGACGTTGGCGCCGGTGCGAGGGTCGTAGACTCCGCCGTGGCAGGCGCAATGAATGCGGTTCATCTGCGGCTCGTATTGCACGGTGCAGCCCAGGTGGGTGCACACCGCGCTCAACGCCACCCATGTGCCGTCCTGGTGGTGGATCAGCATGGCCGGGCGAAGTGCCGAATTTGAACATGAGCACCGAGCCGGCAGGAAGTTTCTGTGCGTCTTTGAGCGTGACCTCGGTGATCGCGGAGGTGGCGGCGGCCATCTCGGCCGGCGAAGCGAGATAGCGGTAGATGGGGTAGGCAAGAGCCGCAGCATATCACAGATGCCTGCGGCGCCAGCGGCCACCAGGAACGCGCGGCGCGTCGGAGTCTCGCCGGCTTGGCCTCGGAGACTGGCAGCCGGTGCTTCTTCCAAAACGATATGGGTGCTCATTGAGCTGCTCCTTCCATGGGTTTCTGCGCGCGCGCAACGACAGAGATGAGCCAGCCGACCACTCCCAGGCCGGCGACAAAGAGCACCAGGAACAGACCGACGACGCTCCAGTTGGTAACTACGGCTCGATCCCACACATCGAAGCCCTTGCTCAGCAGGGTGAGGTCGCGGATGCCGTCGCGATAGACCGTGAAGGTGATCTCGACCAGCAGGACCAGGAGTGCGCCTGCCCATCCGACCCAAGCGGCGGCCAGCTTTCCAAAGCCGGCAATCGCGCCGAGAACTACGGCCGCGACCACCAGCGCCAGCCATCCGTATCCGGCAAGTCCGGCGAAGCGATAGAGCGGATGATCCTGAGTACCAGTGGCCAATCCCGCCTTGACGACCGCGGGCTGAAGACTTGCGGCCCAGAGGCCGGCAGCCAGGTAAACAACGCCGAAGAGAGTTGCGATCCTTCCGCCGACTCCGGCGACGCACCGCCGTTCCTTCTCCGTGAAGGTGGTGCGGCCGGCGAGATACACCATCCAGAGCCCGCCGATGAACAGGCCGCCGGCCATCATCAGCAGCCAGCGCGGGGTGAGCGTGGGATCGCCGGCGGGCAGGTAGACGCCCGCGGCAGATGCGGAGTACATTTTGCTCCAGACTTCCGGCCGGAGCATGAGGGTCATGTTGGTGGAAAGCAGGCGGGCGATGAAGCCCGCGAGAAGCCACGCGCTCAAGCCCACCCACCAGCCGGAACGGCCTGCCTCGAGCCGGGCGCTGAACTTGTAAAGCAGCCAGTAGGTGGCGGTAAGGAGAACGAGGACGGAAATCCACCAGGCGCCGATCAGGACGGTGGAGGTGTAGAGCGCGCGGCCGTAGAGCACCTGCGCAAACAAAAGCGGCGGCACCCCGAGGTTGATCACGTAGGTCATGACCACGGTGAGACGGCGGGCCAGGGCGCGTGCAGCGACGTGAGCGGGCGAGGTCCGGGCGAACAGGCTGAGCAGAACGGCGATCAGCAGGCCGCCCAGCAGCATTTGCACTGCGACGAAGTGGAGGGCGAGGGTGACGATGTGCAAAAGCTTCAGCAGCCAGATGGGCGCCGGCAGGGGAATGGGATCAACTGCGGGAAATGATGGCATGGCGATGGACAAGGTTCACTCTCCGGCTGACCTGATGATGGATCGCGCAATCCGCAACTGTTGCATAGGCACCATGCGGCGGGCAGGAATGGACCCGGAAGGCGCAAGCGCAGCGGATTGCATGGCTGGGACAGGCCCGATGCAATTTGGACCGTTTGTCTCCAATTTCATCGGAAAGCAGAGGCTATCGCCGGGGTCGGGAAGAGGTCTGTGATGGTGGGCACGTTAAGGAGTGATCCAGATCAAATAAACTCGC
Organism: uncultured Acidobacteriota bacterium; assembly: GCA_963706455.1. GTDB lineage: Bacteria > Acidobacteriota > Terriglobia > Terriglobales > Acidobacteriaceae > Telmatobacter. The sequence continues at coordinate 47,553 of CAVPNO010000018.1, read as the reverse complement.
GGTTTAAGAATGTACGGGCATCATGACGGCAACCTTGACCATAGACAGATGCAATTCGTCAATGCAACTGACCCGCGCGGCCGATTACGCGGTTCGGGTGATGATTCACCTGGCCACGCTGAAGCCTGGAGAACGTGTCTCCCTGCCGGGAATGGTCGCGGCCACCGGTGCGCCGGACAGTTTTCTATCGAAAGTGCTGCAGTCCCTGACGAGGGCGCGGCTCATTACGTCGCGGCGTGGGCCTGCAGGCGGATTCGAAATCTCGGTGCCCGGGCGGCGTGCATCCATGCGGGACGTCATTGAGGCCGTCGACGGCCGGATGTGCCTGAATGTCTGCCTGAATGAGCGCCGGTCGTGCCCGCGCAAGGACTGGTGCCCGGCCCACCCGGTTTGGATCCGGGCACAGGCGGCCATGCTGGAAGTGCTGGGGACAGCGATGATCGCCGACCTGGCGGCTGATGCCCGGAATGAGCCGGAGTCCGCTCAGGAGAAGACCGGGACCCATAACTAGAGCTTGTCTCATAAATACCCAGTGCAATTCAGAACCATCCCTCAAGGGTTAAATACCCCTGAAATTCAGACGTTATTTCGGCACGACGGAAGCCGTGCCCTTTCAAAGCACCATTTCTGAAAACACGGCCTGGTCTCTGACCCCATGAATTCGCACTTTCAGATGGGTCGTTCCCAGGTCCCGAAACCGGGGACCTGGGGCCACCCGGAACAGGTACAAAACCAATCGGTCAAAGCCGTAGTCCATCAAGAAGGTCAGAGCCTGTTGTAATCGAGGTCCGCGCGCTACGCTGGAATTGCATCCAAGTGCAGCAGGAGAGTGTGCATGCGCGCAACCCGGTTTCTGATGCTGGTCTCGGCCTTGGTGCTGATCTTTGCCCCGGGCTGCAAACATGCGGTTGACACTCTGGCGTTCCAATCGACGCTGAATGCCTACTACGCCAGCCAGCAGGACTGCCTGTGGACGGCTCCGGTCAAGCTTCCCGCGCAGGCCGATACCTCCAATGACGAGCAGACCAAGACCTTCGACGCGCTGACCGACGCCGGTCTGCTAACCCGAACGCCCGAGGAGAAGAAGCGTTTTCTGATCGGCTCGAAACAGGTGAACGACTACGATCTGTCCGATCCGGGACGCAAATCCTGGACTCCGGACCCGAGCCAGCCGGGGTATGGTAATTTCTGCTACGGCCATCCTCACGTCAACGATATCGACAGTTCCACGGCCGCCGACGATAGCGGCACGCGGTACACCGTGACGTATCACGTGAGCGCGGACAATCCGCCGGGGTGGACGAACTCCGCCGAGATGAAAACCGCGTTTCCCAAGATGGCTGCCGAAACCTCAGACCGGCAGGTGGCCACCGCAACCCTGCTGAAAGGGGCCAGCGGATGGCAAGTCGAGAATGTGCAGACCGCCCCGGCGCCGGCCAGCACCATGTAGGTTTCCGAAGCCCGCTCGATGTGATCGCGAGGATCGGCCCGCCGATGCTCCAACTTTCGGTCGAGACTGGCGTCCATCCATCCCCGTATACTGGCAGCCATGTTCAAAGTCCCTCGTAGAGCCGCCATGTTGGCGCTGCTGCCGGCAGGATTGGTCTCTCTGTTGCTGTCTCCGTCCGTTCTAACCCAGGTCAAGAAGCAGGCACAAAAGCCCAACGGCGACACGCAGACCGTGGGCGGGATGCATGCGTTGCAACTCGATGCCGAGCACCGGCCCATCACCATGGGCGGATTCGTCAAGAGCGGCCCCATGGTGTTCGAAGACGCCTCGCAGAAGGCGGGGCTGACGAAGTGGACCTACAAGATGGGCACCCCTTCCAAGACCTACATCGTGGAGACCAAGGGATCGGGCGTGGGACTGATCGACTACGACAACGATGGATGGCTGGATATCTACATTGTCAACGGCTCGACGTTCAATGCACTGGACGGCAAGGAAACGCCGCCCCACGCGGCGCTGTTCCATAACAATCATGACGGCACGTTTACCGATGTAGCGGCGAAGGCCGGGGTGACCAACGACCGGTGGGGATTCGGGGTGGCCATTGCCGATTACGACAATGACGGCTGGCCCGACATCTTCGTTTCCAACTGGGGGAAGAACCGGCTTTACCACAACAACCACGACGGCACGTTTACCGACGTGGCGGACAAGGCGGGCGTAGCCCTGGATGATCCCGCGGCGTGGCACTCGGGCGCCACGTGGGGCGACTACGACGGAGACGGCCGGCTCGATCTGTTTGTGGCCGGGTACCTGCATTACGACCGCCACAACATGCCTTCGCCGGGCGACAGCGGAGTGCCGAATGCATTCTGCACCTTTCGTGGCGAGAAGGTGAGCTGCGGGCCGCGCGGCTTGAAGGGCGAAGGCGATCACCTGTTCCACAACAATGGCGACGGCACGTTCACCGACGTAAGCGAGAAAGCCGGCGTGGCCGACAAGCCAGGCTACTACGGGCTGGGGGCAGTGTTCGTCGATATCAACAACGACGGCAAGCCGGACCTGCTGGTGGGGAATGATTCGACTCCCAACTATCTCTACCTGAACAAGGGCGACGGCACGTTCGAAGATGTGAGTTATGCGTCGGGGTTTGCGCTGAACGAAGCGGGGCGCGAGACGGCTTCGATGGGTATTGCCGTGGGCGATTACGAGAACAAGGGTCTGCTCGACGTGTTCGACACCACGTTCTCCGACGATTACAAGCCGCTCTATCGTAACGAGGGCGACGCCAACCTGACCGACATCAGTTATCACCTGGGGATCGCTGAGATTTCCGTTCCCTTCCTCAGTTGGGGAGACGCCTTCCTGGACTACGACAACGACGGCTGGAAGGACCTGCTAATGTCGGACGGCCACGTGTATCCCGAGGCGGACAAATACGCCTGGGGCACGAGCTGGAAGCAGCGGCCGATGCTGTTCCACAACCTCGAAGGGAAAAAGTTCGAGCCGGTGCCGGCGGTAGAGGGCACGGGATTGGCGGTAGTGATTGCGGGACGCGGCATGGCGGTGGGGGACCTGTTCAACGACGGCAAGCTGGATGCGGTGATCAACGTGATGGACGGCCATCCGGTGCTGTTGCGCAACGTGAATGCGGACAAGAACCACTGGCTGGAATTGAAACTGGTGGGCGGAGAAAAGAGCCCGCGGGATGCGGTTGGTGCGGCGGTCTATGTTACCTGCGGCGGCATGCGGCAGCGCGGGGACGTGATCAGCGGCGGAAGTTACCTGTCATCGAACGATTTCCGGGTTCACTTCGGGCTGGGAAAAGCGACGAGCGTGGATGCGATCGAGGTGCATTGGCCCAGCGGAGGCGTGGAGAAGTTCAGCGTTCCCGGCGTGGACCGGATTGTGACGATGGCCGAGGGCACGGGCAAGAAATGATTGAGCGCAGGTGATTGGCATGGCTGTGACATCGGCGCGGCGGACGCATCGTTCTCGGGAAACCCCATCACCCGCGGTGATCAGTTGTTCGGAGGAGAGCGATCCTCATCGACTCAATGCGGCGAGCCGATGATCCCGGGAAACCACTGCACGGCATTGTCGTGATAAATCTTGCGCAGAACCGCATCAGGCAGCGCCAGCCCCTGCACCGGCCTGCCGTTGTAGGACAGCGCGTCGCTGGTGGCAAAGTAGCGCCAGTCGTTGGCATACACACTTTCAAGGTGATCGATCGCCTTTGAATTCCCGCCGCGGAATCCGTTGTCCGTCCCATAGATCAGCCGGTCCTGGTACTTGGTGATGAACGCGATCATCGTCTCGCGTGGGTACATCTCGAAGTAAGGCATGCGCGCGGCAATGTCTACCGCGAAATTCGGGTAGCGATCGAGATGCTGGCTGAGCTCAGTGAGGTTCGATTCCATACTGCCCAGGTGCGCGCCGACCACGCGCAGATGGGGATTCTTTTCGAGAACGTGATCGCGCGCGGCGAGGATTTCCGCCTTTTTGGGAACGCCCGCCTTGCCATACATGTACGCCGCCGGATGATCGCGATAGTACTCGTAGTCGGGCGAAGCGGGATTGGGCGGCAGCCAGCCTGAGTCGGGGTCGGCAACATGCGCCACAAGCGTCCGGTTGTGGGCTGCGATGTCCTCGAAGATCGGCTGGAAGACGGGGTCGTCGGGCATCAGATAGCGTCCGCTCGCATCCTTGATCTCCATGCCCACGTTCTTCCAGATTTTCACGGCGATGGCCCCGCTGGCGAAGTCCTGATCGAGCCCGCGAATCACCGTCTGCGCGTAGTTCGGCCGGCTGAAGGAAAAAGGGTCGAAGCTGGTGCAAAGCACCGCGCGCCCCTTGCTGGCGCGGACCACGGCCATGGCCTGCTGTCTTTGCTTTTCGAGATCGGCGTGCCCTGGATCCATGTCATCTACGACGAGAATGTCGAGGATGTGCAGGTTGAGTTTCTCGAGCATGGCCAGGAACGCCGGATCGGCGACGAAGGCGTGCGTGTGCGTGTCGATGGGGGCAAGCGCACGGAACCGCAGCAATTCATCCGGCGAAAACGGACCTGCAACCGCAGCTGCATCAGCATGCACTACGCCCGGCGCGCGGCCCACGCCGAAAGCAACCAGGGCCAACGAGAGGGGCAGCGAAAGTCCGATCCTCTTCATGGGTTGACTCCACATGCTTTCGCATCGCCCGCCTGCGACGAGCGCTTCAGAACGTAATGCGCCCGGCGAGCTCCAGGCTGCGAGGGCCAGCGCCCTCGGCGGTCTGCAGAGCGGAGATGGCGCCGAATCCGCCTGAATCGAGCTGCATGTCCGGCGGCTCGTAGTTGCGATGGTTGAAGATGTTGGCGGCTTCCATGCTGAATTGTATTTTCGCTTTTTCCGTGAGGCCGAATGCCTTGCTGAGAGAAAGAGAGAAGTTCGCGGTTCCGGGGCCGACGACACCGCCCACCGGCGCGTTGCCAAAGCGCCCAATTCCTGTGCCGCTGGAGTTCTGCAGGTTGAGATAGGGGAATGCCGCCGGATTCAACCACTGCGCAGTGGTGCGATGCGGGGCATAGAGAGACACGTTCGCAAGCTGATCGGGCCGGGCCTGGCCGACCGTTGTAAGGATGTTGGTGTTGGCAGGATCGACAGATTGCTGGTAGGGCGTTAGGAACGGACCGGATTGCAGGACCGTGACGCCGGAAAGCTGCCAGTCGCCCACGATGCCATTGAGCACACCGCCGGAGGAAAGCCATTGCCGGCCGTGGCCGAAGGGCAGATCGTAGAGCCACGTGGCCAGAAAGCGGTGCTGGCGATCGTAAATGACATTGCCGTAGTCGAGCCCGGGATGGAAGCGGGTGGTGAGATAGCTGCCGCCGGCCACGGCGAAGGCGTTGGGCGTCGCGCCTCCGGCGTTGGACAGGTCGCGCGTCCAGGTGTAACTGGCGTCGAAGGTGATTCCCTTGCCGCTGTGGCGGGACACTTCCGCCGTGCCCGAGTTGTAGTTGCTTTCAGCCAGATTGGTCACGCTCTGGATGATGCTCCACGCGGGATAGGGGAGGGTCTGGGCGGCATAGCCCACCGTGTTGGGCTGAACCTGGTTCAGGTCGACCATCGCCTCGAGATTCGTTCCGTGGCTGCCGCTATAGGAGAGCCGCATGCCGACGCCGTGCCCGAAATCCTGTTCGAAGGTCAGGTTCCACTGCTGCACGGTGGGGTCCTTGTAGTGGATGGGGAAAGCGTAGTAGAAACCCGCCGTGCCGTAGGAACTGCCCGCGGCGGTGTTGAAGGGGCTGGTGAAATCGAGCAGCGGGGTAACACCGTCGGCTTGATAGCCCTGGTTGTAAAGCGCCAAGTTGCTGGAGGCAACGGCCCAGCCGGAAACCAGCGAGAAGCCGAGCGGCGACTCGATGAAGCGGCCCCAGCCGCCGCGGACCACCGTCGTATCTTTCCCGCTGGGGCGCCATGCAAAGCCGATGCGGGGGCCAAAATCGGTGTGATCGGTGTATCGCAAGGCTGAGGGGATGTGTGCCTGGGCGGCCGTAAGGATCGGCGTAGGCGCGATGGAATTGGCGAAGTCCTGCGACACCATGGCGAGGCCTTTGTCGTCGGAAACCACGACGGCGCCATTGACGGGAGTGGATCCATCGGTCCCGGTGCCCGACCAGTCGGGCATGAAGGCGGCGGTGTTGGAGTGGGTCTCGCGGAGCGGCGGGTGCAGTTCCCAGCGCAGGCCAAGATTCAGTGTCAGGTTGGATCGGATCTTCCAGTCATCCTGGCCGTAGAACGCATACCCATACCCGAGGCCGTTCATGGTGGAATTGTTGGTGGTGCTGACCTCGGTGTAATCGGGATAGCCGAATAGGAAGGCGGTGTAAGGATCGCCGATGGCCGTGCCCACGTTGGAAGAGCCATCGAACACGTACCATCCGGAACGGTAATTCCCGAAGACGTTGTCGTCGTGGTCGGCGAGCCGCTTGAAGTCGACACCGAACTTCAGCGTATGGCTGTGGCGCGTCCAGGTGAGGTTGTCGAGCAGCTCGATGATCTGGCCGCGCTGGACCCCGGGGTTGCCGGCCCCGGTGGACATGAAGCCGCTGATGAGCACCTGCGGGGCCTCGGAGTATTCGAGGTCGGGCTGCGGCACGGTGAATCCAGTTTGATTCAAGATGGATGCGGTGGAATAGCTCTGCTCTTCGGAGGTGTGCTGCTCGTTGAACCCGCCGCGGAATTCGTTGAGGATCGAGGGCGAGAAGATGTAATTGTGCGCGAAGGTCAGGCCCTCATCGATTTCAGGCGTGTTGTATGGGCCCTGCAGCGGACTGCCCGCCTCGGCGCAATAGGTAAACGTGCAAAGGGAAGAGGGAGCGGTCAGGATCTGGCGGTTCTTGTAGGAGAACCGCGCGAAGGCCGTCTGCTTCGGGGAGATGGTCTGGTCGAGGCGGATGTCGCCCTGGTTGGCGGAGATGGGAGAGGGGAAATTGATCTGGTAGTTATTGGCGTAGGAATCGGGCGCGCCGTAATTCGGAACGGGAAACAGGTATTTGAGCACGTTGGCCGAAATCGTTGAGACCGGAACGATCACCGGGGTCGTGGAGCCGAAATAGGTGGTCAGGTCGCCATTGCGCATCGCTGCGGACGGAACGCTGAGCAGAATGGGCGTTTCGCGCGGCAGGCGCAGGCCTTCATAGCTGGCGAAGAAGAAGGTCGTCGGGTCGCTGCCGGAGAGGCGCGGAATCCGGAGCGGGCCTCCCAGCGTGCCGCCAAAGTCGTTCATGATGATCTTCGGTTTGGACAGCGCGAACGGGTTGTTGGCGTTCAGGACCGTGTTCTCGTGGTTCTCGAACACGCCGCCGTGATACTTGTTGGTGCCGGCCTTGGACACGGTGGTGATGTCGGCGACGCCGGAGAATTCCGCGTTGTTGTTCGACTCGCTGACCCGGATCTCCTCGATGGAGTTGAAGGAGGGAAACATCTCGTTGACGGGACCGGAGTATTCCACGCCCACGCTGGAGATGCCGTCGATCGTCACGCTGAGCAGGGCGGCGGTTGTGCCCAGGACCGCAAGGTTGCCGCTGTCGTCGGTTTGCACGCCCGCCTCCGTAGTGAGCGTGGAGATAGGGCTGGTGGAGCCGGCGGAGCGGGAGTAGATGGCGACCGGAAGCTCGACCAGCTCATCGCCCACCTTTGTTTCGGCAAGGTTGGAGACTTCGGTGTTTATGACTTGAACGGGGTCGTCGACGACCATGACGGTCTGGGTTTCGCCGGCCAGCTTCAATACGGTGTCGATCCGCCGCGTTTCGCGCGCCGTCAGAGAAATGGCGGGCACCGTCTGGGTTTGGAAACCAGGCGCGGCGATGGTGAGCTGATAGTCGCCCACATCCACATTGCGGAAGGCGTAATCGCCGTTGCCTTCGGATGCGGCGCTCCGCTCAGCGTTGGTGCCGGAGTTGTGCAGCGTGAGCTGGGCTCCGGTGACGGCCGTACCGTTGGCATCGCGCACGGTGCCGAGAATGGCGCCAAAGGTGGATTGCGCAGCGAGCGGAGCCGCAAGAAACGCGACAAAGCAGCAACCGAGCACAGAACGCCTCGCGCGCCGCACGACATCCACTGACAACAAGCTCTGCATCCTGGCACCTTTCAACAGAGATTTATCGAAATTACGCAGCCTGTTCGCTTCTAAAGAAAATGCACCTTCAAATGTAGCTCTCCCTGTGCGGCAGGGCACGCGATTTCTTTAAGGAAAATGAGTTGGGCGTCCGGCGCCAGCGAATGCGACCCGCGGCCGTGCTTTCCGATGGGGGGCGGATTTTGGGTCGTGATACTCTGCCGCTGTGAGGTCACAACCAGCGGCTCTGAAGGCAGAAGCGGCTGCTTCTCCGCAGCGCAGCGAATTCACCGCATGGCATGCGGCGACCATGGCGTTGCTGGCGATGGGTTATTGCGGGTACTATTTCTGCCGCTCGAATCTCTCCGTGGTTTTGCCGGACCTGATTCAGGACCTGGCGCGGCACGGTGTGTCGGCAAATGAAGCGCAGATCAGGCTGGGCTTCATCGCGTCCGCCGGAACCGTGGCCTATGCCGTGGGCAAGTTTATTTCCGGATCGATCGCCGATATGTTTGGCGGACGCAGAAATTTTCTGGCGGGCATGGGCGGTTCCATTATCTTCACCATCCTGTTCATGGCCGGGGGCGGATTTCCGCTGTTCACGCTGGCCTGGATTGGCAATCGCCTGTTTCAATCCATGGGCTGGGTGGGGCTGGTCAAAGTCGCGTCGCGCTGGTTTTCCTATTCGACCTATGGAACGGTGATGGCCCTGCTCAGCCTGAGTTTTTTGTTCGGCGATGCGGGCTGCCGCTGGGTGATGAGCGAGTTGATGGCCCATGGCGTGGGCTGGCGCGGCGTGTTCCTGGTGGCCGCCGCTTCGCTCGCGGTGATCATGCTGGCGAACGTCGTGCTGCTGAGAGAAACGCCTGAGGAGCGCGGCCTGCCCGCACCCCAGGCGAATCCGCTGAATGTGTACGCAGGCGACGAAAACGCGGACGAGCGCATGGGCCTTCGCGCGATCCTCGGACCGTTACTGAGGAGCTTTCCTTTCTGGCTGGTGTGCCTGCTGTCGCTGGGAACCACGCTGCTTCGCGAGACGTTCAACTTCTGGACGCCGACCTACTTCGTTCAATTTGTCGGATTGTCGAGCAGCGTCGCGGCCAGTCGCAGCGCACTGTTTCCGCTCCTGGGCGGCGTGTCGGTTTTGCTTGCCGGAGTACTGAGCGACAAACTTGGTTTGAACGGCAGAAACCTGGTGATTGTGAGCGGAATGGGAGCGTGCACCGTTTGCCTGGTTCTGCTGGCCCGCGCGCCTGAACACGCGAACCCCTGGATCTGCGTTGCGCTGGTGGCGCTGGCTGGATTTCTCCTTCTGGGCCCGTATTCCTATCTGGCCGGCGCCATGAGCCTGGATTTCGGCGGGAAACGCGGCAGCGCTTCGGCTGCGGGTATGATCGACGGCGTGGGCTACCTGGCGGGCTGGCTCTCCGGCGACACGGTGGCGCGCATTACCGTGCGCTATGGCTGGAGCCGTGCGTTCCTGGCGCTGGCCGCAGCGTCACTGCTGACCGCGATGGTCGCGCTGCTGCTGGCGATGCATCAGCGGTCGAGAAAGGCCCACCTTGCGGAGGCTTGAACGGATGGCGTTGAACTCGGTAGACCAGGTTTTCGAAGTGCTGGCCAGCGGCGGCGGAACGGCGTATTTCGGCGAGCCCGTGACGGTGCTGGAACACTGCCTGCAGGCGGCGTCGATCGTGCGCGGGGATGGCGGCGCGGAGACGCTGGTGGCGGCGGCCCTGCTGCATGACCTAGGGCACCTTCTGCATGGGGAGGGCGAGGACGCGGCCGGGCGCGGACTGGATACGCAGCACGAAGAGCTGGCGGCAGCGATGCTCGCCGGGCATTTGCCGGAGGTGGTTCTCGATCCGATCCGCATGCACGTGGCGGCCAAGCGTTACCTGTGCTTTGCCGAGCCGGAGTACATGGCCGGGCTTTCTCCGGCTTCCATCGAGAGCCTGGCTCTGCAAGGCGGACCGATGACGGGGCCCGAAGCGGAGCAGTTTCTGGCTGCGCCGCATGCGCGCGAGGCTGTACAGTTGCGCCGTGCGGATGATATGGCGAAAATCGCGGGGCTGGATGTGCCGGATCTGAGCACTTACCGGGCACTGGTCGCCAGCTTATGGAGTCAGCCCGTGGATGACTCCGGTCTAGATTAGCGGCGTTTCCGACACCGGAGATTAATGCCGGACGGGTTCCACCTGCGGCAGTCCGATGCGGCGAACAAGGCTCGAGAACCGCGGATCGCCGTGAAGGTTATTCCACACCGGGTCCACTGCCAGCAGAGTGAGTTCCTCACCTTCCCGGGCTTCCATGGATTTCTCCAGCCACTGGAAGGCCCGGTCCTTTTCGCCGGCGAGTGCGTAATCCCATGCGATGACGCAAAACCCGCCATTGGATTCCTGCCGGGCACGAAGGTCCTGGGCCAGCCGCTCTTTCCAGAAGCCGGCCACTCCGCCTTTCTTGAGCGCGCCGGTCAGCCGGGCTGCCTTATCAGCGGCCGCCCGTTCGCTGTCGCCGGAAAGAAGATTCGCCCTTTCCTGTTCGTGAATCGCATCTTCGAATCTCCCCATCAATTCGAGAAGATTTGCCAGGTAATCGTGGACGAGCGGGAAATTCGGGTTCATCGCTATGGTGCGCTGAAATTGCTGGTACGCGGCGGGGTAATCCCCGGCCAGCACATAAGTCTCGCCAAGGAAATTGTTAATGGGCAAGGACAGCGGATCCAGTTCCACGGCCTTTTTCATCTCGGCGATGGCGTCCGCGCGCAAACCCACGGGCATGAGGTAAGCGCCGGAGTAAAACAGGTGGGCATACGCCGAGCTTGGATTGAGTTGAATCGCTTTCTGAAACTCGGCTTTCGCGCCGGGGAGATCGAATTCGTAGTGGGACTTCTCCATGCCAAGCGCCGCGTGAGCATCGGAAAGCGACGGATCGAGTTCGAGGGCCTTGGCGGCCGCCGCCGCGGCCGGGGGAGAAGCCTCCTTTGACGAAAGGGCTCCGACGATGCTGCTGATGTTGTACGCGTCGGCAAGACCGGCATACGCCTGGGCGAAATTGGGATCGGCAGCGATGGCTTGTTGAAATAGATCGATGCTCTTGCGCAAAGCCGGCGGAGTTCTCTGGTTCCAGTAGAAGCGTCCCTGGAGATAGAGGTCGTACGCAGCCGGGTTCTGGGAATGCGCGCGCGTCTCTTCCAGGTGGTATTGCGGGCCGATCTGGACCTGCACCTCGTCGGCAATGGCTCTTCCAATCGCGTTTTGCACGTCAATCAGGTCGCCCGGACTCCTCGCATCGTACGACCGTGCCCAAAGATGGGTCTGATCGCTGACGCGGATCAGCTGCGCACTGATCCGCACCCGGCCGTTTTCGCGCCGCACGCTGCCTTCCAGAACGTAATCCGCATGGAGTTCCCGGCCAATCTGGCCGATGGTCTTCTCGGTGTGTTTGTAGGCCATCGAGGACGTGCGGGCAATCACGCCCAGATGAACCGGGCTCAGTTGGCCCAGGTCGGTAATGGTTTCCTCGGTCAGGCCATCGCTGAAATATTCCTGGGCCGGGTCGCCGCTCAGATTTTGAAATGGCAGAACGACCAGCATGCTCCGCGCATTGTCGCCGGGAGCATGCCGCGGGCGGATGCGGACCATGTAGAAAACCGCGGCCAGAATGGCAAGCCCACACAGGGCTGGCGCGAGCCATCTCCTCCAATACCATCGGCCGGCTCGGTGGCCAGATGGGGAATCCTGAGGCCGGGCTGATTCTTTCCCGTATGACGAAACCGGGTCGACGATAGTGGCGGAATCGAGTGGCTCGAGGTTCTCTGGCGTGGTCTCCTCGGCAATCTCCGCCACCGGAGCAATGAATCGATATCCTCTTTTCGGCACGGTCTGAATGAAACGGGGATTGTCGGCCGAATCCTGGAAAGCGATGCGCAACTTGCGGACGGCGGTGTTCAACCCTTCATCAAAACTGACGTAGGTGTCTGCCGGCCAGAGGCGTCCGCGGATTTCGTCGCGCGAAACCAACTCCCCGGGCCGATCGACGAGCATGGCCAGAACGCGAAACGGCTGTTCCTGCACTGGCACGGGGTGCCCCTGCCGTGAGATCTGGCCCGCCGTGAGATCGATCTCGTAGAGTCCGGTCCTGATTCGGCGGGGAAAGCTGGGCATGGTGCGCCTCGAGAGAACTCCATGGTAGCGCAGGTCCACAGATCAGAACAGGCCATAACTGCCTCAGTCATCATGGCTTAACGAATCAGATCGAAGTTCGGACAAGTCATTTGATTCCGGCTGCGCCCGACGCTATTGGTAGCCATGCATCGCGGGGCTGCAATCGACTCCGGGTCGAAGCGCCGCCGACGCCTCAATAACTTTGACTTGGAAAAGAGGAGAAAACATGAGCGTGCTCAAGAGGAGTCTATGCGCATTCGTCGTCGCGGGTTTCGCTTCCACTGGGGCGCATGCCCAGAACGATTCGCCCGCGTGCAACAACGAACTCATTCGGGGCAACTATGGATTTACGGTGCAAGGCACGAAGCTGGGCGGATTAGGCCCCACCGGCCAGCAGGTCGGCGTGGCCATGACGGAATTCGACGGAAGGGGCGGTCTCACCCAGACCGACACGGTGACCATCGACGGCAAAGTGGTCGCCGATTTCACTCATCCGATCGCAAAAGGGACCTACAGCGTGAGCCCCAACTGCACCGGAACGTTCACCATTGTTTTCACCGACGGCCGTCCACCGGTAACGACGGCATTCGTGGTGGTATGGGGCGGGCTGGAGATTGACACGGTGGTCACCACCGCCGGCGGAGCCCAGGGAATCCTGGCGACCGGAAGCGTGGGAAAGCGCGCGTTTTAGAAATTTTGGCGGCCCGGACTCCCGTCTGAAGCGATACGAATGCAGACCGGGAGCCGGGTTCCGTCCCCATTCGGTGGCTCGGTCAAAGGCTGGCAGGACGGGATCGAGGCCGCCATTTTCCTGTGGCGATTCACGAAATCGAATCGACGCTATCAATCAATGAGTTCCCGCCCAGGCTGGCCCCGCAAGGCTCCAATCTCCGGATCTCCGTGATCCAATTGGGGAATGCCGCGGAATACGCCTTGACTTATCGTATTCGGCAATGTACACAATTTCTGATTAGTTCCAGCTTGCCCCATCCGCCCGGTGAACACGTTCCTTCCCTGCGGTTCATGCTTTCCGCCATCAGGCAGTTCAGCCGGCGCCGATCCCGATCCAAATGAAATGCTTCACGGGTTCAGGGCACGCACTGATGTCCAGTTGCGCGCACCTATGCTTTGACAGAGACACGCGTCCGCCGACGAAAGGGAGGTCAGATTGGATTTGAGACCGGCCGCGGGATGTACTTTGCTGCTTGTTGCCGCCGTATTTCCGTTATCCGCCCATGCGCAGCTTACGCGGGACGATTTTGAACGTGCGCTCAATCTTCAGGAGCATTACCGCGGGTTGATCGATCACCTGCCCGAAGCACCCGAGTGGATCGAGGGAACGAACCGGTTTGTTTTTCGGGAAACCCTGCGCGAACTGCCCGGAGAGAAAGAGAACGGTGCCCGTTTCGTCTTGGTGGATGCGGCGGATCGGAAATCGCAGCCGGCGTTCGATCAGCAGCGCCTAGGGGACGCGCTCTCGAAGGCATCAGGAGAGAAGGTCGAGCCCACACATCTTCCGTTCACTCGCTTTCGTTTCGAAGACGAACAGAAGTCCATCGTCTTCAATGTGCGGGAAACACACTGGACTTGCCATCTGGACGATTACTCCTGTACGAAAAAAACCGAGAAACGCGATCCGGACGACGAGGGATACGACTCCACGCCGAAACCCGAGAATGGGGACGAGCACGCGGCCAAGTCTCCCGATGGCAAATGGCAGGCTTACGTACTGAACAATAATCTCGTGGTGCGGCCTGTGCCAACGGGGGACACAACCAGCACGGAGAAGGAACCCCAACGCAAGGCAGAGCACCAGCCGATTGTATTAAGCATGGAAGGCAGCGCCGATAACTACTACGCGGTGTCGACCATCGCCTGGTCGCCGAATTCGAAATATATTGCGGTATATCGCATCCGGCCTGGCTACCGGCGCGTGGTCGATTACGTGGAATCGTCGCCTCCCAACCAGTTGCAGCCGATTCATTCCACCATGGTTTATCCCAAGCCCGGAGATGTGCTGGCGTTTTATCAGCCGGTTCTCTTTGACGTGGGGAGCCGGAAGCAATGCGAGATCGACTCTTCGCTGTTCCGCAATCAATTCTCCCTGAGCCCCATCGAGTGGTGGAAAGACTCGCGCGGCTTCACGTTTGAGTACAACCAGCGCGGGCATCAACTGTACCGCGTGGTGGAAGTCGACGCGGGCACAGGCAAGGCGCATGCGCTGATTGACGAGACCAGCGCCACATTCGTGAACTACGAACCGCTGGAGCGCAGGCAGGTCGATCACGGTAAATACTTCCGCCGCAATCTTGCGGACGGAAAGGAAATCCTGTGGGCCAGCGAGCGCGATGGATGGGAACACCTCTATCTGCTGGACGGAAAGAGCGGCGAAGTTCGCCGGCAAATCACCCGGGGAGAATGGGTGGTTCGGTCGGTCGATTTCGTCGACGAGGAGCAGCGGGTTGTTTATTTCAGCGCCAGCGGCATGGCCAAGGACGAAGATCCATATTATGTACACGGCTACAAGATTCACTTCGACGGCACGGGGCTTGAACCATTGACGCCGGAGCCCGCCGACCACACGCTGGCCTATTCGAAAGACGGACGATTCTTCACCGATGTGTATTCGACAATCAACACTCCGCCTACCCTGGTGGTGCGCAGCGCGGATGACGGCAAGATCGTGATGCAGGTGCAGGCTGCCGACTTGTCGCAACTGATCGCCGCCGGATGGCAGGCGCGCGAACCCTTTCATGCTTTGGGCCGGGACGGTAAGACCGAGATCTGGGGCGTGCTGTACAAGCCCGAGAAACTCGATCCGGCGCGCAAATATCCCGTGATCGAAGATATCTACGCCGGCCCGCAGGGATCGTTCGTGCCCAAAAGCTTCAGCGCGCGGGTTGAGCCATTAACCACGCTGGGGTTTGCCGTGGCGCAGATCGACGGCATGGGGACCAACAATCGTTCGCGTGCCTTTCACGATGTCACATGGCAGAACCTGAAGGATGCGGGTTTCCCTGACCGCATCCTGTGGCACAAGGCCCTGGCGGAAAAGTATGCGTGGTACGACATCAGCCGGGTTGGGATCTTCGGGAACTCCTCGGGCGGCCAGAGCTCGATGGGAGCGCTTCTCTTTCATCCCGAGTTTTACCAGGTGGCTGTCTCGAGCTCGGGATGCCACGACAACCGTATGGATAAGATCTGGTGGAACGAGCAGTGGATGGGCTGGCCCATCGGGCCGCAGTATTCGGCTTCTTCCAATGTCGACAACGCCTGGCGGCTGCAGGGGAAGCTGATGCTGGTTCTCGGCGAGATGGACAAGAACGTCGATCCGGCGTCGACCTACCAGGTGGTCGACCGGCTGATCAAGGCGAACAAGCAGTTCGATCTGCTGGTGATTCCCGGGGCCGGCCACGGCTCCGGCGGCCGCTACGGCCTGCTGAAACAGATGGACTTTTTCGTGCGCAATCTGAAGGGTGAAACAACTCCGGACTGGAATCGCCTGCCGCCTTTGTGAAGCCCACGGGCACAACTGTTTCAGGGGTGCGTGGGATGATCGCCGTAGAACTTCCAGCCGGCCGTGTAATCGCGCGTGAGCGGCAGGTGTTCCAGATCGGCACGAAGCAGTTCCACGGGCATCGAGTTCTCGTGAAGGATGGCGTCGTGAAACGCGCGGTCGGTCATCTTTTTGGAATCGACAAGCTCGTGGTGAAGCGCCCGGAACTGCAGCGCGCCCAGCAGGTAGGCACTTTGATAGAGCGGCCCGACCGAGCCATCAAATGAACGGCGCACCTCGGCGGCCGCGTTGTCGGGCTCGAAGCCGACGTTGTCGATCAAGGATTGAATGCACTGCTGCGGCGTCCAGCGCGCGAGGTGAAAGTTCATGGTGAAGATGATTCGCGCCGACCGGTGCATGCGCCATACCAGCGCGCCCACCCGCTCTTCGGGGGTGCGATCGAAACCCTTGTCCCAGAAAAACATCTCCCACCACAGAGCGTTGCCTTCGTGCCAGAAGGGCGTTTCGAAGGCCCGGCGGTAGGGGTGATAACGCGCCGCCATGTAGAACTGCAGAAAATGTCCCGGGATCATCTCATGAAAGGCGGTGGCGCGCGCGAAGGGAATGTTGTTCCCGCGCATGCTCATCTCGCGCTGTTCGAACGTCATGGTGTCAGTTGGATAGGAAACGCTGATCTCGCTTCCGCCGGTGAAGAATGGGTTCACCAGTTGGCGCTCGGGGGTCATCATGATCATGCGCCAGGTTTCGTCCGCCAGCGGCGGAACGGTGACCAGATCGTTCTTTTTTACGAAGTCGCTTCCTTCGACAACCAGCTTACGGATCAGGTCCGGCTGTTCGCCCGGCGGCACGTGCATCTGCTTGACCTTCTCGACGGCCGCGTGCCAGTTGTCCCCGAAGCCCATTTCCCGCGAAGCCTTCAGCATTTCCTGCATGCACCAGTCGTACTCGGTCTGGGCGATGGCGATCAGTTCCTCGGGCGTGTAGGGAATCAGCGCGTCGGCGAGTTCGTTCATCAGCGCATCGTGCCCCACCGGGTCGCCGATGATCGTGGTTTTGTCGTCGGGCGCAATGCCGATGACCTTCTCCTTCAGGAATGTGGAGTAACCGCTGAGAGCCTTGTCCGCCTCCTTGTAGGGCTGGTCCACCCACCACGTGAATTCGGGATCGTAGCCGCTGTACTGGCCGAACCAGTCCTTCAGCGCTTCGCGGAGTTCATCGGTCGCGATGCGCGCACGATTCGCGATCACGCGATCGACCTTGGGCTTTTCCGCCCCCGGGCTGGAATCCTTTTCGTGTTTCTTGGGGTCGAGTTCGTCCTGTTTTGCGGTGATCCCTTTGACCATTTTCGTCAATGAGGCCGCGGCCTTCTCGCCGTCTGGGCGCTTCATCAGGCGCTGCTCTTCGAGCAGGCCCTCGATGGTTTCGCAGAACGGAAGCAGCGGCTCGATTTCATCCCCATGCTTCTTTTGAATGGCCAGTCGGTGCAGGTCCGAGGTCAGGCGATTTTTCAGCAGAAGGTAGTCGATCTTGTCCGGTTCGGCGAGCGAATCGAAGTTCAACGATGCCAGCACTGCGAGTTCGTCCGTGTCGAATTTCTCGAACCGGGCCATGCCGGCGTGCGATCCCGAAAGAGGATAGGTGCGATCAAGGCTGCGGGAATCGGCGGTGAACTGCTCGATGATCGAGGGCATGACCAGACTCGCAGCCGCAACCGGGGAGGGAGATTTGGCCCACGAGAAGGTCGCAACCGCTGCGATCCAAATCCCCAGTCCGCACCGCATCCGGTTTCGCATTGTATGGGTGTACTCCGATTCTTGGAATGGGCAGAAAGACGCGCTGCGGCGGCCTCGCCAACCCGAAAGAGATGCCCAGAGTTATATAGCAGGCGGCGTATCGCCTTCAACTACGTTTCGCCCCACATCTCCCCATGCTCACTCTGCCTGGCGAACTGGTCGGCGTTGTAGTACTTCTCGTAATACTCGAGTTCGAGATGGGAAAACTGCAGCCAGATGCCCGGCACGTGAAAAGCGTCGCAGTGTGCGGGGAAGCGCCCGTAGGTGTCGAAGATGTACCCGCAGATTTGCTTCGCGTACGCTACCGCCTGGTCGGAATAATGACTGGCGTTCTTGAGGTAGTCCTGGGCAAGGGCTTCAGAAAGGTAGGGCCGCTTGAAGACGTTCATGTCGCCGTACATGCCGCTGGGACCGTATTTTTCCGCCAGCAACTGGTCCACGGCGTCATCCATCGACGACACATAAGGTGGGCACAGGCCCTGAAGAACGCCATCGATGCCGACCGGGTTCGGTTGCGATGCGGGAACCGGCGGCCACCCGGTGTCGGGCCAGCTTTTTCCCGGCTGCATGCGGAAGCCAAGCCCGAAAAACTGCCTGGACGGATCGCGCTCCAGAACATAAGGCGACGCGACCGACGCATGAACCCAGCCCCCCAGGCCCATACCCTGACCCACCAGCATCAGATTCTGTAAAAGGAAGAAAGCTTCGTAATTCACCCGCATCGTGGATGCCAGGCCCAGCGGCAGGGCTATGTTGGCATTCACGAATTTGTCCTGTGCGCGCGAGAGTCCGCCGGGGATTTCGTAAGGCACCTTGGTGCTGGAACCCGCGAAGCCCATCTCGACTCCGGCCCACTCCACCGCTTCCACCACGTCGGCCGGCTTGAACGTTTGCCAGTCATCCATGAATAGCGGCCGCTGGCCGTCAGGTTCGGTGAGCAGATTGAGAATGATGTTCATGTAGCCCCGCGTGCAGTCCACGACGGGAAGAAAGATCGTGGTGCCGGGGCGATTGGAGATTTGCTTATTCCATCCCAGGTAGTAAGGAAACTGGCGAGGAAACTCGAGCCGCTGGTCATAGAGTTTGACCTTGACCGCCGATGCCGCGGCAAGCCAATCGGAGTCGGCCCAATCCGCCTTGTCGGGAGGCAGGCCGCCCAACATGTTGAGCGCTTCTTCGCCTTCGAGCTGCTTCAGCAAAAAGATGCCTTCGTCATTGATCATGAAGAACGATGTCGCCTGGGAATTATCCGGACTGCTGGCCGCACGGCCGAGCGCATTGACAAACGGGGTCCCAAGCTCATTCCCTCCGGTGGGAATCTGCAACGGGCCATCATGGGTGACCGACCCCGTGAGCCCGGTCGATACGATCAGGACCGCTTCTTCAAGCGCCGACAGCGGTGCGGGAGCATTGGTGCTGGTGTGGCTGAGGCCGTTGGCGAGCACAGACGTGCCGCGCGCGATGCGGCGGGTTCGCCGGTCGAACAAGGCGGACATCAGCGGATATTGAAACAATGCGGCGATGCCCGAACTGCGCGAAACCTTCCCGTCCGTGACTGTATCTGCCATCGCGTCTCCTCTTACTTCACGGCTGCCGGTTGGGCGGCGGCTGCCGCGCCCACAATTGCTGCCGGGCCAGGGTTGTATGTGTCAAGCTGAGCCAGGATCAGCGGATAAATATCCTGGGCCGCATTCTTTCCGACAAAGCAGTCCATGTGGTTGTAGTTAGGGACCTGCACGAGGAGATATCCGGCCGCTCCGTTTTTCCCGACTAACAGCTCGTAACTGCGCTCGGTACCCTCGGGCAGAAACAGGTGATTGTTCATTGCCTGAAAGAAAGTAAGTGGGATCTTCAATCGTTGCAGGTTCGGCAAATAGACATCATTCCCGTTGTGATCGACCACCTGGCCGGCGCGAATCATCGTAAGCAGATGATTGAAGGTGGTGATATCGGCAATGCCGAACATCTCGTGCATTGCGTCGTGAGTAGCTTCGTTCAGCTGCGTGTGCCCGTAAACCTCGCCGTAGATCAGCCAGATCCGGCGGCACACCGCGCTGTTGCACGGTGGCCCAAGCGCGCCCGCCAGCTTGAGCAGGCCGTCTTCGATCACATCACCCCAGTTAGACGGATCGAAGTCGGTGGTGAGCGTATCCACACCGATGTTCTTGCAGAACTCGCCGATATCGAAAGCCGCCTTGACTTTGTTCTCCGGCGAGGTGGTCGGGTAAAAGCCGACCTGCGAGCACACCGCGGATCGGATTCCCTGGAGTTTTCCCGACAGCATGCTCATCAGGAACGTAAGCGAGCCGATGCAGTGCGCCATCACCTGGATATCTTCGGCGCCCGTGATGGCGCGCACCTGCGCCACCGCGGCGGGATAGTCCTTGGTCGCCACATCGTCCAGGGTGAACTGCGTCCTGGCCGAGGGCAGTGCGGGGCTGGCCCGGTAATCGAGCAGCCACACATCGTAGTCGTTGGCGTACAGATATTCCGGCAGGTTCGTGTCCACGGTGTCGATCAGGAATGCGAGGGAGGACGTCCCATAGCCGGGCGAAAGCATCACCGGGCCCTTATTGCCGCCTTTGTACCGGGTCAGCCGCAACTCCACGTTGTCTTCGGTGAGAAAGTGGTAGACCTCGGGAGCGCACATGCGCAGCGGGCGTTTCTTGCGCGGTATGGGTTGCGGGTTGAATTCATTGGCCGGCGCCAATGCCGCCCCATAGATATCGAACAGGACCCCGGCGAAAAACTCCCCGAAACGGATCATGTAAGTGAGCCGCTCGACATCGTCCTTGGCGTTGGTAATCTCCATGGTCGTCATCTGGCGCATGAAGTCTTCGACCTCGATCACCAGGATGCCTTTGCCCAGGACCGTTCCCGACCCATCGGAAATCGTGATGTACAGCGTGGATGTATCGCGCCAGATATTCAGGATTCCGTCGTTCTTGATGATCTTGGTTCCATCGAATATGAACGTCTTGCCCTCTTCCGAAGTCAGGTTCATGTTGTACTTCATCAGCCGCGTATCGACTTGCGTGGGATCGGTGACCAGCAGGCGAAATTGTCCCTGGCTCACAGTGAGTGGTTCGGCCGAGAGCGAGGGCGCGATCACCGAACCCACCATGCGCCCGGGATGATCCGGATTGCTCAGCAGGTCGTTCACATCGTCGGCAATCACCGTGAGGATGAATTCGAAACTCGAGCCATCCTGTTTTCCCTGCGCGCTTCCCTTGGCAAAATCATCCGTGACCTTGGTCGAGAAGAATCCTTTCATCGCTTCGGTAAACCGCAGTCCGGTTGTGACGGCCGGAGAAGGCGGAGGAGTCACGGGTTTCGAAAGGTCATAGTCGATGGTCCATCCGCGGTCTTGCGCGATGAGCGCGCAGCATCGTTCTGCCACCGCCGAGATGGTCAGCAGCGGATTGACACCGAGCGAGCGCGGCATCACCGAGCCGTCGCAGACGTAGAGGCTGTTGTACACGGCGGTCCCGCCGTTGGAGGAATACACCTGGCCCTTGTGATTGACCACTCCCGCGGAAGCATCGGAAGCCATGGAGCATCCGCCCAGAGGATGGACCGTGATCAGGTTGTGATTTGTAAGGTCGCTCCAAAGCGGGTTGTGCACGAAAGCTCCGCCCAGGGCTTTGGTCGCCTGGTCAAGACGATCGTTCACGCGCGTAAATACCGGCTGGGTTCCGGCGCCGGGCCAGTGCAGCCGCAGCCGATCGCTTTCAAGCGTCATGTACCCATCGTCGTCATCATGGGTCATCACCAGGTAAGTCTGGGTATTCTGCACCGCTCCGTGGTAGGGACCGCAAAACAGGCTCTCCGCTTCCCGTTCGCGCTCCTCCAGAAACTCGTCGGCGCCCGGCGAAAGATTGGTTCCGGCCCACGGCGCAATCGCGGCCAGGCCGGCAGGAATCATGGCCCCCAGAGCCCCGGGAATCGACCCTTCCTCAATCACCATGCCGTCGTCCAGTTGCGGTTGAAGCCGGTCGTCAATGATGCCGGTAATGCACGGCCCCACCGGGTCCCGGCCTTGCGGTGACAGCGCCCCGTACCCGATTCCGTCGATTACCGTATCGGTGTCATAACCAAACGCGAGCACATCGCCGTTGCCCGTAAAGTGCTGGCCAATCTGGTCGGAGAGGCCCAGCCCATTGGCCTTCGACCGGAGCAGGATCTCGGTCGATCCCAGCATTCCCCCGGCGAGCACAACCATGTCGGCCGTGATGACCTGCGTCGGCGTGTCGAATTGTTCCCGACCTGAGTCGAGCACCTGGTAGTGAACCAGCCACGCGCCGTCCTTCTGTTCGAGGTAACGCACGCCAACCTGGGTGTAGATCTCTGCACCGTGATTGCGCGCGTCGGGCAGGTAGTTCATCAGGACGGTGTTCTTCGCGCCGTAGTTGCAGCCGGTTACACAATCGCCGCACAGCGCGCAGGCATGCTGTTCCACCCCAAAAGCATTGGTGCCGTCTTTGAATGTCACATTGATGGGCGGGCGGTAGAACTTTTCATTCAGCAAGGCGGCCGATTTTTCCAAAGCCTCCAGCTTCGGGAGCTTGGGAAAGTTATCGGGATAAGGCGAGGGCGTCAGCATCTGCTGCGCGCGCTGGTACCCATCCTGCAACCTGGTCGCTGCGTCGGCGCGAAACTCCGCCGGCCAGCGCGGATCATCGAACACGCGCGGCTCTGCGGGAAGCGAGACATTGGCATTGACAAGCGACGTTCCTCCCAGACCGCAGCCGCAAAAGACGTTGATGTCGTCGTTGATCCGCATGTCATACAGGCCCGTCCGCGAGCCCAGGAATGCGCCCGGCGTATCCACCTGCGCCTGGGAAAGCACCTCCGGAAGGGTATTCGGGTATTCGCCGGGCTGGAACTCCATGCCGCGTTCGAGAACGCATACCTGCTGGCCGGCGCGCGCCAGCCGGGACGCGGCAATGGCGCCGCCGTATCCCGATCCGATGACCACCACGGAATAGTGAGTCTTGAGATCTTCGATCAACGAAGAAAGGCGTGGCATAAACCCTCCTACATGATTGCTGGAGCCTGCCCGGCGCAAACAGGCGGGTGTCGCATTTCGACAGCACGGCCGGTCTTCAAAGGGTCTCGATGGATGGGGAAAGAAACAACGGAGCCCGGGAACGCTTACTTACGGCTTCTTTGCCGGCATTTTATGAGCTCAGTCCACTTACGCGAATTCATTCATAGGGTAGCTTCCGCGTGGAATTATGGAACCACAACTCTCAAATACGAGGCAAGCGAAAAGCGCGCGAACGCGGCAGAAGCATTCAGTGCTTGAGCCAGCCTGGCAAAGCAGTGGTCAGCCACGGGACATAGGTGATGAACAAGACACCGACCGACATGACGGCCACGATGGGCAGAACGGCTCGCAACACTTCGGGGATGGGCTTGGTGAAGCGGTAGGAAGAGAGAAGCAGATTCAGGCCGATGGGCGGCGTGAGGTAACCGACTTCGAGGTTGGCAAGAAAGATGATGCCCAGGTGCATGGGATTGACGCCAAACGCGGAGGCCAGCGGGAGCAGCAGCGGAACCTGGATCACGATGGCCGAAAAGATATCCATCAGGCAGCCGACGACCAGCAGAAAGGCATTCAGGGCCAGCAGGAAAACGAGGCGCGAGTGAATCGTATGGGTGGTCCACTCCACGGCCCGTGCCGGGACCTCGGCGTCCACCAGGTAATTCGTAAAGCCCAGCGCCACGCCAAGAATCAGGAGGACGCCTCCGATGACCAGGCCACAATTTGTCATGGCGCGCGGCAGGTCGCGCCACAAATTCAACTCCCGATGAATGAAGACCTCGACGATGACCGCATAAAGAGCCGTGACGGCTGCGGCCTCCACTGGTGTGGCTATCCCGGAAAACAGCGCCACCATGGCCACCACGGGGAGCAAGAGCTCCCACTTTGCGACCCATAGCGCCGTGATCAGCTTTCGACCGTCGAACGGTTCGGCGGATTGCCGGTTGCCACGTGAGCGCCACACTCCCCAGCACGCTGTTGCAGAAATCATTACTGCCGTTGGGAGCAGGCCCGCGAGAAACATGCTCTCCATCGGGACTTTGGCGACGATGGCATAGAGAATCAGCGGCAGGCATGGAGGCAGCAGCAGGCCGAGAGACCCCGAACCGGTGATTAACCCCAACGCGTCCTTTTGCCGTAAACCACCGGCCAAGAGCATCGGCATCAGCAAGCCGCCCAGGGCGAGAATCGTCACGCCCGACGCGCCGGTAAAGGAGGTGAAGAAGGTGCAGACGAGCACCGTAACGATGGCCGGGCCCCCGATCACGCGGCCAAACAGCGCGTGGAACAGATCGATCAGCCGCCGCGGCGCGTTTCCCTCGGCGACCACGAATCCGGCCAGGGTGAACAACGGCATCGTGGGCAGCGTGGGATTGGTGACCAGCGAGTAGTGGCCGATGGGGATCGAGGCGATGGGCTGATCGATGGCCCAGAAGAGAATCAGCGCCGCGCCGCCCAGGGTGGTGAACGCGGGAATCCCAAGGGCAGTTGCGATCGCCAGTGCGGTCAATGCAATCCCGACCATCTCAGAATGGGGAAGCGGCGGACGCAGGAATGCGGCAACCATGCCGCCGGCCAGGGCGAGCGCGAACACCCCATGAAGCCTGTTGGTCGAAGCCCGCCAGGCCGAACGCCCCGCAATCAGGAAGAAGCCGAACGGCAGCGCCAGTTCAATCCACCAAGTCGGCACGCCATAGGCAAGCAGCGTGGGGAATTCGCGCTCCGATTGCACAAACTGCATTCCCGCCACTCCCAGGAGCACGCTGATCGCGATGGACACGCTTACGGAAAAGAGTCGCGCCGCGGTCCGAAATCGGCCATGGGGAAGGGTCTCCTCGAGATTGGAGAGCGCGATGAGCCGGCCCTCTCGACCGGCAAGAGCCGCGCCGAGCATTCCGACAATCAGCACCAGGTGCTGAACGATCGCACTTCCTCCCTGAAGCCCGGTATGGAAGAGCGCGCGCAGGACGGTGCCGGCCAGGGGCAGCACAATCAGGCCGGACATCAGCAGGGCCATTGCCGCGTTCTCACATCCGTGGCCGAGCCCAACGGCGGAATGAACCCATCGCTTCCAGGCGGACGTGCAGAGCTCGCCTGGCGCCGTAACCACGGCAATCATCTTCCACCCCCGGCCTGCCGGCGGTATTCAAGCGTAAGCCGCTGGACCTCGTCGAAGGATTCCGAATCAATTACCGTGCCGCGAATCTTCGGCCAGAGAACGTTCTTTGCGAATTGATCCCATTCCTGCTGCAATTCCGGGCTCACCGCGTGGATCTGCATTCCGTGGCTTTGCATGACCGCCACCGCTTCTGAATCCTCCGAGTTGCTGGATGCCTCCATCTTCGCTGCCGCTTCCAGGGCCGCTTGTTTCATCGCCGCTCGCGTGTTTTGGGGCAGCGCGTCCCAGGCTTTTTTGCTGATGACGATGCCGCCGGAAATGGGAACCCATTTCAGGTCCAGCATGTTCGACACCGCGGTATTGAATTGGGCGCCGAGCGCGTGTATTGGAAGGGTCGTAATGCCGTCCACCATGCCGGTTTGCAGCGCTGTCAAGGCATTGGTCCAGTCCAGGCCCACGGGATGTCCACCAATCGAATTCAGGATTTGAATCTCGCGGGTGTCGTCCGCGCCAACGCACAGCTTGAGGCGAAGAAAATCCTGAGGGTGCGCCGCACTCTGCTTCGAGAAGTGGCGCGCGAATCCCACCATCGACCACGCCAGCATCACGAAGCCTTTCTCTTCCATGCGTTGTTCGAGCCTGGATTCCATGTGGCTGCGCACGTAATCCAGTTCCGCCGAAGAGCGATACATCAGCGGGATCTGTTGCAAGGCCTTTACGGAAGGGTCGATCATCCCCAGGCCGTCCGCGGTCAGCAGGCCGGCTTGAAGCTGGCCAATGCGCATGCGCCTGACGATTTCCTGCTCTCCCCCCATCGTGCCGCCGGGATAGACCACCAGCGACGCGCCGCCTTCCGGCGCCTTGTTCCACTGTTCCCCCATCGCCCTCAGGAGATGATCGAGGGAGGTACCCTGGGGAGCAAGCGTGGCCATGCGAATGCGTGTCTGCTCGGCCCTCGCGAAGCAGGCCAATGCGAGAGAAAAATACAGCGCGAGAAAGACCTTTCGAGACACGGCGATCATCGCATGCTCCTTTCTTTTCGGTTAGCGCTTTCCTGCAGACACCGCGGACGACTCGGGCGGGATTGGATCGAGAAACAGATCCTCCTCCCGCGAGAGGAGCCAGCGCGCCCGCCGCTGCATGACCAGGTTCGCCAGGCGCCACTCAGGACGGGCGTCGGGGTCGATTGCCAGAGCCCGATCGAGCATGGACTTGAACTGGGTGCGATTCTGGCTGGCAATCGAAACCGACTCGGCGAAGGACACGTACGGCCCTGCCATCTGCCCCGATGTCATTGCGACGGCGAGGTTGAAGTGGATCTTGCTCCGCGCCGCGAAGCCCGCGGTCTTCCCCGGCCGCGCCGGCTCATACGTCACCAGGAACGACTGGATGGCGCCGTCGCTGAAGGCCGGGTCGAGAACCGCCGCACGATCAATCAGGGATTCCACGATCGTCTGGTCCGCAATCAACTCCGGCGACTCCTTGGAAACCGAAATGGCCGATCCCCATGCAGCGGCGGTCCAGTAGAGGAACGCCACATCCCGCCTATCGCAGACTTCCACCGCCGACCGCGGCTCCCTGCGCAGCGAAGCTCCAAAATCCTTGTGACGGATCTCCAGCCCGCGCAGCCCATAGTCGCGGGCCCGGAGGTAAAGCAGCCGTGCCCGCTTTCTCAGCGCGGTCGCACCTTCAATGTCGTGAGATTCCGCCTCGTCCGCCGGTTCCTGCACCGCCAGGTAGGCGTACTGGGTAAAGCCGCTCGATGCCGCCAGCAGCAGCTCGCGATGATTCGGGCTCTCGGCCAGCAGGCTCTCCATCAACTTCAAGCTGAACGGGGCTGCCGACGCGATCAGTTCCGGATCGTTGTCGGACGAGAACGTGGTTCCGCTGCCGGCCAGGGCGTTGCCCAGCTTATTGACCGCCATCTTTTTGATCGAGCACCCCGTCGCGCACATGAACAGAACCACGATGGCCACCCGATGGAATATGCAGAGACCCATGCCGAGTGCCGACTGTGTCATCGCCCTGTACTCGTCTCGTGTCACGATCTCTCTCCTTTTGCCGCCGCGGATCGCCTTGGTGTTCGCGTCCGGCTCCATCTTCATGGCTTCTGTTACTGACAAGCGCCAATGGGAGACGAACCTTACACCGCAACCACGATTCTTGATCAGTCATGATCGGCGACTTCCCGTTACCGATGAGTTGATGATGAGTGCTCTCGGTCCGCGCCGTATGAGCGCTTTGTCATGGTGGGATGTGGACTTTGTCACGGTTTCACGACAAAGGAGACTCGGCTTCCTCCATCGCTTGCAGAGGCGCCGGAATCTCGACAAATTTTGGAGGAGCAGGAGTAAAGCCCACGAAATGGGCCCGAGGCGGTTTCACAGAAGACCACCCCGCGAAGCGGCGCGGGGGGGTGCCCCCAGCCAAAAGCGGGGGGGGAGTTCTGATCAGCTTCGTTTCGATCTAACCGTCAAATCGATAGCCGACCCCGCGCACACTGACCAGGTACCTCGGCGCCGCCGGCTCGTCTTCCATCTTCTTGCGCAGCGCGACGATATGGTTATCGATCACCCGGTCAGTCACCGAGATCGCTTCTCCCCATACTTCGTCGAGCAGGCGGTCACGGGTGAGCACGCGGCCGCGGTTGCGTACCAGAGCCCCTAGCAGCTTCAGCTCGGTGGTGGTGGCATCGAGCGGCCGCCCGTTCCGCCGCAGTTCAAAACGCCCCAGATCAAGTTCAAAAGGGCCGAAGCTGTAGATGCTATCCCCGCGTTCTTTTGTGCCATCGAGATCGATGCGACGAAGCATGGCGCGGATGCGCGCGCGGAGTTCCCGGGGGCTGAATGGCTTGGTCACGTAATCATCCGCGCCTACATCCAGCCCCACTATCTTCTCCGTCTCCTGGGCTTTGGCGGTCAGCAGGATAATCGGCGTCTTCAGTCCCGAACGCCTAAGCTCTCTGCATACTTCAAAGCCATCCTTGCCGGGCAGCATCACATCCAGGAGGATCAGGTCGAAAGCCTCGGAACGTGCGCGGCGCACCGCCTCTACGCCATCGCTGACGACCGCCACCTCGTAGCCCTCGGTCTGCAAATCTGTCTCCAGCGCGAATGCGATTCCGGCTTCATCTTCGACTACGAGAATCTTCGCCATACTGCCTCCTTTCCTGCTCTTCCACAAGCGGCAGAAGGAGGGTGAAGGTGCTGCCGACACCCACTTCGCTTTGCAAGCGAATCTCGCCGCCCATGGCTTCGGATATCTGTTGCACCATCGCCAGGCCGATGCCGGTTCCGTTGATTCCCGCCTTCTTCGCTGCATCCCCACGAAAGAACTTTTGAAAAACGGCGCGCTGTTCCGATACGTCGATGCCCATCCCCTGGTCGCGAACAGAGATGGATACTCGATGCGCGTTGAGCTCGCCATCCACCCACACCGTGCGGCATTGGGGAGAATACTTCATGGCATTCTCAAGCAGATTTCGAATCGCCCGGCGCAGTGCTTCCTCATCGGCGTGAATTCTGGCTCCAGCCCCGTTGAGATTCGTTTCTATGTGGAAGCCTTCGGCCTCGGCCTGCTCGCTGAGATCGGTGACCGCAGCGCGGGCCAGCTGGAATGGGTCGCAGGGCGCCATTCGATATTGCTTCCGGCCCGATTCCATGCGGCCGAAGTCAAGCAAGTCCTCCACCAGATTCTGCAGGCGGATGGTCTCCCGGTCCAGAAAGACGTAGCTTTGCTGCCGGCGCGCCTCGTCGCCAATCCGCCCCTGCACCAGCAAATCCGTGATCGTCCTCAGCGTGGTAAGGGGGGACCGGAATTCGTGGCTCACGGCGGCGACGAAATCCGATTGCAGTTGGGCCCGCTTGGCATCGAGTTCGATCAGCCGGTGGCGGCGAACCGAAAGCAACAGCCGGCGAAGCAACAAGAGGGCGACCACCACCGCAAGTACGATATTTGCGACCTCCGGCAGAGTGATCTCCGTGTCGAAAACCGTCCAGGAGGGCGCGAGGTGCAGAAACAACGGCTGGTCCTGAATGGCCGGAATCGCAAGTAAGACGATCGCCGGCAGAACCAGCCAGCCTTCCACCCCTCGTCGCCGAATACCCTGTATCACAATCGACGACAGCAAGGTGAAGAAGATCAGGCTCGCGATGAGAGAGAGGTCGTCAAAAGCGTTGGCAACCGAACGGAATTTGAAGGCCAGGGAAAGCGCACTCCCCTTCGAGACCATGTAAGCAATCGCCATTCCTGTTGCGGCGATCGGCATCCAGGCCGGCTTTTTACGATGAAACCACTCCCACCAGACCATGAACCATGCCGCGTAGGCGAGAGGCCCGATTGTGCATCGTACCAGGAGCTGGTCCTGGAGGATGCTCAGGTGCTGTGTCCATAGATCGAATGCTCCGAGAGCGGAATAGGCAGCCATGAGAATCAAGGCGATTCCCATCCAGGGATAAACACGATCGGAACGATCGAAAAGAATGAAGCTGAATGTCATGATTGCCAGCAAGGCAAATGAAAACGCATCAATAACAAATGGCGAGTAAGACCGGATCAGTTCGAGCCAGCGGACCTGATGAACGACCGCAATCGCGTTGTCTTCGCCCATCAGAGGCGCCGCCCGAAGCCCCCCGGATTGGTCAGTGGTGTCGAGAGTCTTGGAATCCATCCACACTCGAAAGGCGATGACCTGCTCAGAAGGGCTGTTTCCAATTGCAGTGAAAGGAAAGAGCATCGGTTGGGGGTAGTAACTGACCGGCCTGCTTGCTGTCAGGTCGCCAAAGCTCCCCATATTCTGCCCATTGATGTAGACCTGGTATGCGTCGTTCACCTGGTTTGAGACGGCAAGCGCGAGACTTTCCGAGGGATGAGTTTCCAGGTGAAGGTGAATCCGATACCAGGCAAAGCCCGAGTAATCGGCGTGCCCCTTCGCCGTCCAGCCTGGTACGATTTCCGGTTCACTGGGGCGGGTGATCCGCTGCGCGCTCTCCGGTGCAAGGCTGACAATCTCCCAACCCGAGTCGTCGAAGTTCGCCTGCGCCCAAAGGGGCGTGTGCTTGACCGGATCGACCGGCGAATCGCCAACCTGGAACTTCCAGGGCCCATACAAGGGGATGACCGATTGGCCGATGTGGAACAGGTTTACGGCGTGGGCGCTCGAAGTCGGTGAATTGGAATCTCCGTACACCTCGCCGGTTACGGCATGTTGGCCCTTTTCTTGCGCCATTGCACGATGAGGCTCATTGGCTGCCGTGAGCGAAAAAATGGTCAGGAGAATCGCGCGGAGATAATAACCGACATGCCGGGGACAATCCACGATACGATCCACTTTCAGCCCCGCATCAAACGCTTTCGCTGAGACGGATGCCTATTGTCTCTTCCGCGCGAAACAGGCCGCCATCCGATTCGTTCAAACACAAGTCCGCCTCCTGGTCCGTCTCTTGGGCGGAGATTCGGCCGAGCAAAGCGAAGATTCGTCCCGCTAATATTCAACAGTGCTTAGTGGCGAATAGGAAGAGAAGTAGCAAGATCAGTCCGACGTACTTCATAAGCTCTCCGGGGTGTTCTGTACACCGTCTGAGGAATCCCTGGGCTGTACCGTGAAGTCTGCATCATATTATCCTCCTTTCCGGATTGCCATCAAATTGCGGACCAAGCCGGAGCAGGCTGGTTGGTGAATGCGCCGCCTTTTCGGTCTTTTCCTTGCCGCATCGCCACCCTCTGCTTTAGCGATTTTGAGGAAATTTCTCCTGGTAGTGATCCATCACGGATGTCCTGACTTTGACGATGCCGGATGCGTGTCTGCCGCGGAATGAGAGTCGGTCAGGCCCGTGTGCGGATTTGGTCAGGATTTCCTGACAATGCCTTTCCGACCGGCTCCAGAGGCTCGTTTGGCGTTTACCGCACGAATGCAACCCGGCCGAGCATGGCTTTGTCCGGAAATCATGGCCATTGCCAAACCGCGAAGTGACGGAGCGCTTATACACCGCAGACATCAGGCGCTCACCATCTGGAATTGACCGGCAATCCTTTCCTCAACTGGCGCCGGATCAACACCGGACAAGGAGAATGCAAGTTATGAAACCCACATGCGGAAAGTTGTCTGCCGTTATCGCGCTGTGTGCACTGGTGGTCCCCGCAGATCGACACATGATGGCGCAAAAGCCCGGCGCCCGGCCGTCGTTGCTGGTGTACGGTGCAAGTCAGGGAGAGGTCGTAGGCATTGGCGTGGGCATAGCGGCGGCTGGTGCCGCCATCGGTATTGGCGTCTATATGGCCGTCAATCACGGCCACAGCGTGACCGGTTGCGCCCGTTCCACTCAGGATGGCATCACCCTGGCGAACGATTCCGACAAGCAAACCTACGCCCTGGTTGGCGATGTGGCGGGAATCATGCCTGGCGATCGAGTCCGCGTGTCTGGAAAGAAGAGCAAGCAGACTTCCGGGGGAACTCGCCAGTTTCTGGTGCAGAAGGTCTCCAGGGACTTCGGCGCATGCGAAGCCTCCGGCTCCGCGCGTTGAGCAACGTTTCCGGTGCTGTTTGTACCTATACCTTGCCCTCCGGGGAATGATTGCAATTGCCACGCGGGCCGGCGCCATACCTGGACCTGGCGCCGGCCGCGGTGCAACATACTTTCACCTGTTGTTAACCACCCATTTATATAACCGGCAGAGATTACCATTGTCGCGCTCACACTCTCCGTGGCCGATGTTTCCCCAATCAAGCACCAATGAGGTCTGCCACCATGCTCAAGAAAGCAGCAATGGGATTCGCCGTCGCCATCCTGGCCACGGCCGCTTTTGCCCAGGAAGATCGAATTCCTACCGGGATTCCGCGCCTAGATCACGTGTTTGTGATCATGATGGAAAACCATGGGTATCAACAGGTGATCGGCAATCCCAACGAGCCTTATCTGAATGGCCTGATCGCCGCTAAGCAAGTGAATCTGGCCACCAACTACTTCGCCGTCGGGCATCCGAGTCTCACCAACTACCTGGAGATTGTGGGCGGATCCAATTTTGGCATCCGTAGCGACAATGCTCCGGCGTGGGGGAGCACATCCTGCACGCCGAATATCGAGTCGGGCATCGTCAATGCCGACGGCACCAATCCGAATGGTCCGACGGACAACGGAAGCGTTTGTCCCATTTCCGGGACCGGAACCGACGCCGAGACTCCGGCTGTCGATACATGGAATGAAACCGGCGGTCCGTTTGTTGCGCTCGCCGACATCGATGGCGTCAAGGGAGTCCCCGCCGCCAGCACAGTGGGAAAGACCATCGGCGATCAACTGGCTTCTGCGAACCGCGGATGGAAGTCGTACCAGGAAAGCCTGCCGACCGGATCCATCTCCGGCGTCAACTACAGCAACGGAACGGCGACCAACCTGTCGGACTTTTCCTCACTCACTCCGCTCGTGTCTTCCAACGTTGTGCAACTGTATGCGGTGAAGCACAACCCGTTCGCCTACTTCCGCAGCGTCCAGGACGGCGCGAACCCCGACAACAGCCTGGCAAATGTTGCCGGATTTGAGAGGCTCTACGGGGATCTGGCCTCGGGCAGCGTGCCGGCGCTGTCCTTCATCGCTCCCAATCAGTGCGATGATCAGCATGGCCGGGGCAATGGCGACGCTTTCTGCGCGTTCGACTACGGCCTGAACAATAGCGGCTACACCTACGGCACCCAGGTGGGATTGAACCCCGGGCTGATTCAACAGGGTGATATTACCGTCGAGCGGCTGGTGGGAGCCATCCATGCCTCTCCGGCGTGGCGCTCGGGACACAGCGCCATCGTCGTGGTGTGGGACGAGAACGACTACAGCGGCAGCACCACTGCCATGACCGGGCTCTTCCCGCCGCAGAATCAGAACAAGGTGGTTCTCGTCATAGAGACTAATTTCCATCAGCACCATGGAGTACATAGCGCGCGCTATTACAACAGTTACTCCTTGCTGAAGTCGCTCGAAGCTGGTTTTGGGCTGCCTTGCCTGAATCATGCCTGTGATGCCGGCGTGCACGTCATGTCGGATCTTTTCGGTGGCGACGAATAGCCGTTACCTCCTGAAGTACTCCTGCGGGCTTTCAGTCAACCCACTGAAAGCCCCTTCGTTTTTGGGCGATGATCCAGTTCGCGCTGGGCCCGTCCCATGTCGAATACAATTCATTTCGATGTCTGTTCCGGGCCGCACCTTTCCTCTTCTGATCTTCGCGTCCACATTGCTGGCGGCCGGCATGAGCTCGCTCGCGCAGGGGACCGTGCCTGAGCCATTGCCCGCCTCCCCCGAGACTCCCGTCTCCATGCAGGTCGATCTCGATCAGAAAATCGCCACTTATACGCCCATATATCGGTGGTTTGGTTACGACGAAGCCAACTACACGACCATGCGGCATGGCCGGGAGTTGCTGCGCGAGCTGCACGACCTGAGTCCGATGCCGGTCTACATCCGCGTGCATCACCTGTTGACCTCCGGCGACGGAAAGCCCGAGCTGAAATTCAGCTCCACCAACATCTACAGCGAGGACGCGAACGGCCAACCGGTCTACGATTTCACGATCATCGACGGCATCTTCGACGCATACAAACAGGCCGGCGTTCGCCCACTTGTTGAACTGGGCTTCATGCCCAAAGATCTCGCCGCCGACCTGCCCGACCGCCACGAACCCTACCAGGTTCACTATCCCCAGTCCACCATTTCGGGAAAGTCCAACAACCCGCCCAAGGACTACAAGAAGTGGGGAGAACTGGTCCGCGTGCTCACGGCGCACCTCGTCGCGCGCTACGGCAAAGATGATGTGCTGAACTGGTATTTCGAAGTCTGGAATGAGCCGGACATCGATTACTGGCACGCTGGACCCGAGGAGTACTGGAAGCTGTACGACTACGCAGTGGCGGGCGTGCGAGCGGCGCTGCCGGGCGCGAAGGTCGGAGGACCGGCCAGCACCGGCCCGGGTCGCGAAAAGGCCGCGGCCTTTCTCCAGAACTTCCTGGAGCACGTGAACTCCGGCAAGAGCGCAGCCACCGGCGAATCCATTCCGCTCGACTTCATCTCCTTTCACGCCAAGGGACAGCCCGCGATCAACCAGGGCATAGTCACCATGGGCCTCCATCGCGAACTCAACGACGTGGACAGAGGATTCGCGATCGTGGCCGGTTTTCCGAAATTTCGCGACCTGCCCATCATCCTGAGCGAGGCCGACCCGGAAGGCTGCGCGGCCTGCTCATCCAAGGTGAATCCTGCGAACAACTATCGCAACGGAACGCTCTATCCGGCCTATACCGCCGCTGCGTACAAAAGCATCTTCGAACTTGCCGACAGGCACGCGGTCAACCTGATCTCGATGCTGAGCTGGTCCTTTGAATTCGAAGACAAGGACTACTTCGAAGGGTTCCGTTCCCTGGCGACGAATGGGATCGACAAGCCGGTACTCAACGTGTTTCGCATGTTGGGGATGATGACCGGAGACCGCGTGAAGACGAGCAGCAGCGGTGCGGTGCCCCTGGACGCGCTGATGAAGGCCGGGGTGCGGCAGGGGCCTGATGTGGATGCATTCGCCACCTGTTCAGCGCATGAAGCCTTGGTACTGCTGTGGAATTATCACGATGTGAACCAGCCGGCCCCGGGCACGCCGACAACCGTGACCGTGCGCGGAATCCCGGACGGAATCGGCCGTGTTCTCCTCGAGCACTATCGCATTGACGACGCGCACAGCAATGCGTACACGGTATGGCAGGGCATGGGCTCCCCGCAGCACCCGACTGCCCGGCAATACGCCGACCTCCAGGCCGCCGGACAGCTTCAGCTTCTTGCGTCGCCGGTATGGCTCGACGTCCAGCGCGGCGAGGTGAAAATATCTACGGAAATGCCGCGCCAGGGCGTCTCGCTTTTGCGCCTGAAGTGGTAAACGGCATCGATCGGATGAATGTCCCCGCCGGCACAACCACGCATCCGCCCAGCGACAGCCGCCACCATCGCTGGTATCCCGTCGTGCTGGTCACGCTGGCCATCGCCATCAGTTACTTCGATCGACAAACCCTGCCCGTCGCCATTGCCGCGATCCAGCGCAATATCGCGATTTCCGACCAGCAGTTTTCCTATCTTCAGACGGCGTTTCTGCTGTCCTATGCCGCTCTCTATATCGGAGGCGGACGCCTCCTCGATCTCGTCGGAACGCGCCGCGGGTTCACGCTCATTATGCTGTGGTGGTCCGTCGCTTGCGCCCTGCACGGATTCGCCTCGGGCTTCGGCCTGCTGCTCTGCGCGCGTTTCCTGCTCGGCATGGGTGAGGGCGGAGGATTTCCGGCAGCCGTGCGCGTGGTGGCCGAGTGGATCTCTCCCGCGCACCGCTCCACCGCGGTGGGCATCATCAACGCCGGCACCGCGGTCGGGTCCGTGCTCGCCCCGCCGCTCATCGGATTCGTGCTCCTGCACAGCGGCTGGCGCATGGTCTTCTTCCTGTCCGGCGCGGTCGGCATCGCCTGGGTGCTGTGGTGGAGTGCCTCCTATCGAGAAAACTCCGAAACGCAACGGTCGAATCCAGCAATCCCTGGCCCACTCACCCGCCCATCGCCTCTTGGCCGCCTCCTCACTCTGCGCAGCGTGCAGGCGCTCGTGTTTGCCAAGTTCATGAGTGACTCGGCCTGGTATTTCCTGCTCTTCTGGCTGCCCAAATACCTCTACGACGACCGCCACTTCGACATCAAGCAGGTCAGCTACTACGCATGGATCCCGTACGCGGCGTCGGGGATCGGAAGCTTTCTCGGCGGGCTGTTTTCCAGCAGCCTTCTCCGCGGCGGCGTGTCGCTCGACCGGTCGCGCAAGATTGCGCTCGGAGTCAGCGCCGCGTTCATGCCCGTGGTGATGCTGGTGCCGACGGTCCCGGTCGAGCTTGCCATGGGGCTTTTCAGCATCGCCTTCTTCTGCCAGCAGTCCTGGTCGGGACTGGTGATGACCGTGCCCGCCGATATCTTTCCTCTGTCCGCGGTCGGCACGGTGTCAGGTCTGGTGGGTTTCGGGGGGGCCATCGGCGGTGCGGTCTTCGGCATCGTCGCCGGGTACCTGCTCGGCCATGGTTTCGGCTATCAAACGCTGTTTATACTGGTCGGCAGTTTTCATCTCATCGGCTTCCTGGCCATTGTCCTCGCAGGCGGCAAAATTCAACCATTCAGCCATGATGACCTGAAACAATTCGAGGCATGATATGAAGATCACCAAAGTGCGCACGCGCGTCGTCGAGTGGGAGGGCGCTACGGTACCGCTTCCCCCCATTTCTGCACCAATCCGATGGACCTGGTGAGCTATCGCCAAGCCTCGATGGGAAACTTCTCCTTTCATGGATGGCTCCTGGTGGAGATCTTCACCGACACCGGGTTGGTGGGCCTTGGCAACGCCGCGCTCTCGCCACCGGTGACCAAGTCGCTCATCGACACCTATCTGAAGCCCATCCTGCTGGGCAGTGATCCCTGGGACACCGAATTCCTCTGGCAGCAGATGTATCGCCGCACCATCGCATTCGGCCGCAAGGGAGTGGCCATGACTGCCATCTCCGCCGTCGATATCGCGCTCTGGGACCTGCTGGGAAAAGATGCCAAGCAGCCCGTGTTTCGCCTCCTTGGAGGCCGCACCAAGCAGCGCATCCCCGTGTATGCCAGCCGCCTTTACGCCATGCCAATCGACGCACTTCGGGCAGAGGCCCAGCGGTATAAGGACGAAGGCTACACGGCCATGAAACTGCGTTTCGGCTGGGGCCCCATGGATGGCCGCGAAGGCATGATGAGAAATGTCGAATTGGTGCGCAACGTGCGCGAGGTGATTGGCGACGGCATCGACCTGATGACCGACGCCTATATGGGATGGACTCTGGACTACGCCAAACGCATGTTGCCGCTGCTGGAGCCATTCGGGCTCCGCTGGCTCGAGGAACCAGTCATCCCCGACGACACCCGCGGATACAGGGAACTGAAAAAATACGGGCGCGTTCCGATTGCCGGCGGCGAGCACGAGCACACCATCTTCGGTTTCCGCGCGCTCCTGGAGGACGATGCACTCGATACCATCCAGTTCGATACCAACCGCGTGGGCGGCATCAGTCAGGCGCGCAAGATTTCAGCCCTGGCCGAATCGTTCCAGGTACCCGTAGTACCGCACGCCGGGCAGATGCACAACTACCACGTCGTGATGGCCAGCCTGAATTCGCCCATCGCCGAGTTCTTTCCCAAGGTGGACGTGGAAGTCGGCAACGAGCTCTTCTGGTATATCTTCGA
This sequence comes from uncultured Acidobacteriota bacterium, assembly GCA_963706455.1. Taxonomy (GTDB): domain Bacteria; phylum Acidobacteriota; class Terriglobia; order Terriglobales; family Acidobacteriaceae; genus Telmatobacter. The sequence continues at coordinate 10,599 of CAVPNO010000018.1, read as the reverse complement.
CGGCGAGCCGGTTCCCGCCGGCGGTTACATCGATCTCGACGACAACACTCCGGGGCTCGGCCTTACCGTAAACGAGGAATCACTCCAACGCTTCAGGGTCATTGAATAGCGGATCGGCGCCGCCGGGGTTCGATGGGCCCGCGGAATGGGAGGCAATTCTCTCGTTTGACATAGATAAAACCGGTAAATTCACGCATCATATATACTTCAACCACAACCAACCGTTGCCGGCAAGCCTGTCGAATGTCCCCGGGCGGTTGCCTGGCCATGTTGTAGATTAGTGTTCCCCATGGACGACAGCCCCAAGGAAAGCGGCGAGATTTTTGTTCCTCGCGAGAGGGCCGCTCCCGGTGTGGAGACTCCTTCCGATCCATCCACTCGGCATCCGGAGGAAACGATCATCGCGATACCCGCGCCCCGCGTGGATACCGATAAGACCGTGATCCAGGGGGTTACGCCGCGCGACTCGCAGGGCACCGTCATCGGAGGGCCGCCCCGCCCCAAACCTGGGCCGTCGACTCCGGCCGGAGGCGCGACCATCGTCTCGGGCGCGACCATAGCCGCGGGAGCGACCATTCACCGCAGTCCCCCGCCGCCCGGAATCGGCATTGGAGCCGCGTCAACTTCGCTCGAGCCCGGCACCCTTCTCGGTGATCGCTATGAGATTCTCGCCCAGCTCGGCGAGGGCGGCATGGGGGCCGTCTACAAGGCCGCTGACCGCGAGCTGGATCGTGTGGTTGCCCTGAAGGTGATCCGCCCGGAACTGGCCTCCAATCCCGAAATCCTTGCACGCTTCAAGCAGGAACTGCTCCTCTCGCACAAAGTCACTCACCGCAACGTGATCCGGATTTATGACCTGGCCGAAGCCCAGGGCATGAAATTCATCACCATGGAATACATCGAGGGCCGCGACCTGCGCAGCATCCTGCACGAAAAGAAGGTGCTGTCTCCGGAGGAAGCCGTCGGCATCACCCGGCAGGTTTGCCTGGCTCTCGAGGCCGCGCACGGGGTGGGAATCATCCATCGCGACCTCAAGCCGCAGAACATCATGATGGACGACCAGGGCCGGGTCCTGGTGATGGATTTCGGGCTCGCACGCACCCTGGCCGGCGACGGCATGACCCAGACTGGCGCGTTCCTGGGGACCATGGAGTACATGTCGCCTGAGCAGGCGCTGGGCAAGGACCTGGATCAGCGCTCGGACATTTTTGCGCTCGGCCTGATCGTGTACGAGCTCCTCGCCGGGGAACGCCCGTTCGTGGCCGAGAGCGCCCTGGCCAGCCTGATCAAGAGGACCCAGGAATCGGCGGTTCCCGTCTGGGAACGCAATGCCCAAATCCCGGGAGTCCTGGGCCGGATCGTGAGCAAGTGCCTGGAGCGCGACCTGACAGTCCGCTACCAAAGCGTGGCAGAGATCCTGGTCGATCTCGACAACTGGAAAGATTCGGCCGGCGCCGTCAAATCGCGCAAGCCTGCCGCTCGCAGGCAGCGCATCCCCACTCGCCCATGGCTCCTGGTTGCCGGCGCCGCCCTCGTTATCGTGCTCGTGATCGCCGGCTATGTGGAGCGCGCCCGGCTCTTCGGCAGGCCGGGAACCAGCCAGGCCGCTCCCGCAGCGCCCACCGTGTCGCTCGCCATCCTGCCGTTCCGGAACGCCTCGGGGGATCCGGCGCTCGATTGGCTCGGCCCGAGCCTGGCCGACATGCTCGCCACCGACGTCGGCCAGTCGGCAGCACTGCGGACCGTAAGCCCCAATATTCTCCACCAGGTTTTCAGCGACCTGCGCATTTCCTCGGCCACCGTGCTTGACCCCGCCACCATCAAACGGGTCGCCGATTTCAGTAGTGCCGACCGCGTGGTTTGGGGCCAGTACGCCCGCTTCGGAAACACCATTCGCATTGACGCCACCTTCCAGGACCTGAAAAACAACCGTACCGTTCCCCTGAAAGTGGATGTGGCCAGCGAAAAGGACATCCCCGGCGGGATCGATCGCCTGGCGGACTCGATCCGCCAGACGCTCGCCCTGTCTCCGGACGTGATGAAGGAGCTGCGCGCCAGTTCGTTCCAGCCCACGTCCAGCTCCGTGGAAGCATTGCGCGATTACAACCAGGGCCTCGAATTCCGCCGCGACGGCAAAAACCTTGAAGCCCGGAAGCAATTCGAATCGGCAACCCGGGAGGATCCGAACTTCGCGCTTGCATTTGCGCGCCTGGCCCAGACTTACAGCATCCTGGGATACGACAACGAGGCGGAACAATCCGCGAAGAAGGCAGTCCTGCTGAGCCGGAATCTTCCCGACGCCGAGAAGTACCAGATCTCAGCCATCGAACTGCAGGTCGACAAGCGTTTCCCGGAAGCCATCAAGGCCTATGAGAACCTGGCCCGCGTCCTGCCCGACAACTCCGACGTTCGATCCGCGCTGGCCCGCCTCTACGAAGACTCGGGAGATCTCGGCAAGGCCCGCGACATCTACCAGAAAATCCTGGCCTCCAATCCCAAGGACATCGGGGCGACCATCGACCTGGGCCGCGTCCAGCTCAAAAGCGGCGACCCGCAGGCCAGTCTCGAGCCGCTTGGGCGCGCCTACAGCCTGACCGTGCAGGTGGACAACCAGGAACAGAAGGCCACCAGCCTGCACTTGATGGCGGTGGCATACCGCATGCTGGGCAAGCCGGAAGAGGTGCTGCGCAGCGAGCGCGAAGCGTTGACCATCTGGCGGCAGATCGGGCAGCAGCGCGGGCTCGCCTTCAGCCTGAATGAGATGGCGCGCGCGCAGGCCGCCACCGGCGATCCCAAGGACGCGATGAACAACTTCAGCGAGGCGCTCGAGATCCGCCGCACCATCGGCGACAAGCGCGGCATCGGCGACACGCTCATCGATATGGGCAACGTGGCCGACGATCGCGGCGATCACGATGGCGCGCTCAAAAACTACAAGGAAGCGCTCCAGCTGGAACGCGAGATCGGCAACGACAGCCAGATCGCCGTCTGCCTGAACAACATCGGCAGCGTGTATTCGGAGAAAGGCCAGTACGAAGACGCGCTGACCTATCTCCAGCAGGTGCTCGAACTCCGCCAGAAATCGAACGTCCCTCAGGACATCGTCGATGCCCAGGACAATCTCGCGCAGTTATTCACGAGCATGGGCGAGTATGACCAGGCCATCTCGTACTACATGAAAGGGCTCGATCTCCGCCGCAGCATCAACGACACCCGCGGAGCGGCCATCGAGTCCTACGGCCTGGGCGGCTTGTTCGATTATCAGGGCCGCTTCGGCGCCGCGATCCACGGCAAGGAAGAAGCTCTCAAGACGTTTCGCGATCTGAAGGACCGGTCCTTCTGGATGGCGGAGATCCTGAGCGGCTACGGCGAGTCCTTGATTCTCGCAGGACGCATGGATGACGCCAAGAGCCCGCTCGATGAAGCGCTCAGCCTCGCGCGCGAATTGAATAACGACGGGCTGGTGGCGCAGACCCTGGGCTTCCAGGGCGACGCGCTTTTTTACAAAGGTAACTACGGCGCCGCCCACGCTCTCTACGATCAGGCCTTGCAGGCCGCCACGCGCAGCAAGCAACCTGAACCCGAGCGAGTTCTGCGGGCGAAGATCGCGCTGGCCGAAGTCCAGGTGCGCGAAAAGAAGGGACCGGCGGTGATCGCGAATCTGCGCACGCTCATGCAGCAGGCTGACGAGACCGGCCTCAAATACTCCGCGGTCGAGTGCCAGCTCTTCCTCGCCGAAGCCATGCTCGAAGCGCATGACGCCACGCACGCCCGGCAGGAATTGGACCGCGCCCTGCTGCGCTCTGACAAGCAGGGCCAGCAGGCCCTCAGCGCACGCGCCCACTACCTGCTCGGAACCGTTGCCCGCCAGTCCAACGACAAGGCCGCCGCCCGCGACCACTTCCGTTCCGCGGTCGACATGCTGGACACGATGAAAAAGGACCAGGGCGCCGAGAACCTGCTCCAGCGCAGCGATCTGAAATCGGTATACGAGGACGCCGGCAACTGGCTCAAGGGGAACTGATGGCGCCTCAGGTCCCCGGTTTTGGGACCTGGACAGCACTCAGTCACGGCATTAGAAGGTCGCGCACTGGCCCTGCTTCTTTGTGGCCGTGTTTCCCCCTCCGGTAATGGAGCTATCGGCGGTGCAGTTCAGGATGCCGGTGACGTGGTTATCGAAGACCTGGGTCGGGCGAAAGTTGAGCTGGTCGAGGAGGCCGCCGCCCACCGTGTTGTTGTAGATGACCGTTGCGGCGAGATTTCCATCCACCACCAGGTTCCCGGCGATGATGTTGCCCGGACAAGCCGCCGACGAGGAGCCGATCTCCACCGCCGCGGCGTTAAGTGAAAACGTCAGGCCGCCGGCGATGGACGTGCCGCACACCTGGTTCTGCACCGCGGCCCCGGTGGTGGCGAGGATGGTCAGGTTGCCCTTGATGGTGGTCGAAGGTCCGATGGAATAGGTTCCGCCGGCGATGGAAACGTTGCCGCCCACCGTAGCGTTGGAAATGGCAAGGTTGCCGCCGAGATCGGTAATGCTGCCGGTGACGCCGCCGCCCACAAACCTGCAGCTTTGCCCGTTGACAACCGTGATGTTGCCCTTGAACGTGCCGTAGTAGACCCCGTTGCACTTGGTGCCCGAGGCCGGGGCTGCGCCCGTGACGACGGTGTATAGCACGGATTGCTGAACCGTATTGGTTGCCGAATCTACGACCTGCACGCTGAAGTTATGCGGCCCCAGCGTGGACGTATCGAAGGGCGACCCGCTGTTGACGGACCCGGTGCAGCTTGCCGGCGTGAGGTACGGGCCCGCTGCAGCGCCAACACCGGCATCCACCGTGTTGCACGCGAACTGGGCGTCCACAATCTGTCCCTGCTGGTAGTAGGCTCCGTTCACGGGCTGGGTGATGGAGATACTCGGCAACTCACCCGGCGTCAGGTACGTCATTGTCCAGCAGGAAGTGGTTCCGCCGCTGCCGCCTTTCACGCTGCCGCTTACATCGCCCAGAACGAAAGACTCGACCTGGTTGCTCTGGAATAAGGTGCCGTTGGCATTCGGCGTACAGGGATTGGATTGGTCCGGGCCCTCACCCTTGAGGAATCCGACCTCGGGCGGGCCGTTCGTCGTCGTGGTCAGCGTGGCACCGCACAGCAGCGGGGAGTTCTCGGCGCAAATGAAATGGGTTTGGCTGCCCAGGTCGGCAAAGAATGGATTTGCAATGGAGCCGCAGGATCCGTTGGGCGGGCAGGTGACCGCAAACAGTACAGAAGCAGGCACGCCTGTCCCCCCGCCATTCTGGTAGACGAAGCATTCGGCGCCGCTGAACGTGGCCTGCACCAGCTTGTTGCACGCCGCCTGGGTCATGGGAATCGCTGTGACCTCCATCTGCAGTTGCTGGTTGCTGTTGGTCTCCTGCGCGCTGAAGTTATAGCCGCTGTTCTGGTTGTTCTCGTCGAACCCTCCGTCGATATTGAACGTCGTTGGAGTGGCTTGTCCGGGAGAAACGGTGCCGGTCTGGCTCTGTCCCTGGACTGCAAGCGTCCAGTCCAGGACGTCCTGATCGTCGTTGGACCCGCCGGTGCCTGCCGTGAATCCCGCAAAGGCGCTGTTGTTGGTGAGCCCGATGGTGGTGATATCGAACGGCACGCCGCCCGGGAAAAGATCGGTGCCGTCGAGAATGACATCCAGCGCGTAGCAGGCCTGATTCCCTGCCCCGCAAGTCATAGCTCCGGTGGCTGCATACGTGACCGTTGCCACGTGCACATTGTTGTCGTAGAGCTTGAAGGGAAGATTATTTACAGCATATCCGGAGGTCCCGTATTTGAGCGTGCAGGAAGAATCCACGGTGTTCGGCTGGGTTCCACAACTCTGAATCATCACCGAGCTGTCGGTGGTATCGGGACCCGGGTTCAGGTAGGTGTTGAACTCAATTGCCAAGCTGTTCGGAATGCCGGATCCCGCGGCGCAGCTCGCGCTGGAGCCGAAACCGATGCCGCAACCGCCCGGGCCCAGGGCAGCCAGTCCACTGTTGGCAGGCGGTGGGGAGACACCGAACCCGCTGTTCTGAATTACGAATGCGATGCCGTCGGCGTTGGGCGGCGAGCTGGTGGACGTGCTGTTTCCAATCTGAAAGGAGAAGGTCGTGGAAAACCCATTGGCGACAGGCTGCGGAGTCTGGTACCAGGCCGAAGTCGCCCAACCGCCCTGATTGGCGGTGAGGCGCAATACGTTCGAAACATTCGGCGGCGTAGTTGCGGGAGGCGCAGGTGGCTCCGGCGGCTGAAAGGACGGCGAGCCTGTATAGGTGGCGTTGAGTCCGTTCAGCGTAAGGCAGTTCTGGTTATTGGTGAAATCCGGCGAGTAATTCGGCGACGCAGGGCAAGCCCCCCACGCCAGCGTCATACCGCTCATGCCTGCCGCGAATACCCATCCGGCTACTCTGATCGAACACGCGATTGCCGCTCTCATGAATCTCCTTTTCAATCAGTTCGCCTGAATGTGGCATAAGTCAGCCGCGTGCGGACCAATTGCCCGCCATCACGTGGTCTGCGATGGGATCAGCGATGTAGGTTGCGCTTGAGGAACAGCATCAGCCTTTTTGGAGTCGCGCGCCGTCTTCCCAGGCAAATTCGTACCGAAGCGTGAACTCCAGGCCCGTTCTCTGCACGCAGGGGAACCTGTTGCGGCTATGAACCACCAAAATATTGAATTCACGATTGCATTGTCAATGAATATGGACAAGCCGGGGGCGCATTCCGCCTCATGCTTGTCACCGCAGGATCGCTTGCTTTCTTCGTGCGGATCCTGGGATGCCATCCGGGCAGCCAGTCCAACTGATAGAATTCACTGACTCGAACCCTATGCCGGATCCGTCTCTTACAGCTCATGCCTACCTCGAAGTCACATTTTCCAACCGTCCCTGGCAGATGGTCTCGATCGTAGAGCTTCCCTTCCTGATTGGACGCGGCTCGGAAAGCGGCAATCACCTGGCGCTGGACGACATGCGAGTCTCGCGCAAGTGCGCGGCCATCTCCGCTGCGGCGGGCGGGCTGCGCATCGAGGATCGCGGCCAGCTCAATGGCGTCTTTGTCAACGGCGAGCCGGCCACGGCAAAAGCACTCAATGATGGCGATCGCATCCGGCTGGGTATCGACGACGGATGCCAGCTCATTTTTCGCCTGCGACCCCAGGGGCCCCCTGCCGCCGAAGACCCTATAATTACGCTGCGCAGCCTGATCGGTGCGGCGGACGGCGATCCAGCCAGCGAACTCAATCGCCTGCGGCTGCTGCTCGAGGCCAGCACCTTGCTGCATTCGCAGCTTCCCCTGGAATCGGTGCTGGCGGCCATGCTCGATCATGCCGTCGTGATTACCCACGCCGATCGCGGAATGCTGCTGGAGCCGGACGCTTCCGGCGTCCTGCAAGTGAAGGTGGCGCGCGGACGAGACGGCGAGAGCCTGCCGCTGGAGACCATGAACCCCAGCCGTTCGGTTCTCAAGCAAGCCATCGAGCTGGAAACCGCGGTGATCAACGAGGATCTGCGCCTGGCCGACACCAACGTGCAGAGCGCTTACAGCGTGGTGGTGCAGCTGTTGCGTTCAGCGGCGGTGGTTCCGCTTTACGGCAACCGCAAGGGCGAGCCCGGGTCTGCCGGGTCAGGGCGCAAGCTGCTGGGAGCCGTGTATCTCGATTCAAAACGCACCGCCACCTTCTCGGCGCTCGACCGCCAGATTCTTGACGCTCTCGGCGCCCAGGCCGCCAGCATCCTCGACAACGCCCGGCTGGTGGAGCGCGAGCGCGAACGACAGCGGCTGGAGCAGGAACTGAGCATTGCGCGCGAGATTCAGCAGGCTCTGGTGCCGCAGGGTTTGCAGGATTATCCCCACCTGGCCGTGACCGGCATTCACCGCCCCTGCTACGAGGTGGGAGGCGATTACTTCGACGTCTTCGAGCTTCCCGACGGCCGCATCGCCATCCTGATTGCCGACGTGGCCGGCAAGGGGCTGGGCGCGGCGCTGTTGACCACCATGCTGCAGGGCGCGCTGTCGGGAATGACCCTCGGTGTGGACCCGGTGAAGGTCTTCCATCACCTGAACCGCTTTCTTTGCGAGCACTCCGTGGTCGGCCGTTATGCAACCATGTTTTTCGGCCTGCTCGATTCCAGCGGCGCACTCGAGTACGTTCGCGCCAGCCACCCCGCACCGCTTTTGTTGCGACATGGAGCAGTGAGCGAACTCTATAAGGGCGGCTCGTTCCCGGTCGGGCTGATTGAAGCCGCGACCTTCAAGGCGGACCACGTCCAGCTCGAGCCGGGAGATACGCTCGTGCTGTACACCGACGGCGTGACCGAAGCCGAGAGCAAAGACCATGACTTTTTTGGTAACGAGCGCCTGATAGAGACCGTGGCGCAACATCCCGATGCCTCTCTCAGCGCTATTCAGTCGGCAATTCTGGACTCCGTCGAACGGTTTGCGGTAGGCGCAGGGCAATCGGACGACATCACGCTGCTGATGGTTCGCTACCGGCAACCGGCAAGCGTAACGCCATCGGCTTGAGCAGGAACCGGACAGGGGCGTGTAACATCGCTTTCACAATGGCGGGGTACGATGAGGAAGCTCAGCGGTGATTCCACCTCCCCAAAGAAACTGACCGGAAAGGAACGCGACCATGACAATCACGACTGAGTCCATGGATGGTGACATTACCCGCGTGATTCTCGATGGCCGCCTCGACATTCAAGGGGCGGCCGCCATTGACCTGAAAATGAACGTGCTTGCAGGGAGCAGCAAGTTCCTCCTCGTTGACCTGCGCAATGTGTCGTTTCTCGGTTCCATGGGACTTCGCTCGTTAGTGTTACCGGCCCAGGCCATGCGCCGCCGAGGGGGCAAGATGGCGCTGCTGGCTCCTGCACCCATGGTCGAGGAAGTGCTGAAAGCCAGCAATATCCACGAGATCATTCCCATTGTTCCCGATCTCGAAGCCGCGGCGGCGATGCTGTGCTAACGCATCTTAAGAGACATGGATTAATACGAATTCAAGCGCTGGGAGCGGGAGATTTGCCCATGGAGAAAATGCTCGACAGGCTTGAACTTGACAGCCGCCTCTCGGAGTTGAGCCGCGTCTGGCCCTGGGCGGAAGCTCTTGCCGAGGACCTCGGGCTCGGGCAGGACGCACGGTTCGGCGTGCAACTGTGCCTGGAAGAGGCGCTGGCCAACGTGGTGATGCATGGATACCGGAACGAACCGGGACATCCGATCCTGGTTCAGGCTTCCTCCTGCGGAGGATGGCTTTTCTTTTCCGTCGAGGACGAAGCGCCGCCGTTTGCTCCCATGCATTCGACTGGATCGAATTCGGGCGCCAGGGTTGCCGATCTCGAAACCATGGAACCGGGCGGAAACGGGATTCGCTTGATAAATCGCTTTGCTGGATCGGTTCAGTACGAGCCGCTGCCAGGCGGCAACCGGCTCACCATCGGTTTTCCGTTGTCCCTGCCCGATTCGGCCGAAGCGCCGATATCGGACCAGGTCTCCCGGAACCCATAAAATCCGCCCCGCGAGCAAAACTTCTGATACCTTGGGCGCGCTCAAGCATCTTGTCATTTGAGCCGCTGCTTCTCCCGTACGGGGTCGCAACGCACGACCATGACCCGTTCCACGAGAACGGGGGATGGACAGCGATCACGCTCCGGCGGCCAATGTCCCCAGATTACGGAGAATGGAGCGTCGTGCCTATGCGATGCATACGGTCTTTTTTTGTCCTTTTCTTGGTGGCAGCACTAATCGGGCCTGCCGGATTCGCGCAATCGGATCCGCCGGATTCGAGCAGCGCCGAAACCAAAGCCACGCTTCCTGACGCGCCGGCGCCTTCGAACGCGAAAGCGCCCGCGGATCCTGTCGCCGCCCCCGCTCCGAGTCTGGATGGCAAGCAGACCAAACGCATTCTTGGCATCATTCCTAACTTCCGTTCCGTGGGCGCGGATGAAAAGCTCCCTCCGATTGCCACCCACGACAAGTTCAAGCTGATGCTCGAGGATTCGTTCGATTATTCCAGCTTCATTTACGTTGGTCTGCTTTCGGGAATTTCGCAGGCCGAGGGTTCGATTCCCGAGTTTCACAGCGGCGGGCCCGCGTATGCGCGCTACTACTGGCACAGCTTTGCCGACACGCTCGACGGCAACCTGATGACGGAGTTCCTCTACCCAACCGCGACTCATGAGGACCCGCGCTATTACACCCTTGGCCGCGGTGGGTTCGCCAAGCGCAGCTACTACTCGGTCTCAAGGCTCGTTGTCACCCGTAACGACCAGGGCGGCCGGACGTTCAATCTCTCCGAAGTCGTGGGCAATGGTTCGGCGGCTGGGATTGCAAACCTCTACTATCCCACTCCCGAGCGCACCTGGACCAAGACTGGCCAGCGCTGGGTCACGCAGGTGGGGCTCGATGGATTCGCCAACATGATCAAGGAATTCTGGCCCGACGTGAATTCGAAGCTCTTTCACAATCACTACTGAGCGCATCTTGGGTGCCGAAGGTCTGACCTGGGATAGGGAAGCGATGGATCCATGTAGCATAAGGGCGAGGTCGGTATGAGCGATGCAT
>CAVPNO010000017.1:0-119972 GCA_963706455.1 uncultured Acidobacteriota bacterium | reverse complement strand
CGTCACGGAGTCCCACTTCTCCAGCGCGGCAGTCAGATGAACCTGCGTCTCGACCGGCTTGCCATCGTAGTCCTGCGCGGTCACTTTCACCTTCACCGGGTCGCCGCCGCGGAACAAGTAGCTCGTCGGCTCGACGCCGATGCGGAACGATCCATAGGTGGCCAGGACGGTGGCGTGCCCGCTGACCTCGCGGTTGGCCGCATCGGTGACGCGCGCCCCGATCCGGTAATCCTGGTCCTGGTGCTTGCCGTCGACGGCCACGGGAATGCTGATGGTGAGCCTCCCGTTCGCATCCAGCACGCCTTCGTGCTCCTGCTCTTCGGTCGCGCCGTACGTGTCTTCCTCTTCCGCGGGCGCCTCCTCAGGCGCGGCCTGGCTGTCACCGTTCTCATCCTGCTCTTCCTGGTCCCACCAGAAATGCGGCGTGGTGTGCACCACCCAGGTCACCTTCGCTCCGGCCACCGGCTCGCCGAAGAAATATCGTGCTTCGATGGTGGCCTGCAGGGCATTTCCTTCGAGCACGCGTTGCGCGGCGGGCCGCACGAACACCTGGTACTCCGGCTTTTTGTACTCCTCCACGTAGAAACTGCCCATCTCCCACTGGCCGCCCCATTTCACGTAGTAGTAGCCCAACGGAGCGTCGGGGGGAAGGTTCAGATCGGCGGTTACGGTGCCGTGTGAAGAGACGGCCAATTCCTGCTTGAACAGCACCTTGTCGTTGGGGCCGGTCACTTCCAGTTCTTCCGACTTCTCTTCGGGCATGAGCAGCGTGTCGTCTTTTTCCCGCCGCAGGATTCCCTTGATGTGCACCGTATGGCCCGGCCGATAGACGGGGCGGTCGGTATAGAAGAAGGCTCGCTGGTTCTGGCTCTCGTTCTGGTTGAAACCGTAACCCCAGGGGGTGACCAGGGCCGCGTCGGCGCCATGCCGCGCCAGGATCCACACATTCTCGGGCTCAGCGCCCTGCGCGCCGCCGCGCACCTGGATGGGCAGGTCTGCGAGGCCGTCGGCATCGGTCTTTCCCGAGGACTGCTGCTTTCCACCCGCCCACATCACCAGGGCTGCATCCGCAATCGGCGCGCCTGTCTTGCGGTCCGCCGCGTAGACACTGGCTCCGCCTTCCCGGTACCGCTGCACCGCGGCGATGCTGGTCACGATCGTGACGGTGTAGGCCTTGTAGGTTCCGTCGGTCGCCTCGACCAGGTACACGCCTGCTGCCAGGCCATCGATGGGCAACTGTTCCGTCTGGCTTACGACGGCGGGCGGCGTCTCGAGCTTCCATCGCGCCACAAGCTGGCTTTCGTTCAGTACCGGAATCTGCGCGAACTGCGCGGCGCCGACCACGCGGCTGCGCCTGGCCAGCTTGCCCTGCTGCTCGCGGAAACGGTCGCGCGCATCGTCGCTAAACTGGCCGCGGAAGAAGTGGCGGAGGCGCCACCAGAGGTGCGCCTTCCAGTCGTGAATCCGCTCCAGGAGCGTACGTTTCTCGATCTGCTCTTCAGGAGATCGCCCCTCCTCGCCGAAGCTGTGCACATCTGGCAAGCCGGCGAAGAACTTCTCCGCGTCGCGCACCTTGTAGACGCGAAATTCGAGCGCCGGAACATTGCGCGAGAAGAGCTGAATCTTGACGCTTTCCCCCGGCGCAAAGGTGCGCGACGTGGAAAGCGAAAAAGACCGGGGCTCATCCTTGGCCGCTGCCGAGGCAGAGAGGACCAGAAGACAGAAAGCCACAAGGACCCTGCGCGCGCTCACGAGGTTCCCCGCAAAATGTTCCAGCGATAGACACCCAGAAAGTTCGGATTGCCCGGCAGAGGCCGCCATTCCGGCTGCGGATGGTCGAGCAGGTCGGCAAGCAGGACACGGCGCAATTCGCCGGGAGCATCGTGATCAGGGCCGGTGTGATACACGACGACCCCATCGGGAACGATGCGAGTCACGATCATCGAGTGCCAGGGAGAAGCGTGCCCGAACTGGCGGTAGAAAAGCAGATCGCCCGGCAGGGCGGAGCGAACGTCGCGACTCACCAGGAAGGCGTTGCGCTCTACCAGGATTTTGGCATCGGCAAACTGGGCAAACGCGCCATCTTCCAGATCGGACACGACAAACCGTCCCGGTTGCACGCGGAAGAGCGCCTGCCCCAGCGGTGTGTCGGGATAATGCCACTCGCTTATTTCGCCGGGCAGAGCGGTGACGGCTACGCCTGTCGTCGTGATCCACTTTTCATCGTGGCGCCGGAGGCTTTCGCGGTAGGCATAGCGGAGCAGGCTGGCGCAATCGGTAATCTCCGGCGGAATGTCCGCCCTTGGACGGATGGCGGCGTCCTCGGCGATCAGCGTGAACCAGCGGCGGAACGCGGCCTGGTCGGCGGGATCGGTCAGGCGGAGAAAGTCCGGCGTCCCGTCGCCGAAACGGTCGCCGGGATTCATGGCCGCGGCGTGGGCGACACCGGGTCCGCTCGACCGGATGGGCCTGGGGTGTTGCGGATGGGCGGCAAGCCAGAACAACCAGGTGAGGACCAGCACGACAAGCAGGGCCAGCACTACGATCAGCGCAAAGCCCAAACCCAAAGAACGGCCCGGCGAACGGGGACCGCGGGTCACCGACAGTGGAACGGCACGTCTGATCCGGTCTTTCACCGAAGTGGCAGAGTGAGACGTACCATCCTACCGCGAATCGCCTCATCGTGCGGCGCGATTACTGTGGGTTGTAACTATTGCTTGGCCAAGTCTAGATCGATGGTCAGCTTGATCTGGTCTGCAACCATGCCCGTGGGCATGTTCGCGCCCACGCCGAAGGCCGTCCGGCTGAGAGTGACGGAGGCCGTGAATCCCTCGTGGGGCTTTTTGTCCATGCCCTGCGCGGGCCCGGTTGGACCCTCCACGGCGAGCGTGACCGGCTTGGTGACTCCATGCAGCGTCAGGTTCCCGTTCACCGTCAGCCCGGCGCCGCTCTTGGCCACCGCGGTACTGACAAAGGTGGCGGTGGGAAACTGCGCCACGTCGAAGAAGTGGTCGCTCTTCAGATCGTTGTCGCGCATGCTCACGCCGGTATCGACCGAGCTGACGTCGATGGTGATATTGATGGTCGACTTGGTGATGTCGGAGTCGTTCACCACGATGGTGCCGCCGATGTTGCCGAGCCTTCCGTGCACATTCGAGATGCCCATGTGCAGGACCGTGAAGTCCACTTCGCTGTGCGCCTTGTCGGGCACCCAGGTGGAGGTTTGCGCGATGGAGAGGGGAGCCGTTAACGACACCAGACCAGCCAGGAATAACATTCTTTTCATAATTCTGTTCCTTTCGAAGGGGCAAGGCGGGGAGGAAATTCTCCGCGGGAAAAGGCCTGCGGGGAAATGCCTGCCGACGCCCTTAGAAGATCACACGCGGCCAGCGTTTTGAAGTCATGATTTGTAACGTCGCGTAACAAAATGTCACGAGGGGGTTTCGTGCGGGTCAGGAGACACGCGGGACAGCCGGCCGGAGGCCGGCGCTATCTGTTTGTGCGGGCAGGATCGTTCAGGGATCCAGCGGTAAGAGCATCTCGTGTTCGAGGATCGCCGGATCGTTCGGATAGGGCCCGATCCTGCCGCTCATTTGGAATCCGACCCGCCGATAGAAATCCATCGCGGGCTGGTTCACGCTGGTAACCATGAGCGTCAACTGGGTGATTCCACGCGTTCGCGCCCAATTCTTGGCCCTATCGATAAGCATGGACCCCACTCCGGCGCGCCGGTATGCCGGATCGACCCACATCGAAATGATATGCCCGCTGAGAACGGCGCGGTCCTTATCGGTGTAGCAGGCCACCAGCCCGCAGGCATCGTCCTGGTTGATGGTGTCGAAGGCGAGATACCCGATCGCATCCTCGCCATTCCAACGCCGGGAGCGTTCCAGCCATTCCTCGTCGGAAAGCCGGGTCTCTCGGGCCCAAGTGCCGGAAAACGCCAGCGGGGAATCGGCCAGGGCGCGTAATCGAACCGCCTTGAACAGCAGCGCGGTCTCAGGCGTAATGGCCTTCAGAAGAATCATGGGCGGGCGACAAAGTCATTATCGCCCGCCATCACTCCCTTGTTCCATCATTCCCTTGGTTCCTGTCTTTTCATTCTTCGCGCAGCAGGACAATCGGATTCACCGCCAGGGCTCGTTGGGCCGGGATCCACGTCGCCAGCAGACCCAGCAGCGCCATGGCCGCCACCACGCCGGCAAGCACCAGCGGGTCGCGCGAGCTCGCCTGATACACGATGGCCGCGAGCACACGGCTGGCGAGGACGCCGAGAACCAGACCGGCCGCCGAACCCCAGGCTAACAGTTTCAACGCGCGGCCAAGTGAGGCGGCCAGGACTTCGCGGCGCCGCGCCCCGAGCGCGACGCGGATGCCCAACTCCTTCATGCGCCGGCTCACCGAATAAGCCGCCATGCCAAAGATGCCGGTGATCGACAGGATGGCACCCATGACGCCCAGCACGCCCAAAGCCAGCGTGGCCACCCGGGCCGGGAACATCACCACATCCATCAGAATGGTCCAAGTTGAGATGTTGGGCGGTAAGCCTTGATCCACTTCCTTCAACTTGATCCGCATGGCTGCGGCGAGCGGCTCCGGAGCGCGCCCGGAGCGCACAATGATGCACGCCTGGCTGGCCGGATTCTGCAGGAAAGGCACAAAGACCGCCGGCTCCTGATCTTCGGTCAAGCTCATGTACTTGCCATTTTCAGCCACCCCGACGACCTGCACGCGCGTCCCATCCTGGAACCGGTAGAAGCGCCCCAGCGCATTGCTTACCGAGCCGAACATCTTGACCGCGAACTCCCGGTTCACTACGGCAACAGGCGGAGCGTTTTTGTCGTCATGCCAGGTGAAATCGCGTCCCGACAGAACGCTGGTTGCGGCCGCTGCGAAATACCCGGGCGATATAGCGTAGCGGTAGGGCCATGCCGCAACATTGGCTTCCTTCAGTTCCCTGGTCTCATCTTTAAACACACTCACCTTGAATCCAGCCGCATACACCAGGGGTGGATAATCGTTCACCAGCCCGACGCGTTCGACGCCCGGGATCGTGGCCATCGTATCCATGATTCGCCGTTGCATCGCAGGGAGGTTCTCCCCGCTGTAGCCGGCACTTGCCAGGTTCGCGGTGAGCACCATGGCGTTCCGCGGATCGAACCCTACATCGCTTTTGAGCGAGCGGAGCAAGCCGCGTACTGCAACCATCGAGGCCGTAACCAGCACGGCGCAAATGGCAATCTGGACGACCAGCAGCACGTCGCGCAGCGTGACCCGGCGCCCGATCACCCCGCCGGGCCCGGCTTTGACAATCTCATAGGGACGGGCGCGGAGCACCTGCCGCACGGGCACAATGCCGAACAGGAACCCGCTGAACAGCGCCAGAGCCAGCGCGACGATGCAAATCCTGGCATCCACCGTGACCGGGATGTGAATGGGCGCACCTGCAAAAGGCTGCCACGTGGCCAGCCGCTCGAGGAGCACGGCCCCGCCCCACAGCCCCAGCCCACCGCCGGCCAGCGAAATCAATACAGCTTCGGTCAGCAATTGTCGCAAAATCCGCTTGCGCGTCGAGCCCAGCGCCAGCCGCAGCGCAACTTCCCTTGATCGATCGGCCGCGTGCGCGGCAAACAGGCTTCCGAGGTTGGCGCACGCCGCCAGCAGGATCAATCCCGCAAGCAGCGTCAAACCGGCCACGAACGCATGCACGGCGCCACGAAACGCGGTGAGTCCTTCGCGTTGGAGGAAAACCGGCGCGTGGTTCACTTCCTTGGGATAGGTCTTCTTCAGCCACTCGCCGATGGAGTTGACATCCGCGTCGGCCTGCGCAACCGTCACTCCCGGCCGCAGGTGCCCGAAAACCTCAAACAAATTCTTCTGGTCGGCGCGGTTGGTCAGCGAGCCCACGGCGCCAAGTTCGTCCTGGTTCACCACCGGCACAAAGAAATCGGAACTGGCGAACAGCAGCGTGCCTAAGAACCCCGGCGGCGCCACTCCCACGATGGTGAAGGGATGCTTGTCGATCAGCACCACGCGGCCCACCACCCCGCGGTCATCCTGGAAGCGGCTGTGCCAGTATGCATAGCTCAGGACCACGTATGGCGCGCTGTTGGGGCCGTGCTCGTCCGATGCGTGGAAGAAACGCCCGAGGCAGGGCTGAAGGCGGAGCACATCGAAGTAATTGCCGGTGACGGCAAAGCCTATGGCCAGCGCCGGATCGTTGCCTGTGTCGAATCCCACGAATGCAAAATTGAATGCGGCCACGTCTTCGAAGCTGTGATTGCGGTCGCGCAGTTCGATGTAGTTGGGATAGGACTGAAACCCCGATCCATCCCCATACTGCGTTCCGTAGAGGGTATCCGGCTGCGGCACGTGCAAGGGGCGCAGCACCAGCGTGTCCATAACTCCGAACACCACCGCGTTGGCTCCGATGGCCAGCGCCAGAGTCACGATTGCGGCAAACGTGAAGCCCTTGGCCTTGCGAAGCATCCGAAGCGCGAGCCGCACGTCGCGCAGCAGCGTATCGAGGAAATCTCCGCCTAGCGCGGCATAACTCTCTTCCTTGAATTTCTCGCGGGCGCCAAACTCCACCCGCGCCTGCCGCCCGGCTTCGGTCCGATCCATCCCCGAACGCACCAGGTCGTCGGCGCGAAGTTCGATATGGGCGAGGACCTCTTCGTCCAATTCGTTGGCAACCGCGGACCGGCGGAGGAACTTCGCGCCCAGGCTGCGCAGATACGCCAGGATGTTCATACTTACCTCTTCCCTGGTTCCCGGGTCTCAAAACCGGGACCTATCGACTTAGCTCAGGGCAGGCTCCGGGGCAGCCGGCCTTGGTCCCTCGTTCCCTGCCTTTTCACTCCTCGCGCAACAGTGCCAGCGGATTGATCGACAGTGCGCGCTGCGCGGGAATCCAGGTCGCGACCAGGCCCAGCAAGGCCATGGCAACGATGGCTCCGCTCAACACCACCGGATCTCCCGGGGTGGCCTTGTCGACGATGAACGCCAGGACGCGGCTTGCCAGCAGGCCCAGAACCAGCCCGGAGGCCGACCCGATGGTGAGCAACTTCAACGCCCTGCCCAACGCCGGCATCAGCACTTCCTTGCGCTGCGCGCCGAGCGCAATTCTGATTCCCAGTTCGCGCAGCCGCTTGCTCACGGCGTAAGCGGCCATGCCGAACACGCCGGTAATCGCCAGCATCGCTCCCATCAGACCCATCACGCCAAGGGCCAGGGTTGCCATCCGCGGGCCAAACAGGATGGGGCCCATCTCGCCGATCCGTGTCTGGATATAAATGGGCAAGCCGGCATCCAATGCGCGCAGCCTGAGCCGCATGGCCGCCGCCAGGGCAGTCGGATCACGCTGGGAATGCACCACCAGCCACGTGCTCGTCGTGGGGCTTTGCAGGAAGGGCAGGAAAATCGCCGGAGCCGGGTCTTCCGTGAGGCCGTCGTATTTCCCTTGTTCCACCATGCCGACGACTTGCGCCCGTACCCCATCGCGCAATTTGAAATATTTACCCACTGCGTTGCCGCTCGAGCCGAACATCCTGCGCGCAAATTCGGGATTCACCACCGCTGCGCGAGGAGCGTTCTCGTCGTCGTGCCAGGTGAAGTCCCGTCCCGCAAGCAAGGCCGTGCCCGCGGCATGAAAGTAGCCGGGGGACACGTTGAATACGATCGGATGACCGGCGGCATTGGCAGGCCGCAGATCGGTGGTCGTATCCGCATAGACCGTGGTATCCGACGATCCGTCTCCCAGGGGGACGTTATCGTTCAATGCCACCGACTCGACGCCGGGAATGGTCTCAAGAGCTTCGATCATGCGCCTCTGCATCTGCGGCACGCGCCCACCCTGGTATCCCGCCATGCTCAAGTCGGTATCGACCAGCATGGTGTCCTCGAGCCGGAAACCGTACTGATCGTGCAAGGACCGAATCAGCCCGCGAACGGAGACCAGTGAAGCCGTGACGAGGACGGCGCAAATCGCGATCTGGGCCACCAGCAGGACATCGCGTAAGGAAACCCGCCGGCCCGCTTTCGCCATCGATCCGGCTTTAACGATCTCGTACGGATTGGTGCGCAGGATTTGCCTGATCGGCACGGCGCCAAAGAAGAAAGCGCTCGCCAGAGTCAGCAGGAGTGCCATGAGATAGACACGCGCATCGGGATCGACGGGCACCTGAATCGGCCAGCGAGGAAACGGCTGCCAGGCGCTCAGCGCGCGCAGAAGAACTATGCTGCCCAGCAACCCCACCGTGCCACCCAGCAGGGAGACCAGCATGGCTTCGGCAAACAGTCCCCGGAGGATGCGCCGGCGGTTCGATCCCAGGGCCAGCCGCAATGCCACCTCTTTCGCGCGATCGGCGGCACGCGCCGAAAACAGGCTGCCGAGGTTTGCGCATGCGGCCAGAAGAATCAGTCCGGCAAGCGCCATCAGTGCGGCCATAAATGCCTTCACCGGCTTGCCCAGGTGATCGCCGTACAATCCGGGGCTGGCGAGCGAGAAGGTCATCTTGCCCACTTGTTTGGGATAGGTCTTCTCCAGATCGGCGCCGATGGAATTCAAATCGGCTGTCGCCTGCCCGGTGGTCACGCCCGGCTTCAGAACACCCATGGTCATGAAGATCCAGCGGTTCTCGCGGTCGTTCATTTCAGCCGGCCCCATCATGTTTACGATCGGCACATAAATGTTCGGATCGATTAACAGCAACATTCCGTGGAGGTCGGGGGGCGTTACGCCGATGATCGTGAACGGGTGCTTGTCCAGTTGCACCACGCGGCCAATCACTCCTCGGTCGCCCTGGAAATGGGTGTGCCAGAACGCATAACCCAGGACGATATACGGCGCGCTGTTGGGTCCGCGCTCGTCGGAGGCGTGAAAAAAATGCCCGAGATATGGTTGCACTCCGAGGCCATCAAAATAATTCCCGCTGGCTTCCACGATCCATTCGCGGGTGGGATTATCGCCCGTGTCCAGCCCCGCCGGCGCGATATTCCATGCAATCACGCTTGAGAAGGTGTGATTGCGGTCGCGCAAATCGAGGTAATTCGGATACGACTCGAAGGCTGTCGCCGCATCTCCGCGCTGCAGTTCATACACGTTCTGCCCAACGGGCACATGCACCGGCTGGAGCACGAAAACATTCATGATGCTGAATACGACCGCATTGGCCCCGATGGCCAGCGCCAGGGTAACCACGGCGGCGAGGACAAATCCCGGCGATTTGCGCAGCACCCGCCCCGCGAACCGCAGGTCGCGGAACAACCCTTCGAAGAGACCGCCGCCGAGCGCCGCGTAACTTTCTTCCTTGTACCGTTCTCGCGCCCCCAGCTCGATCCGCGCTTGCCGATCTGCCTGGGACCGACTCAGCCCCGCGCGCTCCAGGTCGTCGGCGCGAAGCGCGATATGCGACCGGAGTTCCTCTTCCATCTCCTCGGCAACCGCAGAGTGATGAAAGAACTTTTCCCAAAGAGAATCGAGATATGCCGGCAATTTCATGGCTCGCTCCCGCGCACGCCGTCGGCGCCTCGCTAGTCCCTAGTCCGGTGATCGAATGAACCCGCGCCTATGCGGGTCCGGAGACCCGCAGGACAACCGCTCTGGAGAGCGGCGCTACAAGGTACAGAACCATATGGTCGGTGATTTGGTCCCTCAGTCCCTCGCCCCTTGCGCTCATATCTCCTCCGGTCGCGCACCCAGCGCGGCGGACATGGCGGTGGCCAGCCGGTTCCAACCTTCCGTCTCCTGGCCGAACCGCTTGCGTCCGGCCGCGGTCAGCTCATAGAACTTGGCTTTCCGGTTGTTCTCCGAGACTCCCCAACTCGCCTTGAGCAGCCCCTGACGAACCAGTCGGAACAAGGCCGGATAGAGCGCTCCCTGCTCGATCAGCAGCGCCTGACCGGAAATCTGGCCGATACGCAGCAGCACGCCGTACCCGTGCAACGGCCCGAGCGACACCGCTTTCAGGATCAGCAGATCGAGGGTGCCGGGAAGAATCTGGGCCTGGTCGTTCATCGGCTCCTCCTAATGTGATTAGGAGAGTAGTTCCTTTCTCCTAAGCTGTCAAGGAGAAAAATGCTCTTCGGTCGTTCGCACAAATTGTCCGTATCACGGTAACCTTCCTTGTAGCTGGATTCAGAGATACACAGACGACAAGTTCATCTTGCGGCGAAGTTCAGGCACAGGTCGCCAGGATCCAGAATCTGTTTCGAGGTTGCCGAGCGAGGTCGTTCTGATGAAAACCAACCGTCGTGCGGCACTTGGATTTGTCTTCGTTACCGTCCTGCTCGACATGCTGGCATTCGGGATCATCGCGCCGGTACTGCCGCGCCTGATCCTCGATTTCCTGAATGACGACATGGCGCGCACCTCGGAAGCCATGGGCCTGTTCGTGACCACCTGGGCGGTGATGCAGTTTTTCTTTTCGCCGGTGCTGGGGATGTTGTCAGACCGTTACGGGCGGCGTCCGGTCATCCTGCTGTCGAACTTCGGACTGGGGCTGGACTACGTCGTCATGGCCCTGGCGCCCACACTGTCGTGGCTGTTTGTTGGGCGCGTGCTCTCTGGGATCACCGCATCCAGCATGCCCACAGCCAACGCCTATCTCAGCGATGTGCTACCGCCGGAAAAGAGGGCCAAGGCATTCGGGATTTTCGGAGCCGCGTTCGGCGTCGGGTTTGTGCTGGGACCGGCGGTTGGCGGCTGGCTGGGAGCAATCGGGCCACGCCTGCCGTTCTGGGTCGCCGGGGGCTTGAGCCTGTTGAATGCCTCTTATGGATTCTTCGTCCTGCCCGAATCGCTTCCGCCGGAGAAGCGCAGCCCGGCCATTCGCTGGAAGAATGCCAACCCGCTGGGCGCGCTCAAACTGCTGCGCTCGCATCGCGAGTTGTTTGGGCTGGCGGTGGTGAATTTCCTTGGCTACCTGGCGCACGAGGTCTATGCCACGGTGTGGGTCTTGTATGCCACCGAGAGGTTCGGCTGGACTAAGGAGGGGATCGGCACGTCGCTTGCTGTGGTGGGAGTCGCCACGATCTTCACATCGGGCGTCGTCGTGGGCTGGAGCGTGCGTCGATTCGGCGAGCGCGCGTCTCTATTTGCCGGGCTGATATTCGCGGCGCTGGGGTTCCTGATGTTTGGACTGGCGCCTGTGGGCTGGCTCTTCCTTGCCGGGATTCCCATAAATGCGCTGTGGTCCCTGGCGGCGGCGCCGTCGCAATCGATGATGACGCGGCGCGTGTCGCCTTCCGAGCAAGGCGAATTGCAGGGTGCGCTCAGTTCGCTGCGGGGCCTGGCGATGATCATCGGGCCAGGGATGTTTTCAGGGACATTCGCGTTATTTCTGGCGCCGGCGTTCCATTTTCCGGGCGCGCCCTGGATCCTGGCTGCGCTCCTGTTAGTTGCAAGCCTGATCATCGCCGGGGCCGTAGTGCCCTCAGGTGATCCTCTGCAGCCACGCCAACTGGCCGGAGCAGATGTGACGAAGTAAGACCGGAACCGGATCGGGAAACGACGTCCATGACGTTGCAGCCGCGGAAGCATGCGCGCGATCACACGCTTGTTTGATCCGCGGAAAAAACTTGTGCGATCTTTGACGCGGATTTACGCCGCCGGAGGCGAAACCGGTGTACGATAGCGCCCATGACTGCATTTCGCGTCGATATTCGTAAGTCGGACGAAGGCTACAGCGCGTCGTGCCCGGAGTTGCCCGGGTGCTGGTCTCAAGGGGCAACCGAAGCCGAAGCCCTGGAGAACATTCAAATCGCGATTGAGGAATATACCGAAGCGGCCCAGGAAATAGGGCACTGACAGGAGAGGCCGAGGCCTCGGAGGTTGGTACAATGCGAATGCAGGCGATGCAGCGGATCCCTCTCTTTCGCGGTTTTCAACCCAAACAACAAGCCACACCCAAGATCGCCGGAATCAACTATCGCCGCGCGGTCGACGCCTTTCAGGAAGCCGGCTTCTGGGTCCTGCGCGAAGGCGTGCACGTAATCATGACCGACGGAACGCGCATTCTCACGATTCCCAGCCAGAATCCCGTGAATGCTCTCACGATGGAAGGAATCGTGCGCGACGCTGGGATGAGCGCGGAAAAGTTTCTCCAACTGCTCTAATCCATATCGAAAATCTTGCCGGGGTTCATGCGATTCCCGGGATCAAGCGCGCGCTTGAGACTGCGCATCACATCGAGTGCCTCGCCGTGTTCCGCGGCAAGATACTTCATTTTTCCCAGGCCAACGCCGTGCTCGCCGGTACAGGTGCCGCCCATGGACTGCGCGCGCGCGACCAGCCGGGCGGCGAAGGCCTCGACTTCCGGCGCTTCTTCTAATGCATACATGCACTGCACGTGGAAATTGCCGTCGCCCACGTGGCCTACGATGGTCGCGGGAAATGAGGCATTGTCCAGTTCGGCGCGGGTGGCCACGATGCATTCGGCCAGCCGCGCAATGGGCACGCACACGTCGGTGGTGACAACCTCGGAGCCGGGGCGAACGGCGCGCGCCGCGTAATACACGTCGTGACGCGCCTTCCACAAGCAGTCGCGGCCGGCGGGCGTGGTCTCCCAGGCGAAACCCTGGCCGCCGTGTTCAAGCGCGAGCTGCTCGGCCAGCCGCGCGGTCTCGGCGACAACGGTCTCGCTGACGCCGTGGAACTCGAACAGCAGCGTGGGGCGCACCGGGAGTTCCAGTTTTGAATAGCGGTTGATGGCGTCCACCAGGCGATCGTCCATAAACTCGACGCGGGCCACGCCGAGGCCTAGTTGGATGACTTCGATAACCGTGTGGATCGCGCCTTCGATGGAGCCGAACGCGCAGGTGGCCACCGCCATCGCTTCGGGCAATCCATGCAGGCGCAGGGTCACCTCGGTGATCACGCCCAGCGTTCCCTCGGCGCCGACGAAGAGGCGGGTCAGGTCGTACCCGGCGCTGGACTTGCGGGCCCGCGTGCCGGTGCGGATGATTCGGCCGTCGGCCAGCACCAGGGTGAGGCCGAGCACGTTTTCACGCATGGTGCCGTAGCGGACCGCGGTGGTACCCGAGGCGCGCGTCGAGGCCATGCCGCCCAGCGTGGCGTCGGCGCCTGGATCGATAAAAAACGTGAGGCCGGTGTTCTCCAGGCCCTTGGCCAGCTGCACCCGGCTCACGCCTGCCTCCACGGTGGCGTCCATGTCTTCGACGCTGATGCGGAGGATGCGATTCATCTGCCGCATGTCGATCGAGATGCCGCCGCGCACCGCCTGTACGTGGCCTTCGAGCGAAGTGCCCGCGCCGAAAGGAACGATGGGGAGGTCGTATTGGGCGCTTACGGCAACGATGCGGCTGACTTCGTCCGTCGAGTGGGGAAAGCAGACGATGTCGGGCAGCGCCGGCGGATGCGAACTCTCGTCGTGGCTGTGATGCTCGCGCGCCGCCAGCGCGGCGGTTGCGCGATCGCCGAGAAAAGCGCGCAGATCGGCCAGCGCGGATTCGAGGGCGGAGGGATGTAAAGTGGATGTCGTCATGCGTCGGCCCGTGATGGAAATGATAGTCCAGTGGTCGGGTTGGAGTGCGGTTGAATGCGGCGAACCGGAGCGCGGTGCCGTATAGTCGTTGCTTGTAGCGGAGGTCATGTCATGCGGGTTCGCGCGTGGGTGGGAGTGTTGGCGATGGTGGTGGGTTCGGCGGGTGCATACGCACAGAAAGGGTTGCTGCTGGTTGCCCAGAAGGGCGACAAGAGCCTGGCGATTGTGGATCCCGTGGCGGGCAAAGTGCTGGCCAACGTGGCGGAGGGCGGCATCACGGGGCACGAAGTGACAGCTTCGCCCGACGGGCGGTTTGCCTATGTGCCCATCTACGGCAACTCCGGCGTGGGCAAGCCGGGCACCGACGGCACCAACATGGTGGTCATCGACCTGGCGGCTCACAAGGTCGTTGGCAACCTGGATTTCGGGCATGGCGTGCGACCGCATCTCCCCGTGTTCGGTCCCAAGGACGGCATGCTCTACGTCACCACGGAGTTGGACAAAACGGTCAGCATCATCGACCCGAAGACGCTGAAGATTGTGGGCGCAATTCCCACCGGCCAGCCGGAGAGCCACATGCTGGCGATCTCCCATGATGGCCGGCGCGGTTACACGGCCAATGTCGGTCCGGGGACGGTTTCGGTCCTCGACATGCAGGCGCACAAAACTTTGAAGGTGATTCCCATCTCGGGCAACACGCAGCGCATTTCCATTTCGCCCGATGACCGCTGGGTGTTCACCGCCGACCAGACCAAGCCCCGCCTGGCGGTGATCGACACGACGTCCGACGAGATAAAACATTGGATTCCGCTGGCCGCCACAGGCTATGGCAGCGCCCCAACTCCTGACGGGAAATGGCTGCTGATTGCCTTGCCGAATGTGAACCAGGTAGCCATGATCGACCTGGGCACTATGCAGGTCGCGCGCAACATCGATGTCGCGACATATCCGCAGGAGGTTTTGGTGTCTCCCGACGGAACGACAGCCTACGTGAGCTGCATGCATGCCAACAAGGTTGCGGTCATCGACGTGGCAAGCGGCAAAGCGACAGGCACCATAACCACGGGGAGCGAAACCGACGGCTTGGCGTGGGCGGCACACTAGCATCTTTGGCTGGATCGGGCACCAGAGGGCTGGGTGGAAAGCGAACGCGGATGAGATATTCATGAACGCGATCGATTTGAATGGCCGGACGGCGGTGATCACCGGCGGCGCGCAGGGGATCGGATTTGCAATTGCATCGCGGCTGGCGGCCTCGGGAGCCACTCTGGCGTTGTGGGACCGCGACCCGGAAACTCTGCGGCATGCCGCGAAACAACTGGCAGGAACGACGGCGGCCACCATCTGTGAGGTCGACGTGTCCGATCCCGGGGCCGTGCGGGGCGCGGCTGAGTTGACCGTGAAGGATCATGGAAGGATCGATATTCTCGTAGCCAACGCGGGCATCGCCGGCCCCAATCACAAGCTGTGGGAATATCCGATCGATGCGTGGAATCAGGTGATTGACATCAATCTCTCGGGCATTTTCTATTGTTCCCGGGCGGTTGTGCCCTACATGCTCCAGCAGAATTACGGACGCATCGTGAACGTCGCGTCGATCGCCGGCAAGGAGGGCAATCCCAATGCCTCGGCCTATAGCGCATCGAAAGCAGGCGTAATTGCGTTGACCAAATCGCTGGGCAAGGAGACGGCCGACAAGAACATCGCCGTCAACTGCATTACGCCCGCAGCAGCCCGAACGCGCATCTTCGACCAGATGACTCAGGAGCACATCGACTACATGCTCGCGAAAATTCCCCGGGGACGCTTTCTGGAGGTCCATGAAGTCGGCGCCCTGGTGGCGTGGCTGGTTTCAGAAGAGAATTCGTTCACCACCGGCGCGGTCTTCGATATCAGCGGGGGGCGGGCGACCTACTGATTACGCCAGGCGGTCGAAGCTCTTCTGAATGCGATCGGGGATCGAAGCCGGCGCATCGCCTAGGTTGTGCATGATTTCGAGCACCACGGTCGGCGGCGTCTTAAGCGACGCAAGGCCATCGCGAACCGAATCCCATTCGATGGTCCCGTCGCCCGGCCACAGGTGTTCGTCCTTCTGCCCTCGATTGTCGTGCACATGCACCGAGACGATGCGGCTGTTGAACACCGACATGGCCTCCGCCACACCTACTGAAATATGCGCGTGGCCCAGGTCGAGACATACGCCGATGTTATCCAGGTGACCCTGGTCGAGGATCGTGATCAGGTGCTCCGGCGTGGTTGGCTCGCTGAGCAGATTCTCGACCAGCACTCTTACGCCTAAAGGCCGGGCAAACGCTCCCAGGTGCTCGAGGGCCGTCTCTGCATATTCCATCGTGCGCTGCGACCAGCTATCGTAGCGCTCGCCCAAATGGACGACCATCTGGCGGAAGGGCAGGTGCTCGGCCGTCTCAAGGGCGCGCTTAATCTCGTCCATGGCGTCGATGCGCCGCGATTTCTCGGGATGGATCACGTTGACGGCCGGGGCCCCGGCGCGGCCCATCTCATGGTCGGGCCACATGGGCGCATGCAGAGAGAAGGCCTGGACGGAATTGGATCGAAACCAATCGGTCAGTTCGCGAACATGTTCCCGGCTGGTGTAGTCAAAATGTTGACGAGCGGCGAAAATCTCCACCGCCTCCGCGCCGGACCGCCCGGCAAGCTCCAGCAACCCGGGGTGCAGGCGCTGATTGAGGAAGAGGTGGGTGGAAAGCGCTCGCAGCATGGTCAAGGTCGTCCCCCGCGCGGGCCGGAAATGGGAAGGGGCCGCGCTTCCCTATTTTCGCATCCCGGGAACGGGTCTCTTTTCGTGCCGATTCTTGTTTTGTGACCAAGCCTGCGGTGAAGAAGGCTCTGAAATCGAACGAATCCTTGCTCTCTGCCCACCGATGGTCAGAGACTGGAAAAGGAATGCCTTTGTCAGTCGCAAGCGGAATCTCCATAGGACTCGGGGCGGCCGGTGTCCTGGGCCTCGCTGCCGGAGGCTTTGCCTACGCCTCACGATGGCCGGGCTCGCAGATTTTCGGCAGCACGCTGATCGCCCCCGCGCGCCCGGGCGAACTGGCGCTCACCTTCGACGATGGTCCTAATCCAGCATGGACGCCGCACGTGTTGGATGTCCTTGCCCGCTACGGCGTGAAGGCCAGCTTTTTCCTGATCGGACGTTTCGCCGAACAGAAGCCGGGGTTGACGTGTTCGGTTGCCGAGGCCGGACACCTGATCGGCGCTCACTCGTGGAGTCACCCCAACCTGTCGCTTGCCGCCGCCCATCGGGTGCGGGAAGAGCTTTCGCGCACGAAGAAAACGCTGGAGCAGATCACCGGCAAACCAGTTCACTTTTTCCGGCCTCCATTCGGCGCCCGCAGGCCTTACGTGCTGCGCGTCGCGCGCGAACTGGGGATGGTCCCGGTGATGTGGAACGCCATGACCTCGGACTGGAGAGAACGCTCGCCGGATCGCATCTCCCAACGGCTTATGCGGAAGGTCGATGCGCAGCACCGCCGCGGCTTTGCCGCGAACATTGTGCTGCACGACGGCGGGCACCTGGCTCTGAACACCGATCGCGGTCCATCGGTTGCAGCCGCGGAGAAGCTGCTGGCACGCTACGCGCAAACTCACAAGTTTGTCACGGTTGAAGCGTGGTAGACGCTTCACCGTGACGAACTTGGGCTAAGGCGTTGAGCGATAAGGTTCTCTTCTGAGCATCGTGGTCAAAATGGCAGACCAGGGCACTCCGGCAATTGTCGATTACGCCTTCACTGCTCGAAACGCCTCGCGCGCCGCCTCGATGGTTACCCTGACTTCCGCATCTCCATGTGCCGTTCCCAGGAACGCCGCTTCAAACTGGCTCGGGGGAAGCCACACACCCTGCTCCATCATGGCGCGGTGGAAGTGGCCGAATGCTGCCGTTTCGGACCCGGCCGCGTCGTCATAATTGGTCACCGGGCCGGGCGTGAAAAACCAAGTCCACATGGCGCCCACACGATTGGTCGTCAACGGCACACCCGCTTTGGCCGCTTCGGCGGCCACGCCGTCCGCCACGGCTTTCGACAGGCGCTCGAGTTTGGGATACACCTCCGTTGCGTGCTCCTGCAGATACCCGATGGTGGCCAGCCCCGCGGCCATGGCCAGCGGATTGCCGCTCAGCGTGCCGGCCTGATAGACGGGCCCGAGGGGCGCGAGAAGATCCATGAAACGGCGCTTTCCGCCAAACACCCCCACCGGCAGTCCGCCGCCCACGATCTTGCCCAGCGTCACCAGGTCGGCATCGAGGCTATACAACTCGATCGCGCCGCCCAGGGCCACGCGGAAACCCGTCATCACTTCATCCACAATCAGAAGCGCGCCTTCGCGCTCGGTCAACTGGCGCAGCGACGAAAGGTATCCGGGGGCGGGCGGAATACACCCCGCGTTGCCCACAACAGGCTCGAGAATCACGGCGGCAATTCTGTCGGGATGGGCGTCGAAGGCCATTTCGACCGCCCCATAGTCGTTGAATGGCAGCGCCAGCGTCAGATGGGCGACCTCCTCGGGGACGCCGGCCGAGCCGGGAATTCCGAAGGTCGCCACGCCGGACCCCGCCTTGACCAGCAGCCCGTCTGAATGCCCGTGATAGCAACCCTCGAATTTGATGATGATTTTGCGATCCGTGGCCGCGCGAGCCAGCCGAATGGCTGACATCGTCGCCTCGGTGCCCGAACTGACGAAGCGCAGTTTATCGATCGACGGATAGCACGCCACCACTCGCTCCGCCAGTTCCGCTTCACTCGCAGTGGACGCCCCGAAGCTTGCTGATTTGCGCGCGGCGAACTCGATCGCCTCGACCACGGGCGAAAAGGCATGTCCAAGAATCATTGGTCCCCAGGAGCCGAAGTAGTCGATATAACGGTTGCCATCGGCGTCGATCAGCCAGGCGCCCTCGGCTCTCTCGATAAACGGCGGGGCGCCCCCTACGGCACGAAATGCCCGTACCGGCGAGTTGACGCCGCCGGGGAAATAGCGCTCGGCGCGCTGTTGAAGGGCTGTAGAACGGGCGCGGGCAATGGCGGGGGATTGCGAGCTCATGGTGCGTCCAGTATAGAGGGCGGAGGAACCGGTCTATACGGGACGGGATGGAGCCTGGAAATTCTCTTCCGCCGTGGCGGAGGGCGTGTCGCCGGGCCGGGTCGTCCCGGGATCCCACGGACACAAACGTGAGCATAGGGCACAAGCCGGAAAGGAATCAAACCAGCTGTTACACATGCAGTGCAGAGGCGAGTCGGCGGGTAAGCGACCGGCAGAATAGCGGCTTGGATTCTCGATCACAACCATTCCCCTGAAAAAAGAGACGCGACTGAGAATACCACCGGCACACCGCTGCGAAAGTGAGCAACGTCACAATAGGGCGCATGGCGGGTGGGAGCGGCGCCTCATCCATCCCGGCGCAAGATCATGAACACGCTGATGAGCACCAGCGCGGTCCCGGCCAGCGTCCGAAGAGTGACCGGCTCGCCCGCCGCAAAGTAGCCCAGGGCCACGGCGACGATCGGATTCACATACGCATGACTGGCGACGCGCGTGGCGGGCATGCGCGCCAGCAGCCACACGAATGCGGTGAATGCCAGCAGGGAGCCAAACACGATGAGATAGAGGAGGGCCAGGCCCGCGCGCAACGAGACGTGCGGCATGGGATGCATCTCGCCGAGAGCGGCGGAAATCAGCAGAAGGATGCCGCCGCCGAGCATCATGGTTGCGCCGGCCGTTACCGGCCTCGCGGCGGGCAGATCCATCGAACGGCTCAGCACCGATCCCAGCGACCAGGTGGTGCAGCCGCAGAGAATCGCAAGGCAGGGAACGAGAGGGAAATGCTGCGGGCCGCCCGGCAGCAGCAAAACGCCCACGCCGCCAAATCCCAGCAGCGTGGCTGCCGCGAGGCTTAGCCGCCATTTCTGCTGGCGAAGGACGAAGATCTCCAGCGCCAGCGTGAGGATGGGAATGGTGGCCGCCAGGACGGAGACCACGCCCGAGGGGACAAACTTCTCCGCCCAGAACAGCGGACCGTATTCCGCCACGAACATCAGCAGGCTGAGAACCAGGAGGTTGCGCCACTGGCGCGCAGTGGGACGAGCCTCTCCCCGGGAGAGCATGAATCCAAGCAGAACGATGCCCGCGATCGCGAACCTGGTCCCGGCGGCAAACACGGGCGGCAATTGCTCCACGGCGATGCGAATGGCCAGGAAGGTCGTTCCCCATAAAAAGTAGATAGAGAAGAAAGCCAGAAACATGCGAACCCGGAACGATCGCGTGGAGGGTTCGGCCTTGGTAACCTGTAAAATACTCATAGACAGTTATTCACTTTACAAGCCATCCGGTAACCTGTCAAACTTTATTAGACGGTTAACTGAAATGTCATCTTATCTTCCGGGGGCGCCGTTTGAGCTTGTTGGCGGCCATCCGGCACTCGACCTGGTCAACACGCTGGACTGGCGCTTCCGCGACACTGGCTCCGAGGAACTGCTCGCCAGTTACGACGACCTGCTGCGATTCGCCGCACAGGCGGAGATTCTCAGCGCAAAGCAGATTCGGCAAATCCAGCGCAGCGCAACCGACCGTGCTGCTGCCACCGCCCTGGTGGCCACGCGCCAACTGCGCGAGGCCGCGGCGGAAGTTTCCTATGCTGTTGTGGATGGTCGAACGCCGTCTGGGTCGCAAATAAGGGTCATCGAGCGAGCTTTCCAGGAAGCCCGCGAGCGCCAGCGTATGGCATGGTCGGGGTCGCGCATGGTTTGGGAATGGCCGGCGTCGGACTGCGGACCTGATCTCCCCTTCTGGATGCTCGCCGTCAGCACCGCGCGCCTCCTGCTTTCAGACCAGATGCGGCTCGTCCGGGCATGCGAGAAGCCGGACTGCCGATGGCTGTTTCTCGACACCAGCAAGAATCACTCGCGCCGCTGGTGTGATATGAAGATTTGCGGAAACCGCATGAAGGCCAGACGCTTCAAGGCCCAGCACAGATAATGATCAGCGGTTGGGGTCAGGGATCAGTAGTCGCCGCTGCAATGGGCTGCTTTATTCTGTCCATACGATGTGGCATGCAGATCGAGACGGACAATTCCGGTTCATTGTGTTGCTTTCCGTCCTTCTGGTGGCGCTGGTTTCGGGGTGCGGAACTCCGGGCGCGCCGCAGCCCCCTTCGCTCAACTTGCCCGATCCCGTGACTGATCTCTCCGCGGTACGCACCGGCAACGTAGTCGCGCTGACTTGGACAATGCCCAGACGCAACACGGATAAGCTGCTGCTGAAAGGCACTATCGAGGTAAACATCTGCCGAAAACAGGACGCTGCTACCGGTGCCAGTGCCGCTCTTTGTGAACCGGCCGGCCACGTCCAATTCGGTCCGGCTGAGGATGGCAGTTTTTCCGAGACACTTCCGGCCCCGCTCATCGCTGGCGCGCCGCGCGCGCTCACATATTTCGTCGAGCTGAAGAATGGCAGGGGGCGTTCCGCCGGCATGTCCAATCCCGCCCCGGCGGTTGCAGGCGAAGCTCCGGGCCCCGTCACCGGCTTGTCTGCGGAAGTCCGTAGATCTGGCGTGGTCCTGCGCTGGAACCCATCCGTTCCGGGGGTCTCGGTTCGCCTGCATCGCAAGCTGCTTACGCCTCCTCCGTCAAGGGCAAACACGGGACCGCTGCCCCCCAATGTCGAACCTGCTGAGCGGAACTTGATGGTCGAGGCCGGCCCGGGAGCCACGCCGGCGCAGGCGCTCGACAAGAACATCACCTTTGGCAACACCTATGAATACCGCGCCCAGCGGGTCATTCGCGAAGAGGTCGATGGTGGGCCGATCGAAATGGAGGGCGAACTCTCCGCGCCCATCCGCGTGGACGCACTGGACGTGTTTCCGCCTGCCATTCCGGCGGGGCTCGCGGCGGTGGCCACTGCGGCCAATCCGGCAGCCGGCACTCCGCCGTCGATCGACCTGAGCTGGCAGCCCAATACCGAGCCCGATCTTGCCGGCTATGAAGTCTATCGCCGTGAAGACCAGACGCCCTGGGAGCGCATCTCCGGCGATAAGCCCCTCATCGGGCCAGCGTTTCACGACGCGAACGTCCTGCTCGGACACACGTACCACTACGGCGTGAGCGCGGTGGATCACGGCGGCCATGAAAGCCCGCGCTCTGCCGAAGCTTCCGAGACCGTGCCCAGCGGGTAAGATGGATTGCCGTGCAAGGAGAGCTGCGATGCGATACTGCCGCTTTTTGTTTGAAGACCAAATCCATTACGGGTGGGTAGAGGAGCGCGGCAACGAGCCCTGGATTGTCGATCTGGCGCCCGCACCTGCTGAAGACTTCGCATATCACCTCTCGCGAGCGCGCGCGTCAAAACTCGTGCTGGATCCCGCGGGCCTGGACTTCGAGCCTGTGCCGCTCGGCGCCGCTGACTTGCTGCCGCCGGTGACTCCTTCGAAGATCGTCTGCGTCGGGCGCAACTATCGCGAACACGCGGCGGAACTTGGCAACCAGGTTCCCGTCGAGCCGCTGCTGTTCTTCAAGCCGCCCTCCTCGCTGCTCAAGCCTGGCGGCGTCATTCAGCTCCCGCCGCAGTCGGAGCGCGTGGACCACGAAGGGGAACTTGCCGTCGTGCTCGGCCGGCGCGCCAGCAGGCTGCAGGCAGGCTTCCATCCCGGCGAGATCATTCGCGGCTACACCCTGGCCAACGATGTCACCGCCCGGGACCTGCAGAAGAAAGACGGCCAGTGGACGCGCGCCAAGGGGTTCGACACCTTCTGTCCTGTTGGACCTTGGGTCAGCGACGAAGTGGACCCGGCGAGTGGCCTGATCCTTGAGACGCGTGTCAACGGGGAACTTCGCCAGCAGGGCTCGACGTCCGATTTCATCTTCACCATCCCGGAACTGCTGATCTATATCACGGCGGCGATCACGCTCGAACCCGGCGATCTTGTGCTTACTGGCACTCCCTCCGGTGTGGGCCCGCTCGCGGCGGGCGATCGTGTCGCGGTGGCGGTTGCCGGGCTTGGTGTGCTGGTCAACTCCGTTGCGCCGCAGACGCCTTGACCCTGCCGGCCATGCAACTGTTCCTTCTGTCAGGAATCCTTACTAGAGGTACACTAGGGGCGCAGGCGCAGGGTGAGAACTCCAGTGAACAAGTTTTCATTGCGGGTTCCGAGCGACCCCAACCCTTCCCGAGACCCCAAGGAGGTTTCATGCCGCAGAATCTGCTCGAACAGTTGCGGAAATACACCACGGTGGTCGCCGACACCGGTGATTTCGAGGCGATGGAAAAATTCCGCCCCACCGACGCGACCACCAACCCATCTCTGATCACCACTGCCGCGCAAATGCCTCAATATCAGGAGCTTGTCGACGGCGTCCTGAAAGAGGCGCGTAACCAGAAGGGCCAACATGCCAGTGACAACGAAGTGGCCAAACTGGCTTTCGAGCACCTCGCGGTGGCCTTTGGCAGGCGAATCCTCGAAATCATTCCCGGCCGGGTTTCCACCGAGGTGGACGCACGGCTGTCGTGGAACACGCGGGCTACCATCGAGCAGGCCCACAGCATCATTGCCCAGTACGACAAGGCAGGCATCGGTCGTAACCGCATTTTGATCAAGATCGCCTCCACCTGGGCCGGAATCCAGGCTGCGGAAGTGCTTGAGAAGGAAGGAATTCACTGCAATTTAACCCTGCTTTTCGGCGTCCACCAGGCGGTTGCCTGCGCCGAAGCCGGAGTCACCTTGATCTCCCCGTTTGTGGGACGCATCCTTGACTGGTACAAGAAGGACACCGGCAAGGATTACCACGGCGCCGAGGATCCCGGGGTGCAGTCGGTAACCCGTATCTACAATTATTACAAGCACTTCGGCTACAAGACCCAGGTGATGGGAGCCAGCTTCCGCAATCTTGGCGAGATCACGGAGCTGGCCGGCTCAGACCTGCTCACGATTTCTCCGCAGCTGCTGGCGGAACTGGAATCCACCCAGGCTGACCTGCCGCGCAAGCTCGACCCGGAAAAGGCCAAGACCATGTCGGTTGAGAGAATTCCGATGGACCAGGCGATCTTCGAGCACATGCATGCGGAAGACCGGATGGCCCACGACAAGCTAAGCGAAGGCATCGAAGGATTCTCGTCAGCCCTGGTAAAGCTGGAAACTCTGCTGGCCAAGCGTCTGGCCGAGCTCGAATCGCGCACCCCAGCCGCGGTTTAAGGCCACCGCTTCCAAACCTCGCCAGAAAGGGCAGCCGACCGGGCTGCCCTTTTTCTACGCCTAATCGGACGTGTCCGGTGCCGTGATTTTCTCGGCCGCTGCCCGTTCCTCTCCTATAAAAGTGCTCTGTGTCACTTTTGTTGTACCGCACTGGGTGATTTAGGTCACCGCTTTCCGCAACATTTCTTGTATTCTTTGTTTCATAGCAAGCAATCGAAACCGGGCCCGGCTTATGCTCCGCGTATTGGTCTGCACGTGGCACTTCGGAGCACACCCCCAAGGCCCAATGCGCGTGCTTACGGAGGCGTGTATGCAGGCACAGACTCATCATCCCCTCGAACCGTTCTTCCAGCAGGCAGTCCGCGACAGCTACGAGGGCAAGCTGGGACTTCACGATCCCGACGTGATCAACTACGTGTCTCGCGTACTGTGCGATTTTTCCGAGGCAAACAGCCTGTTCAAGACCCGCGATGCGGCCGGGCACCCCAAGGAAGAGCTCGATGCCATGATTTTGGCGGCTGACCCGATCAACGGGACAGCTTCTTCGTTCGACGCCGAACGCGCCATGCGCAAATATGTCGGCGACTATGCGCTCTTCGTGGCCGGGATGGTCCCTGAGGCCATCGATTCGGGCGCTTCAGAGAAGAACCGCCGCCCCACTCTTGGCGAACTCATCAAGGCCGGCAAGGAAAGCTACTTCATCGTCAGCCAGTTCAACGTGTTCGAGTACAAGAAGGAAGCTCCGCTGTTTACGCGGCTTTCCGAGCAGTTTGAGCGCTACATTCTCGGCCTGGCGCTGGTGCGTGAAGAGATGGGCAAGCGCCTTTCGCTGCCGTCGCAAGTGATGTAAGTGAAAGAAACGGCACGGCCGTGGGATGCACCATGAGGCAATGCGCGCCGTGGTCATCCGCGAGAACACAACATTTTCGGTTTCAAGCGTGTCCAACAATGTAGCCGGTTCGCTGAAAAGGGAGCCGGTAGCAGTCAATAAGAAATAGGCAGTGGCTGGTGTACTCCGGCTGCGCGCGAAGTCCGGTAGACAGCCAAGGCCTCAATTGAGGAAATGGTTGCGCGCGGCCATGAAGCGAAACGCACAGTTCGCTTCCCGGAGGTAAGCCATGCAGCCCCGCCAGTCACATCCTCTCGAATCCTTCTTCGTACAAGCCGTACGCAACAGCTATGAAGGAAAGCTGGGACTCAACGATCCTGATGTGACCAGCTACGTTGGCCGCCTGCTGTGTGACTTCTCGCGCACCGACAAGCTTTACAAAATGCGCGACGAAATGGGCCGTCCCATCGAAGAACTCACGCAAATGATGACCGCGGCCGATCCGGTGAATGGCACTGCGCCCTCTTTCGATGCGGAGCGCATGATTCGCAAACACATCGGCGACTACGCCCTGTTCGTGGCCGGCATGTACCCGGAAGCGGTCGACTCGTGGCGCCATCGCCGCCGCCACCATCCCAGGCTTCCCGAACTGATCCACGCCGGCAAAGAAAGCTACTTCATCGTCAGCCAGTTCAATCTCTTCGAATACGAGCAGGAAGCGCCGCTGTTCGGGCGGCTCGCCGACTGGTTCGAACGCTGCATTCTCGGCCTGACCATGGTGCGCGACGAGCTGGCGCATCGCAAGCCGCCCCTGCCGCCGATGGTGCAGTAATCCAGTTCGTAGTTCTCGGTTCACAGTTCTCAGTTTGCAGTTTTCCATCGCCAGCTTTTCACCTGTGAACTCAGATCTGTGAGCTACGAACCGATCACTGACCACTGAACTGGGCAAACGTGATGAAATGCCCGCCGGGATCGCGAACAACGATTTCCGTGGCGCCGTAAAACGTGGTGTGTTTCTCCACTTCCAGCTTCACGCCTTTCAAGCCCGCCAGGATCGCATCCAGATCCCCGACCTCGACATACAGGAATGCATGCGAATCGAGCCGCTGCTTGGCCGCAGCCGAGGCTGACGGATCCTTCATCGCCGAAGCCATGGACTGATACATGATCTCCATTCCATCCTTCTGCACCGCCGCGAACGCCAGGTCTTCGCCGTCGGGCACTTCGGTTGCACGCTGAAATCCCAGCCGCTCCCAGAATTCCAGGCACGGCCGCACCTTCTCCACGAACAGCACCGGCGTAACTCTCTTGACCGCAACCATCATCTTCTTCTCCTTTGGGTTCGACGCGCTCGCCAGGAGCAGCCCGGTCGACATAAGGCTTACCACCGCAATCTTTGCCCACATTTTGCTTTCTCCTTGTTAACTAGTCTAAATTAGACTAGAAAGACATTATTGGAGTCCTATGATCATGTCAAGAAGTTTTTTCTCTTCCCGAAACCGGAGCCGATGGCAAAGAAGAAAACACAGAACCTGACCGTCCCCGACCTGGTGCTGCTAAGCCTGCTGGCCGAGCGCCCTATGCACGGCTACGAAGCCAACGCCGAGCTCGAGCGCCGCCAGGTACGCGACTGGGCCGGCATCTCGCGGCCCCAGGTGTACTACTCGCTGGACAAGCTGGCGCGTCTGGGCCTGGTGCGTCCGGCGGATTCGAGCGAACCGCTGCAAGGACCGGAACGGCGCGTTCTGGCCACCACGGTGCGCGGACGCGACGCCCTCGCATCCTCACTGGAACGCGCGGACTGGGCGCTCGATCGCGATCGCCCGCAGTTCCTCACCTGGATGGCGCTTTCCTGGCTGGCGCGCCCCGGGGTGGTTGAGCAGCAACTCCAGCGGCGGCGCGAGTTTCTTGAGGGGGAGTTGGGCCGGGAACGCAAAACGCTCGAGACGGTAGTGGCCGAGGTAGGCCACGAATTTCACGAAGCGGTATGGATGATTACCCTGATGATTGACCAGTTCGAAACCGAGTTGTCCTGGATCGGCCGGGTGGAAGCGGGTCTGGCGCGCCGGGCGAAGGCCAAGCCGGCTCCGCGCTAGGTCACCTTCTCCCTTTCCACGAACGCGATAATCTTTTCCCGGGCCTCCTGTTGCCCGCTCGCGGCGTCTTACCCACAAAGCGCCGCCCTTGCCGATCGGCGCTACCGGGATTCAGTCAAGTTTTTGTGATCTGCAAATCGATCCTCATACCAGGAACCCGCTCATGGCTATCCGTTTTTCAAAATTCGTGCTCGCTCTTCTGGCCTTTGCCGGCATGTCGATCGCCCCGCTGCACAAACCAGCCATTGCGCAGACTACCGACTCCGGCGAAGCGATCACTGCCGCGACGGTCCACCACATCAAAACGGTTTTCGTCATTGTGATGGAAAACCATAACTGGACGGGAGACGCTCCCAACAACATCAAGGGCAATCCGGCGGCGCCCTATATCAACTACACGCTGCTGCCGATGGCCTCCTACGCCAACAACTACAACAACCCTCCCGGCATTCATCCCAGTCTGCCGAACTATCTGTGGATGGAGGCGGGCACGACTTTCGGCGTCCACGCCGATGGAACTCCTTATCAGTACCACCAGGGCACGTCCGACCACCTGGTGAAGCTGTTGGAGAATGCCGGCATTTCGTGGCGGGCCTATGACGAGGACGTCAGCGGGACTACCTGCCCGCTGGCCAACACCGGCCCCATCGATCCCAACGGGAATCCCCTCTATGCGGCGCGCCACAACCCGTTTGTCTACTTCGACGACCAGACCAACACGCTGAATGCGAAGTCAGCGACGTGCATCGCGCACATCCGCCCCTTTTCGCAGCTCGACTCTGACTTGGCCCACAATACAGTTGCCCGCTACAACTTCATTACTCCGAACGTATGTGACGATATGCATGATGCCTGCGCCGGCGACCCCATCGCGCACGGCGACGAATGGCTGAAGAAGAATGTTCCAGCCATTTTGAATTCGACCGCTTATCGAAGCGGTGGGGCGCTCTTTATCGTGTGGGACGAAGCTGCCAAGGGCAACGGGCCCATCCCCTTGATCCTTCTATCGCCCTTCGCCAAGGGCAATCACTACTCGAACGGCATCTACTACACGCACAGTTCCTTGCTACGCACGGTGCAGGAGATCTTCGGAGTCTATCCCCTGATCCGTTACGCCGCCTCCCGAAGTGATCTGGGCGATCTTTTCCATGTGTTTCCGTGATGATCGCGGCGATTGGCGGTACGGGAGGATTTGTTCCGGTCCTACAAAATGTACCTGCTCAGATCGTTATCCCGCACAATCGACGCGACCATCTGCTTCACATAGTCCGACGTGATCAGGAAGACCTTCTCGGGGCCGGTCTTTGTCATCCGCTCGCTGTAGGGCAGCGGCGCCGAGGATTCCTTCCGGATCGTCTCGGAGAGCGCCGCGGCATGGGCATCATCGTCGGGGCGTCGCGCCACGTCCGGCGCCAGGAAGCTGACATCTTCCAGCACGCGCTCCATGATGGTATGCAGGCGCCGCGCTCCGATGTTCTCGGTGGCTTCATTCACCCGGAAGGCAAACTCCGCCATTTCGCGCAGCGCTTCCGGCGCGAACTCAAGCCGCACGCCCTCGGTCTCCAGCAGGGCCGAATACTGTTTGGTCAGCGACGCCTTGGGCTCGGTGAGGATGCGCAGAAAATCCTCGACGGTCAAGGATTGCAGCTCGACGCGAATGGGAAAACGTCCCTGCAACTCGGGGATGAGGTCGCTCGGCTTGGAAACGTGGAATGCGCCGGCGGCGATAAACAAAATGTGGTCGGTGCGCACCATGCCGTAACGCGTGTTGACGGTAGTTCCTTCCACGATAGGCAGGATGTCGCGCTGCACGCCTTCGCGCGAAACATCGGGCCCATGGCCGCCTTCGCGGCCGGCGATCTTGTCGATCTCGTCCAAAAACACGATGCCGCTCGACTCCACGCGCTCTACCGCGGCCCGGTTCACGCTGTCCATGTCGATGAGGCGGCCCTCTTCTTCTTGAACGAGATAGTCGAACGCATCGGCCACTTTCAGCTTCCGCTTCTTGGTGCCGCCCCCGAAAATATTGGGCAGCATGTCCTTGAGGTTCATCTCCATATCCTCAAGGTTCTGGTTGGAGATGATGCCGAACTGCGGCGTATTGCGCTCGCGCACATCGATTTCTACCATGCGGTCGTCGAGCTTGCCTTCGCGGAACTGCTGGCGCAGCTTCTCTCGCGAGCGCTGGTAGCTCTCGTTGCCGGGCAGCGCGTGCGGGCCGTCCTGCTGGTGGCTGGGAGCCTGCGGCGGAGCGGGCAGCAACACATCCAGCAGCCGCTCTTCGGCGTTCATCTCCGCCTTGTCTTCCACCTCCTCCAGGCGCTCTTCGCGCACCATGTCGATGGAGATTTCCACCAGATCGCGCACGATCGACTCCACGTCGCGGCCCACATAGCCCACCTCGGTGAACTTCGAAGCTTCCACCTTCAGGAAAGGTGAGTTGGTCAGTTTGGCCAGCCGCCGCGCAATCTCGGTTTTGCCCACGCCCGTCGGCCCGATCATAATGATGTTCTTGGGCATGATGTCGTCGGCCATGTCCGGCGGCAGCTTCTGGCGGCGCTGGCGATTGCGCAGCGCGATGGCCACGGCGCGCTTAGCCGCACGCTGGCCGACCACGTGCTTGTCGAGCTCAACCACAATCTCGCGCGGCGTCAGTTCGTCCAGCGCGAGGTCTTGTTCTTCAGCGGAAGCGGGCAGGTAGATAGCCATGTCAGGTGGACGCGGAACCCATCAGGTCCGTTATCCCTTCAACTCCTCGATCGTCACTCGATCGTTGGTATAGATGCAAATATCGGCGGCAATCTTCATTGCTTTTTGCGCGATCTCGAGCGCGCTCAGTTCGGTATTTTCCATCAGCGCGCGGGCTGCGGCCGTAGCATAGCTGCCCCCCGATCCGATAGCGGCAACGGCGTCGTCGGGATCGATCACGTCGCCCGATCCCGAGAGCAGGAACGTCTGCGACTTGTCCGCCACCACCAGCAGGGCCTCCAGGTTGCGGAGCATCTTATCGGTACGCCAGTCCTTGGCCAGCTCCACCGCGGCCCGGTTCAGGTTCCCGGCATACTGCTCGAGCTTGGTTTCGAAGCGCTGAAAGAGGTTGAACGCGTCGGCCGTCGAGCCCGCGAACCCGGCGAGGATCTTGTCCTGGTACAGGCGTCGGATCTTTTTGGCCGAGTGTTTCAAGACGTGATCCTGCAGCGTCACCTGGCCATCGGCCGCCATCACCACCTGGCCGTTGCGCCGCACGCAGATCACGGTGGTGGAACGAATGCGGGAATGCGTACGATTCTTGATGGATTCGATCTCCAACGGCCGAAAACACCCCGGAAAGGGCTCGGAAAAGCCGCCTTCCCCTGAAAGATTCCCATCGAGTATAGCGCAGAGGCCCGCTTAGCCATTCAGTGCGTGAACGCGGCTGGGCCGCCCCTGACTTCGGTTTCCACGGATTTGCGCTGCGCTTCCAGTACTGCGCTATCCTTGTTCTAGGACCAGCCGCCGTTCATGCCCTTCAATGCCCTCAGAGCGATCGAGATAACCGCCGGCGCGATTGTGGTGGCCGGACTTGGCGCCGCAGGGGCGTGGCTGCTTCTGCGCCGCCGCCCCACCCCGGCAGAACTGGAAATCGCGCGCCGCCACATTCTGATTCAATCCGGCCGCCTGGTCGACGGCACCCTGCTCGACATATGCGAGGTCCCCGCGGAAGACGGCGCCCGGCTCACCATGCTGCTCTACGGTTACCGGATCGGCGGCGTGGACTACCAGTGTACCCAGGACGTGAGCGACCTGCTGAACGTAGTCGACGTGGACGCCATCCGCGCCGGGTTCCCATGCTCGGTTCGTTACCAGCCCGGGAACCCCCAGAACAGCATCGTGGTTGCGGAAACCTGGTCCGGCTTGCGCGACAGCCCGCCGTTCCTGCCAGCCTACAACCGCGGCTCCTCGGCAGATCGACCCTCCCTGGGTTGACCCCGCCATTCCGGGTTCCCCGGTCCGTAACCCCTCCCTGGAGGAGCTAGGAGGGAGCAACCTGCCCAAGCTTCTCCTCTTTCAGGATGCGTTCGTAGGCCGGTAACGTAAGAAACTCGACGAATTTGGGCGCGCGTATCAATGCGCGCATCAGTTCCGCCGCCTTTCCGTACGCCACGTAACGTTCCTCATCGACCGCGTCCTTCTGCCGGCTTAACTCATCGTCGATCATGGTCTCGACAAATTCCAGGTTCACGGGCCGCCCATCGGCCAGCTTCGCGTTATGGCGGATCCATTGCCAGAGTTGGGCGCGGCTGATCTCGGCGGTAGCGGCGTCCTCCATCAGGTTGAACAGCGGCACGCAGCCGATGCCGCGCAGCCATGCCTCCAGGTAGCCCAGGCCGACGGCGACATTCTGCTTCAGCCCGGCCTCCGTGATCTGCCCATCGGGAACGCGCAGCAGATCCGCCGCGGTGGGATGGAAATCGGGCAATTGCTTCGAAATCTGGTTCGGCTGCGGCATCAGCCGGTCGAAGACCTCCAACGCCACCGGCACCAGGCCGGGATGCGCCACCCAGGTCCCGTCGTGCCCGTCGCCGGCCTCGCGTTCCTTGTCGGCGCGCACCTGCGCGATGGCTTTCTCGTTGGCGACCGGGTCGGTCTTGACGGGGATGTACGCCGACATACCGCCCATGGCGTGCACGTTGCGCCGATGGCAGGTCTTGATGGCCAGCTTCGAATAGCTGCGCATGAAGTGCGTGGTCATCGTGACCTGGGCGCGATCGGGAAGCAGCGCATGCGCGTCGTCGGAAAATTTCTTGATGAAGCTGAAGATGTAATCCCAGCGGCCGCAGTTGAGCCCCGCGGAGTGATCGCGCAGCTCGTAGAGAATCTCGTCCATCTCGAAGGTGGCCAGGATGGTTTCGATCAGCACCGTGGCGCTGATGGATCCCTGGGGCAGGCCGATCTCCTTCTGGGCGCGGATAAAGACGTCGTTCCACAAGGCGCGCCTCGAGATGGCTCTCCATCTTGGGCAGGTAGAAGTACGGACCGCTGCCGCGCGCCAGCAATTCTTTCGCGTTGTGGTAAGAAGTACAGGCCGAAATCGAAGATGGAGCCGGACATCGGTTCGCCGTCCACGATCACGTGGCGCTCGTCGAGATGCCACCCGCGCGGGCGAACAAACAGCACCGCGGTTTTCTCGTTGAGCTTGTATTGTTTGCCCGTCCCGGGATCTTCGTACGTGATGGTCCGCCGGATGGCGTCGCGCAAATTCATGTGCCCGTCTAGCAGGTTGTTCCAGGTCGGCGTGCTGGAGTCCTCGAAGTCGGCCATGAAGACTTTGGCGCCGGAGTTGAGCGCGTTGATGATCATCTTGCGATCCACCGGCCCGGTGATCTCCACGCGCCGGTCGAGGATGTCGGCGGGCATGGGCGCCACCGTCCAATCGGACTCGCGAATCGAGCGCGTCTCGTCGAGGAAGTCCGGCCGTTCGCCCGCGTCGAGCCGCATTTGCCGCTCCTGCCGCGCCGCTCGAGCAACTCCTTGCGGCGCGGGTTGAACGTGCGATGCAGATCGACGATGAAATCGATGGCCTCGGGGGTGAGGATCTGCGCATGGTTCTCGCTGATGGGAGCGAGAATTTCAACGCCGGGAAGATGAATCGTGGGGGGCATGATGGTTCTCCGTTTTCGACAAGGAACATATGTGGGTGCGCCAAGGTGCTCGTCATCTTGTGGATGAGCAATGGGGATTGGCCACTCTCGCCGCAACAGGTCGTCCGCCGGACAGTCCGCGGATGGATGCATCCAGCAATTCCACCATATGCAATGCAGGCATGGTCTTCAAGCCGCGACGGCGAAGGCCATACATCAAGTTGAAGCAGGCAGCCGGGATTGGCCGAGGCGACCGCCTGCGGCGCCTGTCGCCAGCAGATTGTCGACCTTCCGATCGCCGAGCTGATTGGCGGTATCGGGCTGCAACAGGTTGAACACGCCCGCCGAACCGCAGCACAGGGTCGCCTCGGGGATTTCCGCGACCTCGAGTTCAGGAATTCCCGCCAGCAGCCGCCGCGGCTGTTCGCGCACGCCCTGCGCATGCTGCAGATGACAGGCGTCATGATAGGCGACGCGCAATCGCAGTGGATGCCTCTGCGCGCGGGGCTCAAGCTCGCACAGGATTTCTGAGATATCCCTGCACTTGGCCGAGAACTTCGCCGCCCGTTCAGCCCATTCGGGATCGTCGCGCAGCAGGTGCCCGTATTCTTTCATCGTCGAACCGCACCCGGCCGAGTTGATGACGATGGCATCGACGTTTGCATTTTCAAATGCAGCAATCATTCTCCTGGCCTGTGCCGCCGCATCGTCTTCAAGTCCCGAATGAAGCATGAGCGCCCCGCAGCACGGCTGTGCGCGCGGAATTACGACCTCGCATCCTTCGGCGGCAAGCACCCGCGCCGTGGCCGCGTTGACCTGGGGAAAAAACACTTGCTGCACGCAGCCGCTCAACATCCCCACTCGCCGGCGGGGCTCCGTCACCGGCTGGATCATCGTCGATTGCCTGGCAAACAGGCCGGCCGGAACCTCGGGCAGCAATGCCTCCATGGCCGCGATTCGTTTCGGAAGAAGCCTGGTTACGCCCGCCTTCCGCACCAGCGTTTGCAGGCCGCTCTTCTGGTATGCGAGCAAGGGTATGGCCAGAGCCCGTAGTCGCGCGGAATGCGGAAACGTCGCAAAGATCAGCTTGCGGAAGAGCCGCTCGCCCAGGCTGCGAGGCACGTTGCGCTCGATCTGCGCGCGGGTTGGCTCGATCAGCTTGTTGTACTGCACGCCCGAGGGACACGCGGTCATGCAGGCCATGCAGCCCAGGCAGTTGTCCATGTGCAGGCGGAACCGCGCGTCCAGCGGAGCCTCACCGTTCGCGGCCTTGTCCATCATGTAAATACGCCCGCGGGGCGAGTCCATTTCTTCGCCCCACAAAACATACGTTGGGCAGGCGGGAAGGCAGAACCCGCAGTGCACACAGTCCTTGAGATATTTCTTCTCCGGCGGATGATGCGCGTCGAAGTTTTTGGTTGGTTTAGGAGGAGTGATTTCGGCCATCAGAGATTTCCCACGAATCGGCCCGGGTTAAGGATGCGGTGGGGATCAAAGCGGCGCTTGATTTCGCGCATCAATGGCAGCGTCCCGCGCTCGGATCCCCATACCTCGATCCTACCTTGCAGCGGATCCGGCGCACGAAGGACCACCGCGCTTCCGCCCGAAGGCTCTACGCGGGCACGTAAACGATCGAGGAGGGCGCTCGCCGTCTCCGGCGCCGCGTTGATGGCCACCGCCATCAAGCCGATCGCCTGGGCGAC
Organism: uncultured Acidobacteriota bacterium; assembly: GCA_963706455.1. Taxonomy (GTDB): domain Bacteria; phylum Acidobacteriota; class Terriglobia; order Terriglobales; family Acidobacteriaceae; genus Telmatobacter. The sequence goes on along the minus strand of CAVPNO010000017.1, from coordinate 85,999 downwards.
CACGATGATCTCCGCACCCCCGCCCCATTCGCGCAAATCTTCGCAGAGAGCGCATATTTCGGTCGGAAGCACCGATACCTTCAGAATCAGGGTGTCTTTGCTGTCGAAAAGCGCTCGCCGCGCATCCCACACATTGTCTCCCCCATCTTCCAGTGCGAGCCTGCCGAAGATGCTTTCGATGCAGTGGCGATATTCATCCAGGCATTCAGGCAAGCCCGCCACGCGCACATCGAACGCCCCCTCTCCCTTGCCAATGCGAATTTGCACGCCCGAGGGAACCAATTGCGAATCCATCAGCGCCCGCAGCGGCTCGGCGAGCGCCGTGACCGGCTCTCCATCGGGCAAGCGGGCAGTCCAGGTCCGTGCATGTTCCTCCGCGGGATGCAGCCGGAAATTCACCTCCGTGATCACACCCAGGGTGCCGAAACTTCCCGTCATCAGCTTGTGGATGTCATAGCCGGCGACGTTCTTGACGACTTTCCCGCCACTCTTCGCGAGCGTGCCATCCGCCAGCACGACGGTCATGCCGATGATCAGATCGCGCAGGCCTCCGTATTTCAGGCGAAGCGCGCCGCTGTCGTTGCAGGCCACGATCCCGCCCACCGTGGCGCGCTCCGGCCAGAGCGGATCGAGGGCCACCATCTGTCCGTGGCGGCGCAGTTGATCCTGCATCGCAGCCCAGGCGCAACCGGCTTGCACCGTGCAGGTCATGTCCTGCCAGGCATGCTCGCGCAACGCATTGAGGCGGATAAGGCTCAATTCGATGTCAGGGAAAACGGCATTCCCCCAGCCCAGCTTGGTCCGGCCGCCGCTGGGCATCACGGTGAGCGCATTCGCGTTTGCAAATCGCAGTACTTCCGCGATCTGAGGTGCGTCGCCAGGAGCCGCCACGATGGTTTGGTTCGCTTCGCGGCGCAATCGCACATTCTCTTCACCAACCACGGAGCCCAGATGCGACATTCCCTGCTCCAGTGTCAATGCCGCGGGTGCGCTCATCAGAAAATCTCCGCGATGCCGGCGATTTCGAGCGGATGAGGCGTGTAGGGCCCGGGCTTTTCGGCGCAGAGACGCGGGCGAGGGAACACCTTGTCGGGATTGGCAATGTTCTCTGGATCGAAGGCACAGCGCACCAGCTGCATGGTGGCCAGGTCCGGCTCGGCAAACATGTAGCCCATCGCTTCCTGCTTCTCTTTGCCCACGCCATGCTCGCCGGTGATCGAGCCGCCATGATCCACGCACAAGCGCAGGATCTGATACGAGAGGTCGAGCGCTCTTTCTTCCTGGCCGGTGACCGCCTGGTCGTACAGCACCAGCGGATGAAGGTTCCCATCGCCGGCATGAAAGACGTTGGCCACGCGCAGGCCGGCGGCGGCGGCCAGGCGTTCGATTTCTTTCAGGAGAGCCGGAAGCGCGGTTCGCGGGATGACGCCGTCCTGCACGATGTAGTTGGGCGAAATACGCCCCACCGCCGCGAACGCAGCCTTGCGGCCCTTCCACACCAGCTCGCGCTCCTGCTCGGACTGCGCCATGCGAATCTCCCACGCGCCGTTGTTGCGGCACAAATCCTGAACCGCGAGCATCAGGGCATCCACCTCGCTGCAGGCGCCGTCGAGTTCCACCAGCAGAAGCCCCTTGCAGCGGGGGTAATGCGCCTGCACGGCGGCTTCAGCAGCCTCAATGGCGAGCGCGTCCATGATCTCCATGGCCGCGGGCAGCATGTGCGCCGCGATGATGTCGCTCACCGTCTGTCCCGCCGCCTCAATCGAATTGAATGCGGCCAGAAGCGTTTGCACCATCTCCGGGCGTTTGACGATGCGCAGCGTGATTTTCGTGGCCACGCCCAGCGTGCCTTCCGAGCCGACAAACACGCCCGGCAAGTCGTATCCGGGCGCGTCGAGGGTGGGCGCGCCCAGTTGCACCAGCTCGCCCGAAGGCAGGACCACCTCCAGCGCAAGCACGTGGGTCGTGGTAAAGCCGTATTTCAGGCAATGCGCTCCGCCCGCGTTCTCGGCAACGTTGCCACCGATGGTGCACACCGACTGCGAAGAAGGATCGGGCGCATAGAAGTACCCGTAGGGTGCCACACACTGGGTCACGTGGGCGTTGATCACCCCCGGCTCCACGACCACCTGGCGGTTGGCCACGTCCACCGTCAGAATGCGGTTCATGCGCGCCAGGCTGATGACGATCCCGCCCGCGGCGGGCAGAGCGCCTCCGCTCAAGCCCGTCCCGGCGCCCCGGCTCACGAAGGGAATCCGGTCGCGCGCGCACAGCCGGACCACCGCCTGCACCTGCTCCGTCGTGCGCGGCAGGACGACCGCATCCGGAACGACGCGAAAGTTGGTCAGGCCATCGCACTCGTAGGTCTGCAGCTGGCTCTTTCCGGTGATCAGCCCATCGCGACCGACGGCACTGTTCAGGCCGGCGAGTTGGTTCGGGGTCAGCACTCCGGAACAGCTTACGACATGATCGGGGCGATTGGCTGAATCACGGTCTACCCCTCAGCTTTCCATAGCATTGGCGACGATCGTTCGGCTATGGTGGATTGACCAGGCTTCGCGGGCTTGTTGAAGGAATCGATGACCTCCATCTGGTCACAGAACTATTCCATCTGGGGGCAGGGGATCGCCGTTTCCGCCCTGGCCGCGGGTTTGCCGGTCCTGGTTTTGCTGTTCCTGCTGGGAGTGAAGCGAAAACCGGCGTGGGTGGCCAGCCTGTGGGGCCTTGGCGCCACGCTGCTGGTCGCCCTGGCAGGCTACCGCATGCCCGTCTCGCTCATGTTGAGTTCGGCTGCCTACGGTGCGGCGTTCGGCCTGTTTCCCATCTGCTGGATCGTGTTCTGGGCCATCGTGCTTTATAACATCACCGTCGTCTCAGGCAAATTCGTCATCATCAAGGATTCGGTCGCTTCCCTCACTCCCGATCTGCGTGTCCAGGCCATCATGATCGCGTTCGGATTCGGCGGTTTTCTCGAAGGCGCCGCAGGGTTTGGAACCCCGGTAGCGGTCGCGGGAGCCATGATGGTGGGCCTGGGTTTTTCGCCCTACTACGCCTCCGCTTTGTGCCTGCTGGCCAATACCGCGCCGGTAGCCTTTGGTTCGATCGGTATTCCCGTCATTACCCTGGCAGGAATCACCGGCCTTCCCCTGGAGAAACTGAGCGGAGCTGTCGGAACGCTGTGCGCGCCCGTCGCGCTGATCCTTCCCCTCTACATGATCTCGGCGATGGGCGGATGGAAGGCGGCCAGGGAAGTGTGGCCCGCCCTGCTGACCGCGGGGTTAACGTTCGGAACCATGGAATACGTGATTTCGAACTATGTCGGCGCCCAACTGAGCGACATTCTCAGCTCCACGACAACCATGGCTGCGCTGGTGGTGCTGCTGCGGTTCTGGCATCCGCGACCATTAATCAGAAAGTCGCCTGCGGACGAACTGGGACCCTTCGAACTCGCCTTCGATACGCCGGTCCAGTCGGACGCGCAACGGCACACGCCCAGCCAGATCCTGGCCGCCTGGATGCCCTATGTATTCGTGGTGGTCCTGGTTCTTCTCTGGGGCTATAGGCCGTTCCAGAGCGTTCTCAACCAGGCGACATTCGGCCTGCACTGGCCGGGCCTGCATAACCTGATTCTCCGCACGCCGCCCGTTCTGTTGAAATCCGCTCCCTACGCGGCGATCTTCAACCTGAACCTGCTTTCTGCCAGCGGAACGTCATGCATGTTTGCGTGCATTCTTTCCGCGGTTTTTCTCAGGATGCGCCCGGCCGCATTCGCCTGGGTGGTTCTTACGTCGGCCCGACAACTGGCCCTCCCCATCCTGACCATTGCGACTGTGCTCTCGATGGCGTTTGTGATGAATTACTCGGGCGCCACCGCGACCCTCGGCCTGGCGTTCGCGGCCACGGGGGTCGCGTTTCCGTTCTTCAGTTCCTTCCTTGGATGGCTGGGCGTATTCCTCACCGGGTCCGATACCTCGTCCAACGCATTGTTTGGAAGCCTGCAGTCCATCACCGCGGACCGCCTCGGCCTGAGTCGAATCCTGATGTCCGCTGCCAATTCGGCCGGCGGCGTATTGGGCAAAATGATCAGCCTTCAATCCATCGCGGTGGCCGCCGCGGCCACGGGCATCACCGTACGGCAACAGTCGCAGTTGCTGCGATTTACCTTCAAGCACAGCGTGATTCTGGCGGCCTTTGTCGGGTTGGAAGTCCTGATCCTCGCCTACTGGTTCCGCATCGTCTGAGAGCACTCCGGGCAGCCACGGTCAGGTTTCGCTGTGGGTCGAAGCTTGCGAAGCCATGCCGGACTTCAGCTGTACGGTAAACACGCTCCCCCGCCGGATTTCACTTTTCACCGTAATGGTTCCGCCGTGATTCGCGATAATCTGCGAAGCCAGGGAGAGCCCCAGGCCGGCGCCTCCCTCCGCACGGGACCGCACCTTGTCGGCACGCCAGAAGCGGTCGAACACGTGGGGCAGGGAGTCGGCGTCGATGCCGATTCCCGTATCGCCAACCGTCACCGTTATACGCGAGTCTTCCTCGCTTGCCGTCAATGTGATCGAGCCGGCCTCGGTGTACTTGATCGCATTGTCCAGCAGGATGAGGAACAGGCGACGCAGCTCCGTGCTCTCGCCGTAAACCTGGATATCCGTGTCGGGAATGGCGGAAACCAGATTCAGGCCTTTGGCATTGGCGGACGGCGACAGCTCGGCGCACAATCCGCGGAGGATCTCCCCGAGGTCGGCCGGCTCCTGGCTTGCGGCTGGGTGGTTTACATCTCCACGGGCGAGAGCCAGCAGGTTCTCGACCAGCCGGGACATGTGCCGCGCTTCGCGAACAATCTTGCGCAGTGTCTCCTCCAACTCCTCGCGCGAACGCTCCCGGCGGAGCGAAACCTCGCCGGCTGTCGTGATGAGAGCCAGCGGCGCGCGCAGTTCATGAGAAGCGTCGGCCGTAAATTGCTGGATGGAGCGAAAGCCGGCCTCGATCCTCGAGAGCATGGCATTCAGCGTCCGCGCCAACCGGGCCAGTTCGTCTTCAGTGTGCGGGACGTGGAGCCGCGCGGCCAGGTCCGACGGAGCGATGGCTTCGGCTTCCTTGCGGATCTGCTCTACGGGGAGGAGCACGCGCCGGCTCATCCAATATCCCGCCAACGTGGCCAGCAGCAGCACGGCGGGCACGAGGAACGCAAGATAGGAGCCGTACTCGCGCAGGGAATTCAACAAGTCGTGGAGCGGCTCCACGACGTGGACCGTCAGCGGGATTCCCCCGACGACAATGCGCCGGCTCGCGACCCGCATCGGCCAGCCGTCCGCACCGGCGGTCGCGATGGAAACCGATCCGTCCGGCAGCCCGACCGGCAGCACCGCAACATGGTGCGATCGCAATACATCCGATTCGTAAAGGATGGCTTGCTGCTCGTCGGTGATCTGTACGAACACGCCCACAATCGGCTCTTCGCTGGGATTGGCAAATTCCCTGGCAAATCTCTCCCGCGTGTTGAGCGTTTCCAGTTGAATAAAGGGGACGACCATCCCGATCCTGTAGCGGAGATCGCGATCGATGGAGTGGTACATGCTGGCTCTCATGGCCAGCCAGCTCCCGCTGACGAATAGCGCAACGATGATGGCAACACTCAGGAAGAACCAGAGCGTGAGCCGGGCTTGAATGGTCAGGCGCTTCAATCCGCCCCTTCCCTGATGCTGTATCCGAGCCCCCGTTCCGTATGCAGGAGCCGGGGCTGCCCGGGCCGGTCGACCTTGCTGCGCAGAAACCGGATGAACACGTCCAGGTTGTTTTCGCTGATGTCCCGGTCAGCCCACACCTGGTCGATGATGCGGCTGCGCCGCACCACCCGGCCCGCCGACCGCATCAGGCATTCCAGGATGGAGAATTCGGTGCGTGTCAGATCGAGCCGCTCGCCCGCCCGGACCGCCTCGCGCTTCTCGGCATCGAGAAACAGATCCGCAAAGCGCATCTGCGCGGTGTTCTTTCCGGCGGAGGAACGCGTCCGCGCACGAATCCGCGCCAGCAGGACTTCGAATTCGAACGGCTTGGTAAGGTAGTCGTCCGATCCCGCATCCAGGCCTTTGACGATGTCCTCCGGTGCATCGCGCGCAGTGAGCAGGAGAATGGGCGTGCGGATGTTTTCGAGGCGCAGGCGCCTAGTGACTTCGAAACCGTTCAGCCCGGGCAGCATCACGTCGAGGAGAATGATATCGAAAGCATGCAATTCGGCCTGGCGGAGTCCGGAACTGCCGTCGTAGCAGAGGCGCACACTGCAGCCCTCGTCTTCGAGCCCTTCACGCACGAATCCGGCGAGGTCCTTGTCGTCCTCGATCAGGAGCACGTTCAGCGCGGATTGGAAGGCCTGGCTCATGTTTCTTATCGGTGAAAGCAATAGTATTCGCCGCCGGCCAGTTCACAAACGGCGAGCCTGCCCCCATCCAGCCTGGAGGGCTTGCGGGAGTTGGGCGGGCCGGTCCTCTGCGGGAAGGTCGGAGCGAGCATCGTGCGCACCTCACTGATTTCGCGAATGAGCATGACACGCGAACCTGAAGGTGATCTGAAATGGGCCCGACCAGTTCGGCTGAGTCGCTGGCGCACCACGTAGCGTTCCCGGTACGCTGCAGGTGTTAAAAGGGGAGGGACGAACGAGGACACCCAATGGTGGGCCCGGAGGGATTCGAACCCCCAACCAAGGGATTATGAGTCCCCTGCTCTGACCGTTGAGCTACAGGCCCTTCAATGACTTACAGGAACCGCTCCGTTGAGTGTAGCGGATACTGTAGCGGGTGACAGTCGTTTTGGCTCATTTTCCATCTCCTGAGCCTTTGGGCCATTTGCGAAAGCTGCAACCGCTGCGAAACCGTAATGCTGCTATCGCCGGCGATCCGCATGATCGGGAAAGCGTCCACTCCTGATTCCCCGAGTCTAGTAAGCATTGTATGGCGCAGCGAGTGGAGGACGAAATCACGGGAAGAAATTCGCTTTCGCCTGCCCTCCACCTTGGGATTGCGGACGCCCTGGTGGAGATGGTTGATTGCCGTTCCCACGTATGGATTCGTTGGCGTTGAGCTGGGCCGAGTGCGCGCTGTTCTCCGCCGAGTCGGTTGCTTTATGAGCGGATCTCATTGTCGTGTTCTGCCTCATAGCGTATCTGCGACAATTCTGTCGACGCCACGCGGTCTGAAACGTAGATTTGGACTCTCTGCAGACTCCTGTGGATTCGGGATGGACGGGCAATGGCATTCCCCAAGCGATTGTCGAAAAGGAGGCACTGAATGGCGAAGAAATTGAGCCCCGTTGGGTCGGTCGGCCTGAAAGCCGAAGCGTACGACCTGATGATGCAGGGGCGGGCGAGCAAGGGCGGCAAGTTGGCCAGGTCTGCAAGGAGATCGTGGAACTACGGCGAGGGCAAGAAGACGGTCATCAAGGTTGGAGTCGGTTTGGGAGTGGCCACCGGGTTCGCCGCCCTGGGCGTCGCCACCCACGGAGTCGGAATCCCGATCATTGTTGGACTTGCCGCGGGAGGCCTTGCGGTAGGCAAGCTCTCTGACACCGCGTTCGCAAAACTGTGGGGGCGTCAATATACCGGGGGCGAAAGGACGCGGGCCTGGATAGGGACTTACAAGCAGGTCGACTCGGCCGGAGCAACCCAGGTGCTGGACGAGCGGGCCCACAAGACCATTCGGCGCGCGTTCCAGCACTATCGAACGGCTTGGGAGAAAGCGCAGCAAATTCAGGACGCCACAGAAACCCTTCGCAACCTGCGATGAAGCGCTTGGGGCAGTAACCGAACTGCTGCATATTCTGCGGCACCTGGACAAGGCCAGGCTTTACGTGTACCCGGCGATCTTCCTGTCGGACGCCCTACTCCAAAACTACGAGTTTCGGCTCGACTATACTCACCAGCCGGACCTGGTGGCGTATGGGGAGTGGCACCCCGAAGGCGCCTGCGAATGCAAAACCTGTTATTTGCACAACACGTTTATCGGATCCTCCCAAGGCAACCCAGCGGTAGCCCTGTGGAGCGCGGGCCAGTTGAAGCACGCGAACAAGGAGTTGGCGGACGCAAAGAAACTGATTGCCGCTGATCCGACGATCACCGGGGCAACTCCGTATACACCCAATCTGGATCGAGACCGCCTGTACCGTGATGCGGAGACGAAGTATAGCAAAGGGAGCATAGTCACAAAAGTGCGGCATGGTATCAGCAACCCCTGGGAACGCAAGACCAACAGCGAGCAGGTGTCATTTGCGGTAAAGCATCTTGCTAGTGTGGGCCTGGCAGCAGGTGGCGCGGGGACGCACGCCGGCGCGGACGAGATCCTCGGGGGGTTTGCGCTAGGGATAGATGAACTCTTCGCATTCGCCGACGTAGGGACAGGCGAAGGGGCGGAGGAACTCGATGCCGAACAGGTGTTGCATGACATTGAGAAGCATCGAGCGGGGGCGAAAGCGGGAAAAGAGTCGCAGGAGAGCCTGCGCAAGGCGGCGATTCACCTTCTTGAGGTATACAACGTCACGAATGAGATCAACAAAGAGGGGCTCAACGAAATAGGCGACTGCGACGACGCGGTGGAATACCTGCGCCAGGTTTACAAGATCCTGCACCACCTGTCGAAAACCGAGGGTTATTTGCTTGAGACGATCGAGAAAGTGACCAAACTCACTGAGAAGATCCACGCGGATTTTGTTCACTTGACCAAGTTCAACGGGGCTGTCCGCAGCCGGGTGGATCAATTAATAAATGTGGGAAATCACAGTAATTGTACCCCCGACGTTTGCTACAGAAGGGAAAGTTCCTGTCATAAGATGAGGATCCATCCAGGTTCGGCAAGCGCCTTCGCAACGATGTGTCAAGTAACAATGAGGTGACGCGGGACAACTCCCGAACACGAGTAGCAACTGTGTGTCAGTGCCGTAGTTCTAGCTGTGGCCACCCGCCGCCGCTTTTATAATGCGTTGCCCACCCTTGACCCAGCCAAGAATCCCCCAAACGCGAGCGGGTAAGCTTTCATTTCAATCACCGGCCACCCGTTTGGAAAACGTGCGCATCGAAACACACGAAGTAGTGTCGAGAATCTGAAATCACGGAACCAACTTAGAACGAAGTTGATCTGGCTTCGTTTGCGTAACTATTGCAACAACACTACGGTTGCCTTCGTCGGTGCGTGTGTCGCTGGCTTATTCCTCACAGCAATCTGCCAGGTTTGAGGAGAACCTTGATGTTGATTCAGCGATCGAGCAGGCTGTTTCTATCTATTTACCTCGGCGCAGGGATTTCGATGGCATCGTGGGGTCAGGATGCATCCACAGCGTCAGCGGCTCCGGTAGCGCACGTGTACGTTTCCAGTTTGCCAGCCAACAGCAACACGGGCGTTGTGAACGCGTACGCCGCGAGCACGACGGGCCGGCTCACCAGGGTAACCGGATCGCCGTTCAAGGCCAATGACAACGTCCTTTCCATAAATGGCAACACGCTATACGGCATCAGCAATTCCGGAACCTATCTTGATGGATACTCCATCGCAGCGAACGGCGCACTCACTTATCTCACATCCACAGACTACGCGGCATATAACCCCAGCAACTGCGGCGCAGCAGGTTGGATCTTCCCTGACCGCACCGGCGCAGACCTGTACGCCATGAACTTCGATGGCGACTGCTCCAATAACACCTTCCAATCGTTCGCAGTCAAAGCGAACGGCGAATTGACCTTCCTTGGATACGTGGAAGGTGGCGCCGGCTCGTTTTCCGGCGTTTATCTCCCGCTCACTTTCATTGGCGACAACAAGTTCGGATTTGAAGCCGTGAACAACGGCTGCTTTTACTACCAGGTGTGGGGATTCCAGAGGGGGAATACCGGCGATTTGAGCGACGCAGGTATCACTAGCCTGCCTATGCCACCGCCACCCCCGGGCTACAATATCTATATCCCCATGTTTTCCGCGGCGGACCCGGCAGGGAGTCGTGTGGCTGTTTCTATGGAAGCGGCAGTGCCGCCTGGATGCTCGTCGGGAGTGCCGATCCAAGTAGGCTCATTCAGTGCCAACTCTAAAGGGAACCTGTCGACTTCGAACACCTATGAGAATATGCCGAATACTGCGTTCAGCGCCGTCAACGACATGAAGATCTCGCCTGCGGGAACGCTGCTTGCGGTGGCTGGCACGGAAGGACTGCAGATATTCCATTTCAATGGTGCCAACCCGCCAACTTCATACACCGGCTTGCTGACCACTGACTCCATTTCGCAGATGTTCTGGGATGACTCAACTCATCTGTATGCCATCAGCCAGTCCGCGGAAATGCTTCATGTATTCACCATTACGCCCACCGCTGCAAGAGAGGCGCCGGGTTCGCCCTACACCATCAACCAGCCTCTGTACATTGCCGTACAGGATAAGTAAAACGGAGAAAACAATCGGGCGGGTGGCTCCCAAGGTCTCATTAAGCTCGTTCCACCGCTACCGGAGGTGGCCCGGCGCATGTCGCCATGACGCTACGAATTGTCGGCCCGCCTGAATCCGACTAACAAGCTGCGCGAGTTCCTCTCGATGGTTCGACTCTCGATATCCGGAGTGTGACTATCTGTGATCAGGTGACCGCCCGGAGACATCGGCAAGCCATTTCTCATATCGAACCGTTGAAAGGTACACCCTTCCACGGATCGAACCGTCGACGTGGGCGGACGCAGCGATAAGCGGGTAGGGAGTGGCATTCGGGGTTTCCGGGGAGGGCACCAGCGAGGGGGAACCTGCTTGGGTGGAAGGGTTCGATGTTGTCAATATGTATTCGAATCGAATGCGACGGCCGTAATGGATTCCAAAAAGGATCGTATCTCCATCGTGTACCCGCCGGGCAAATTCCGGATCAAGTGATCGCAGAGCGTGGAGTATCAAATCGTTCTGTACCAGCGCCCGCACCAGGCACCACGACATGTCATCGCCTTCAAGTTGGGACAACGATAGCATCAGCGGCAAATCCGCCGAGGCCTTGTCCAGGTGCCGATCAAGTTCAAGGCGAACATTTTCTATTGTCCCAAGGATCACGACATTCTCTCCTACTACAGCCAGCCAACGAACACCGCTTAGACTCTGGCGTTCCCGTTGGAATGGTTCCAGCACCACGATCTGAACACTTCGGTATTGATCGATCACGGCTCCATTCTCGACCGCAGCTTTGAAGATGCGGGCCTGATTGAAATGACCGCTGGCCAGCAGGCTATGTCCATCGGGGTTCCCGGTTCCTCGTTTGGTTGCGACCAGGATGACCTGATGGATGACCCGAGCGTCATCGACCCCGGTGAGCGCCAGGAAGTCGTTAAGATCAGCCGCGTTACGAGGGGTAATCAGGAGGAAAGTGCTCGGCTGCTGCCCGTGCAGGGTCGGAGCCCCGATGCCCGCCACCATGTCAGCGTCAGAAGGCACCAGCGTAATAAGCCTCAGGTCGGGAGAAAACGACCGTCCCATCCCCGCCGCCATGATCGGGAAGAGGAGGCTCGCCGAGAGACGGCTCCCGGCCAGCAAGATCAAACTTTTTCTGTTTGTTCCGTTTATTCCTCGCACCCGAGACCTCCTTTTGGGGAGCGCTGGCCGAAAGAGCGAACCTCGGGGGACACCCGCGGCAACTGGCCGTGACTTTGGCTTGAAACGCGGGGTGCGAGCAATTGTCTGGAGGTGATTTTGCAGCGATTTTCGAGTGACTAATTAAGTGATTGAAAGCGCGTCATCTAGCGGGTAGGATGGTCCAGCGAGATTTCATCAGAGGCTTCCCCTATGCCCGACTCGCGCACGTCCGAACTCGTCCGCTTTGGGCCTTTTGAGCTCGACCTCGCGACTGCCGAACTGCATAGGAGCGGGCGGAAGATACGGTTGCCGGAGCAGCAATTCAAGATTCTGGTCATGCTGCTCCATGCGGAAGGCAACCTGGTCTCGCGCGAGGAGATTCGAAAGCAGCTGTGGCCGAACGATACGGTTGTGGAGTTTGATCGCAGCATCAACGCCGCCGTCAAGAAGCTCCGCGCGGCGCTGGATGATTCGGCAGAAGCCCCTCGTTTCATTGAGACGGTTGCTCGACGCGGCTACCGGATATTGATCGCGGTGCATTTCCCTGAGGCTGCACCGGGCCCCGGTACGGTCGGGAAAAACGTGGATGGCTCCCTCGCCGGCCGGAAAGTGTCACACTACCGCATACTGACTTTGCTGGGCGGCGGAGGAATGGGGCTGGTTTACAAGGCGGAGGATCTTAAGCTCAACCGCCCGGTGGCTTTGAAATTTCTTCCCGAGGAACTGGCGTCAGATTCGCTGGCCATTCAACGCTTTGAGCGCGAAGCCAAGGCTGCATCCGCCCTGAACCACCCAAACATCTGCACGATTTACGGAGTGGAAGAATACGGCCCCCAACCCTTCATGGCTATGGAACTGCTGGAGGGCGAGTCCCTGCGCGAGCTCATTGCAGAACACGGGCCGCATGACGGCAGCGGAACGTCCCATCTTCCCCTTCCGAAGATCCTCGACATCGCGATTCAAATCGCCACAGGCCTGGAGGCGGCTCACGAAAAGGGCATCGTTCATCGCGACATCAAGCCCGCGAACATCTTTGTCACCCGCCGGGGCCAGGTCAAGATATTGGATTTCGGACTCGCGAAAGTTGCGGAAGCGGCCGCTGGCTATCCCGAAATGGACCGCCCCGAACCTGTTGCGGTTCTCCGGCGAGACTCTCCAGCCGATCATCTCCTGACCCGCACCGGGATCACGATGGGCACGGCCGCCTACATGTCTCCGGAGCAGGTGCGCGGAGAGAAACTGGATGCCCGCACTGATTTGTTTTCCTTTGGTCTGGTTCTGTTTGAGATGGCCACGGGAAAGCGGGCGTTTTGTGGGGATACCGCCGCAAGCGTCCAGGATGCCATCCTGCATCGGTCGGTTCCTGGCCTGCGGCAACTGGCGCCGGAGATGCCGGCCGAGCTCGAGACAATCATCGCCAAGGCCCTCGAGAAGGACCGTGAGCAGCGTTATCAATCGGCCGCGGGGATGCTGGAAGAGCTGAAACGAACATTGAAGGCGATTCAAGCTATGTCGCCGCCGGCCTCCCTCGAAGCCTCCCCGATTGCGGGCGATTTATCTTTATCGGATCGTCGAGCAGCACCATCCCGTTGGGCGCTCCGGGGCGGAACCTTCGCTGGCGCAGTTTTGCTCTTGGCCGCGTTTATCTTCCTCTGGTGGAAGATCTCCCAGCCTTCCGCTCGCGCGGAAATCAAGGAACGGCAACTCACGACAAGCTCCAGCGACAACCCTATCACCGGCGCGGCGATTTCAGGGGATGGGAAGTATCTCGCTTTTGAAGACAATTCGGGTCTTCATGTCCGCTCGCTTGAAACCGGCGAGACCTCTAGCATCCCTAACCCACCGCAATTTGGCGACATGCACGTATTCTGGCGTATCCGCTGGTTGCCGGACAGCACACGCTTTTTGGCAGTCTCTCGTGCGTTTTTTGAGGGTCACGCAATCACCTGGGAGGCGTCCGTCATGGGCGGAACGCTCCGCAAAATTCGCGAGGATGTCGAGGCGCAGTCTGTTTCTCCCGACGGTTCGTCAATTGCAGCAACCTTGCCAGATGAACACGAATTGCGGTTTATGCGCGAGCTTTGGGTGATGGACACTGACGGCGGCAATGCGCGAAAACTGCTCGATGCAGGCGAACAGACGAATGTTGAAAATGTGCGGTGGTCGCCGGATGGGAGAAAGTTACTGTACCTGAGAATTGATGAAAATAGTGTTCGAAGATCGGTTGAGATTCGAGATCTCAAAAGTGGTGACAGTCATGTTGTGCTTTCTGATCCACAGCTTCGAGATCTTTATTGGTTACGGGACGGACGCGTCGTGTATGTCAGAGCCGATAAGGATTTTCCAACGAACGGCGAAAGTTGTAACTATTGGGTGGCCAGGATCGATGAACGAACCAATACCTTTGCATCACAGCCCGTGCAGCTTACACACAACCGCGGATTCTGCATGGTTGACACTTCGGCGACTGCGGATAGCAAGCGTCTTGTCTTTACGAAGCGATCAGAAGATGAAGGTGTGTACGTCGCTGATGTTGAAGCAGGCGGAACACGGATTACTCCTCCAAGGCATTTGAGCATGATTCAAGGCGTGGAGTTCCCGAACGGATGGACGCCTGATAGCCGTGAAGTTCTGTATACCTCCAACCGCGACGAAGGATGGGGTATTTATCGGCAACCTGTGAGCGGGGGATCCGCTCAGCCAGTGCTGGTAGAAAAGACGGCCGGCCGCCGAGCCGATTTTGGCTTTCCGCGCCTAAGCCCCGACGGAGGGTGGCTGCTTATTGAGCGTCCCTCGCCCGGGAGTACCCTGGGAATTCACAATGACCTGTTGAGAGTGCCAGTGAGCGGAGGCCCCGAACAGCTAATCGCCAGCGATATTTGGGGTATACCTAATTGTGCCGCCCCGCCAATACCGATCTGCGCGTATTCGAAGAAAGAGAACAACCAGATCATTTTTATAGGCTTCGACCCGCGATTCAAGCAGAAGCGCGAGCTAGGACGCTTCACGTTCATCGACCCCAAGGCATTCTATGGTGGTATGCTGTCGCCGGACGCCACCCAAATTGTCATCTCCCGGCCAGCGGCGGGAGATATTTATCTTCTCAACCTGCAGACCAAAGCACTGCGGAAGATCATCGTCAAAAACTGGACCAATTTTGTAAGTATGGATTGGACGGCAGACGGAAAAGGACTCTTTGTGTCCGCTCTTCAACCTGCTGGCGTTCTCCTTCATATCGACTTGCACGGCAACGCCCAGGTTTTATGGCAACCAGGCGGCGAGCAGCCTGTTTGGGCATTACCCTCTCCCGACGGTAAGCACGTGGCGATGCCCGCTGATTCGGTCAACTTGAACGTTTGGATGATGGAGAACTTCTGATACCGACCTCCGTCGGCGAATTCTCCCAACCGTCTTGACAGACGCAGTTCTAGTTCAAGTTGGTTTGGCTTCCTGCGGCTAAAATTCGCCGGGCTCAGCAGCAACCGTGCTCCGCCGCTTCTGACCAATTCGTCATGGAGCTTCGTTTTGCACGACGTAAAGCCCTACCGCCCCGCAACGTCGGGGACCGCATAACGCCGATGCCGCCGGCGCCGCCGTTATATTCTCCTGACTTTAGTCCCCAATACCTTCGTGCTGCATCGACAATCCGGAACAAGGCGTAGGCTCGGTTGCAACCTCCTGCCTATCCCCCGATTTGTAGGAGGCGAGGCTCCTGCCGCGCAGGGCCGGAAGTGTAGCCGGACCAGTCGGGCTCCCCAGCCCGTTCGTGGCCTTAAGGGAGACTCCCCGCGGATCCCCGTCTTCGGGGAGTTCTCTTCTAGGCATCAATCCAACGGAGGGAATCTATGCTGCGTGAGAGCCTTTTATGGTTATCAATGCACCAGGCGCGGATAGAGGACCTTCGGCCGCATCGATAGGTCGGTTGTGGATTGCGGGATCACGGTTGTGGTCGAGGTTGATCGTGCGAGCCCTCGGCGGGACTCCCTTGCGAAATTGAGAGCCGGTCGGGCCGTACGCCGGCCAAGGGGCAGTACGTCTATCGCGTCGAGCCCGAGGTAATCACCATACCGAACTGGGCATTCAAGCGCGCTGGGGAAGCCCTCAAATCGACAAACGAATGCATCTGGCGCTGGAACAACGCACTTGCGCTAAAGATCTGCGAAATGGACCGAGACGAGGGCGGCCACCCGGACCTAACGCGGGTCCGGAGGGTTAGCGAGCCATCGCGGCAGCTGGCGAAGGCGTGGCCTCCGTCGAAACGAGCTGCGTCGTTGCCAGAACCTTTCCGCGAGTGCCGTTTGGGCTTCTTATATCGGTATCGCGAAGCTGAGGCTCGCCCTTGACCTATAAGTGGGATTCCCAATCGCTACCATACGTCTGATATAGATCGGACCAACAATTATATAAATCCGGCAAAAAAGATAGAGAGAGGAATCCTGTGCGGAATAAGTGTGCGGTTACGTTACTCGGTATTTTTGTGTCTTTGTGGATTGCGGGCTGCGGCGGTGGACCCGCTGCTCTGGTGGTCAAGGTGACCGCAACCAACACCACGGTAGATGGAGCCGATTCCGTTACCGTGAATGCCTCGGTAACGAACGATCGCAATGGCGCCGGCGTTAAGTTTGCCGTTTCCGCTGGATCGCTGACGAACGCGACCACGTCTTCCGCTACGTTCACGGCCCCGGCGGCCACGAGTTCGGCGCAAACGGTCACGGTTACGGCAACCTCGATCAGTGACGCCACAAAGTCGGGCACCGTCAGCATCACCGTCCCGGCCAAGCTTGCTGTTACTACAACGAGCAGCAACCTGACAGGTTCGGTGGGCACCGGTGGATTCTCCGTCCAGTTACAGGCCAGTGGCGGCATACCGCCGTACAAGAACTGGGCAATTTCCAGCACGGGAAGCCCTCTGCCCGCCTGCCTGACACTTAATTCCTCGACAGGAGCGCTTACGTTTGCTTCGAATGCCGTGGAAGCCACCTGCGCGGCCGGATCGCCTTACACCAACCTGGTCTTTACGTTCCAGGACTCGGGCACGCCAACGGCTCTTTCGGGGACCTCCAGCGCCCTCAGCATCACGCTTTCCGCGGCTCCCGCAATTTCCTTTACGGGTACGCTGCCCACCGGCAGCTTCAACCAGGCTTATTCCGGCAGCGTCGCAGCCACTGGTGGGTCCGGATCGCTCACCTACACGATGGCCAGCGGATCGCTTCCAACGGACCTCACTCTCAATGCGGCGTCGGGCACCATCTCCGGAACACCCCAGGCCGCCGATGTAGGAACGTTCAACTTCACCGTGAAGGCGGCTGATGGTTATGGCGATAGCGCCACCAAGGCTTACCAACTCGTTGTCAATTATCCGCAGTTGACGATCACCACCGGAAGCATGCTTCCTGGCGGCTACGGTAGCACCGCCTATTCGCAGACGCTGGCAGCCAGCGGCGGCAACGGCGGACCGTACACCTGGACAGTGACTTCGGGCGGCGCCACCCTGACGGCGCTGAATCTGAGCGTGTCGAGCGCAGGCGTCCTCTCGGGTACTCCACCGGCCGCCGGCGGCGCCGCCAGCTTCACAGTCCAGGCCGCAGACTCAGCGTCGAACAAGGCGAGCGTTGCCTTCTCGCTGACCGTCAAGTCCGGGCTCGTTATTAACACCGCTTCACCGCTTCCCAACGGCTACGGCAACGCCGCCTACTCGCAAACCCTCACCGCTACAGGCGGCAGTGGAACCGGCCTAACCTGGTCGGTGACTTCCGGCGCCAGCAGCCTCGCAGCCCTGAACCTGGCTCTCTCCAGCGCAGGTGTTCTCTCCGGCACACCGCCGGCCGCCGGCGGCAGCGCCAGCTTCACAGTCAAGGTCACGGACTCCGCGTCGAACACCGCGACCGCCAACTTCAGTCTCACCATCAAATCCGGCGTAACCATAACAGCGCCGTCGCTTTCCGCTGCCTACCCCGGAACTCCCTACTCCTCGGCGGCGTTTACCGCTGCAGGGGGCAATGGCGGTCCCTACACCTGGTCCATGGCTGCGGCCGGCGGCTCGAGCGTCCCAGCCGGCTTCTCCATCAACCCGGTCACGGGCGTGATTACGGCAGCTAGCCCGGTGAACGCGGGCAACACGAACGCAACCTACAACGTGGTCATCACTGCCAGCGATGCGGCCAGCAACAGCGGATCGGCCAACGCTACCATCACGATCGAATCCGCCGTGGCCATCACCACTGCCGCGACTCTGCCGCCGGGCACCGCAGGAGTCAGCTACTCGACCGCACTCGCCGCATCTGGCGGGTCGGGCGGCTACACCTGGCAGCTCACCGCAGGTGCGGCAAGTCTTGCCAATGTCGGACTTACGTTCAATACGACTACCGGCGCCGTCTCCGGAGCAACGCCCGTGCTCGGAAGTGCAAGCTTCACCGTCACGGCCACGGACTCTCAGAGTCACGTTTCCGCCCCGGTGACGTTCAGCGTTACGATTAACAACCAGCTCAAGATCAACCAGACTTCTCTCCCAGCCGGAAACCAGGGATCCAGCTATTCGCAGACGCTGACGGCGTCCGGCGGCTCCGGCAGCGGCTATACCTTCGCAGAGACCACGTCCACCCTGGCGGGATTCGGCCTGTCGCTGGCAAGCAACGGCACGATCTCCGGCACGCCAACCCAGACGGGAACCGTCAGCTTCACCGCCAAGGTGACCGACTCGAGCAGCCACACGGCCACGCAAAACCTGTCGATCCAGATCGATGGAAGCCTGTCGTTGCCCGCCTCCAACTCTCTGCCGAATGGGTACACCAACGTGGCCTACACCGGCAGCGTCTCCGGTTCTGGTGGCAGCGGCAGCCTCGCCCTGTCCATCACGGCGGCGCTCTCGCCGTCCAATGGAACGCTCTCGGCCAGTGCCATCGGGAACACCGTCAACATCACCGGCACGCCCGCACAGACCGGCACCGAATCGATTACCGTAAAGCTTACTGACAGCACTACGGGCAATTCGATCTCACAGACTTACAGCTTCACCATCAGTAATCCGACCGCACCCTCGCTGCCGGCGACCAATCCGCCCAGCGCCACCGTCAACCAGAGCTACTCGGCAACCATCACCGCAACCGGCGGTCTTGGCCCGAACTATACCTGGACCGTAAACGGCTCGGCCGTGCCCACCAATGGAACCAGCGTCAGCATCGGGACGGGCCTGAGCATTTCGAACACAGGCAACAATATGCTGTCCATCAGCGGAACGCCCACCGCCGTCGGGCCAGTGGCTTTCAATGCAAGCGTGAAGGACAACACGACCAGCCTGTCCAGCGGTACGCAGAGCTACACCGTCCAGGTAAACTCGGCCGGCTCGCAGGTCAGCGGACAGATTTTCCTGACCTCAGGGTGCAGCGGCACCAATACAGTGCCCTCTATAACCGTCAGCATCAATACGAACCCGGTGCAGCATGTAACCACCGACGTCAATGGGAATTACTCGTTCGGAACTGTTCCTAACGGGACATACACGATCACGCCCTCGATCACGGGAGTAAGTTCGGTGTTCTATCCCGCTTCACACGCCAATGTCGTGGTGAATAACAATCAGGTGAGCGGAGAGAACTTCTCGGTTGCGCTGGCATACAGCGTGAAGGGCACAGTGAGTTACAGTGGAACTAAGACCGGGCAGGTCTATCTGAATCTGAACAATAGCAACTGCGGAGGAAGCGGCGGCGAGGGTACCAGCATCCCCTCCAGCGCGCTCTCTTCCGGAGGAGCTTTCACCATCAATGGCGTCCCGCCGGGCACTTACACGCTCCTGGCATACATGGACAACCTGGGCAATGGTGCGCCCAACTCCACCAACCCCTCGGGTAGCGTCTCCGTGACGGTGTCGAGCGCCAACATTACCGGCGTTTCCGCCACGCTTGTCGATCCCACCGTGTCTGCCCCAACAACGGCCCCCACGATCCAGACGATCGCGCCGACGAACCTGGGAGTGGTGATTAGTTACAAGCCGATCAAGAACAGCAATGGCGTGGAGGCGGCCACGTCCTACACCCTCGAGTGGAGCACAAGCTCGACATTCACAAGCCCTTCAAGCATCACGCTCCCGGCCAAGGGAAGCAAAGCCAATGTCTGGTTCTTGAATAACTCAACCGCCGGAATCTCGGGCTCTTTCACCAACGGCACAGCTTACTACTTCCGGGTTCAGGGAAGTGTTGGAGCCGGAACCGGCCCCTGGGGCGTCTTCGGCAGTCCCACGGCCGTCACCATCGGTATGCCTTCGGGAACTGGGTACTTTACCGTGTCCGGCACCGCGGTTATTCCCGCCGACATCACGCCTGCCGGACCGTTGTATGTGGGCTTCTACGATCAAAACACCGGCACCGCGTATGCAACGCGCATTGCTGCTCCGACGAATTCCTCGGCAGGAAACCCGTACACAGTCAGTGTTCCCAGTGGCTCAAACTACTTCTTCTTCGGGATCCTCGACCAGAACAATGATGGCCAGATCGATGCTGGGGACGTCAGCAATACGGATAAGAACAACAACTCGGTTACCATTTCAGGCAATCTGACTGGCGAAGATGAGACGCTGCCGGATGTCAACAGCACGGCCACAGCACAAACCCAGTACAACCAGAACCTTTACTGGAACGGCACTTCTTCCGGCACCTCGATTAGTTACAACATCAATTTCAATGTTCGGGGAGCGAACAAGCTGCCGGTAGCCGTACAGCTTGTTTCTGCCTCGAATCCCAATGTGATTATTCCGGTGGATATCAGCAACCTGTGCCAGGGGTGCGGCAGCATTCAATTCAACCTCTATGACAATCTCGCCACCGATGTACCGGTCGTGAACGACACTTACACGTTCAACGTGACCTACAGCGATGGGAGCACGGGGGCGATCACCGCCAAGGTTACCGGTGTGTTGGGCGCGAGTGCTCTCGCCACCAACCTGGAACCACAACAAACCGACAGCACCAGCGTCACACCGACCTTCACCTGGACCTACCCAAGCTCGGCCGCCAGCTACACCTACCAGTTCTATATTTGCTGCAATGGGAACACCATCTGGAGCATACCGGGAAACAACTCGAGCGCCAACAGCTTCACCAATTTGCAGATTCCCGGATCCCTCACCTGGGGCGTCGATCCGACCGACAGCTCAAACATACCGACGGTTACCAGCCTGACCAGTGGAACGTATTACAACTGGTCGATTCAAGCCCAGGACAGCAACGGCAACTCCGCACAGAATTCGGTGTGGTACCAGCCATAAACTCTGAACTCTCTGCGCCAGCAAGGGCGGTCAACCATCCGGTTGGCCGCCCTTTGCACGCTTGAAGCGTTCGATGGAAGCATCGTGCCAAAGCTTCATCCTCGGTCAAATCAGGATCCCGTCGCCACGCCCCGAGAACCATGGAATGAGCACCACCCTGCCAGAACCTCCCGCAACATGAGGCGTTTTTGGTTATAGACCTTTTCCAGGAACGCGCCTAATGTTACTGCAATCCCTGCGGGGCCGAATGTTTCCAATTCACCGGTCGGGGAAGTTTCTCTTCAGCGCGGATGAACCTTTGCCGGCATTTTGTCCAAAAGGTTCGCCAGTGGAAAAGGCTACCGGACAACAAAAGCTTGCGGCTCGAGAATGACCTGGAGATCGTGGCTTTCCGGGGACAAGGTGACATCGGGAGTCGTACCAGCGTACTGGAAAACGCCCGACCGGGCGTTCGGCGAAGGAATCACGTCGTACAGAGGCTGGGCCGGCTTCACTCCGGGATCCTCTTCGGCCACCGAGATCGCCAGAATCCGAACCTTGTCGTTCCGGGGCAGCGTTATGGTTTTCGCTCCCGTCGGCAGATCGACAATATAGCCAAACAGGTACGAGTATGAATAAGTCACATTGTTCCCGCTCGCGTCGTGGTGGTGATCGCAATACCAGGCGAGATCAGCGCGCTTGATAAAGCCCTGTTTCAGGCCGGTCATCTGGCCGTAATTGGCGTGATCGACATCAAGCTTCGTTCCCGACCAGAGGCGATCGTCCCACTGGCCGATGAAGCCACTCCAGTCCTCGATGTCCAGGTCAACCTGCTTGCCGCCGGCGTCGAGCGATGCTTTCTGGTCGCCCTCCGCTGAGGCCGCCAGCAGATAAACGCGGTTGAAACGCCCGGCCGGGAGCTGGACCGTCTGTCCCTTCGCGGTCACCGCGTTCGCGGTGCCTGCCTTGGCCGGCACCAGCTTGAACTGCACGTCGTGGAACGCGATGGTTTCTGGCAACATGTCGGCAGCCAGCGTGTTCCCCTTGCCGTCGAAGCCCGCGTCGGATCGCTCGCCGGCGTTGGTGGCGGTGGCGAGATCATAGTTCAGCGCCACCGGCTCGGATCGCACTGCCGCAACTTTGGCGGCGGGCGGACCCAGGCGGAGCGCGAACGTGCGCGGCTGGTACGCGGTGAAGGAGGCGAGCAGCGCGTCGTTGGTGATGGTTGCGGGACCGACCGGCTGCTCCTGGCCATTGACTTCGCGTGCCGCAGTTATGGGCGCGGCGAACGTGAGATGCACCTCGGGCTGCGGTTTGCCGTCGAGTTCCACCAGGCGCACGATCACCTCGTCGCTGTTTTCGGCCTTCTTGACGGCAAGCACACGAATGCGTGGATTGCTGACCTTCAGCAAGGAGAACGAGCGTCCCAACGCGCCTTCGTGCCTTGACGTCGTGAACGCGATGAGCGGGGCGTTCAAACGCTGGGCCTGCCAATCGGTTTGCGCGTCGCGCCACCCGTCACGATGGCCGGCGATGCCATATTCGAATTCGTGGTGGCCCAGATCCTGCGTCGCCTGGTCGGGATATCCGCCGCGAACGCCGGGCGTGCGTATGAGCGTGAGTCGAATGGTGTGGTCGTCGGGCTTGTCGGAGCCGTTTTTGCAATCTGTCAGAACGGTCGCGCCGAACTTGCCGCTCATGTCGGTGAGATCGATCCACTGGTGCGAAGGGACTTCGAACTTTTTCGGCTCGGCCGTGGGGCGTTCGAAGGTGCCGATGTCCCAGTTGTAGGTCGCCTTTTCGTTGGAGGCAGAGAGCGGAAACATCGCCTTGAGATTCGATTCGCGCGTGTTCCAATCGATGATGTTGCCGAACTCGACGCGCTTGCCCGCATCGCCTGCGCTAAGCCGGATGGTCTGGACGAAGCGAGAGCCGGCGGTTTCGCGCGACACCTCGATGGCCACGCGCGCAGGACCGTTTTCGACCATGCGAATTTTTGCCGGGCCGGACACATATTCCTTCGGCGCGGCCTGCTCCTGGTCCCAGTCCATGTTCCACGCCGGCCATTGCACTGGATTGTCGTAGGAGATCGCAAGACGCGCCGGCGCGGCCAGAAGTTCCTTGTTGGTCTTTTTGTCGAAAATGCTTTCGACGTCGCCATCGTCATCGAGTCGAACGCGGTAATACTCATTCTCGAGCGAGCGCTCAGAGACTTTCAACTGCGATTCTGGCGCGGCCGTGCCGGCGCCCGGGCGCACATCGTAGACCGCGTACCCCACGGAAGCAACCCTCGCAAGAAACAGAACCTTGCCGCCGGAAACCTGCGCCGGAACTTCTTTGCCGTCCGGACCGCTGACGCGCACGCTGCCCGGCTCGCCGCCGGGAAACTTGATGTCGGCCCCGACCAGGTCCTCGCGCGCGATGTTCAGCGGATTGAAAACGACGATCGGGACGCCGCTGGTCGCAGTGTTGAGCGCGGCGGCCACGCCTTCGGTAGCGTCGGTCAACACGCTGGCGAACTGGTTCATCGCGATCACATCGTCGTTCCACGCGAATTCATACGACCGCGGCGTCGCCGTTCCGGCGGCCAGGTCATGGAAATGTGATCCCATCACCAGCGTCCAGGCATCGTTCAGGCGGCGCATGGGGTAGGGCCTCGCGCCCAGCCATTGCGCGGCGACGGAGGCTTCTTCGGCCGCGCCGGCTAGCAACTCGTTCTTCCGTATCCAGCGCTTCTGATACGCCTCAGAGGTAAGCGAACCGGCGGAGTGATTGGTCAATTCCATCTCGCCGGTGTAGCGCGGCAGGCGGGCCTCCTCGGCCGGTGTGATTTCGCGAAACATCTGGTCGGCCGTCGCTGAGATCACGTGCACCGGACCATCGCCTACTTTGACCTCGGGCCACTGAGGGTGCGGCATGCGTCTCGAGACAAATTGTCCCAGCGGCGGAAGGCCCGTCGTGCCTTGGGTTACGATAGCCTCGAGACGCTTCACCGAATCCTCGTCCGGCGATCCGCCGATATCTCCCGTGCCGTAGTAGTGATAGTCGGTGAACACACCGGTAACTTTGCCGTTGTTCTCCACGCGCGCCGCCCAGTCGCCCTGAAACCGGCGCAAGTCGCGGTCCTGGTCTTCGGTGATAAGGGCCGCGCGTTTGTCCCGCAATGCGCGCTGTTCCTCCATGTCCTTGGGATCGACCGGCTGATTGTTCTGCTGTGCATGAGCAACCCGATGCTGCGCGTCGGCCAACCTGGCCTGCAGATCCGCGAGCGCGGCGTCGGGCTTCTCCAGCGGCAGCGGCGCGCTGAGGTCGGTTTCAATCCCGCCGCTGTAGGAACCGGGATTGACGCCCGCAATCACGCTCTCGCCATCCGGACCCACCCACACGCCCACGTTGAATGGCGTGCCTTCGGGAGTTTTCTCGCGCGACTCCGGACCCCCGCCCGCCGCGGATGAGCCCCACGTGAGCTTTTGCGTGGAGAATCCCTTCACCCCGGAGTGCGCGAGGATAGTCGGCAGGGAGGCGGGAAATCCGAAACAATCGGGCAGCATGTACTCGGCGCTGGCCTTGCCGAACTCCTTGCGGAACCAATCGTTGCCATAAAGAATCTGGCGGATGATGGCTTCGGCGCTGGGCGCGTTCACATCGCCTTCTTCCATCGACGAGCCGGCGGGAAACCACCGCCCCTCATCCACGTATTTCTTTACCCGGGCAAAGTCCTCGGGAAAATACTCCTTCATGAAGCGATAGCGATTCGCGCCGCTGAAGTTGAATACATAGTGCGGGTACTTTTCGAAAAGTCGGAAGTTGTCTTCCATGGTGTTGCGAATGTATTCATTGATGACCTGCGGGTACTCCCAGCGCCACTCCGTATCCAGGTGGGCGTAGCCCACAACATAAAGAGTCCGATCCTTGCCGAGATCAGGTCCCCGGCCGTCCTGAGCGCCGGCCATGGCGGTCATGGACGCGGCCAAAAGTGTGGCGCAAAAAATTCGCATGGTGAGTTTCCGTATTTGGGGTGTCATTGCGGGCCGGGTCTGTCCGCGGGGGGAGGATTCGGCGTTTTGGATGACGAATGCGCACCGTTGAGTCGCTCGCAGATCGCAAACTCCTGTTTCGCGCGTTCGGCCTGGCCCTCTTTGCGCAGAATCTGGCCCAGCTTGTAATGCAGCGATGACGTGTCGGGCGACAGCGCAATCGCATGCTCAAGCTCCGATTGCGCCGCCGGCAATTGATTCATGGCGAGATAAGCCTTGCCCAGCTCCTCGTGGACGGATGGATTCTTGGGGGCCAGCGAGAGCGCTCGCGTGAGAAGAACCACCGCCTCGTCGTATTGGTTTGTCTCCACCAGAAGCGTGCCCAGGTTGAGAAATGGCTGCGCATCGGAAGGCACATTGCCCTGCCAGTCGATGGCAGCCTGGAAAGCCGACTGTGCCTTGGCGCGATCGTTCAGTTGTTTCCACGCCAGACCCAGGTTGTTCTCGGCCTCCACGTACTTCGGACGCAACGTTAAAGCATGCTCGAAATCGGAAATCGCGGCCGCGGATTCATTTTCGTTGTACTTTGTCCGGCCCAGCAGGTACCAGGCATCCGCGTCGCCCGGTGTTTCCGATACCACCTGCGTAAACCACTTCTCGGCGTCGCCATAATCGCCCAGCATCACGTAATCCGCCGCCACAATCTTCAGCTCATCGGCTCGCGGGCGGCGGTACTTCGCGCCCGCGGTGAATTCGGCCAGCGACTCGGCGGCCTTCTGTTCGCGGAAAAGCGCGTACCCCAGCAAAAAGTGCGCGTCCGCCGACGAGGGGTTGGCCGCGAGTTGGCGGTGCAGCGCGGCTTCGGCTTCGGGCATCTTGCCCGCATCGAGCAGCGCCCGCGCCGGCGCGAGCACGTCCGGCGGATCCTGGCACAAGCACGCCGCGGCGCAAAAAAGGAGCACCGCCGGTGACCATCTCCGTGGCTGTGACCTGCTGATCATCAGCGACTACTTCCGGCCGGTTGCATTGCAGTTGTCGAATTGTTTGGAGAATCGCCGCAAGTCCTCACCGTCGGAACTGTACGTCAGCGATGCGGCAATCGTGTTGCGAGCGCCCTGGCCATCCCCCGCCATGCATTGCACCGTGGCCAGGTTTTTCGCCAATCCCGCAATGTCCTGGTTGCGTTCAAAGGCCCGTTGCAACAAGGCCAGCGACTCATCGAGCTTACCTTGCTTGGCAAGCAGCGTTCCGAGATTCGACAATGCCGTGAGATCGGAGGGATCCATCTCCAGAACCCGCCGAAACGCATGCTCGGCGGCCGCCAGATCATTTCGCTCCGCGCTCAGGTTGCCGAAGGCATCGAGAGCCTCTTTATCGTTGTCGATTTCGCCGCGCAGCGAATTCAGCCCGTCCCATGCCGTCGATTCCCGCGAATGGTCACCCTCCAGCAAGAGCTGATAATTGGCCATGGCCAGGTCCCGCTTCGATGCGCCGGGTGAGAAGATCGGAATCAGTTCGCCGGTGCCGGGCTTGGCAGTTTGCAAAGTCGATGAGTCCGGCAGCCTGCGGATGCGGTGATCGGTCCAGGCCACGTGCGGCACGTTGCGCGCGCCGGTCTGTGGCATGTGGCAACTGGTGCAATCCGGGTTCTCGGGATGATGGGTTGCGGTAAACCCGGGCTGATTGTGGCAAGCCAGGCATTTGCCGCGATAAAACGCGACGCGATGCGCCGCATCGGGCCGCGAGTGCGGGTCGTGGCAGCTCATGCACGACATGCGATCTCCGCTCATCCGCTTGCAGGTGCTTTGACTGAGTTGCTCCACCTCGCTCACCGCGCGATCCGTTAGGTTCATTCCCGCTCGAACATAAAAGGCCAGGTAGGTGGAAATGGATTCGCCGGGGCGATAGTCCAGGGCGGAGTGTCCCGCTCGCTCCACACTCACATCCCCTTCAAGATGACAGCGGATGCAGACAGAGTCGCGGCGATCCGCATCCAGGCGTGCCGGGTTCACGATTGGCGCTTTGCCGTTGGACCGGACATGTTCGCGGCCATCTCCATGGCAGGCTTCGCAGGTGATGCCGCTGTCGAGAAAAGGCAGAGAGCGGTAACGGTTGATGGTGCCGGGGTCGCTGGGCTGGACGGCGCTCATGTGGCATCGCATGCACCCGCTCTGCATGGGAAGCAAGGGCGCCATCTTGTCGATCTCGTCCATCCCGGGCTTCATGTCGTAGCTCTTGGAGGGCGCAAACCATGCGATGGGCGACTCGAACAGGAAATCGCCGATCGAGTAGAGATACGTGATGCCCAGATGACCGGAGCCGAGAAAGTAGCTCAGCGGGAATCGGACCTCAGGGTTCGGCGCCTTCAGCAACCGATATTCCAGTTCGCCTTTGTCTTTCGCGGCGATTCCGTATTCCACGCCGGAGCGCGAGTGGACGAGCGAACCGGGTCTCAGGTTCTCGTTCGCCAATCCGCTCGCGTTCGCCATGGGAGTAGACAAGTAGGTCCGAAATATTTCCTGGTGACAAGGGGCGCACACCGCATCCGTTTGTCGCACCGGGCTTGGTTCGATAGCCGCCGCATGCAACGCCCAGATCAACGGGATGATCCCGAGGCAGCGCACGGGTAGCCGCCGGTTTTCAATGCGCCTGGTTCTTGATGGCATTGGCGTCGTTGGCCTGCGTGGCGACGGCGGCGCTGGCCTCCCGCTGGAGTTTGCCGTAGGTCTGCATCTCGCTTTGCGCCTCGGCCGCCTTGCCCTGCGCACGATACACCGCGGCGAGGAGAAAATGAATTGTCGGCTCGCGAGGACTCTCGTTCTCGGCCATCAGCAGATCGGGAAGCGCCTCCGCGTGCTTTCCCAGACCGGACCAGCGCAGCGCGCCCGATCCACGCGCGCCTGCATCAGCGTCGGGCAGCGATCGACGACGCTGATTCAGCTCGTGCAAGGCCTGCTCCGCGGAATCATTGGCCTCAAGCATCGCATTGGCCAGTTTCCATCGCGCGATGCAATTATTGGGATCGTTGGCCAATTCCGCCCGGAATTCCTCCTGCGCCGATTGCCACTTGCCCATGTTCCAGAACGCATCTCCCATGTGCAGGTGCGTTCCGGGCATGTGCGGCGCCTTGTCGACGGCCTTCTTGTACTCGACCAGCGCCAGATCGTAGTTATGCATGCTCTCGTCAATCTCGCCGGCGATCTCGTGCGCGATCACCGAATCGGGGTCGATCTCGTTGATCTTCTTCAGCGCATCCTCCGACATGCTCAGATACGTCTTGCCCAGCAGGTACCACGCTTCCTGGTTCTTGGGATTGCGCGCCAGGAAATCGTTCAACTTCGCGGATGGCCTCCGGGAAGCTTCTGTGCATTGATGAGGACCTTGACCAGCACCATCTCCACCTGGTCGTCTTTGGGATTGGCGCGCAAGGCCGCTTCGAGCAGGGGTTCCGCTTTTTCGTTATTTCCCAACTGAAAAAGGCTCATGCCCGAGCATGGCCTTGGCGCCGGGCATATTGGGGTCGATCTCCAGACCATGCTCGAGGACCTTCGCGGCACGCGTGTAGTCGTGCGAATCGAAGTAGAGCATGCCGAGATTGTTGTATGCGGCCGCGAGATGCGGCGCGAGCTTGATCATGGCGTCGTATTTTTCGATCGCCGCCGCGTTGTCGCCGCGCTGCCGGGCGGCTCTCGCCTCCGCATAGAGGCGCTGCACCTCGGGCGTGACTTCATCGTCGCCCTGGGGCGGTAGGGCGTGCGCGGCAGTGCAGACGATCAGCGCAAAGCAACAGCAGAGGCACCGATGCGCGAGGGGAAGAATGCCGAAAGGCCCATCCTCATGGCTTGTGATTATAGTTCAGCGAAATTCGCGAGCAAGGCCGCGGATCGGGCTGGCAGGCGCCGGAAGAAAAGAATGCCGGATTGCCCGAAAGCAACCCGGCAAGGTCAGGAGACATACAGTACTGCAGCCGAGAGGCAGGTGACAAGACTCAGAATTCAACTCGCAAGGTGACCTGCCCTTGTCGGTTGCTGGGATATTTCGAAGTTCCCTGCGAGGTGACCTGACCAAATGTGCCGTCGCTGACGTTGTTGTCAGGGCCGTTGAATTGCGTTCGGTTGAAGGCGTTGAAGTAGTCCACGGAGAGAATGGCCTTCCATCGCTCGCCGATGTAGAAGTTCTTCTTGGCATTCAGGTTTTCCACGTACAGTTGGAGCGTTTCTCATTCCGCTGTAGTTCCGTTGTGCGGTGCCGATGACGTACTGTGATGGGGTGGGAGTGAAGGCCGCGGGGTTGAACATCTGCGCGACCGTAGTTTTGCCTACAAAGTAGTCGCGTACCCGGCTGTAGGAAGCGGTGCTCAGACCAACCGAGCTATTCCGGTCCGGACGTTCGAAGCCATTGGGGAAGGGCGAGCCGTTCTCTTGCGGACCGTTCACCGTTCCGGCTTCATAATCGAGGATCCAGCCGACCTGCCAGCCGCCGGCAAGGTTGCCCAGCAGGTGGTTGTTGACGTATTTCTTGCCCGGGCCTATGGGCAGTTCATATGTTCCGCTGGCCTTCAAGGTCTGCGGCTCGTCCGAGTTGGAGATCGCCCATTCCGGCTTCTGGTTGTACTTGTTGATGCCACCCGACGTAAAGCTGGAGAAACCGCTGCTGGTGTTGTCCCACAGCCGGGAGAGCGTATAACCGGCCAGGAACGACAGCCCGTTCGTGAAGCGTTTCTCCACCTGGATCTGGGCGCTTTCATATTGAGTCGTCCCAAATCCTTCGAAGTTGTTGAAGATGTACGTGTATTGGGGATAGGGTCCGAGCGCCTGGGCTACGGTCGCTGAACCGCCGAAGTCAGCTAACAAAGTTTGGATAGGGAGACGTGAACCCATCCTGCTCGGCGCAATCACCGAAAACGTCGGTCAAAACCGAGGCCGTGACTGGGATAGGCTTTGCAGCCTGGCATGGGCTGAGCACGTTTCCATATTGCGCATCGTACTTGGGATCCATCTGGTCGATGCGATTGTTCTGGCTGGGCAGGTGAATGACACGGTCGGCCACGTACGCAGCGGTCAGGAAG
This sequence comes from uncultured Acidobacteriota bacterium, assembly GCA_963706455.1. Classification (GTDB taxonomy): domain Bacteria; phylum Acidobacteriota; class Terriglobia; order Terriglobales; family Acidobacteriaceae; genus Telmatobacter. Next base: position 56,149 of record CAVPNO010000017.1, on the reverse strand, counting down.
GTGTTCCATCCCAGTTCGCGCTGTATGTTGACGTTCCATTGCTGACTGTACGGAGCATAGCCGTCGTTCTTGCTGAAAGCGTTGATCTGTGTTGCCTCCCCCAAGCTTGGAGTGAAAGGCGTGGCTGTGGGGTTTGGCATGATGTTCGTATCCCAGCTTCCATACGACGAAGTCGGACCACCGCTGCTGTTGCGGGTGAAACTGCCGACAAGAAGTTTGTTGTAATTCACTGCCACCTTGCTGGTGCCGTACTCATAGGCGCCGCCATCCAGGAAGGCAATGGAGAAGCCGGCCTGAACAACCATCTTTTTGGTCAGTTCGTACGCAAAGCCTAACCGCGGCCCAAAGTGCCCGTAGTGAATATCGGCGCGGTCATATCCTGCGCATCCGGTGCAGTTGCCGAACTTGGTTGCCGACCCGGGAATGTTCTGGCCTGGGAGCGTACCGGGCTTGTTGGGATCGAAGAACACAATGTTGTTGCTGTTCTCAGTGAAGGGCGCCTGGATATCCCAGCGGAGCCCGAGGTTGACAGTCAACTTGGGCGACAGCTTGATGTCATCCTGGACATAGGGAGCGAGAAGCCAGTTGCGCAGGCGAGCCTCGATATTGTTGGCGCGATTGGCCTGATCGGGAATGCCGAACAAGAAGCTGGCGAAGGCGCTGCCATACTTGCCGAAGTTCGGGTCGTTGCTGTTCGGGACCGACGTTGTCCGCTGGCTGAAGCTGAATTGCCCGCCCTCGGTCTGGTCTTCGTTATCGTCCTGGTACGACCGGCGAAAATCGAGACCGATGTTGAAGGTGTTCTTTCCCTTCGACCCAGAGCCAGTTATTCTCCAGGGCAATACCCAGCTTGCGGTTGATCGACTGCAGCCACGAGCCCTGCGTGCCCCACCTGGTCAGGCTGTGCTGGCCGTCCCACACGATATAGGGCGGGATCACGCCTTGCGAAATGGCCGGGAAGCTGTACTTCGTCTGGTTGAACTGGTTGTTGATCTCCCCGATCCAGCCGGCGCCCGCGGTCATTACCAGGTGAGGACTGATCGAGTTGGTGTAATTCAGCAGGAACACGGTCCCCTTTGCCGGTTCAAACTTCTGGCTGTTCAGCGGGTTGGGCGCGATGACCAGGGGAGAATTGTCAAAGCTGTAGTTGCTGAAGGTGTTGCGCCACTGGGCCCAGCGCAGGCTCTGGGTCGGCGTCAGGTTGTGATCGACGGTGAATCCCCACACATGCTGGATGTGCGGGTTGATGAACGGCGTGAAGCTCTTGTTGCTGTCCAGGCCGCCGATGCCGCTTCCCGGCCGGTCCGGATCGGGAATGTCCGGAACGTACGTCGCGGAGGTGGCGCTGATACAAGCCGCAGGAATCTTATTCCCCGGGATTAGCTGTCCCGGTGAGAGACCCCCGCAAGTAACTCCCTGGGGGACGTAGATGGGTATCAGCGCGCCGGTGCTGCCGTCGACAAAGTCGCTGAAATCGCCCGTCTTTTCCAGCGCTGTCGGCACGGTGGAGGTATCGGTATCCAGGTTGTTCTGCTTGTACCACTCCTGGCTGTAATGGCCGAATGTCTTGTTGTGCCCGTTATAGACCTTCGGAATCCAGATGGGGCCGCCTACGCTGAAGCCGTAGTTGTTCTCGCGGTCGGTAGGAGGATGGTCGTGGGGATTGCTCCCGTTAAAGGCATGGCCATTGAAGAAGCCGACCGAATCGAAGAAGCTATTGCGGTTGATCTCAAAGGCGCTGCCGTGGTACGAGTTCGAGCCCGAAGCCATCTGGTAGGTCAGTGCGCCTTGCCCCAGGCCATACTGGGCGGAGAATGTGGATCGCTCAACGCGGTACTCCTGCACCAGGTCGAAAGGAGGATTGAAATTGGTCGTGTAGCCTTCGGTCTCCGGCTGCGGCGCAGGAATGCCGTTGTACACGATCTCCTGCTCGAAATCGACGCCGCCGCTCACGCGGTGGGAGAAGGTGTTGCCCGTGGTTCCGGGCGCGGTGAATTGCAACTGGTCGACCTGCCGCCCGCGTCCCGATACCTCCACCGGCAATGCCGCCACCACGACCGGCTCGATGGTGCTGCCCATTTCGGGTGCCGTGGTGTTGAGGGCGACCGACTCGGCGGTGACCTGGACCGTCTCGTTCGTGGCACCGGTGATGAGTGAGAAGTCGATGGTAGGCGTGGTGCTCACTTCCACGTTCACGCCTGACTGCACCGCCTTCTTGAATCCCGCCGCGTCTACCTCAACCGTGTATTTCCCGGGGTTGAGGCCCTTGAACGCGTAGGTTCCGGCGCTGCCGCTGGTGGTTTTTTCCGCTACAGTCGTGGCTTCGTTGGTGACCGTGATAGGGGCGTTGGCAACAACTGCGCCACTGGGGTCGGTGATCGTACCGGTGATGCCGGCGCTGGCTTGCGAGAAAACAGGTCGAGGGACAAGCAGCGCCAACGCTGAGATCAACACACCGGCGGCGACCCATCCAACTCGGATCGCTGCCTGCTTTCTGGGCGTCTCCTGGAAAAACTGTCGAGAAATCACTGGGTCTCCTTGATGATGCTCCATAGGGGTTGAAGCCAAGTCTTTCAAGGCGGTGATTGCAGAGGTCAGGGGAAGTGAATTGTTTTGCATTACCTGCTGTTGAGATCGTTTTTGTGGAATCGATTCCACCCGGAGTGGAATCGATACCATTTCGCGCCAATATACTTTTCCCGAAAGTTACCTGTCAAGCATATAGATGGGAGCCGGCTGTTCCGTTGGGACGAACCAGCGGCACGGCTCGAAATTCCGGTCCCGGGGCTTCAACAGTGAGAAAGGCGGCCAGTTAGGGAGTGAAAAGACTGAACGTCAAGCCCGGTTCAACGGGGGCTTTACCAGCTTGGGGAAGACTATGCGCAAACTGGCCCGCATCGGACCCGCATCAGTGAGGCGCACCATTACCGGACAATCCAGACGGCTCATCCACCTGGACCTGCTGGTCGGCCTTGACATTTGTGAGCGTTTGCACCTGCCCACTCGGCCACTCGATTTGGATGCTCAAAGCGAGCGTAGTGTTGCCCAGACCGAAATGCGCCCTTGGATCGCTGGCCGATAGATAACTACCCGACGTGGTGACGGTGACCCACTGCGGACCCCCGCTCGTTACCAACTTGACGACCGCGCCGATCCCGTCACGATTGCTCCTGTGTCCCACCAGGCGCAGCGTAAGCCAGTGATTGGGCGTCACCGTTTCGTTGTGAAGGACGTGGACCGCTCCGCCATTGGTCGTGACCACGGCGTCGATCCGGCCGTCGTTGTCGAGATCGCCGATCGCCAGGCCGCGGCCTACCCAACCCTCATGGAAGACACCCCCTGAAGCGCCCGAGACATCGACAAACTTCCCGCTCACGTTCCGCACCAGCAGCACGGGTTCGCGGTAGTGGAACTGGGGCGAGACCAGCTCGATGTTGTCCATGTCGTGGCCCTGGGCAATGAGCAGGTCCTTCCAGCCGTCGTTGTCGTAATCCACAAACCGCGCGCCCCATCCGGAGTGAGGCAGCGAAATCGCCCCGATCCCGCTGATCAGCGAAGCATAGTCGAAAGTACCGTCGCGGTTGTTGTGGTAGAGAGCGTAACGCTGGTTGGCGAGATCGGTCACCACGATGTCCGGCCAGCCGTCGTTGTCGTAATCGGCAAAATCGATGCCCATGCCGGCGAACGTCTGGCCTTCGGCGCTGACCGCCGTTCCCGAGTCAAGCCCCAATTCTTCGAAGGTTCGGTCCGCCTTCTGATGAAACAGAAACTCCGGCATGGAGTCGTTGGCGACATAGATATCGGGGCGGCCGTCGCGGTCGTAGTCGGCAATCGCAATCCCCAGAGCCTTGGCCGGCTTATCGAGGCCCAGCTTGTGACTGACCTCGGTGAAGTGCCCGTTGCCGTCGTTGTGGTAAACCAGCATGGTGATGGGCGGAAACACGTCCGGATGGCAGATGGCACGATAGCCTTCGCGGTGCTCGCCACACCACACGTCGTTCCAGTCCCAGGTAACGTAGCGCGCCACCACCAGGTCGAGAAGCCCGTCGTTATCGAGATCGATCCAGGTGGCCGACGTCGACCAGCCGCTGCCGCCCACCCCGGCCTTTTCGGTCACATCGGTAAAGGTGCAGTTGCCGTTGTTGTGATACAGGTGATTCGATCCGTACCCGGTGACGAAAAGGTCTTCGTTCCCGTCGTTGTCGTAGTCAGCGACCGCGACACCCATGCCATAGCCGACACCTTTGAGCCCCGCCTTTTCCGTAATGTCTTCAAACGTGCCATCGCTCTTCTGGTGGTACATGCGGTTCCAGTCCTGCGGACCGCTCTTCTGCGGGATGAAACCGGGTGGCGTGGGATCGGAGTAGGGCGCGCCGTTCACCAGGAACAGATCGAGCCGCCCGTCGTTGTCGCAATCGAACAAGGCCACTCCGGAGCCCATCGTCTCCAGCAGGTATTTGCGCGATGTGTGCGCCGCCTGGTGCTGGAAATGCACGCCTGCCTTTTCGGTGATGTCGACGAAACGGGCGGGGACCATGTTGGCCGAAGCAGGAGGCCCCGCGGCCTGATGAGCGGCCGGCGGAGAGGTCTGCGCACCAACGGCAGCGGTCAGCACCAGAGCGCATGTTGCCCCAAATAACCACCAGTTCCCCGTGCCCCATCCTCGCGCCTTTTTTCTGGCACGAGGGTGGAGGCTCGCCAGCTTAGGCGTTTCAACCACTCTCATCACGGATTGCTCCGCGAAGCACTCGCCTGTCGCGCCGGGGTTGCGGCGCACGACTGTCCGCCGCACGAGGCGGCAGTGACCCCGCGCCCCTCGCTGATACTGTAGATGCGATCGACCGCCGGTAATTTCACGCTCTCCTTTGCTCCCGACGGCCAGTGTATCTCGGCCGTTCCCGCTTCCGTCGCGTCGCCCAGGCCGAAGTGCAGCCGCGGGTCGTTGGTGGATACGTAGCTCCCCCCGCTCATCACGTCCTGGCGTTGCCGCAATCCGTTGCCGTTCAGGAAAACGGTCGCACCCACCGCATCGCGAGGGCTCTTCGATCCTCCCGTCAGCTTCAACTCCACCCAGTGATGATGGTCGGGGTAGACATTTCTGAAAAGCACCGGGGGGCCTTCGATGGTGTTGATGACCACGTCGATCTTGCCGTCATTGAACAGATCGCCGAATGCGGCGCCGCGCCCGGAAATGACCTGCGCCAGCCCCGTGCCTTTCACCGGAGGCACTGCTTCAAACTTCCCGTCACGCAGGTTACGGAACAGAAGCGGCCTCTCGCTGTACGACGTTCCCCAATCGAATCGGTCCGCGGCGGGATAGATGTGGCCGTTGACGAACATCAAGTCGAGCCAGCCGTCATTGTCGAAGTCGATAAATCCCGCGCCCCACCCGAGGAACGGCATGGAGACCTTGCCAATGCCGGAACGCATCGACACTTCGGTGAAGTTGACGTTGGTGTGAGCCGTCCCCCCGGCCGCCGGCCCGGAAACTCCATCGTTGCGAAACAGCAGCTTGGCTTCGTCGGAAAAATCACTGATCGCGAAATCGATCAGCCCGTTGTTGAGATAATCGCCCACCGCAACACCCATCGCGGCCACTTCGTGCCCGTCCTCATTCAGCCCGAAACCCGAGGTGTAGCTGGCATCCTCGAACGTTCCGTCCCCGCGATTGAGGTAGAAGTAGCTGAGCGTGGAGTCGTCCGCCACCACCAGGTCCACCTTGCCGTCATTGTTCACATCGACAAATACAGGAGTAAACCCGTAATAGCGATTCGGCTCATCCGACACTCCCGCCTTGGCGCTCACCTCGGTAAACGTCCCATCGCCATTATTGTGAAACAGGTGATCCGGCGCGCCCTCGATGTTCTTCGGGCCGCACATCACCTTCTCGCCGCGGAACTCGCAATACGAATAGCCAACCGCCCTCGTCTTTTCATAGGGCGGATCCTTGCGATCGAACTGTACGTAGCCGGTGACAAAAAGATCCAGACGCCCGTCGCCGTCATAGTCGCCCCAGGTGGCGCCGGCCGACCAGTTGCCCAGCGCGACGCCCGCTTTCTCGGCTACGTCGGTGAACGTGCCGTCGTGATTGTTGTGATACAGCCGGTTCCTGCCCAGGTTGGTGACGTAGATGTCGGGCCACCCATCGTTGTCGTAATCCGCGATGGCGACGCCGAATCCCCAGCGATCGTTGGTGACGCCGGCCTTGGCCGCCACATCGGTGAAGGTACCATCGTGGTTGTTGTGAAACAGCGCGGCGTGGGGAGGCTCCTGCCTGCCGTCGAGCGCGGCAAAGTTGGATCCGTTGACCAGGTAGATGTCCAGCCACCCATCATTGTCGTAGTCGATCAGGCCCACGCCGGACCCGTTCACGTCGCAGATCAGCCCCTTGTCCGCGCCGCCCATGGTGTGATTCCAGCCTGACAAGCCGGCGGCTTTGGCGATGTCCTGAAACACCACCGGCCCGGCGTCGACAAAGCTGTCTTCCGTGACAGGCGTCTTGCGCGCAGCACTGGCCGGCGCGGCGGCCCGCGGTTTCGCGGCACCGGCGTCCGACTGCGGCGCACCCCGGGCCGGCGGACCGCAGAAGAGCGCAGCCATCAGAAATGCGCAAGCAGGCGACTTGCGAAACTGCGCCAACAGAGATCTCCCCGAGAAACAAGATGCTGGGTGCCCCAGGTCTCGATTCCGGGGTCAACGGCGATAGGTCCTCGCCGCTGGGGGTGGGTTGGAGACCTGGGATACTACGATGCTTCATGAACCAATTCTCGCGATCCTGTCGCTGCATCGCGATCGCGCCGGAGCCGAAATCATTCTATAACCCCGCATGACGCCTTCGACTTCCGCGCGCCCCGCCCTCATGCGGTGGCGTCTTCCGTCATTCCCTCGCTTTCCGGCAGCGCCACAATCGCCGCGCTCCCGGGCGGCGGCTCGGGACGGCTGCCATGCGGAAGCACAATGCCATCCTGCTCCAGCAGCGCTTCGTACACCGGCAGCTTGCGCCAGTGGCGCGCCAGGGCAAATGCGGTCATGTTGGCGATCATCAGGGGCACCACCAGCCCGTAGCCTCCCGTCATCTCAAACACGATCAGTACCGAGGTCATGGGCGCGCGCACGATTCCCGCAAACACCGCGCCCATCCCCACTACCGCGAAGGCGCCGATCGCGTCGGCCGAGTGATGAAACATCATCACGTCGATGTAACCCACCGCGCCCCCCAGCATGCCGCCCATGAACAGCGAGGGAGCAAAGATACCGCCCGATCCGCCGCTCGAGTACGAAGTTACGGTCGCCCCCAGTTTCAAAACGCAAAACGCTGCCATCATGGACAGAGGCAGCGTTCCGGTCAGCGCCACAGTCAGCGTCTTGTAGGGATCGCCCGCGATTCCGTTCCTGTGAAAGAAAGCCAGGCCTACCACCGCCAGCGCGCCCGTGGCCAGGCCCCCGAGGGCCGGATGCACCCACCGCGGCAGCGCGACAAATCGCTTGAACCGCGCCCGCAGGAACAGCAGCGAATCAGTAAAGGCCACCGACACAACGGCCGCCAGCACGCCCAGCAGCGCATACCACAAGAGGGAAGACGCCTTGACGAACGAGTAGGGCTTCGGCACTTTGAATACGGGATTCGCACCCAGGATCGAATGCTCCACCACCGCGGCCACGGCGGCGGCTACGATTACGCCAGTCAGCATGGTCTGATCAAGGTCGCCGACCAGTTCCTCGATCGTGAATGTCACCGCCGCGATGGGCGCATTGAATGCCGCGGCAATGCCCGCCGCCATGCCCACCGACGTCATGCGGCGCCGGTATTGCGGACTCAGCTTGGCGCCGCGCGCCAGCAGGTTGCTCACTCCCGCGCAGATCTGCACCGTCGGTCCTTCCAGGCCCAGCGACGCGCCCGATCCGATCTGCACCGCGCACAGGACGAATTTCCCGATGGTTTCCCGGAGGGTGATCAGCCCGTAGCGCAGCGCAAAGGCAACCTTCACCTGGGGAATACCACTGCCCGCCGCCGCAGGGGCCCAATACGTCAGGCCCAGTCCGACAACCAGGCCGCCCAGCGCTGGCGAAAAAAGGGTCCAGACGATCCAGCTATGGCCCGGCGCCGCGTTCGCGCGATCGATCAGCAGCGATTCCAGCCGGCCGATGCTGATGTGAAACGCCACCGCCGCCAGGCCGCACGCGCCCCCCGCGAGAATGGTCAGCGCCAGCAGGCGTTGCCGCTCCGTGGGAAGGCGCCGCGCCAGCCACGACACGAAGCGCGCGTAAAGATCTCCGATGGCTCGCGCGAAACTCAATCTCCGACCACCTCGTGGCGCCGTTCCGTCCCTGAAGTACCTTCAGTATAGGTGCTCGTCAACATCCCTCCGAGTCCGCTTTCCGATCCCTGTTCCCTGTTCCCTTGCCCTGCTTTTTAGCGTCCCCTATCGGGCATTCGCGGGGATCGAATTGTCACTTCGCCAAGCCAATTGATGCCGATTGTCCTGTGTTTGTCATTCCTTTGTCACGTTCAACTCAGCGCAATCTTTCCGAACCTATAATCCGATCCTGACGGCCCGGTTCGCATTCCCTTCAAAAGGCGGCTGCTGCGGCTGCAATCAAATTGGAGGTTCACCATGAAGAAACTTGTGCGGAAGTTCCTGGGCCTTTCTCTCCACTCCATCCTCGCTGTAGCGATTGTGATCACCTGCGGTTCGGCGGCTCAGTCGGCGAAAGGCCAATCTGTCGAGCGCGGCCACATCATCATCGCCGACCAGTTCAACAACCGCGTCATTGAAGTGGACCCCGCAAACCATCATGTCGTGTGGACCTTCGGCAACGGATCCGACGTGGCCGGCCCGCACAGCGTGGTCGGCGTCAATGACGTGGAGCGCTTTGGCCCGTTCACGCTTATTTCGGGCACCGGCATTCCGCCCAGCGACCCAACCAACCCCCTGCCCGGCTGCTCCGATCCGGTCAACGGCTGCGCCGATAATCGCGTGTTCATTGTTGACCTTGCCGGCCGCATACTCTGGCAATACGGCCAGGCCGGCGTGACCGGTTCCGGCGCGAACCAACTGAACACCCCCGTGGCCGCGATCTTTCTCTCCGGATTCCCCGGCCATCCCGGCTTCAGCGTGTTGATCACCGATCAAGGCAATCAGCGCGTGATCCTGGTCAACCTGTTTACGAAGAATATCGAATGGCAATACGGAACCACCGGCGTGGTGGGAATCGGCCCCAACCAGCTCAACAATCCCAACAGCGCCGAGCTGCTGGAGAACGGCCACATCCTCATCGCCGATGAGCTCAACAATCGCGTCATCGAGATCACGCCCGCCGGCAACATTGTGAAGACCCTCACCATCGGCGGCGCGCTCAATACGGCGGCGTTCGCCAGCCGCCTGCCCAACGGCCACACTCTGATCAGCGATTCGGGCAACAATCGCATCGTCGAAGTCGACTCGACCGATCACATCGTTTGGCAATACGTGACCAACACCGCCGCCAACAGCAACCCCAATCCTCAGCCTACGCGCGGCGTTCGCCTCCGCAACGGAAATACGCTGATCAGCGACCAGTTCAACAATCGCATTATCGAAGTCACTCCCGGCGGCCGCATCGTGTTCCAGCAGGGCAAGACGAACGTTACGGGCAACGGCTTTAACCGTCTCAACGGGCCCTACGACGCGAAACAGATCGGAGACTTCACCGGCCTGACGCCGCCGTTCGATCTCGAATAAACGCGACAGCGGCGCACCGGAATAGCCGGCCGGCAGGCCGGTTGCGGAGCCAGGTCGAGCCGTGCGGGGAAGGCGGGGAGTGGTCCCCGGCACGGCTCGATTGGCCCATATCATGCTCCTCAAATGAGATTCACCCTGAGCGAAAGCCGCCGCGGCGACCGGAGTCGAGTCTCACTCCGTCACTTCTCGCTCACGTCGGTCAGCCGCATAAACTCCGCCAGGTAGTCCTTCCACACCGCCGCCACCGTATGTGTGCCGTGCCCGCGTGTCTCGTCGGAAATGGGCAGCAAAATGAAACGCCCATGCGGGATGCGCTTCACCAGCCTCTCGGCGATTCCCAGCTCGGGCGGGTTGATGAAGTCGTCTGCCGAGTTGATCCACAGCACCGGCGCCTTGATGGTCTCCAGTTTCGGCTCGGGGTTGTAGTTGCGGCTGGCGTTGACGTAAAACAGCATGTTGTTGGCGTCGGTCGATGCCATGGTGCGTTCGAGGTAGCGGTCCACATACTGTTCGGCCTGCTCGCGCGTGGGCGCCTGCTTCTGCATCTGCAGCGGGCTCGAGCCAAGAATCAATAGAATCTCGTTGGCTGCGCGGAGAGCTTCGAGAGGTTCCGTCTTGTACTCGCCGCCCATCCATGCCGGATCCAGCTTGATGTCCTGCATGATCATGTAGCGCGACATGCGGTTGCGGCCGGCGATCTCCATCGGCAGGCATGCAAACGGCGCCAGCGCATCCATGAAGTCCGGATAGGTCTCGCCCCATACAAAGCTCTGCATGCAGCCCATCGATGTGCCCAGGATGAGCCGCAGGTGATCCACCTTCATCTCGTCGAGCATCAAGCGATCCGCGCGCACCATGTCGTCATAGTCGTAGGCCGGGAAGTGCGCATGCCGTCCATCGGAAGGCTTCGAGCTCTCCCCATGCCCGATGTCATCCGGCAGGATGAGGAAGTATTTCTCTATGTCCAGAATGCCGCCGGGCACGAACAACACATTCGAAAAAATCGGATTTAGCAGCGAATGTGCGTTGCCGCCCGTTCCGTGCAGCAGAAGGACGGCATTGTCCACGTGGCCGGCGGCATTGCGATGCGGCGTTCCCAGCGTCAGGTAGTGCAGCTTCAACTCCGGCAGCGTCTCGCCGGTGCCGAACTTGAAATCGCGAAGCGTCACCCACCCGTCCTTTGTGGCCCATGTCATCTCCTGTTGCGCGGGCGGCGGTGTCGGCATCGACATAGTCTGGGCTGCGGATGAAATTGCGGAGAGTGCGCCAAAAGCGATCAGGATTGGGAACACGCGCGAAGTCATCAAAGGGCCTCCGGTTTACACGTCGAGCCTATTTTCCGGCGCGTCTCCGCGCAAGGGTAAACAGGACGCCAAGCCACCGGTGAATAGCTATTTTCACCCCTCCGTTTGTCGCGCTAAAATTGTTGGCGGAATCCATGAGTTCCTGTTCCTCCATCCCGGATTCGCCTTACCTCAAGCGCTTCCGCCGCGGGCGCCACGACCGTGGACGGTGATTCCCTCCGCTGATTAAGCTATTCCCGACAAAGTTTCAAGAGTCCCAGGTCTCAGAATCGAGACCCTGGGGCACCCACGTGCGTTCCGTCCGCTGACCCGACGCGGATAGAAAGGTAATGAATATGGACAGCTTCAACAGCCGTGCCAGCCTGAAGTCCGGTGCGAAGACCCACACCATCTACCGCCTCCCTGCCATCGAAGCCAGGGGCTTCAACCTCCGCCGCCTTCCCTTCAGCCTGAAGATTCTGCTCGAAAACCTGTTGCGCCGCGAAGATGGCGTCAACGTTACCGCCGCGGACATCGAGTTCCTGGCCCAGTGGGACCCCAAGGCCGAGCCCAGCCGCGAAATCGCCTACATGCCCGCGCGGGTGCTCATGCAGGACTTTACGGGCGTACCGGCGATCGTGGACCTGGCCGCCATGCGCGACGCCATCAAGACCCTGGGCGGCGACCCGGTGCGCGTGAATCCGCTGCATCCCCGCCGAACTGGTCATCGACCATTCCGTGCAGGTGGATGAGTTCGGCACTCCCGCCGCCTACGAAGCCAACTCGCTGCTCGAATTCCAGCGCAACCGCGAGCGCTATGCCTTCCTGAAGTGGGGCCAGACCGCGTTTCGCAACTTCTCCGCCGTACCGCCGGGCATGGGCATCTGCCACCAGGTCAATCTCGAATACCTGGCGCGCGTGGTCTTCACCACCGAGATCGACGGCGAGCACGATCGCCTATCCCGACACGCTGGTCGGCACCGACTCGCACACCACCATGATCAACGGCCTCGGCGTGCTGGGCTGGGGCGTGGGCGGCATCGAGGCCGAAGCCGCCATGCTCGGCCAGCCGGTTTCCATGCTGGTTCCGCAAGTGGTGGGCTACAAGCTCACCGGCAAGCTGCGCGAGGGCGCCACGGCGACTGACCTTGTCCTCACCGTCACGCAAGCGCTGCGCAAGCTCGGGGTGGTGGGCAAGTTCGTGGAATTCTACGGGCCGGGCATCGCCGAGCTACCGCTGGCCGATCGCGCCACCATCAGCAACATGGCGCCCGAGTACGGCGCCACCTGCGGCATCTTCCCGGTCGACGCCGAGACGCTGCGCTACCTGCGCCTCACCGGCCGCAGCGAAGAACAGATCGCGCTGGTCGAGGCCTACTACAAGGAGCAGGGCCTTTTCCACACTTCCGCCTCGCCGGAAGCCGAGTACTCGCAGACGCTCGAGCTCGACCTCGGCGCGGTGGAACCCAGCGTGGCCGGGCCCAAGCGCCCGCAGGACCGTGTGCTGCTGAAGGATGCGGCCGCCAGCTTCGCGCAGCAGCTTCCCGGCCTGCTGGCGCCCACGGCCAAGCCTCTGGGTACGCGTACCGCGGCGGCATGGGAGAGACGCGCAGTCGCCGACGCCGCCCTGGCCGAAGGGGTGGAAGACAACGAAGGCCCCGCGACCTCGTCCGCAGCCACGAAAGCCGCTACCGCTCCGCTGCACGTCACTACCACCGTGAAAGAACGCTTTCACGTCGATCCGGATAAGTATCTCGATCACGGCTCGGTCGTGATCGCCGCCATCACCAGTTGCACCAACACGTCGAATCCATCGGTGATGATCGCTGCGGGTCTCCTGGCCAAGAAGGCAGTCGAGAAGGGCCTGAGCGTTCCGCCCTGGGTGAAGACATCTCTCGCGCCGGGCTCGCGCGTGGTGACCGACTACTACCAGAAATCCGGCCTGCTTCCCTATCTCGAAAAGCTGCGCTTCAACGTGGTGGGCTACGGCTGCACCACGTGCATCGGCAACTCCGGCCCGCTGCCCAGCGACGTTTCGAAAAGCATCGACGAGCACGGCCTGGTCGCGGTCAGTGTGCTCAGCGGCAATCGCAACTTCGAGGGCCGCGTGAATGTCGACGTCCGCGCCAACTACCTGATGAGCCCGCCGCTCGTGGTCGCCTATGCGCTGGCCGGCCGCATCGGGCACAACTTCGACGCCGACCCGCTGGGCACCGATCAGAGCCGGCAAGCCCGTCTATCCTGCGCGACATCTGGCCGAGCCAGCAGGAAGTCGCCGCCGCTATCGAGAAAGGCATTTCGAGCGAGAGCTTCCGCCGCGAGTACGCCACTGTCACCGAGGGCGACGCCAGCTGGCAGGGCCTCAGCTTTCCCACCGGCGACGTCTACCAGTGGGAGCCCGGATTCAACCTACATCCGCAAGGCGCCCTACTTCGATGGCATCACGGCCAACCCAGCGCCGGTGAAGAACATTTCCGGAGCGCGCGTCCTGGCGGTTCTTGGCGATTCGGTCACCACGGATCACATTTCGCCCGCCGGGTCCATCAAGGCCAGCGGCCCGGCCGGCAAGTACCTCGCCGAACACGGCGTGAAGCCGGCCGACTTCAACAGCTACGGCTCGCGCCGCGGCAACCACGAAGTCATGGTGCGCGGGACATTCGCGAATGTAAGACTGCGCAACAAGCTCGCGCCCGGCACCGAGGGCGGCGTCACCCGCCTGCTGCCGGAAGGGACCCAGATGTCGATCTACGATGCCAGCGTCGCGTACGCCGGGCGCGGAGTTCCGCTGGTGATTCTCGCCGGCAAGGAGTACGGCTCCGGCTCGTCGCGCGACTGGGCAGCCAAGGGACCGAACCTGCTCGGCGTGCGCGTGGTCATCGCCGAAAGCTTCGAGCGCATTCACCGCTCGAACCTCGTCGGCATGGGCATTCTTCCGCTCGAATTCGAAGCCGGCGAAACCGCCGAGTCGCTCGGATTGACCGGCGAAGAGACCTACGACATCGTGGGCTTCAAGGAGCAGCTCGACCAGAAATTCACCAATGGCCGGACGGTTTCCGTTGCCGCAACCGACCCCGGTGGAAAGAAGAAAACATTCGAAGCCCGCATCCGCATCGACACGCCGCAGGAAATCCTCTACTACGAGCACGGCGGAATCCTGCAGTATGTGCTGCGCCAGTTGGCGGCGAAGTAAGGCCGATCCGATCCCGGGTCTCCTATATCAGGAGGCCTGGGACCGCGGCGCCCAGCGCGTCAACTCCCCGCCACCGTCTCCTCGGTCCGCACCTTCGCAAACACCTTGTTGTTCAACGGGTGGTGCAGTGAGCGGTACACCATGCTGAGCAGTTCGGCATCGGAGGTGTCCTGGCTGAGCTCCCAGATCATGACGCCCCCCAGGCGCTGGTGGCGGGCATAACTCACCTTGTAGCGCACCGAGACGGGATCCTCGTACGTCCAGAAGGTCTCGCCGTCAAACAGCCACGGAGCCTGTGAGCGCGCGTCGCGATACGTCGACGACAAAGCGGCGAGCGTGCGGATGTAGTTGTACGGTTTATCCGCATGCACGGCGCGTCCCGGCTGGAAGAGGCCGTTGTTCTCGGTGGAGACCGCCTCCCAGCTATAACCGTAGAATGGAACGCCCATCAGCAGCTTTTGTGCAGGCACGCCGGCGGCCTTGTAACTGGAGATGCTGCGCTCAATGCTGAGCGCATGACGGTTGGCGAACAGCGGCGCCAGGAATCCGGTGGTTTTGTTCCATGGGCCGGCATAGTCGTAATTCATCACGCCCACCTGGTCCACCAGCTTGGCAATCGCCGCGAAGTTGGTTCCGGCCAGCGTCTCGGGCGCCTGGTCCACCGCGATCGATAGCCGCAGGCCCGGGCGCACCGCGTTCACCTGCTGCCGGAACTCTTCCAGCAGCGCCCGAAAATTCTCCGCGTCCGCAGCCTGCGGCGATTCCCAATCGACATCGAACCCGTCGAACAGCCCGGGCCGGTTCACCCCCGCCGCAAAATGGCCGCGGATAAAGATGTCGACGCACGAAGCCACGAACGCGCGCCGGTTCTCCGGCTTGGCATCCTCGGCAAAATCGACCGCCCGGCCCTCGAGCGAGATCAGAATCTTCAGCCGGGGATAGCGGCTCTTCAATTCCGCAAGCTGGTGGAAATAGCCATGGAATAGCGAATCGGGATCGTCCGCCACTCCGTTCACGCTGGTCTCAGCCGTAAACGGCGTATGAAGATCGGCGTTCGGGTCGGCCAGCGAGCACGTTCCCCCACCCACGGATCCCTGCGAGTAGTTGATCTGGTCGAGCCGCCGCGCGCTGCCGTTGGTGATCAGCGCCTTCACGTAGTATGGCTGCTTGTAATAGATTCCCCACTGGGGGAAATACCCCACCACGACCGGATTACTCGTTCGCGCTCGAAGGCCGGGCAGGCCAAATCCGAACGCCTGCAGTGGGGCGAACGAAACCATGGCAGTGGCCGCCAGGAAGAGGCACGATTTGAAGGGCAGAGGAACCGAACGAGCCATAGTACCTGTTCAGACGTAGAAGCAGGGCCATGGGTTCAGGTTTTCCGCAGGAAAGTTATTTGCGCCGTTCCCTCTTCCGGCATGTTTGCGGCAGCGCAATGACCTGAACTCCCAGGCGTACTGCTAGTATGGTGTGCTCTGAAGTTCATTCTCTGAATCCATGGTCCCGAACTGCAGATCCTTCCACTGCGAATGGCCATAAGCCGGCCAAACTTCGCTCAGGATGACAAGTCCAATACATGCAGCGAAATGAGGCAACTTTTTTCCCCAGGAGGCTCTCTTTGCAAACTTCTCTGGTACACAGAATCACCTTGATCGCGTTGCTTCCCATCACTCTCTGCCTGCTCGACGGCCTGGCACGGAACGCCTCCGCGCAAACTGGTGAAACCACGCCGCCAGACAAATACGCCTGGCTCGAAGATATACACGGAGATAAGCCGCTCGCCTGGGTCAAGGAACACGACCAGCGCACGGCGGCGGTACTGGAAAAGGACCCGCACTTTGCCCAGTTGCAGGCCGAGGCCCTCAAGGTCCTCGATTCTCCCGACCGGGTGCCCTGGCCGGATTTCCACGGCAGGTCCATTTACAACTTCTGGCAGGACGCCCAGCACGTAAGGGGAATCCTGCGGCGCACCGTGCTCAAGGACTACATGTCCTCCAGTCCCACGTGGGAAACGGTCATTGACTATGACGCGCTTGGCAAGCAGGACAAGGAGAGTTGGGTGGCCGGGAGCCTTCATTGCCTGCACCCCGCCAACCAGTTGTGCATGGTCGAACTCTCCGCCGGCGGCGAGGATGCGGTCACGGCGCGCGAGACCGACTTGAAAACGGGCAAGTTCGTCGACGGCGGATTCGTGTTGCCGCGCGGCAAGCAGCAAGAGGATTGGCTGGATAAGGACACGCTGCTGGTGGCGCGCGAATGGGGACCGGGCACCATGACCGAATCCGGCTACGCCTTTATCGTCCGGGTGTGGAAGCGCGGCCAGCCCCTTGACAGCGCCACGGAACTCTATCGCGGCACCGCGAAAGACGTCGATGTGACCCCGATTTCCTTTGACGACGGGGAAGGGCATCACGCCGCGATCGTCGAAAGGGACGTGAGCTTCTTCGAGCATGAATGGCTGCTGGTTATCGACGGCGCGACTGACAAACTGGCGCTTCCTCTGAAATCCCAGGTGGAAGGATTTGTCGACAACCAACTGATCGTCTCCATGCACCAGGACTGGACGCAGCCCGGACAGAATGCAGCCATCAAGCAGGGATCGATCATCGCCATCGATCTGGCCGCCGCCTCCAAAGATCCTGACCACCTGGCGCCGGTTGTGGTGTTTGCGCCAACCGCGCAGGAGTTCGCGCAACACGTGGCTTCCACCCGCCACCACCTGGTCCTGACCACGCTCGATCATGTCCAGGGCCGGGCCTACGTCTATACGCACGCCAGGGGCGGCCAGTGGACACGCAAAAAGCTTCCCCTGCCCGACAACCTTGCAGTGGGAGTCGTCTCGTCGAGCCAGCTGGATGATCAATTCTTTTTTGCCGAGACTGGATTCCTGAATCCGCATTCGCTCTGGCTGGGGGACGCGGATCTTGGAACCCTGAAAGCCGCCAAGACCCAGAAGGCGCTGTTCGACGCATCCAACGACGTCGTCGAGCAGTTGGAAACCACCTCGAACGACGGGACCAGGGTTCCCTATTTCGTCGTGCATCGCAAGAACATGGCCTACGACGGCAACACCCCCACCTTGATGACCGCGTATGGAGGATTCGAGCTTTCGCTCACCCCGTTTTACGACAGCGTCATGGGCAAGCTCTGGCTGGAACGCGGCGGAGCCTTCGTACTGGCCAACATCCGCGGCGGAGGCGAATTCGGTCCGGCGTGGCACGAAGCCGGCCGCAAGACTCACCGCCAGCGAATTTACGACGACTTCTACGCCGTTGCACAGGACCTGGTGACGCACAAAATCACTTCGCCCCGGCGCCTGGGGATCTTCGGCGAATCGAATGGCGGACTGCTCATGGGTGTCGAGTTCACTGAGCATCCGGAGATGTGGAATGCGGTGGTGATCGGGGTTCCGCTGCTCGACATGCTCGGCTATGAACACCTGTCGGCGGGTGCGTCCTGGGTGGATGAATACGGTTCCGCCTCGGTTCCCGAGGAACGCGCCTTCCTGGCCTCCATCTCTCCCTACCACAATCTCAAATCCGACGGCCATTATCCCGAGCCCTTGATCTTCACCACCACCAAGGACGACCGCGTGGGTCCCGTGCACGCACGAAAATTTGCTGCCCTGATGGAGGAGTATCATCTGCCGTTCTACTACGACGAGATCACCGAGGGCGGCCACGGCGAGGGCGCCGATAATAAGCAGGAAGCGCGGTCCGCCGCTGAGAAGTACACCTACTTCATGATGAAACTCATGAGCTGAGCGCTGCGCCGGGCCCAGGCGGGTTTCATCCACATGAAATCGGCGTGGTCCGGTCACTTTTTCGTGGCCTCGATCGGGCCGTTTATGCGACAACCATCTGTTCAGGAGGAGTCATGCGACGAAAGAGGACCATGCGGGCGCTCTCGGCCGGGTTGGCAAGTTTGCTTGCGCTCTCTGCGGGAATGCCGCTCTACGCCGGATCGGGCGCAGCAAGCTTTCACGTGCCGGTGGAGTATTACAAGCTGCCCAATGGACTGCGGGTAGTGTTATCTCCCGATCACACCGCGCCCACGGTTTGCGTTGGAGTCTATTACCACATCGGCTTTCGCATCGAGCCGCGTGACCGCACCGGGTTTGCCCACCTGTTCGAGCACATGATGTTTCAGGGCTCGGCCAATCTGGGCAAGATGGAATTCATCAAGCTGGTGCAGAGCAACGGGGGCGTCCTGAACGGCTCCACGCGCTTTGATTTCACCAATTACTTCGAGGTACTTCCTTCGAACAAGCTCGAAACCGCGCTGTGGGCCGAGGCCGACCGGATGAGCGGCCTCGCGGTGACCGACGGGAATCTCAAAAACCAGCAGGGTGTGGTGGGCAACGAAGTCAAGGTGAATGTTCTCAATGCTCCCTACGGCGGGTTCCCTTGGATCGACATGCCCATGGCGGCGAATTCCAACTGGTACAACGCCCACAATTTTTACGGGGACCTCACCGACATTGAAGCCGCCAAGCTCGACGAGGTGCAGAAGTTCCACGCCACCTATTACGCGCCCAATAACGCCGCGCTGGCAATCGTGGGCGATATCGACACCGCGGAGGCGAAGAAGTTTGTCGAGAAGTATTTCGGGCCCATCAAGGCGGCCGATGTTCCGCCATTGCCCGATCTCTCCGAGCCCCGCCAGGAAGCCGAGAAGCGGGTGACCAAGACCGATCCTCTCGCGCCCCGTCCGGCCATCGCCATCGGCTACCACATGCCAGACCGCAATACCCCCGAATACTATGCGATGGGCCTGATCGAACAAATGCTCATTGAAGGCAACGATGCCCTGCTCTACAAGGAACTCGCCCAGAAGCGCGGCTTGACCGACAGCGTCGAAGGCGGCATCAACGAGTTGGGCAACATGTTCAACTACTACGGGCCAATGATGCTCGATGCCGACCTGCGCTACGACCCTGCCACCAAGCCCGACGACGTACTCCATGCCATCGATGCGGCCATCGCGCCTCTGCGCGAGAAACCGGTAGACGCGCAGTTGCTGGAGCGATCCAAAGTGAAGCTTCGCTCCAACCTCTACGACAAAATCGGCCAGTTTGGCGGCTTTGGCCTGGTGGACATGCTGGCCAGCTTCGCCCTATTCGACGACGATCCTGCCCGCGTCAACACGCTTGATGCCAAGTTCCAGGAGGTCACGCCGGAGCTGATCCTCAAGACATCCCGTGAATATCTGCGCCCTGAAAACCGCACCGTGATCCTTCTCCAGCCCAAGCCGAAAGACTCGACACCCGCCACCAGCAACGAGGAGAAACCGCAATGAACGCAACGCGCAAGGCAGTTTTCGTCGTGCTGGTACTGGTTCTGTGCGCCGAGATGCAGGCATGGGCGCAAAAGCAGACGCCGCCCGAGGGGGGACCGCCCAAGGCTTTTTCCGTCCCCGCGTACGAAGCCTACAAGCTTCCCAATGGCCTGAAGGTCACCTTGATTCCCTATGGCAACATCCCCAAGGTGACCCTGGACGTCGTGATCCGGGCGGGCAGCGCGGATGAACGCAAAGACCACCAGGGCGTGGCCGGACTGACCGCCGACCTGATGAAGGAAGGGACCCAGAAGCTTGCATCGAGCCAGCTGGCGGACGAAGCCGCGCGCATGGGCAGCACGCTCGACATAAGCTCCTCCTACGACCAGACGGTTGCAGGAATGGATGTCCTGTCAGAATTCGGCCCCGATGCCGCGCGCCTGCTGGCCGACGTCGTCATGCACCCCCGGCTGCCGGAATCGGAATTGGAGCGGCTCAAGAACGACCAGCTTCGCCAGATCGCGTTGGGTTCGTCGCAGCCGCAGACCATCGCATCCATGCGCTTCCACAAGATCCTTTACGGCGACCATCCTTACAGTGTGGTCCTGCCTTCCGACGCAGACGTCAAGAAGATCACCATCCAGGACGTGCGAGATTTCGTGGGCGCCAACTTCAATCCCTCGCGCGCGCACATTTACGTGGCCGGGAAATTCGATGGGCCCGCGGTTAAGAAAGCGCTCGCCGAGAGCCTCGGAGCGTGGAACGCGACCGGTCCCGCGCGCGCCGCGACCGTGCCCAACCCGCATCCCGAGCGTGTTCTCGACGTGACTGACCGGGCGGGAGCGCCCCAATCCACCATCATGATCGGGTTGCCGGTGGTCTCCGCCGACAGCCAGGATGCCATCCCGCTGCAAGTGACCAATGCGCTGCTGGGCGGCTCTTTCAACTCCCGTATTACGGCCAACATCCGCGAGCAGAAGGGCTATACGTACTCGCCGTTCGCCACAATTTCGAACCGCTACCACGATTCGTACTGGATCGAGCAGGCCGACGTGACCACCAAGTTCACGGGCGCCTCGCTCAAGGAGATCGTGGGCGAAATCAACCGGCTCGCGGCCGAGCCACCCACGGCAACGGAGTTGAAGGGCATTCAGAACTACCTCTCGGGCCTGTTCATCCTTCGCAATTCGAGCCGCGGAGCGCTCACCGGCCAGCTGGAAAACATCGAGAGTCTCGGCCTGAGCGACGACTATCTCAAGACTTATGTCGCCAGGGTCAACGCCGTGTCGGTTGCCGACGTGCAGAAGATGACCGCCCAGTACCTGAAGCCGTCTGCGATGACCATCGTGGTGGTCGGGGACAAATCCACGATCACCGATCAGCTGGTTCCCTTTCAGGCCGATAAGCCGCTGTAGTCAAGGGAACAGGAGTCGGGCTGCAGGCCGTGCTTTTCGATCGGGGTCCGGCTAGAATATAGGCATCAGCCGGAGGCTGCCTCGCGCTCGCATGAGGAGGTTCCGTTCGAGGGAGGAAAACCACCGTGCCCTGTTCCCAATGCGGATTTGTCGTGCAGCAGCCGGGCCACTTTTGTCCCGCGTGCGGAGCGCAGACCGAATTCGCGCTCCCGATCCAGAACCCCCAAACCTGGCCCCCTGTTCCGCAGGGCATGCCGTTCAATTACCATGCGGCGCGGGCCCACGGGTTCAGCCAGATCTTTGGCATTCATCCCGTAATCGCATTGCTCACGTTCATTGTCGACCTAATGCTTTTCGGCGGCGAGGTCGCAACCATGGGCGCCATTCTTCCCGTTTCCATCGGCGCCGGCTGCATGCTGGGGCTGATCGCTTATCTGGCGCAGAGGAAATGGTATGGCGATGACAAAGATTCGGCGCTGATCAAAGCGCTCATCCTTGGCTTCTTGACCGCGATTCCCACCCCGCTGCCCGCAATGTTGACGGTGCCTTCGGGCATCCTGGGGCTGGTCCACAAATGGCGCCGAAAACAGTGACCGCGATAAAGACTAGCGCTAGGCGGTCGCGACCGTAGGTGAAGGCACCGTTGCGCTGCCCAGGGGCCAATCCCCGATGCCCTGCTCTGCGCAAAAGGCCTCCCATTGCTCTTTCGAAAGATTGCCCGCCTTGAGCCGGGGAACAATCCCGAAGGACTCGTGCTTTACGCCGGCGCGTTCCAGGTAAAACGTGCCCGGCTGCGCAACAAGGCTCCAGCCGTGGTCGATCAGCGACACGGTTAGTGCGCGAGAAAGGATCTCCAGGGCCTTGGCATTGCGATGATCCCGGTTGGGCAGCATTCCTGGAGCGGTCGGCACCTTGTCCGATAGCGGTTTCGGATCGCTGACCAGTCCGGGGAGGGAGCGCAATGTCTGAGTTTCCAGCCACGGCAGATAGGGGCTGATCTCACCTCGCCAGATGGGAACATAGACATTGACCGCCGCAGTCTCCCACGTCATTGGCTTCAGATTCGCCTTGGCCACCCGGGGAATCACCTTCCGCAGGAGGGCGCCCTCAAGCGCATCGAGATCGTCGATCACCGAGATCATGGCCGGTTCGGTTCCGTCTTCCCCAGCAAAGGACTCCGGCGCAGAAATGTCGTAGGAACGCGCTCGTTCAATCCGCTTCTGCAATGCCGGATGGGAATCAAAAGGCTTGGTTTTCCCTTCCGCGATTTCTTTGGCGAGAATATCGGACGTCGCCTTGGCGATCTGCGGCGCCTGCATGAAACGGAGAAAGCCGTTGGCGATGGGGGGCTGATATCCACCGGCAGCCACCGGAAACACCACGGAGTTCCAATAGGAATTGAGCGCCGCTTGCGAGCGATGGAGTGTCTCGAGCCCGCCGATCAGCGGCTGCGAACCGGCGATATGGCAGGCGAGTTCGTCCGAGCGGTATTCCTGGCGGCGGGAAATCAACTGGGTCATGCCGATAAACAGTTTCCAGTAGAGCCGCATTGCCCACATCAGCACCATGTACGGAGCCGCTACCACTGCCCAGCGGGCAAGAAACGACATGATGTCCGATTTCTTCCCCAGATTCTCGTATACGCGGGCGAGGGCACGCGTGGTGCCGTAGACCCAGGGGGCAAGGCCAGTGTCGCCGGCATAGTAGTGAGCGAATTCGTGCGCCAGCACCGCGCGGAATTGAGACACCGTCAACATTTGCAGCAGGGGAAGTCCGACGCCCATGATGCGCCGGCTTCCCAGCCCCATGAATCCGCCCGCCTGGCTGACGAAGGCATTCGCATCTCCCAGCAGATAGACCTCGGCGGGCATCGGCTCCTTCAGCGTGGTGGCGATGGACTCGATGTGTGCGCGAAACCGCTTCTCTTTCGCCAGATCGATGGGGACGCCGTTGACCTCGACCTTGTTTCTCCGCGGCAGAATCGACCAGAGAATGGTGAATCCCGCCACCAGTCCAAACACCGAAAGAAGCAGGCGGGCAAACAGGAACGAGCTTACGTCGCCCGACATCTGCCCGAATAGAACAATGGGTAGGAAAAGGCAGCCTACGGCGACAACGATGGCCAGGATGTAGGAGAGGACGACCACCGCCATCCCCGCCGATCCCAGGGCGACAATGGACCAGTTTCTGGAAGGCAGACGACGTACCGCGGTGTTCATAGATGTCGGTGATGGTACCACGACCGCAGCGATTCCAAATTGCTCAGATTGTGGGGTAGGAAAGGCCCGTAAGAGACAAGGCAAAAATGCCGAAGTGCCAGTGAACTGTCAGCGGGTAACCTTGCTTTTGAGGGTCGCGCGTTTTCTCTTGCCTCCGGCCTCGGCGGATGAAGCGGGTTGTTCCTCATGCGGAGCGAAGAAGCGCACCCCTTCCAGGTTCTGCTCGCCCATCACGTGGAGACGGAGAAAATTCGTCGAGCCCGACTTGGTCCGCGTCCCGGCCACAATGGCAATCACTTCGCGCGAGCGCACGTAGCCGTATTGCTCCAGCAGGTTCTCGGCCAGCTCCACCAGCGCTTCGGTGGTGTTCACCTTGGGACAGCGGATGGGAATGGTTCCCCACAGCAGGTTGAGCCGGTGAATTGTCACTTCCACCGGGCTGAGCGCATAAATCGGCACCGACGGGTGGTACTTCGAAAGCTGCCGCGCCGTCGCGCCGGACTCGGTAAACAGCGCGATCCCCCGCAGGTCCAGGTCGTCCGCGGCATGCGCCGTGGCCTCGCAGATGGTCTCGGCGATCGACAGGTGCGTGGCCCGGATCTGGGGCTCGGTGAAGTTCCTTTCCTTGATGTGGCGCTCCGCCTCGCACACGATGCGCGCCATCATGGCCACGGCTTCCACGGGATATTTGCCCACCGCCGATTCGCCCGACAGCATCACCGCATCCGTACCGTCGTACACCGCGTTGGCCACATCAGATACTTCGGCGCGCGTGGGGCGGGGGTTCTCGATCATGGACTCGAGCATCTGCGTCGCCGTGATGACCGGCTTGCGGTACTCGCTCGCCCGGCGGATGATGTGCTTCTGATACGCCGGCACCTGTTCGGGCGGTACTTCCACCCCCAGGTCGCCGCGGGCTACCATGATGCCGTCCGCCGCCTGCAGAATCGTGTCCAGATGCTCGATGGCCTGAGGTTTTTCGAGCTTGGCGATGATCCACGTTTCGCCGCCCAGCGCCGCCACGCGATTGCGCACCAGGCGCACGTCCTCCGCCGTACGCACAAACGATACCGCGATCGCATCCATACCGTTGCGCATCGCAAATTCCAAATCCTGGCTGTCCTTCTCTGTCAGCGACGGCACGCGCACCGGGATGCCCGGCAGGTTGATGCCCTTGTTCTCCCCCAGCAGCCCGCCGTTGATAATGTCGCAAACCACGTCCTGACCCGCCACGTTGTGCACCCGCAGTTCGATCAGACCGTCGGAAAGAAGAATGCGCGAGCCATGCTCCACGTTTTCGGCCAGCGTTTTGAAAGTGGTCCCCACCATCGTCGCCGTGCCGGGCACATCGCGCGGGGTGATGGTCAGCCGCCCGCCCGACTTCAGCAACACCGGCTGATGATCCTTCAGTTTTGAAGTGCGGATCTTGGGTCCCTGCAGATCGCCCAGGATGCAAAGCGACCTGCGCTCCTCGCGGCTCACCTTGCGGATCATCTGGATCAGCGCCAGTTTTTCTTCGTGCGTGCCGTGCGAAAAATTCAGCCGGACCACGTCGATGCCGGCCCGCACCAGGTCGCGAAAGGCAGGCGCGGTGTTCGACGCCGGCCCCAGCGTGGCGACGATCTTCGCCCGTCGTTGAGAGACAGAGTCGTTCGAGCTTGCTTCAGCGAAGGGCATCGAGAAATGCTCCTGGGGAAAAGCAGTTGGGATTTATCTTGATTGGGGTCGCCGGCCTGGTTTCATTTTACATGCGGGGTGGATTCGAGACCCCGACCCCGCGCTACATCAACGGGGATAAGCGACCGACGGAGGCTCGGGACCCTCGGATTGGCGCTCCTGCCGCGAGCGGAACAGGACGCCATTCAGTTCCGCTCCCAGCAGGGCGCTGAGCGAGGTGATGTACAGCCAGACCAGGGTCGCAATGCCGGCGGCAAACGAGCCGTAGAACATCGAGTAGTCCGTCACGCGAGTCACATACCAGCCGAACAGGAGCGTAGCGGGAAACCACACCGCGGTTGCGCCCAGCGCACCGGGAATCACCCACTTCCAGTGCTCTCCGCGGCTGGTGCCGAAGTGATAGAGCGCCGCCAGCACCGAGACGGCTGCGCCCTCCGCCAGCGCCCACCGCACCGCCCTCCACGACCACAGCACGATGCGCCGCAGTTCGTGGGCGGAGTTGTTGATCATCCAATGCTCGATCTGCTGTCCGAACACCAGCACCAGGCTGGCCAGCCACAGCGGAACCAGCACGATAGGCACCAGCAGGAATGCCCGCAGCGCCCGCTGGCCGTACGACCACTCGCCGCGCGGAAGGCGGTACGCGCGGCGAAATCCTTCCATCAGCGACAGCATCAAACCCAGTCCCGCGAAAAAACTCAGGCTGGTGGCCGACAGCAGCAATTTGGCCGAATAATAATGCTTGGTCACGAGCGCCGACTGCAACAGGTCCATCGACCCTTCGGGCAGGAACTGGTCGAATGTCCCGCGAAGTTGCCCAACCAGGGTCTTGCTTTCCGGTACCTGCGCCAAAAGCGTGGTCATCAGCAGAAAGGCCGGAAAGGAAAAAAGCATGCCGGAGTAGGCCGCCGCCTTGGCCACGCCGAACAAGTCGTGATCCATGGCCAGGACGAGCGCGTTTCGGATTTGGGTGAGAGTCCGTCGCATACCGGTCAAGAGCAAGAGTAGTGCATTGACCGGATTGCTCGCGATGATGACGGCGGAAAGAAGGGTGAAAGAGAAACAAACCCGTCGGGCGGAGAAAGGGCCCCAGCCCAAATGGCGTGCGAAAATGATCCGGATCAACCGGCGGTACAGGGGGCCGTGCGCTGCCGTCAGGCGGATTGAGAAAAGCTATTTCTGCAGGTCCTGGTAGGCGTGCACCCACGCGTTCATCAGGTCGTCGAGCGTCACTCCGGGTTCCATCTTGCAGTTGGAGAACCCATCGTCCTTCCGTCCGCATCGCGCCACAACTTCGCCCTGAGCGTTGTACAGGGTCAGACCTTCCGGCGGCTTGGGAACTTCGAGAAAGACCGGATCATGTTGCGGCGGGTTGACTGCCTGGGCGGTTTTGGCCGCCGTTCCATGAGTGAGAGAAGCCAGGACAACGAAGGCAAACAAGCTGCTCATAAGAGTGCTCCATTGGGGATTGTTTTTTTCTTGTTATGACTATATTCATACCCTGAAATCGACTAGCTTTTGGTGATGTGTAACACCTTAGGTTAATTACGGAAGTTTTGTTTTGTTCCCGAGCAAACATTCGCTGCGCGCCCCGTGCATCCGGGACCCGGGTGCGGGCGACGAGGCGGCCAGCGCGAAGATGGACGAGTCATCGTCACCCAACCAGCGCCCAAATCCCACTCGCCGCCTCTCGCTCGCGCGTTTTGCCCGCACTGACCGGCGCGGATCGGAACGTTTATGATGGCCGCGTTATGGAATCACGCCCTCGCATTCTCGCTGCCGCCCTTCTTCTTCCGATTCTTCTCCCCATAGCCGTCTTCGCCCAGGAAAGACCGGCTCCCAATGCCCAGCTGGCGTCCAAATCGCTCAACACGCGGGTCGAATCGCTCCTCAAGAAAATGACCCTGGAGGAGAAGATCGGCCAACTGGCCCAGTTCTCGGCCGGGTTTGCCACTGGTCCGAATGCGGCGGCTACGAATACACGCTTCGAGGACATGGTGGCCAGGGGTCAGGTGGGTTCGTTTCTCAACGTGGTCGGGGCCGAGGCCACCAATCACTACCAGCACATCGCCATGGAGAAGACCCGCCTGCATATCCCTCTCATCTTCGGGCTGGATGTGATTCACGGCGACCACACGGTCTTCCCTATTCCCCTCGCGGTGGCGGCCAGCTTTGACCCCTCGGCGGCCGAGATCGTGGCCCACACCGGCGGTGTCGAGGCCCGTGCGGACGGGGTCCCGTGGGTCTTCTCTCCCATGGTCGATATCGCCCGCGATCCGCGCTGGGGCCGGATCATCGAATCCAACGGCGAAGACCCCTACCTCAGCTCCGTCATGGCCCGCGCCTGGGTGCGCGGCTATCAGCAGGGCGACCTGTCCAAGCCCGACTCGGTCGCCGTCAGCGTGAAGCACTACGCAGCCTATGGCGCCGCCGTCGCCGGCCGCGACTATAACCTCACCGACATGAGTGAGATCACCCTGCGCCAGGTGTATCTCGAACCCTACCGGGCCGCGGTCGCCGAGGGCGCGGCTACCATGATGAGCTCGTTCAATTCCATCAATGGGATACCCGCCAGCGCCAACCCGTTCACCCTCACCCAGATCCTGCGGCGGGAATGGGGCTTTGACGGGTTCGTGGTGTCCGACTGGGGCTCCGTGGGAGAGCTTATCAACCACTCCATCGGCGACGGCCCCACAGTAGCCCGCAAGGCGCTCGAGGCCGGCGTCGATATGGATATGGAGGGCAATCTCTACGGGACCGTCATCGCTCCCCAGGTGCGCTCCGGCAAGATCCCCGAATCGGTGATCGATGAAGCCGTGCGGCGCATCCTGCGGGTCAAGTTTGCGCTGGGGCTGTTCGACCATCCGTATGTCGATGCAGGTCCGGCCTACGAGCCCACTCCCGGAAAACGCGCCCTCGCCCGCAAGGTAGCCGACGAAACCCTGGTCCTCCTCAAGAACGATCCGGTCGAAGGCGTCGGGGCCCTGCTTCCCATGACCGGGAAGGCGAAGAAAATCGCCCTCATCGGCCCCATGGCCGATAACCAGCGCGACATCATCGGCGCCTGGAGCCAGGGTGACCCCAAATTCGCCATTTCCCTGCGTGCCGCGCTCAACGAACGCCTGGGCGATCACCTGCTCTACGCCGAAGGCTGCGGCCTGCTGTCGGGCCAGGACGAAGTAACTCTGAACAAGGTGAACTTCGGCGGCTCGGTTGCGGCCGAAGGAGGAACCACCCAAGTCCCCGACGATGACAAGACCATCGCCCAGGCCGTCGAGACCGCAAAGCAGGCCGACCTGGCGATCCTCGCCCTGGGAGAAAGCGCCAACTGGATGGAAGGCGAAGCCGCCAGCCGCGTGCATCTCGGTTTCACCGGCAGCCAGGAGAAGCTGCTCGAGGCCGTCGCCGCCACGGGCAAGCCGGTCATTCTTGTGGTGATGTCCGGCCGTCCGCTCGAAATCAAATGGGCGGCCGAGCACGTTGCCGCCATTCTTGAAGCCTGGAGCCCTGGCATGGAAGGCGGCCATGCCGTCGCCGACGTCCTCTTCGGCGACGTCAATCCCTCCGGCAAGCTGCCTGCCAGCCTGCCGCGCGCCGTTGGCCAGGAGCCGCTCTACTACGCCCAGATGCCCACCGGCCGTCCAGCTGTGGGCGTCGACCTCAGCCACATCCCCACCGATTCGCCCTCGAAGTTTGTCTCCCGCTACGTCGACGAGGAGAACTCGGCCCTGTTCCCGTTTGGCTGGGGCCTGAGCTACACGCGATTCGGCTATTCCAAACCCACCGTGAGCCGCGAGTCGGTGCCGCTCAAGGAAGTGCTGGCCTCGGGTCATCAGCCCGTGGTCAAGGTCGGCGTCGACGTGCGCAATACCGGATCGGTGGCGGGGACCGAAGTCGTCCAGATGTACATCCGCGCCACCAACACCAGCGTGGAGGAACCCGTCCGCGAGTTGAAGGGATTCGCGCGCGTCCAGCTCGCTCCCGGAGAGTCGAAGCACGTCGAGTTCCCGCTCGGTTTCGACGAACTGAATTTCTACAACGTCGAAGTCAAGCGCACCGTCGAGCCGACGACCTACAAGATCTGGATTGGCGGCAGCTCTCTGGCGACGGAGGAGACGAGTTTGCAGATTGTTGAGTAGGGAACAGGGATCAGGGATCAGGAAACGTCCTTCCGTGCCCCATTTTCGTGACTTCTTTCTGTCGCCAATGTGGGAGACCACTGAGGCCGGCTGCGCGCTCCAACCCATTCACGGTTGAACCGGCTGAATGTGCGCCAGCAGGCTGTCAAAGCACCCCGGGACTTGCGAATCCCACTCGCCCCAGTCATGGCTTCCCGGCTTGCTATGGAATTCGTACGCGAAGCCGCGCTCCTTCAGGAGCACTGTGAATCGCCGAATGGGCCTCAGCAGCGGCTCCTGCTCACCTGCCGTGATGTAGAGGTATGGAGTCTTTCCGGGATCGGCGGTTTTAAACAGCACGAATGGGTCGCTTTTGACTCGCGTATCGCTTCCCGCAGGTCCGAAGATGGTTCGGAACCGCACGCTCTGTGACCAGCGTCTCCAGCTGAAGCTGCGGCTGGGCACGTCGACCGCGGGGCTGATGGCGCCCGCGAATGCGAACAGATCCGGCCGCGAGAGCGCCAGCTTGACGGCGGCGAATCCTCCCATCGATACGCCCACAATGGCGCGGTGCCCCCGGTCGTGCGCCGCCGGAAAGCGCGATTCGACGTCCGCGGTCAAATCCTGCACAAGATAATCTTCGAACCTGTCCTCCGGCTTGAGAGCGGCATTCATGTAGTAGGAGCAGGCGCCGTCGGCCATGACCAACAAAAAGCCGCCAACCGCATAATGGCCAACATCCGAATAGTTGGACCAATCCCGGTACCCGCTGCCGCAGCCGTGCAACAAATACACCACCGGCAATGCCGTGCCTGCTTTTATGTCCGAAGGCAGGTAAACGCGATAAGGCATATCGCGGCCAAGCGCTGCCGAGAAGAAGGTCACGTCCCTGATCGCAATTCCGGCAAAGGTGCGCGGACGATCCACAAACGGCGGCTCGCGGTCCTTGCATCCCGCAAAAAGCAGAAAAATCGCCACCAGTATCGATGCGCCGGCCATGCGAACTGTTTTCATGGGATGTCCGGATTTTACGTGCCGTGCATCCGCCGGAGAGGCAATCGGCATCCGGGGGCATCCGATGTGTCATCCATGCATGAGGGAGGCGATGGCATGTTCTGGCTCGCAGGTCTGTTGGTTGCCGGAGCGCTGATGTCCAACGCGCAAACGGCCGGCAAGGGTGCCGCAACCCCGCTCGACGTCCGCCAGTTCGGCGCGAAATGCGACTGGAACGGATCTTCCGGCATCGACGACACCGCTGCGTTTCAGGTTGCGGCGACCACCGCCGCGAAAGCTTACAAAACGAGCGGTACGCCGCAGACCGTGACGTTTCGCGGCGAATGCGTCGTCAATGGCGAGGTAGCTTACGGCAGCGGCGTGCACTGGCTTGGGCAGGGAACCATCATCGTCCCGCATCAGACCGGGTTCACGCTCCACGCAGTAAACGCCGACGACGTGGCGTGGGATCACGTGAACATCACGGTGATCAAGCCGGGCACGTTAGGCGCGGCGGCCTCTGCCATCAGCTGGTTCTCCATAAACGATCCTGCGTCGCAGCACAAGGTCGCGATTCGCAACTGCACGATCCGCAATAGTGATTGGGGAATCCTTGTCATGTACAACAACGGGACCGGCTCATTGAGCGACGTGGAGATCGCCGGCAATACCATCACCAGCAATGCGGTCTACACCAATGCCGACGGCATCCACGTGGCCGGGCGCGTGACCGGCATTCGCATTCACGACAACCGCATCGAGAATCGCGGTGATGCGGGCATCGGACTTACCAGCGAAGCGCCCGATACCGGGTTCGGAGGCGTGTATGTACTGGCCGGCGCGAAGGTATCGAACAATGTTTTGATCAACGATCTCGTCGGGCTCGATGACTCCGGCGCAACGCAGGTGGAGTGGTCCGGCAATACCGTCAAGGCCACGGTGGCCAAGCGGGGAGCGCAGAACCCCGCCTTCCGGCAGATCTGGTATGGCAACACTTATCCCGTGGGTGTACGCGCAGCGCATAATTATCTGGCGAGCGGAGAGAACGGCGGAGTCTCGGCGGCGGTGAAGATCGATCCGAAGGTCGCCGGGCAGCAAGCCTGGCCGGATCTCGACAGTGTGTTTCAGGACAACACCATCGACGGCCCGAATGCGCCGCTCTACGTCCGCGGCCGCAAGATCGTGATTTCCGGAAATACTTTTGCGCGCGGCGGGACGATCACGATCGACTACGACGGCGCGGGCAGGATTGCCACCGAGGACATTGTCTTTGGTCCAAATACATGGAGTGCCGCGGGGTCGCTGGCGGCGGGCGCGGGGTGTGCGCTCTACCATAACGTGAAGGTCGCCCAACAGATCGCCCGCCAGACATTGACGTATCGAAATCGTGGGTGTCTTCGTTGAAGCCTTCGCGCTCCGCGCTCGCGGCGCCTTAACGCGCGCTGACCTTCTCCGCGATGTGATCGTATTCCTCCTTCGACACCGCGTGCTTCTTCACCAGTTCGTCCGAATTGTCATAAGGCCGGCGATCCACAATGCGCCGCGCTGCCGCCTCATCGATCCCGGGCAGCGTTTCCAGGTCTTTTTCCGAGGCCTTGTTGATGTTGACCGTACCCCCGTGTTTCAGGCCGTCGGCTACGCCCTGGACCACCGCCTTGGCGTCGCGCGCGGCCTGCGAGGTGGCCTGGGCCGTTTCTTTCCGGACTTCGTCAGGACTGCGCTGCTGGGGTGTACAGCCGGTTAGCGAGAGAAGGACGAGGGGCAACATCGGAGTCCACTTCATCTCGACTTCGATGCGCCTTCCCGGATAGCGGCTTGTTTCCGGTCCGAAATGGGAGGTGCCCTGAAACGGAATCAAATGGCTGCCCACCAACCCTGTGTACACTGTTTTCAACCAGATGGCGTCCCCGCATGCCGCGGGGCCTGAGGAGGCTTGATGCAGACGCGAATCCAGGGCACCACCATGCCGGTGCTCGAAGTACAGCTTGACCCCAACGATAGCGTGTTCTCCGAGAGCGGCGAGCTTTCCTGGATGACGCAATCCATTCAGATGACGACCCATACCCAGATGGGTGGGGGCGGCGGCCTGTTCGGCGTCTTCAAGCGGGCCATCGCCGGAGGAACGATCTTCATGACCGAGTACCGCGCCTGGCAGTACCCCGGCGAGGTGGCCTTTGCCACCAAGGTGCCCGGCCATATCGTCCCCGTGCAGGTGGGCAACGGTTATGAGTACATGGTGCACCGCCACGGCTTCCTTTGCGCCACCCCGCAGGTGACTCTCAGCATCGGCTTCCAGCAGAACCTGGGCGCGGGAATCTTTGGCGGAGACGGCTTCATCCTGCAGCGCGTCGGCGGCTTGGGAACCGCGTGGCTCGAGCTCTCCGGGGAACTGATCCGCAAGGACCTGCAGCCCGGCGAAATGCTGCGCGTCCACCCCGGCCATGTGGGCGCGTTCATGGCCAGCGTCTCCTTCCAGATCACCACCGTTCCGGGGATCAAGAACATGATTTTCGGCGGCGACGGCATCTTCCTCGCCCAGCTGGTCGGTCCCGGCACAGTCTGGCTGCAGACCTTGCCCATCTCGCGCCTGGCACACCAGATCGAGCACTACCTGCCTCGCTCAGGCCGCGAGGTTTCGCAGACAGCCGGCGCGGGCGTTCTCGGCGGCATTGTGGGCTCCATCCTGAGCGGCGGCGAATGAAGAGGCAGGGACCAGGGGACTGAGGGGACCGACCATTGCAGGAACCTTGCCCATGACGAAGATTGTTCGCTCGTCCCGCAGCCTGCGCGGCGCCATCGTGTTTGGGTTTGCGCTGGGCTTCGCCATCTATCTGGCTTGGGTCGTGCGCCAGATCCTGGTGCTGCTTTACGTGAGCGCGTTGTTCGCCGTGGTGCTCCAGCCCCTGGTGCAATTCGTCGCCGGCATGCACATCGGCCGGTTCCAGCCTTTCCGCCGGGTAGCCATCTTCATCCTGGTGCTGTTTGTGGTGGGAGGGCTGGTCGCCTTCGGATTCGTGGCTCTGCCTCCGGTGATCCGCGACCTGCAGGAGTTCGGCAGGGAGATGCCGGCGCGCCTGCCGGGGATCATGCAGCGGCTGCGGAACGTGCCGCTCGCCAACCGCATCAATGTCGCCGACCTCAGCGATCAGATTCAGAACTTCGCCGGCCAGAGCGCGACTTATCTCCTGCTCTCTGTCAGGAAGTGGGCGGGATCGTTATTCACCCTGGCCATGGGGCTGATCCTCACGATTTATTTCACCCTCGAAGGCGACCTTGCCTATCGGTGGGCGCTTTCGTTCTTTCCCGCGCGAAGCCGTGCGCGGCTGGACCGCACGCTGCGCAGGGCGGAAGTCCGCATGGGCCGCTGGCTCATGGGCCAGGGCAGCCTGATGCTCATCCTCGGGCTCACCAGCACGGCGGTGTACGAGTTCCTCCATGTCCGGTATGCCTCCGCATTGGGAGTTCTGAGCGGCCTGCTGAATATCATCCCGGTTCTGGGCGCGTCGGTTTCGTTTGCGCTGGCGTTGTTTGCGGCTGCGGTGGATTCGTGGGGCCGAGTTCTGGGGGTGGCCATTTTCTTTGTGGCCTATCTGTGGCTGGAGAATTCGTTTCTCACCCCGCGCATCATGAAGTCGAGCGTGGACCTGCCGGGACTGGCCATCATCGTTGCCTTGCTGCTAGGAGGGGAGTTGGCGGGTGTCCTGGGCGCGCTGGTGTCTGTACCCACGGCGGTTCTGGTGGCAGAACTGGTCAATGAATACCTGGTCGCAAGAGATCCGGCGCCCGCCGTCCCCAGCTCGTGATCTCAGTCAAAGAGAGGCTGATTTGTGATCCATTTCACCGCAATTTTGCACCAGAAACGGTGCGTAATTCGCGCTTCTCTGCAACGCAGCTGAATGTGGAAGCTCCTCAACGCGAGGAGGTTACAAGCTTCGACGGCCCGTGAGAGCTTCTCTCAGGCAGGATGGCATGAGAAGAGGGCACATCTACTGCAGAGCACCCGCCCTAACCCCCGCATCCACAGCAGCCTTCATCACGCCGCTCTCGGCGAACAGGTGAACCAGGCCGCCCGACAGGGTGGATCCTGCCACGGGCGCCGCAGGAACTGTGGGCCGCGCCACGCCGGCCATCTTCAGGTCGCCGGTGCCCTGCGCGTCGAGGATCAGGCTGGCCAGCTTGCGCGCCTGGTCGAGGTCGAAGCTTTCGGCCACGAAGACCAGCCGGCCGCGCATGGTGATCACCACCGGGCCTTCGTTGGTGGAGAAGATCTGTTCCACTGTGCCGGCAGGCGCATCCGTGGGCGCGGCGTGGCCTTCATCCTTGTGCAGGCCGGAGTATTTGCGTCCCAGCGCGTTGGCGTACAGGTCGGCGAAGGCCTGCGCCGTAGCCGTGTTCTTCCACGCTGACAGGTAAAAGATGGAGATGGACTTGGTGCTGGCCTGCTCGGCGGGCGTCGTGGCGCTGAGGCGCTGACCCGCCCAGTAGATCCCGCCGTCCCACGACGGCGTCAGGTCGCGCGCGGCATTCTCGCCTCCGAAGAGCTGGGTAAGAATGTGCAGGTCAAGCTCGCCGAACTGGCCGATGTCGTAGGGCCGGTAGGTCTTGTCCAGGATGGGGTGGATGTCGGGCATCAGCGGCACCATCGGCACCTTGGCTTTTTCAAACTCGCGCGGATTGATGATCTCCCACGTGGAACTGGGCGGACGGTCCAGGGTACCCGCGAAAGCCGCTTTCTGACCCTGGTCCATCCACACGTCCTGCTCGAAGCTCAGGCCTTCTCGATAGGGAAACAGGAGCGATTCCGACAAGAGCAGAGGAGCGCGCGCGAGCACCGGCGAACTCTCCGAGCCCGCCATCTGGTTCTTGATCAAGTCCACGACCTCGGGGTCCTTGATGAGGCTTTTGCCCATGGGCTTCAGGATGTTGTCCATCATCACGGCGGTCGCCTGGCCTTCGGCCACGGCCTCGCGCGCGGTGTCGAACTCGTCCTTGGCCAGGTGGTCGACATCGTCGTGATAGTTCGTCGAAACGTCGTTGGGCGTCTGGTCGCCCCACTTCTCCAGATCGACGCGCTGGTCCTGCAGCGCGTGGGTCAGCTCGTGGGCCAGGACCGGCTTCTGCTCGTCCACCGCCACCCAGTCGAGCATGTTCACGGTCTTGGTTTTGGAATCGTAATAGGCCTCGATCTGCTCCTTCAGGAGCGAGAGTAGGAAGGGCTTCAGGTCGAAGTCGCGGTCCAGCAGACCGAATTTCTTGAGCACGATCTCGTCCCGCTGCAGCTTCTTGGCACTTTCGTCTTCCTGGAATTTTTCGCTGAGGTAAGCCTCGACGGCCGTGCGTGTCGTCATCCGCCGCTTGACCGTGCTCTTGATCGGCAGTCCGGTCTCCTGCGAAGAGAACTGGAGCAGCTGGTCCACCAGGGCGAAGAGTTCTTTGGCTTCGTCGGGCGTGATGTGTTTCTCGGGTTTCTTTCCCGGCGCCTCGGAGGAATCCTGGCCGGAATCCTGCGCCGAGTCGGGAGTGGACGGGGCGGGCGCCGGCCGGCTTTGGGCCGGGGCGAACATGGTTGCGAGGCACAGCAGCGCCGACATGATGAATGCCCGCCAACTGCACAAGGCCTCAATGAACTGCTTCTTCATCCACTCTCCTTGGCTTTAGGGACTCAGCGGATACGTCCGCCTCCGAGGCTATAATTAGGATGCGTTTCGGTTCCGGGTTCGCTTCAGCAAATTCCCGGGGCCGATGCTGAAATTGTCCCATGACGGACTTGAATGTTGCCGCACCCCCGGCGGCCACGGTGCTTGCCGGTTACCTCGCGTCGGCGAACTCCCAGTTCCACACTTCGGTGTATCACGGCGTGCTTACGCCTACTGAGTTGGACGCGCAGCCGGCGGAAATAGAGGCGCTGATTTCCGGCTCGGCGGTCCACGACCTGGGCTGGCTGCGGCGCTTCGCGGTGCGCGGCAAAGACCGTTTTCGCTGGCTGAGCGGCATGGTCACCAACATGGTGAAGGACTTGGCCCCAGGCGCCGGCGGATGGAACCTGGTTCTGAATGCGCAGGGGCGGATCCAGGGCGATCTGACCGTTTGGAGAGAACCACCTCAGAGACCCGAACCCCTCGCCGGGGGCCCCGGAGAAGCTGACAACCTGGAGCTGGAAATCTCCGCTGACCAGGCCGAAAAGCTTCTGGCCCATCTCGACCACTTCATCATCATGGATGATGTGGAGCTTGGCATTGTTGAGCATCAAACGGCCATCGGGCTGACCGGCCCTGACGCTGCCGGGGTATTGGGTCGGCTTGGATTGCCGGTCCTCCCCGAACCCATGACGCAGGCGCACTCCGAATTCTCCGGCACGCCGATCCTTCTTCGCCGCGGCTATGGCGTTCTGGGGGACCACTACGCGTTGTGGATCCCGGCCGCCAGGGCGGCCGAAGTCTGGCAGGCGCTCGCCGGCGCCGGAGCGAAGCCCGTGGGTACGGCGGCGCTCGAGGCCTTCCGCGTAGCTGAGGGCATTCCCACCTACGGAGTGGACATGGTTGACCGCGACCTGCCCCAGGAAACGTCGCAATTGCGGGCTCTGCACTTCAACAAGGGCTGTTACCTCGGCCAGGAGATCGTGGAGCGCATTCGTTCGCGAGGCAACGTGCACCGCCATCTCCGTTCCCTGGAGTTGGACGGTCCCCTGCCCGAGGCAGGCGCGAAGCTTTCTCTGGAGGGCGCCGAGGCCGGCCACATCACCAGCGCGGCGGAGTTGCCGCTGGCTCGAGGCGCACGCCGTTTCGCAATAGGAATGATCCGTGCCGAAGTCGAAACGCGCAACTTGCCCCTAACGTATGCCGTCGGAGAAACAAGCGGGTCGGCCAAGATTCTCGCCGACCCGCCTCATCTGATACCGGATGTGGAAAGATAGAACCATGAGCGATACGCCCAAATTCGAAGTGATCGACCGGCGCAAGTACAAGGCCGAGGGAGAGGAGCGCGAGGCGGCAGAACGCGAGGCTGCCCCCGGTCCTACGCCCGTTCCCGAGCCAAAACCGGAGCCTAAGAAAGAGGAGTCGCGCCCCGGACCGCAGCTGGTGACCGAGGGCGCGAGGGGCGTCGCGGCGGCCGGCGACGAACTGGAAACCGAGCTTGAGATGGGTGCCGAAGCCGGGCCGGCCCTGCCTCCGCCGCCTACCGCCGAGGAGAGCCAGGAGCAGAAGTCCGCGTACGACGCTTCGACCGAGCGGCTGGAAGAGCTCATCCGGGCACAGAACCCGGGCATCGGCCCGCAGCCGGCGGTTACCTTCGACCACCTGCTGAATCAGCTCTATGTCACCGCCATGATCCAGATGGGCGCAGGTCAGGACGGCCAGCGCGCGCGCATCGACATCCTCGGAGCGCGGCAGACCATCGACCTGATTGGCATTCTCGCCGAGAAGACAAAGGGCAACCTGACCGACGCGGAGGACCGGATGCTCCAGTCGGCGCTCTACGAAGCGCGCATGGCCTTCCTCGAGCTGACCAACATGATCTCGTTGCAGAGCATGCAGCCTCCTCCGGCACCGCCGCCGGGGAAACGCTAGGTGGAAGGGCGCCTCACCTTTCTGGGAACCGGTACGTCGATGGGCGTGCCCACGCTGGGCTGCAAATGCCGGGTGTGCACATCGGCCGACCCGCACGACCGCCGGCTGCGGCCTTCGGTGATGCTGCGGTGGGATTCTCCGAAAGAGGATCGGGAACGTGCCGTGGTGATCGACACCGGGCCGGATTTCCGCGAACAGGCCCTGCGGCAACGGCTTACGCACATTGACGCTGTGCTCTACACCCACTCCCATGCGGACCACATCCTGGGCCTTGACGACCTGCGGCCGCTTAGCTTCGCGTCGGTGCGCTCCGGCGGGCCGATGCCGCTTTATGCCACTCGCGAGACCGCCGCTGTGCTGGAGCGGATCTTCGCCTATCACTTCTCCTCCGAATCCACCTATCCCACGCGCGCGCGTGTTCGCATCGAACCGCTGCCCGATCGCCTGCGCATCGAGGGAGTCGAGTTCATTTGCGTGCCGGTCCGGCATGGCGAGATCACGATCGCCGGATTTCGCTTCGGCGACACCGCCTACCTGACCGACGTGAGCGAAATCCCGGAATCGAGCTTCGGCTTGCTGGAAGGCCTGGAGACGCTGGTGCTGCCGTCGCTGCGCCACCATCCCCACCCCAGCCACGCTACGGTGAAGCAGGCGGTGGAGTGGGCGCAGCGGATCGGCGCGCGCCAGACATGGCTCACCCATATCGCCCACGAGCTGGGACACGAGGAAACCAACCGCATGCTGCCGCCGGGCGTGGCCCTGGCGTATGACGGCCTGGAAGTGGCCGTAAACCTATGATTTTTTCAGATTCTCTGGTTCCGGTTTATCGGGCTATCGGCGAGATCCCGGCCGGCTTCGGGCCGACCGTGGCCGCCATCGGCAACTTCGACGGCGTGCATCGCGGTCACCAGGAGATTCTCGGGGCGGTGGTGCATGAAGCCCGGGTGCGATGCGCGCGCGCCGTGGCCATTACGTTCGATCCGCATCCTGAGTCCGTGCTGCGTCCCGACCGTGCGCCGGCGCTGCTGACGCCCACCGCGGAACGGCTGCGCCTGCTGGCGCGGACCGGAGTCGATGCGGTTGTGCTGCTCACGTTCGACGAGGCGCTGGCGCACATGACGCCCCGGGAGTTCGTGGAGCGTGTGCTGGTCGATGGGCTGGGCGTGCGCGCCTTGCATGAGGGCGGCAATTTCCGGTTCGGCTATCGCGCCGCCGCGGGGGTAAAGGAACTGGCGGAATTCGGCGCGGAATACGGGTTCGAGGTGCACGTTCAGCAGCCGGTCCGTGTCCACGGCCTGGAGGTTTCCAGCTCGGCCGTGCGCGAGCTGGTGGCCGCCGGCGACATGAAGCGCGCCCGCTGGATGCTGGGCCGTCCCTTTGGCGTGCGCTCCACCCCGGTGCGCGATCGCGGGGTCGGATCGAAGCTGCTGGTACCCACGGTCAACCTGGCTTCCTACCGTGGGCTCCTGCCCGCGTTCGGCATCTACGTGTCTCAGCTCACGATCGGGGAGCGTTGCTTCAAGGGTGCGACTTACGTGGGCAATCGGCCGACGTTTGCCGACGCCGGCTTCAGCGTGGAGACCCACATTCTGGATTTCGAACCGATCGATCTGACCGGGCAGACGCCGGTGCAACTGGACTTCCTGTTGCGGCTGCGCGATGACGAGAAATTTCCCACGCCCGAAGCCCTGAAGGCGCAGATCTTCAAGGATGTGGCCCGGGCGAAGCGGTACTTCCGGCTGACTTAGAGCAGGATTGGGCCTCCGGTCGCGCGGGCGCGGCACGCAGCGACGCCGGGGCGTGGATGTAGACAATCTCCTCCCTTAGGAGTAGAGTGTCTACTGCCGTGAACGAAAAGCACTTGGCATCGGATTTCAGCCGATGGGAGCGACTTGTAGAGGCAATTGGGTCCGTGATGCATGGCGATCCCCAGGAGGGCGAAGCGTGAGCTGGCTGCGGCGAGTGCGTTTTTGGAGGCGCAAGGACGAACTGCAGGAGGAGTTAGAGAGCCACCTGCGCATGAGCATTGCGGATCGTATCGCCAGAGGAGAATCCCGGGAGCATGCCCGGCAGTCCGCCATGCGCGAGTTTGGCAACGTCCCGCTGATCGCGGATGTGACCAGGGAGCAGCGGGGAGGGATGTGGATGGACTCACTGCGGGCGGATGCGAGCTTTGGCTGGCGGCAGCTTTGGAAGCGGAAGGTGACGACGCTGGCGGCAGTGATCTCTCTGGCCCTGGGGATTGGGAGTTGCATGGCGGCGTTCCGGCTGGTGGACGCACTGTTCCTGCGGCCGATGCCGGCGGTGCGGGATCCTTCCAGCTTGTATGCGGTGACGTATACACGCCAGGCCACGGCGTACCTGGCGCCGTCGACCGATATCAATTCGTATCCGTTCTTTGAGAACGCGCGCGATCTCGTGAAGGACGAGGCAGAGCTGGCGGCGGCCTCAACGATGAGCCACATCGACGTAACGTATGGGTCGGACGCAGAGACGGAAAAGGCGTACCGGCAGTGGGTGTCGGGCGAGCTGTTTCCGATGCTGGGGTTGAAGCCGGCGCTGGGTCGGTTGCTTACGGTGGAGGATGACCGCGCGGTGAGCGGGAGCCCCTACGCGGTGATCTCGTACGACTACTGGCAACGGCGCTTTGGAGGGGACCCAAAGGTAATTGGGCGGACCTTCCGCATGCGCAACCACATGTATGAGATTGTCGGCGTGGGTCCGAATGGGTTTACGGGAACGGAGCCGGGAACGGTGACCGACCTGTTTGCACCAACGAAGATGGAGCCGTTCCTGCTGAACCAGAACTCATTTGCACTGCGGGTGTTCGTGCGGGTGCTCCCGGGCGTGCACGTAAAGGCGCTGGCGGACCAGCTGAATGCCGCGTATCAGCAGTGGGAGAACGCGCGCCTGAAGGACTTTCCGAAGAACCTGTTGAGCCCGAATGCGACGCTGTCGCTGAAGCCGGCGGGCACAGGGGCCTCGCTGATGCAGAGCGAATATGCGCAGGCTCTGACCGTGCTGGGCGTGCTCGTTGCGCTGGTGCTGCTGATAGCGAGCGCGAACGTGGCGAACCTGATGGCGGGGCTGGCGGCAGCCCGGGGACATGAACTGGCCCTGCGAATGAGCCTGGGCGCGGGACGGGCTCGGGTGGTGCGCTTATTGATGGTGGAGAGCGCGATGCTGGCGGGGCTGGCGGCCGTGCTGGGATTAGGCTTTGCGTGGTGGGCGACGCCGTACGCGGTAAACCGGATCAATCCTCCGGACGACCCGGCGCGACTGGCATTGGGCATGGATTGGATGGTCGCCGGGTTTGCGGTGCTGCTCACGCTCGTGGTGACGATGCTGTTCGGGATGCTGCCGGCGCTGCGCGCTTCCGGGGTGCGGCCGGTGAGCGCGCTGAAGGGCGGCGAGGAGCCGCGCTCGAAAGCTGCGTGGATGCAGAGCCTGATTGCGCTCCAGGTGGCGTTCTGCTTTGTGGTGCTTTTTCTGGCGGGACTGTTTGCCGTGACGGAGACGACCCTGGCGCAGCGCCCGATGGGTTTTACGGCGGAGCGTCTGCTGCTGCTCGATACGGTGAGCCAGGCGGAGCAGCCGGCGGTGAAATGGGACCAGATGGCCGCGGCGCTGCGCAACGTGCCGGGAGTGCGGTCGACCGCGCTCGAGGATTGGCCGCTGATGAGCGGGACGCAGCATAACAACCAGATCTCCGTGAATAACGAGCAGCCGAGCCCGGTGCTGGCGTTCTTTCTCGCCGTGTCGCCGGGATGGCTGGATACGATGCGGATCCCGCTGGTGGATGGGCGAGACTTCCGCGACAGCGATGCCACGCCGAGCGTGGCAATCGTGAATGAGACGTTCGCGAAGGCGTTCTTTGCCGGCCAGAATCCGGTGGGGCATGGGTTTGATGTGGCGCAGCCGTTCGATGCGCAGATGAAAAAGCCGCGGGTGCACTACCAGGTGGTTGGCCTGGTGAAGGATGTGATGTATCGCAATGTGCGGGAGCAGATTTTGCCGCAAGTGTATCTGCCCGTGCATCACGTGGCAACGACGGCGGGCGCGGCCGCGAGCGCGCTCGAGCCGATGCGCGGTGAGTTCATCGCCGTGCGAACGGCGAGCGACGATTTGCCGCAGATGGCTGACCTGCTGCAGCGCGCGGTGCCGCAGATGGATCCTGAGTTTCGCGTGAGCACCGTGACTGCCCAGACAGAGCTGATTGCCGACCAGACGATCAGGGAGCGGCTGCTGGCGGCTTTGGCGGGGTTCTTTGCGGGAGTGGCGCTGCTGCTGGCCGCGGTTGGGCTGTATGGGGTGCTGCATTACTCAGTAGTGCAGCGGGAGCGCGAGATCGGGATTCGGATTGCCCTGGGCGCCGCGGCCACCAATATCGCACGGATTGTGAGTGCCCGGGTGATGACGATGGTGGTGGCGGGAGCCGTGGTGGGGCTGATTGCGGGCGCCGCTTCGGTGCGATTTGTGGCGTCGCTGCTGTATGGGGTAAAAGGGACGGATGTTCCCATGCTGGTGCTGCCGGTGATCGTCTTGCTGGCTGCGGCTGCCTGCGCGGCCGTTCCCGCTGTTCTGCGCGCAGTACGAGTCAATCCGGCCACCATGCTGCGCGCCGAATAACGGACTTTCATCCCCGGCAGAGGTCCCCATTTTCGGGAACTTCGACAATCGTCCTGCATTCGCCAGCAGTATCCCTTCCGGCATAAGGACCGGTCCTGCCGGGAAAGGATGCGTTCGCCGATTTCTACTGCGAAGGTTTGTGGCTTCCCGCCCGCGCTCCAGGAAAAGTGCGCGGAGAGGATGGGCGGGGCGCTTGCGGCTGGGACGGTGCGGGAATCGGACGAGCCGGAGTCGTTGGTCTAGCCTGCGACTTCGGACCATTTTTCCCCGCCGGCGGCACGGGCAGACGATAAGGCCGCGGGACGGCGACCGGCTTTGCGGGCATCTCCGCCTTGGCTTGGAGCAGCGGCTTCTTCTCCACGCCCTCATCGCCCAGGAATTCTTCGTTATCCTTGCCGGCGATGGCCAGCTTCATCACCGTCATCCAGATCGGCAGCGCGGCGCGGGCGCCGGTCTCCTTTTCGCCCAGGGATTCGCGGCTGTCGAAGCCTACCCAGACGCCGCATGTGATCGACGGCGAAAAGCCCAGGAACCATGCATCGGTGAAGTCGCTGGTGGTGCCCGTTTTGCCGCCCACGGGATGATTCAGTTGCGCGGCCGCCGCACCCGTTCCATGCGCCGTTACCGCGCGCAGAAACGTCATCATGGTGCGTGCTGTCTGCTGGCTGATCACTTCATCCACCTGCGCGGGCTCTTCCCACAGCGTGATCCCGTCGGCATTCGAGACCTTGCGGATCAGGCGCGGCTTCACGCGGATGCCGTCGTTGGGAAACACCGAGTACGAGGCGACCTGCTCCTCGAGCGTGATCTCCACCGCGCCCAGGGCCACCGGCAGGTAGGCCGGAATGTTGGTGGTGACGCCGAAGCGGTGGGCCATGTCGATCACCTTGTGGATGCCCACCCGGGCCGCCAGCTTGACCGCCGGAATGTTCCGCGACTCGGCAAAGGCGCTGGTCAGACTCATGGCGCCCTTGTAGTCGTTCTCGTAGTTGTGCGGCGTGTAGGACCCGAAACTCACCGGCGCGTCCACGATGATGTCCTCCGGCCTGGCTCCTTCTTCCACGGCCGTGGTGTACACGTACGGCTTGAAGCTGGAGCCAGTCTGGCGCTCGGCCTGCGTCGCGCGATTGAATTGCGACAGCGCAAAGTCGCGGCCACCCACCATGGCCAGCACATCGCCGGTGGTGTTGTCGATTGCCAGCAGAGAGCCTTCCGCGCCGGAGTCCTGCTCGAGCGTGGCGCGGTGCGACGTGCCATCCATCTGCCCTGTCAGGTGCACGTAGATCACGTCGCCGGCCTTGAGGAACGCGTCGGCATAGTGCTGGCCGGTCCACGTCCAGTCGCCGTTCGTCAGCACCACCTCGTCCGAACCGAAGCGGGCGTCCACCTCAAGAGGCAGCACCCGGGTGACGATGGCATGGACGTAATCGCCTGCGTGGTAGGCGAGGCCCCAGTCGGGATGGCGGTAATCGTCCAGCGTGAATCCGTCATGGAACACGTTCTGGATGCGTGCGCGCCAGCCGTGGCGGCGCTCGTAAGCAGCCAGGCCGTCGAGCACGGCATGATTGGCCGCCTGCTGCAGGTCGAGGTCGAGAGTGGTGTCCACTCTCAGTCCGGCCTCGTGAACCTGCTCCGCGCCAAAGCGCTTTTCCAGTTCGCGGCGCACTTCCTCCTGAAACCAGGGGGCGACGGAGACGTCGGGTTGGGTGATGTGCAGTCCCAGGGGCGCCTGGCGCGCTTTGTCGGCCTGGGCGTGGGTAATCACGCCGTCCGACTCCATCTCGCCGAGCACCAGGTTGCGGCGGCGCAGAGCCTTGTCCGGGTTCAGCAGAGGCGAATAGGCCACAGGCCCCTTGGGAAGCCCGGCGAGCAGTGCAGCCTCTGTCAGGTTCAGGTCTTTCGCGTGCTTGGAAAAATAGAACTCCGAGGCCGCCTCAAAGCCGTACATCCCGCTGCCCAGGTAGATCTGGTTGCCATAGAGCGTGAAGATCTGTTCCTTGGTAAACGCCCGCTCGATCTGGATGGCGAGATAGGCTTCCTGGATCTTG
This sequence comes from uncultured Acidobacteriota bacterium, assembly GCA_963706455.1. Taxonomy (GTDB): domain Bacteria; phylum Acidobacteriota; class Terriglobia; order Terriglobales; family Acidobacteriaceae; genus Telmatobacter. The sequence goes on along the minus strand of CAVPNO010000017.1, from coordinate 12,010 downwards.
CGCAGCGCCGTCCGGTCGGCGGAGAGGAACAGGTTGCGCGCCAGCTGCATGGTCAGGGTGGACGCGCCCTGGGCGCGCCCATGGGTGCGCAGATCGTGGATCAGCGCCCCGAAGATGCGGAAGAAATTGATGCCCCCGTGGGTCTCGAAGGTCTTGTCTTCGATGGAAATGACCGCCTGCCGCAGAACCGGCGCGAAATCGTTGTAATTGATGACGATGCGCCGTTCGAGTGCAAACGACCCGATGACCCTGCCCTTCTGGTCGTAGAGATCGGTGGTGGTCGATGGACGGTACCGCTCGAGGTCGTGGATCTGCGGCAGATCGACCGAATACACCAGCGTGCGCAATTGCACCGAAACTAGGCGTCGACAAATGGCCCATGAGCGCGCGGGATTGCCGTGCCAGGCTGCCGGGACTGGGTTGCACGCGGTCCGGCAGACCTCTTCTGCTCGAACTCGGCGTCGTCGTCCACTCGGTACGTTGCCGTGGCCATGACCGAACCACGCCGCTTCTCACCGCCTTGGACCGTTGAGAGACCGCGCCTTTTTCATCGTCCGCGACAACAACGGGCAGGCGTTGGCTTAGGTTATTTCGAGACGAAGCCCGGACGCCGAGCAGCGGCCAATGTGCTCACGCGCGATGAAGCGCGCCGGATCGCGGCCAATATCGCTAAGTTGCCAGTTGGTAAACCGCTGAGCAAGGCTATGCCGCCGCCAAGCCCCAGCCATGGCGGGTGGCCGGGGCGGGTCGGGATGACGTGGACACCCCCTGAGGGCTGCCCGCGTCGCTATCAGTCCGAAGGGAGACCGCCGCCGACTCGGAAGACTCGTCGATCTCGACCCGTCGTGGTCGGGTAGGCTATTCGGCGGCTTCAGAGAATGCTCTTCCATCCGGGGGAAGGCGTTCGACGACTCGCAGGTCGTCAAAGTCCAACAGCCGGCGGCCAATGCGCCGCGAATGGCCTCGGCCTGCGCAATGGCCTGATGGTCGATCGGCCGCCGAAATGACCTCAGCGAGGCCACAACTTGCCCGTCCTCATTGTAAATAAAGAGGCGATAATCGCACATGCGGAGCGAGACCGAATTTGCGATCACTGATGGAAATTATTGTAGGAAGAACGCTTGCAAAGTGAAGAGGGGCCAAACACAAAATTCACAGGACAGCACCCTCTTATCGGCTTGAGCGCTTTTCCGCCAGCAGGCGGAAGACGGCTAGTGCCGCTTCATATTCGCGGTCGGCCGCTGCTCGCTCCGGCGTGTCGGGCTTGTGGCTATCGAGCGCCATCCGAGCGGCTACGACGCGATCCATCGTTTCTTTCCACTCAGGGTACCAGGATTGATCTTCGAAACGCTTCGGCATGACAATAAAGTAAAAGCATGCTCGCGGGCGTGGTTCCCTGACCAATAAAGGGACCTAGGGGCATCACGGCGCTGGGAAGAACCGTACCGAATCGCCGACGTGCGCACGTTCGTCGAAAAGCATCCTGCCGGCCGAGTATCGATCGAAGTTCGCGCGCCTGGCCATTGTAATCCCTCACCCATGAAGCAGGGCTCCCTCGGCCACATCCCGTTGGCCTCTGCGACGCCCCCGAGCAGCCCAGCCAGCTGGCGCCAGGTGCCGGCGCTAGCTAAGGCCGGCCGGGGTCATGACCCGCGCGTCGGCCAGGGCCACTTTCCCTGGCTGCGCTAGTCATAGAATTGGAAACTCGAAATCGCGTTTTCGGTTCCCCTGGTCGCCGAGATCGTCCGTGCATAGATCAGGCACATGGAAGGAAAATACAAAGATCGAGCTATGCGCGCCTCAGGGCCGGGTGTCGGGGCATCATTGCAAGGACGATGATCTGACCACCGAAGGCTCTACCGTGCCGCAGCAGACGGGGAGTTCTTTAGCGTGGCCCCGCTGGGTCGGAATTTTCTTTAGTCGCCGTTCAACTGCCAATTCTTCGCTCACAACGCGGTCCATTAATTCCGCTGCCCGTTCTGAATCGATCGGCAACATCGTTTTGCCGGTCGCTCGGCCTCTGAGGCCCGCTCCAGCAAACGAGCGATCCGATTGCGACGCGTGAGGTCATGTCAGTCGTCATGGGCTCTATCAGCCCCAACGCGGCGATATGAAAGTTGTTGCGAACTTGTGATGGGACGGGCGGGATATTTAGGCGAAGCCGATCCATCAGCGGGGTTTAACGCTGCAACAAGCACGTGATGCTGATCCCGGCGCTGACCCGGCTTTACTTTTCGGCGCTCCTGAACTCATTGATCGCTGCGGCATGAACCGTGTCAGCGCCTCGGACGCCGCGAAGCGCCAGCTCAATGATTTTTTCAGCTACATCGGGATCAAAAGATCGGTCCCCCATATACGGTCGAATAGGCATTGCACGACCCCCGATGGTGTAAATAGTATTTACATCAAAGAGCAGTGGGACCAATGCAATCGTAAGCCCTTGTCTCGCACCCGCTTCCTCCCGCGCGATCGTCATCCTGTTAACTGGACAGTCGTCAGGACCTATCTGTCATGGCAAAATCGAATCTCCCGGCTCGTGCCGCCGGCAACTGTTGTTCCTGGCTGTGGTCAACGGTGAGGTGCGCGCACGTCTAAAGAGTTGCTTGTTGGGGCCGGAGTGGCTCAAACAAATCGCCAACCCTCAGGCGGTTCACCTGCTTGCCGTTGCTTGCTGACTTTCGCGGGTGAAGTTTTCGATTTCAGACCCATTGAAGGGCGGCCGCTGCTTTCTGAGGCGCCAGGAATTCGGACAGCAAGAAACTATATTTGCCTTTCGGCCGCAAGCCGGCGCGCAATTCCATCCTTCACACGCTCGCGCTATTGTGGAGCCCGATTCGTAAGAGTGTTAGGATGGAGTCGACGAATCACTTGCTTCAAGGGTGAACGTCATGCGGCTGTTCGCACTGGCTGACGAGTCTCGAACTGTCCATGGACAAAAGCGCTGGCCAATGGGGTTCGTTGTTTGAGAACGCAACGCTCGGCATTGCAATAACGAACTCGGCCTTTCGCTTCCTGAGAGCAAATCCAGCATTTGTGACGATGCTCGATTATTCACGCGAAGAACTGCAGAGCCTAACGTTCCCCGATATACGTATTGGCGAGAGCCGCGAAGAGTGCCGAAAGCCTCTACACGAGTCTGCGTCAGGGCGCGCGCCTTCACTATGAAGTCGAAACACAGTACCGACGCAAAGATGGAACGGCCCTACCGGTCCACACCTACTTTTCAGCCATCAGCGGGTTTGCGCCGACGCAGCTAACATTTCTTCTGGTAACCGTCGACATTACGGCACGCCGAGTGGCTGAAGATGCGCTTCGCGCGGCTCAAGCGGAGCTGGCCAAGGTTGCACGCCTAACAACAGTGGGCGCGATGGCGGCCTCAATTGCGCACGAAATCAATCAGCCTCTGGCTTCGATCGTGATGAACGGTAATGCTGGCCTTCGTTGGCTAGCTCGTTCGGAGCCAAATCTTGAGGAGGTTCGGTCAGCCTTCGGACGCATCGTCAATGATGGTCATCGCGCCGCCCAGATCATCACTGGCATTGGGCAAATGTTTCGAAGCAGTTAAGCGAACGATCGCCCGTGGCGATAAACGAACTTATTTGCGAGGTTGTTACTACTTCGCTTGGTGAACTAAAGGATCGTCGCGTTTCTCTTGCACTACAGCTTTTCGACGACCTTTCGCCCGTGCAGGCTGATCGAGTGCAACTGCAGCAAGTACTTGTCAATCTTCTCACGAATGCAATCGACTTAATGGCATCGATCGCAGAGCGTCCTCACACGCTTGTTGTGCGTTCCGAAAGACTTGATGAATGGGTCTTGATCAGCATCCAAGATACCGGAACTGGTATTGCCCACGAGCAAGCTGAACGCATTTTCGAGGCGTTCTACACGACCAAACCAAACGGCATTGGGTTGGGTTTGTCTATCAGTCGCTCGATCGTTGAATTACACGGCGGCCGGCTGTCGGTTTCGTCTGCTAAGCCGCATGGCGCAGTGTTTCAGGTTATGTTACCTGGCGACGGTAATTTCTGCGAACATCCAACAGTAAGCCTTGGCGGCGCGTAACAGCGGTGGTGTTCGATTCTCTCGTCTCATTTATTCGAGACTTTAGAAAGCAAGTTCGTGCTGCTCCTAGACGGCTTCCGTCACATGGCTCAGCGGTGCTTGCGGATCACAGCCAGAGGGTCTTGTCAGGGGACCGCCCGTCACGACGCTGGCGGTCCCTCATCAGAGGCATAACTGAGGGCAAAGCCGAAACCGCTCTCAGTGTCCTGGAGCAAGAAACTCGGTTGATGACCCAACAAAAAAGAGGCTCCAACTGACCGGAGCCCCTTCTTTTGCCGGGCCTGCGAGCCGGCTTCTTGGTGTGATGCCTTACCGGTTAATTTCGACGTTCACACCCGGCCTATACATGTCGTGCCGATGATAGTAACGATTGCCCTCATGCATGTAGAGGCGAGGTCCGCTCGACACGCACTCGCTTTTACAGAAGCCGTCGTGACACACCTTCCGGCACATACGATCCGCCTGGGCGGGGACTGTCATAAGGGTTGCAACAAAGCCGATTGCAGCGGTGCTCATCAGCATCGTCCGCATTTTTGCTCTCCTTTTTTCCCCCGCAGAAAACGCGTTTCGTTATTTCCTTGTTCCGCAGAAGAAGAAGACGGCGCGATAGATTATGCCAACGCTATGGTAGATGACCGACAGGTGGCATCCGCAATTGAGAAGCTCATCTTAGGATGCGCGGTGTGGTCGACGAACTTTCGCCCGAAGAGCGAAATCGACTGCTGGCCATTGATGTCGAGATGGGCGGACCGCCCGGGAGCAATAGGCCGCAAGCAACCGACCAACAAGAAAAGCCCCACCAGTTGAGGCCAGCTGGTCTTTCACGGAGACCCCCTCTTTGCACGGAGGGTTTCGGGGGATGGGGTCACCGTTCGTTAGAACAATCCGACAGAAGTGCGAGCGTTACAGCCAGTCCCTCCGGCGCTCGCCCGGCACCCCGCCGCGCTGCAGTACGGCACCCGCATGTTAGTGATGCATGAAAAGAGCAAGTAAGATAATGATTGGAAGGGGAATGCCCAATAACCACAACAATGCACCTTTTCCGAAACCCATGGCTGTTCTCCTTTGCTGTTGTTCGAAACAACTCTGTTCGAAACAATTCGCTCGAACTAAAAAAGTTTCCCTTGCGAACCCGCTGGGTTCAACACAGTTGTTTCACCGTACTAAAATCTGAGGCGGTAGCCTCCGAACTCTCAGTCCAGACGCCTGGCTGATCTGGGCGATCTCTCTGCCATTGACATGGAGTATGTGGGTCTCGACGTAATCGCCCCGTCCCAATCTCGACCTTCACTGTAGCTATCACGCGCGCGCCGACCTTCTTGGCCTCAACGGTGATCATACTGCCTCCTTTTTTTGTGCCGAAGCGCTACCCCGAACCTAGAGTTTCTCCCGTGCGACACACGCAGCTTCCTGATCCGTCATTATCACCTGTGGCGCTCGGTCAAACGCGCGCTCAAATCAACCTCATCCATTAACCATTCGCAGGGGCGGGCGGAACTTGATCGCCTACTGGGCATTGTCGGCCGGGAGGAAACCGAAGGAAATCACAATGCGCGCGATACCTATTGCTGCGATCGCCCTCGTCCTTGCGGCGAGCGGTGCGCTGGCACAAAACCCGCCCGAACGAGGGGCCAAACAACAAAGCCATCAACAGCAAAAACGGAAATAATCCTCGGGCGCCGGTCGCCGGAGCGAACAGCTTCACCGAAGGTCAAGCCAAGTCGCGGGATCGAGTCGAAGGGGGTTCCAACATTAGTGGAGACTAGGCGCGTGCTTGCACAAGCAATCTCTCCCGCTCTTCTAGATAAAAAAGAATTTTTTCGTCCACAGAAGATCTTCTCACGGAATTTTTGGATAACCTCAGCTTCTCCGATATGGTCCGCGAGGCGGGAGAGAATATGTCGCTGGTCACCGATCCGTTCTGAATATTCAGCGATGAGCCAGTCAAGTTCCCACAATTGCTGTGAGTGCTGTGAGTAGCTGCTGCAGTCGAACCGGAAAAACATAGTGAGTGTGTAAGCAGCTCCGGCGCAATATCGTTCCCAAAGCTTGTCTATCGGCTGATGTGTCGGCGGTTACGGGCGGCGAAGGCGCATAGCGGTCTCCCGCGTCTCTCGTTGGGCGCTCGATCGGCGTACAAAATCCGCCTGAGGGCGGAGCAAGACGATCTCGGAGTGGTGGCGCCCGCCCGGCCGGCATCTCGCCGGCCGAGCATCGTCACTACCATTCCATCCATTTGTCACCGCGCCAATAGCCGCGCCCCTCGTGTTCGCGCCATGTGTATTTTTCATTTTGTCCCCAGCGCCAGTCGTCTGGATGCACGGTTACGCGGGCGTCGGGTGGGTATTCATAAGCTTCATGAGTGTGCCAGCAAACAGGACCAACGCATGCGATCCCTGCTGATGCGCTTACGGCCGTGGCGGCCAGGAGTCCTGCACCGGTCGCCGCACTAAGAAAGACTTTGGCGAGTGTTTGCATGTTTAGACGTCCTCTTTGTTACAAACAATTCAAACTGCACAGGCGTGCTAATTGTTCCTCCAGCGTTGTCCCAGTGCGGTCATCTTAACGTTCCCAAACCTCCTTGATACGTGAGACCTCTGCGCCATTGCGAAAGCGCGGCATGGCGGTCGGCGACGACGGGTCGCTAATATTGGCGAAAAATAAAAGCCCCATAGCGCGCGGGACTTTAGATGTTTCGAGATGGCTCGGGCCTTGAAGACGCAAGCGAGGGGCTGCGTAAACCCCTCTAATGCCGCCACAACCCCGCGCTCGTCCGTTGGTTCCAGCAAAAGATCTTGCATATTTTCTTCTAGTAATGACGACGCCAAGGAACCATCGGATCGGCGTTCTTATTTGCCTGTTCACGAGCACTTGATGGGACAGGGGATGGTCCATGAAACTCGGCTCAGCGCTTCCGATAATTCTATTTGGTCTGGCTCTGGCGGGTGTCGTACGAGCGAATGATCAACAAGCACAGCAAGCCTGTGTTAACGTCGCAATCTGTTTGCTCGCCGTTCGATCTGGCTCGTCAACGCGTCGATCTGATCTTCAAGGAAACCATACATCTATAGCTGCTTTTGAACGCCACATCTCGATGGGGCGAGGTAACGAAGTGGCCGCCGTCGTGCAGATTTGACGCAATGGCGGGATACTGAGGAACGCACTCGCAGATCGCGATAATGACGGGCTTCATCTCAACAACGCTGTACTAGGAACAGCCAGCTCCATGGGGGCGTTGACAAGCAGCACGATGCTCAGCGTTAACAACAATGGACCGGCTATCTGGTCGGTAGGCTCGAGACACCAATGGTTCACTGCCCAATTCAATGCTGAAGCGTCACCGCCTGCAAAGACGGGTCTGGCTGGTGGGTTCGATTGCCCAAACCACGGCCGATTTAAAGTGTCCGGGGATGTCCTTGATACGCCAGCGTTCAGGGATGCCCCTCGCCAGCAATGGGAGGCTGCCCTGAAAAGGGCGAAAGGGTTGCCGCACCATGCATGCTTCTAACTGGCAGCTTCCGGCCATCCCGGACCGTAGAAAGAAATCACCTGGGGAGACGAATAACCATACGGCACCCCAGCTTTCGCTAGGGCCGGCTCAGCGGTGACAAAAGTGTACTAGCTCCTTTTACATTCAAGATGCCGGGAACTCCTGCCGCCTTTCCGCGGTTTTTACTATCAAAGGCGAGGAACCCATGGACAACACAACACTACTGATCGTCGTCATCGTCCTAATCCTGCTTCTCGGTGGTGGCGGATGGTATGGGCGGGGACGTTGGTTCTAGTCCATTCGATCGCGTCGGACGATGAAGCAAGTCCCGTCGTTTTCGATCGCTGGCTTTTCAGCTGGCAATCGGCGAAGGCATTTGACGCCCTCTTAAGATCCGGAAGTGATCAAATCGCTTGGCGGGATGATTATTGCGGCGGCTTTTTTGCTCAATGCGTGTGGACAAAACGAGCAACAGCTCCGTGCCGGTGTTGTGCGTGCGTGGCAGTACACCCTAATGCGAACCCTGTGATTCAAGCCGCACGAGCCTTCGCGAAACAGTGACCGCTGTCGGCCCGGCGGCACCCGTCACCTTTCATTGACCAATGTGGGCAATGCGCGGCCGATCCACCGTGCATTCGTCATCATGGAACCCATGCGTGAATGGCGAGTTTCCGGATCAGTGTCTGAAGCGAATGCCAAGGCCGCCGCGCCATCCGAGCGAAAGCTGACCTCCATTGTGGTCGCAGACGTTGTCGGATATTCCCGCCTCACAGCAGCGGACGAGGAAGGTACGCTCGCTCGCCTTCGCGAATTGCGATCGGAGCTCGTCGATCCCGCGGTTGGGCGCCACCGGGGGCGAATTGTCAAAACAATGGGAGACGGGTTTCTTATTGAATTCCCAAGCGTCCTCGATGCAGTGCGGTCATCGCTCGAGATCCAGCACGGCTTGGGCGATCGTAAGATCGCGGATGTGTCTGCGGCAATCCGCCTGCGCGTGGGAATCCACGTCAGCGATGTCATAGTCGAACCGGATGGCGATCTCCTTGGCGATGGCGTGAATATTGCGGCTCGGTTGCAAGAAATTGCGGACCCCGGCACCGTCTGCTTGTCAGAAGACGCCTTCCATCAAGTGCGCAATAAGATATCCGTGCCATTTGTCGACAAAGGCAATATCGAGCTGAAGAATATCCCGCAGCCGGTCCGAGTTTACGCGCTGCAACGGGACGACGAAGCTGATCGCACTGAAGACATGCCAGCCGGCGCCGCCTCGGCTCCGCCGCTTTCCATCGTTGTGCTGCCTTTCGCCAATCTGGGACAGGCAGAGAAGGACGAACAGTTCGCGGACGGCATCACAGAAACCCTCACGACCGATCTTGCGCGAATTGCCCACTCTGCCGTCATTGCCCGCAACACTGCATTCACCTTCAAGGGCAAAGCGGTTGACGCGCGTCAAATCGGCAAGCAGCTACAGGTTCGGTATATCCTGGAGGGCAGCATTCAACGCAGCGGCGATCGAATCCGCGTCAATGTCCAATTAATCGATGCGGAAAGTGGCAATCACTTGTGGGCCGATCGTTTCGATAAAACGTCTGGCGACCTGCTTCAAATGCAAGATGAGATCGTTGCCCGCGTCGCGGGCGCGCTAAATGCCCCTCTTATGGCAGCAGAGGCGCAAAGGACAGAGCGTTCGGCCGAGCCCGCTTCTATGGATTTATATTTCCAGGGCATGGCATGGGTGAATAAAGGATTGCGCCCGGACTGGCTCGCCCAAGCTCGGAGCTGCTTTGAGAAGGCCAAAGCCATAGATGATACCAACTTAGAAGCGCTGATCGGGATTGGCCTGGTCGATACCCTTCGGGGTGTCGCTTGTGCCGGCGACAATCCCGCTGGTGCCTTGGAATCGGCCGAGAGCCTGCTGACGCGAAGCTCTATCGTCGGCGCCGGACCATGCGTGGGCGCATTGTCTGATGGCTGCGGTCCTCATTTCCAGCCGGCGGGTCGAGCGCGGCATAATGGAATGCGAGCGAGCGCTCAGCCTCAATCCGAGTTTGGCAAGCGCGCACGCAATGCTCGGACTAGCAAAATATCTGCTTGGCCAGGGTGAGGAAACCGAGAGCCATGTCGAGGAAGCGCTTCGCCTGAGCCCACTCGATACCTTTGCTTACCTCTGGATGTTATTTGCGGGAGTCGCCGCGATACAGATGGAAGAGTATGACAAGGCGGTAGAGTGGCTGAGGCGCAGTATAGACACCAATCCTAACTCTCCTTGGGCTTATTTTCACCTGGGGGCTGCACTGCAGTTGTCTGGCAAGGCGGAAGAAGCGCGGGCGGAAACGCAAGCCGGGCTTTTGCTTGATCCCACCTTCACAACCGAGCGGTATCGATCTCTCGCGTTCAGCGATCATCGGCGCTATCTGACCATTCGCGAACGGACAATCCAGGCAATGCAAGTGACAGGCGTTCCCCAAGAATCAGAATTAAAGGTGCAGGAGAACTCATGAGGGTTTGTATGTATGGTCGTCGTTGCTTCAGCGGATGCGCGGAGATGTTAAATGGCTGACACGCCTGCCGCACCGGCGGTCTCCCCGCACGGCTCCCATCGTCTGCCCGCCGTCGATGTCGACAGCTATAACGTTGAACTCAAAGACGATGAAGGGTTTATCGGCGATCGCGCTAGCAAAGGCGCGTTTCGCAACATGATAGACAATATCAGGAAGACCTTGCGCAAGTCCGGCGATGACCCGCTCGGCGAGGAAGACAGCGATGAACTGAGCAAGGCTGAATTGGACAGCCTCTTGCTACAGGGAGAACCGGAGGCCGCTGGCATTATTCACGCTGCGATCGAGGATTTCTCGCAAGAGTTTGCATTGATTATCCAGCGCTTCCTGAAATTGAAAGAATGGAAGAACACCGAACGAATCGTCGTTGGTGGGGGCTTTCGAGCAAGCCGAATTGGGGAACTCGTTACCGGCCGCACGAAAATCATTCTGAAAACGCAAGAGATTGACGTCGAGCTTGTGCCCATTCGCAATCATCCTGACGAGGCAGGCCTATTAGGTGCCGTCCATCTCGCTCCAACTTGGATGTTCAAAGCATTCGACGCCGTGCTCGCCGTCGACATTGGCGGAACAAACATTCGCGCCGGGGTGGTCCAGCTCAACCTGAAAAAGTCGAGCACGCTGGCGAAAGCGAAAGTCTGGAAATATTCGCTCTGGCGACACGGCGATGAAGAGAACGTGAAACGCGAACAGGCCATTGTTCAGCTGGGCTCGATGTTAAAGGGACTGATCGGCGCGGCCAGCAAAAAGCGTCTAAAACTTGCACCCTTTATCGGAATCGGATGTCCCGGAGTGATCGAAGAAGATGGTTCAATCGATCGCGGGGCTCAAAACCTTCCCGGCAATTGGGAAAGCAGTAAATTCAATTTGCCGTTAGCCCTTTACGAAATGATCCCGACAATTGGAGAGCATGAGGCATCGGTCGTGCTGCATAACGATGCTGTCGTCCAAGGACTTAGCGAAATCCCGTTCATGCAGGACGTCTCCCGATGGGGTGTTTTGACCATCGGGACAGGTCTAGGAAACGCCCGCTTCACTAATCGAAAGGAGTAAAAGCGGCCGTGGTCGGTTCTCTCGAAGCGGAAGCGCATTCAGTAGGTCTGCTTTAGCTGCTACTCATCACTGATTGGAAAAGCCCGGCGTCTGCTCCGGGCGTTTCGGCGGGCTCCCAAGATCATCGATCGGCCTTCCACGGCAGCGAAGGGTGCGCCCTTATGTGATAACGCAATGAGAAGCGTCACCAGCGCGATCAAGGGAGCAGCGCCAAACAAACCGGCTAAGGCTTTTCGTTCGGAACGCGTCCCCCAATGCGACGAAGGCGGAAACCGCGATTCCGCCCCCAATAAATCGTAAAAGATATTCGAAAAAAGGCGTCGCCTCGCAGATGATGTCGGGAGGGAGATTTTACAGCGGCCGGCTTTTTGCAGAAACGTTATCCTGGCATAATCGGCTCAGTGTTTTTTGCACCGCACGCTGATAGAATTCAAGGGATGCTCATCATGCCCAATTTCATCAACCTGCCAGCCTTTACGGAAGACGGCGACGTGCATGTCGTCGTCGAAACGCCCCGCGGCAGTCGGGCGAAATTCGCCTACGACCCGAAGCTCGAAACGTTCTCACTCACCAAATCTCTCCTCACCGGGCTGACGTATCCTCATGATTGGGGGTTCGTGCCGTCGACCAAAGCCGAAGACGGCGACCCGCTCGACATCATGGTGATTCATGACGCGGCGACCTTCCCGGGCCTTGTCGTGACCTGCCGCGTCATCGGCATTCTCCAGATCGAGCAGAAGAACAAAGGCAAGGCCGAGCGGAATGACCGTTTGTTTGCCGTGCCCCGGCGCTCCCATTCCGAGCAAGCTATTAAGGACGTCCGGGACATCTCAAGGCCGGTTCA
>CAVPNO010000016.1:0-44755 GCA_963706455.1 uncultured Acidobacteriota bacterium | reverse complement strand
TGGATCTGCCTCTGATGAAGGCCAGCGTCCCGTATTTGAGGCAATTGCAGGTGTGATCCATCCCCACCATTGCCGCAAATACAAAGACGCGGCGCCCTGAGCCAACCGGCGTCAATCGAGTTGGTCGGGAATGATGAGCAGCACCTCGACCGGCATCGCCTGTCCGTTCTGGCGCGCGGGCCGAAACTGCCACTGGCGCAGCGCATACAAGACGTAGCTTGCGTAGCGGAAGCCGCTGGGGAACACGATCGCCAGCGATTCCAGCCGGCCGGCCTGGTTCAGAAGGCCGTGAACCATCAGCGCGTCGGCGTTCAGATCGCGCGTAAGCAGGTTGGGCCGCTTCAGGTCGTAGGGCCACGGCGCTTCCAGGCGCGCCACCTGTCCCGCACCGGCCGCATCCACCGCGCGCGTCGCCGAGTATTGCAGAACCCAGTTCTTTTTCAGGCCCACGTGCAGGTAAGCCGTATAGGCAACACGGCTGCCCCACACGTCGGGCATCTCCGGATAATCGTCACCCAGCGAGCTTCCCACCACCACCACGCTGAACTTGCCGTCCCTGGGCAGCACGATGTGCTCCGAGGACAGTCGGCGTCCATCGGCCGTGATGCTCTCCGCATCGCTCAGGCTCGCCGGATCCGCATCCGCGGATGCCGGGTCGTTGACGCCATTCTCCGAACCGCTTCCAACTCCGCTCCCCGGCCTGGCTGCCGGCGCGTCGGACGCCGCCCTGGCAATGTCATTCACCGGCGGCACAAACAGCGTCCCTTCCTCCATGCGGATACTCGAGACCGACAGCACCGCCGCCGGCGTGGGCTGCTCTGCCGATTTCGACATGGTGATCATCGGCTTCTGTTCCGGCTTGACCGTCGATGTCTCGATGGGCGATGTCGTACTCGCCGGCATGGCCTCGAGCCGCGGCGCCCGGTCAGTGGATGCGACGGGAATTTCCGCCAGCTTGATCTCCTCTGCAGGCAGATCGAGCGACGGCGTCACGTACGAGGAAGTGTCGGGAGTCGGCGGCGGAGCGACGATCCTTTGGCGCGGCATCTGGCCCGGAGACCAGATCATGACGTTGGGCACCGGGACCACTTGGGCTAAATGCGGATGCGTGCGCAACTCGGGCTGAATGAGCGTCTGGCGACCGGCCGCGTTGCTGAGAAAGGCGTGCGCTGCGTCCTTCAGGTCGGGCGGGAGGCCGCCGGCCGCAGCGGCATCATTATGCGGATACGGAATCTGGCGTTTCGCCTGTGCCGGGGTCTGGGGAAAGTTCGGATCGAGGGCATGCAGATCGAGCTGCCGGACGTCGTAGTGCTGGAACAGCGATGGATCCTTGATGGCCGGCACGTGCATGAACGCGAAGTACAGGAATACCGCAATCAGCCCGTGGGCGAAGAGCGACAACGCGACCGAAGAGGGCGTCCGGAACTCCACCGTGGGTTCCGCGAACAGGCTGATGGTCATCGTGGGCCTGGTGGTCGAAATCAGTCGCCGTCTCAATTTCACTTCCTATGTCCCGGGAAATTCGGGGACTCGTCAATCCTCCATAATCTGCGTGCAATTTCAGGACCATCGCGATCTCGCTGAATCCGGAAGGGCTTTGGCCAAAGATGTCAACTGTCCTACACAAACAGCCCTGCGGGTAAACGCACGTGCACACCCGGAGCCGCATTAAGCCGGTATCTGGGCCATTCCATTGCCCCGTTTTGGCACTTCAATTGCCCCTAACCCGGGAGAAACCCCAACGATTTATCGAGGACCGGACAGGATTCTCATGAATAAAAAGCTATTGACAGTTCTGTTTTGCGCGTTTCTGGTGGCCGGGGGTTGTTCCTTCCTGGCCTATCGGATGATCGGCGCGAAGATGGGCGGAGGGAGCGCTTCCGCCACCACGCGAGTGGTCAGCGCCGCCACCGACCTGAAGTTGGGGACTATTCTTACCGCCTCCAACCTGACCACCACGCAGATCGCGGGCCCGCTACCCAAGGGCGCGATTATCAAGCCTGAGAATGCCATCGGCCGCGGCGTGATTACCGACGTGTCGCAGGGAGAGCCGATCCTGGAAAGCCGCCTGGCCGTTGTCGGGTCGGGAGGGGGACTGGCTGCGATCATTCGCAAGGGCATGCGCGCCTGCGCCGTCAAGGTGGATGAGGTGGTCGGACTGGCGGGATTCGTGACCCCGGGGATGCGCGTCGACGTCCTGGTTTCCGGCGATCCTCCGGGCAGCGCGAGCAACGGCTCCGGCACCCAGGTGCGCACGCTCCTCCAGAACATAGAAGTGCTTTCGGCGGGCACCGACATTCAAAAAGACTCTGAGGGCAAGCCGCAACAGGTGCGCGTGGTCAACCTGCTGGTGACGCCCGACCAGGCGGAAATCCTGAGCCTGGCCACTGGCCTCAATCCCGGCGGCAACATGGGCCACATTCAACTCGTATTGCGGAATCCGCTGGATACCGAAGTTGCCCAGGTGAACGGAACCGGGATGGCGCAACTGTTTGGAGCGCCGGTGCCGCCGCCTATGGCCAAGCGGGGCTTGTTTACCAGGGCCGCGTTCCGGCCCGCCCCCGCGGTCTACTCCATCGTTGTCTACAACGGAGCGCAACGCAGCGAACAGAAGTTTGTCATGGCCGAGGGGAATCAGTGAGAACGATAGAGAGATTTGCGCGAAATTACTTATATAGATTGGTCGCGGCCCTCTGCGTGGTGTCGCTGCTGCCGGCTCAGCTTCCGGCGGCGGTAAACCAGCATGCGGGAGGGAAGCAGGATTCCGCCAACGATCTTTCCGTGGTGGTGGGGAAATCGGTGCTGCTCGATTGCACCAATCCCGTGGAACGCGTTGCGGTAGGCCTGGGAGGAATCGCGGAAGCCATGGCCATCAGCCCGGATGAAATCCTCGTCAACGGCAAGGCGCCAGGGGAGACCAGCCTCATCATCTGGGAAAAAGGCGGCAATCGCGAATTCTTCAATGTCACGGTGCGTGCCAGTATCTCGGCCACCAATGACCATCTCGACGCCGTTCGCCACGAACTCAGCCGCGAGCTGGCCGGTCAGTCCGTGAAAGTCAGCGGCGAGAACGGAGCCGTATTCCTGAGCGGGACGGTGAATGACCTCACCAGTTCTGACCGCGCGGTCCAGATTGCATCGGTGGCCGGAAAAGTGGTCAACCTGCTTCAGGTCCAGGTCCCGAAGGCCGAATCCCAGATCTTGCTCAAAGTGGTTTTTGCCAGCGTGGATCGTTCCAAGAGCAAGCAACTGGGGCTGAACTTGTTCAGTACCGGGTATGGAAACGTCGACGGGTCGGTGGGAACCGGGCAGTTCAATCCGCCGACCGTGGTGCCTGGCGGGGGAGTGAGCCTGTCCAACGATCTCAATCTCTTCGCGTTCCTGCCCGGGATGAACCTGGGCGGTACGCTTCAGGCGCTGGAGACCAAGGGACTGGTGGAGGTGCTTGCCGAGCCCAATGTGCTGGCCGAAAACGGCAAGCAGGGCAGCTTCCTGGCCGGCGGCGAATACCCCTTCCCCGTGGCGCAGGCTTCCGGCAACGGCGGCGTGGTCGTCACCATTCAATTCAAGGAATACGGCGTTCGCCTGAACTTCATTCCCACCATTACGCCGCGCGGAACTATCCGGCTCCAGGTCTCTCCGGAAGTCAGTTCTCTCGATTTCACCAATGCCGTCCAGGTCTCCGGCTTTGAGGTGCCCGCCATTTCGGTGCGGCGCGTCAAGACCGAGATCGAGCTCGACCGGGGGCAAAGCTTTGCTATCGGCGGACTGCTCGACAATCGCGAGCAGGAGACACTCGAGAAGGTTCCGTTCATCGGCGACGTGCCGATCCTGGGAAAGTTCTTTCATTCCATCAACCGGACGAAATCGAATACCGAATTGATCGTGATCGTGACTCCGGTGGTCGTTGACCCCATTCCGTTGGGAACTCCGTTGCCGAAACCCAACTACCCGCAACCATTCCTCCCGTCGAACTCCAACCTTCCCATGCAGACTCCGGAGTCCGCTGCCGGCAGCCAGCCAACCGCTACACCGGCAACCATCCCGGTGGAAAAGCTGATTGAGAGCCTGAAGCCGGCCAAGCAACTGGAAGCGGATAGTTCCTATGAAAAATCGAGCGGAGGCGGCGGCTCCGGCAGTGCCGGCTCGAGCTCGACGCAGTCGCCGCCACAGTAGGCGATGGAGACGCAAACACCGCCATGAGGAGCATCTTCAACTTCAAGTGGAAGGCCGCGTCCCGGCGGCCTCAGCCGCAGGAGCCGCCCGAGCGGGCCATCAAGGTTCTCAATCTCACGCGCCGCACCGCGGTTGGAGATCGGGTTCAATTGGCCGGCGAAGGCCAGAGCCGCCGCAAAGGCTTGCTGGGGAAGGACCGCCTGGCCGGCGGAGAGGGCCTTTGGATCGTGCCCTGCGAGGCGGTGCACACCTTCTGGATGCGCTTTCCGATTGACTTGATCTATCTCGATCGCAAGCATCGGGTGCTGAAGATCCGGAGTCATGTGCGCCCGTGGCGCCTCTCTGCCTGCCTGCGCGCTCACTCCGTCATCGAGCTTCCTTCGGGAACCGTGGCAAGCACCCAGACGATGCGCGGCGACACGCTCTCCATCGAACGCCCTTCCGCGTAGACCAGGGGCTGGTCATAGAAATCCGCACCATCAAAACGGTTGTCATTCGCGAGCGGGCCGGCGCTGCAAACACGCGTATAGCTCGCGAGGCGAACAGCGCTAAGTTTTGTATGGGGGTGCCCAGGTCCCCTTTTTTTGGGAGACCTGGGAACAAGATGCGAACCTTCATGCGGTCAGAGGATTAGTTATCCGTCCCTGTTAATGGAGCCTCGAACGTGTAAGTCGCCACATCATCCGATAAGTCGGATGCGGAATACAGCGTGGGGCTCATCCATTCCTTGGCCACCGAAGCCACCGCTACGACGACCGTAAGTGCAGCCGACAACCTTAGCAGGACGGGACGATCGATCAGGTACTGGAACTGATACCGCACGGCAGCGGACCAGCCGGCCGTGACGGCAAGGTTGAATACCGCGGCGAACCATCGCTTGTGACCCACGCTGGCCGCAAAACACCCGAAGGCGGCCCCGGCCACCAGGTCGATGAAGTAATGTTCCCCGGTGGAGATGGCGCCAAGGGCCGTGCCGGCCAGCATCGCAAGCGAGCCTATCCGCCACAGAAAACCGCGGGAAAAGAAAACGAACACCATGGCCGTCGCCAGGTGAAGCGAGGGAAATGCGCTGGGAATGCCGGTCGAGCGAATCAGATCGGCGTGCACGGCCCCCGGATGAACGAATGCTTCTCCGAAGACGTACAACGGCCCGCAGGCGGGAACCACAAGGTAGAGTGCGGGCCCTGCAAGCATTTCCGCTATATAGCAACGAACGACGGATCCCGGCCGTCTCTGGGATCTGTTCTGATACCGGCCGGCGATGTACCAAAGGATCATCATCGGAACCAGCAGATCGTAGACCAGTCCGAGGACCAGCCGCCATCCCCCTTGCAGAGCCGCCGCAATCGATGGGGTATCAATGCCCAGGGTCGCGTCGATCGCGGCTAGAACGTGATCGTATTTAAAGGGAACCCATTCGTTCTCCCGGCCCAATACATTGAGCGCGAAGCCGTACAGGAGATTGATAAACAGGGCCAGTACCACCACCGGCCGGGTTTTGTCGCGATCATCTCTGAGCATCCAAATCAACGAGAGAAAGAGCGCTAACAATCCAAGAACCGCCGGACTCAAATGAAGGGGGAGAGAACTCATCATGGGGACCAGCCTTTTGGGTTTTCAGCCTTTCCAAGTGCACGTCTTATGCCAATCCCACCGAAGGGCGATAACTCGCGTTGTCTCGTAACTGGACATCGCCGACGTGTCTACCCCTTTTCTCGGTCCGGAAACGCGAGTAAACGATCGTTCACACGTAACATACATCCGCCGCCGGGGCCGAGTGATTGTAAGTGATTGATTCTGTATCGATGCCGCGGACGGAGAGAAATGGCATGGCAGTTGCATATCTGAATGGCGTGCCCAGTCGGGTATCGCACACCAAATCTCACGGGGGAACGAAAATGAACAATCTGTTTCTGAAGCTCTACATCAAGATCCAGGACCTGCTCTCTCAGGAAGAGGGTCAGGATCTGGTTGAGTATGCTCTGATTGTCGCTCTGATCGCTCTGGCGGCAACCGCGGGAATGAAAACCTTGGCCACGGCCATCAACAACGGGTTCACCTCGCTCGGTACCACCCTGAACAACGCCGTATAGTCCGAATCGGGATGTCTGAGGTTAATTCCGGAAGCTCTTTGTTCGGGGTCGGAACGGCTCATCGTTAGACCCCGTGCATCGGCCCGGCTGGGAAGTGAAGGGAGATGTCATGCAGTATTTCATCAGACTCGCTGCTCAAAAGCTGATGAGCCTGGTTTCGGACGAACAGGGGCAGGACCTGGTCGAGTATGCCTTGATTGTGGCGTTGATTGCTTTGGCGGCCACGGCAGGAATGAACTCTCTTGCCACGGCAATCAACAATGGGTTTACCTCGCTCGGCACCACCCTGAACAACGCCATTTAATACCTACCACGGGGTTGGTGATCAATTCCGCTAGCTCTGTGCCCGGAGCCGGGACAATCTATCCAGACTCCGTGCATCGGCCCGGCTGGGAAAGTATCGGAGGAATTTCGATGCTGGCTCAAATTATGCGCAGTGCTGCTCGGCTGATATGCATCGTGTCGAGGAAAGAGGGGCAGGATATCGTTGAATATGCGTTGGTCGTCGCATGCATTGCGCTGGCGGCAACCGCAGGAATGAACAGTCTTGCTTCGGCCATTAACAACGAATTCAGCGCTCTCGGCACGATGATAAGTAACGGACTCTGATTCAACCAACTCCAAAACCATAAGCTATACACCGCGATGGGAGAGATCTTCTGGCGAGTGATTGCTGGACCAGGCTCTCCCATCTCCTTTATAGCCCCGAACCGGGCGGGACAGATGCAGGCACTTATCCATAAACGAGATCGAATCTTATCGATAGATAGAGGCATGAAACTGCCCACGCCCGCGTGGCATAAAGTTACGGTTGCCGGGTTATGCATTGGGTTCTCTCTTTTGCTTTCCCTTGCATGGAGCCATAAATTCCGCGCCACCTACGGAGGAACGGATCGCGTAGACCTGGGCGAAATCTACTACGGCGCCCGCACCGCGATCCATCACCAGGATCCTTATAATCCCGACGCGGCTCTCGATACCTTTCGAACGGAAGGCGGCACATTTCCTTCCAACGCCAAAGGCGAATGGGCGACTGCCATCGTGATTGCTCTCGACGTCAATCTACCCACCACGCTGTTCCTCGCCGTTCCGCTGGCCATGCTGTCCTATGGCGGAGCACAAGCGCTCTGGATCCTATTGACCGTTGCTCTTCTGGTGACCGCCGGATGCCTGGTCTGGAATGCCGGGGACCGGACCGGGCCCGGTCTTTGCGGCCTCCTCATCGGCATCATCCTGGCCAACTGCCAGCAGTTGTTCCTGGTCGGCAACGTGGCCGGCATCGTAGTAAGCCTGTGCATCCTCGCCGCGTGGTGTTTTCTGAACGATCGATATACCCCGCTGGGCGTCGGTCTTTTCGCACTTAGTCTTGCACTCAAGCCGCACGACGCCGGTTTCGTGTGGCTCTACTTCCTGCTGGCCGGAGGCGTCCTGCGCAAGCGCGCACTGCAAACGCTGGCCGTGACCTGCGCCATCGGAGTCGCCGCCGCAGTCTGGATCGCGCCAATTTCGCCCCACTGGTTTCCCGAGCTCCACCAGAACCACGTCGCCGTTTCAGAGCTGGGCAGCACTTCCGATCCCAGCCCCGCCGGCATGACAAGCGGAAACGTGGGAGCAGTTCTCGACCTGCAGGCGGCGCTCAGCGTTCTGATGCCCGACCCGCATACTTATAACCTGGCCAGCTATCTCATCGTGGGACCATTGATCGCGGTTTGGGGGTGGATCGTGTTGCGCCGGCGAATGACTCCGGATCGAGCATGGATGGCGCTTGCGGTGATCGCCGTCCTGTCACTTCTTCCCGTCTATCACCGTCCGTACGACGCAAAACTGCTTCTGCTTACCGTTCCCGCCTGCGCAAAATTGTGGAGTGAAGGAGGAGCCAGGCGCTGGCTCTCGTTCGGATTTACGTTGGCCGGCATTCTCTTCACCAGCGATCTTTGCGAAGCGATCATCGTCCGCTTGTCCGTCGGGCCATCCAGCACCGCGCTTCAGGACCCAAAGGTGATGATCCTGTCGTTCATTCCTCCCGCGGCGCTTCTGGCCATGGGATGTTTCTATCTCTGGATGCTTATACGTGATACCGGCGCGGAATCGGTGCCAATTGAAAGCGGCTCTGTGGATGAACTAATGGCGGCTTCTGCCGCCGGTTGATACAGGCGTGGGCTTACTCCACGCAGAAAGGTAACTCGAGTCCGATCTTAGCGAGTGTTCCGGTAACTATGACGCAGCGCACAGCCATCATCATCGGCGCAGGTCCAGCAGGTCTTACGGCCGCGGTGGAATTCCTGCGGCGCACCGGCATCAAGCCAATCGTGATCGAGGCCAGTCAGGAAATCGGCGGCATCTCCCGAACGGTGAGATACAAGGGCAACCGGATGGACATCGGCGGTCACCGGTTCTTCTCCAAGTCAGACCGCGTCATGCGCTGGTGGCTCGACATGATGCCCATTGAGGGGGAGGCCGGGGGCTCGCTGGATATCCACTATCACGGGCGCACCTGCCCGGTAACGGCGAAGCCCCCGGCGAAAGGCTCGCAATCGGAAGACAACGTGATGCTGATCCGGGAGCGCAAGAGCCGTATCTACTATCTGCGCCGGTTCTTCGATTACCCGATTAAGTTGAGCATCGACACGCTGCTTAAGTTAGGTTTCATCCGCACGGTACGCTGCGGGTTAAGTTATATGTACTCCGCCATCCTGCCGAAACGCGCGGAGCGGACGCTTGAAGATTTCCTGATCAACCGCTTCGGGAATCAGCTCTACCTGACCTTCTTCAAGTCCTATACCGAAAAGGTGTGGGGAGTTCCTTGCGACCAAATCAGTGCCGAATGGGGCGCGCAACGCATCAAGGGGCTCTCGCTGAAAAGCGTGGTGCTGCACTTCCTTAAAAAGAATTTCGCCCCCCGGAATTCGGGCGACCTGGCCCAGAAGCAGACCGAGACGTCCCTCATCGAGCGATTCATGTATCCGAAGTTCGGTCCCGGCCAGCTTTGGGAGCACGCGGCAAAGCTCATCCAGGAAGCCGGCGGCGAGCTGCACATGGGCATCTCCGTAGACCGGATCGAGGCGGAAGGCGACCAGGTAGTGGGAATCGGCGGCACCAACGAGGCGGGCCAGACCGTCTCGTTTCGAGGAGACTACTTCTTTTCCACCATGCCGGTGCGAGAACTGGTTCGCGCCTTTTGCGTCGAAGTTCCCGGCCAGGTTCGCGAGGTTAGTGAAGGGTTGATGTACCGGGACTTTATCACCGTCGGCCTTCTGGCAAAGAAACTAGCCGTGAAAGAGAAAGACGGTAGCGCACTGAAGGATAACTGGATCTATGTACAGGAGCCCGATGTGCAGGTTGGGCGGATCCAGATCTTTAATAACTGGAGTCCCTGGCTGGTTGCCGATCCCGAGAAGGTATGGATAGGGCTTGAATACTTCTGCAACGAAACCGATCCCCTGTGGCGTCTGCCCGACGACGAAATGAAGAAACTCGCCGTCGCGGAAGTCTCAAAGATCGGGATTCTTCGCGCCGAAGATGTGGAAGACGGTCACGTCGTGCGTGTGCCCAAGACTTACCCGGCGTATTTCGGAACGTATGATCGTTTCGAAGTCGTGCGGACCTGGGTTGAGCAGTTTGAGAACCTCTTCCTGGTAGGCCGGAACGGCATGCATAAGTACAATAACCAGGACCATTCGATGCTTACGGCCATGACCGCGGTGGATAACATCATCCAGGGCATCACGTCGAAAGACAACATCTGGGCCATCAATACGGAGATGGAGTACCACGAAGAAAAGCAGGAGCCGGCAACGGGGAGCCTGCCGAAACCGGCCGCGGTCCCCGCGCCCGTCATGGCCGCCTCCGGCGAAGCGCAGCCCGTATGACCGTGCGTATCACGGCTCGCCCGGCCTAGGTATATTTCCCATAGGATTCGATCTGCTTCGCAGACGAGTCGCGCCTCTCTACCGGCGACGAGAGCACGGTGGATGTAGCCGTCGCTCCAAAAGCCGAAAGCTTGTCGATCAATGCTTCGAGATGGCGCACCGACACCAGGTGCGCCTCGATCACGAACGACTCGTCGCCCGTAATCCGATGACAGCGAGTGATCTCGGGAAGCTCCTTTATGGCCGTTACCGTGCGGCTGATCTGCAGATCGCCGCCGGGGATGGTCAGCCGCATCAGCACGTGAATCGGCACCCCCAGCTTCGCCAGATCCACCTCGGCGTGGTAGCCGGTGATCACGCCGGATTCTTCCAGCCGGCGCACCCGCTCTGCGGCGGCCGGAGTCGAGAGCCCGACCTTCCTGCCCAGTTCGGCGAACGACATCCGGGCATCGTGCTGGAGCAGCTCCAGAATCTTCCAGGCGATGCCGTCAAGTTCCACGTGGCCGGGAAATGTCTTATGGCTCATCTTGGGAACAATCCTTAGGTGCTTTTCGCATTATGCCTAATGGCATTAGGTCGTGGCACCTGATTTCCATCGAATTCCCATTCTCGGCCGTGTTTCTGCGGGCCTATAGTACAGCTGGCTGGAAGATTCTTCCCCGAGAAGAGGAGTCTTCCGGCAAACAAGGAGATTTCATGAACGCTTTCCCCCGTTCATCCTCCGCTGCCTCTGCGCCCCAGGCTGTTGCCGAGCCCGCCGAGGAACGCGACTTTCTTCCTCTCCGGGGCACCGATCACGTGGAATTCTACGTAGGCAACGCCCGCCAGGCAGCCTATTTCTATCGCACGGCGTTCGGGATGTCGCTGGTGGCCTACGCCGGCCCCGAAACCGGCCAGCGGGACCGCGCCTCTTACGTTGTCCAGCAGGGCAAGATCCGCTTTGTCCTCACCACCCCGCTTCGCTCAAGCGACCCGATGGCCGAGCACATCCACCGCCACGGCGACGGCGTGCGCTCCATCGCTCTGTGGGTGGACGACGCCCGCCGTGCCTGGCGCGAAACCACCGACCGGGGCGCGATCAGCGCGGCCGAGCCCTGGGAGCGCTCCGACGAGTACGGCCGCGTGGTCATGTCGAGCATCCGGGCCTACGGCGATACCATCCACACCTTTGTCGAGCGCAATTCATATGCCGGGCCGTTCCTTCCCGGCTTTCGTCCCATTCAAGAAGACCACGTCGCTCGCCCCGTCGGCCTGCAGCATATCGATCACATGGTGGGCAACGTGGGCTGGCACGAAATGGACAAGTGGGTGGATTTCTACGCTCGCGTCATGGGCTTCCGGCTTTACCAGCACTTCGACGACAAAGACATCTCCACCGAGTATTCGGCCCTGATGTCGAAAGTGATGGCCAATGGCAACGGCTATGTGAAATTCCCTATCAACGAGCCGGCCGAAGGCAAGCGAAAATCGCAGGTGGAGGAGTACCTCGATTTCTATCCCGGCCCGGGCGTCCAGCACATCGCGCTGGCCACCAACGACATTCTGCACACGGTGAACAAACTCCACGAGCAGGGCGTCGAGTTCCTTCGGATCCCGCACACCTATTACACCGAACTGCAGCAGCGCGTGGGCACGATCGACGAGCCCGTGGACGAGCTGGAGCAACTGGGCATCCTGGTCGATCGCGACGATGAGGGATACATGCTGCAGATCTTCACCCGCCCGGTGGAAGACCGGCCAACGCTGTTCTTCGAGATCATTCAGCGCAAGGGCAGCCGCAGCTTCGGGAAGGGAAATTTCAAGGCTCTTTTTGAGGCCATCGAACGCGAACAGCGCGAGCGCGGCAATCTCTGAAGGTCTGAGGCGCTCTCGCCTCCGGAGCATAGACATGGCAACCGCAACAATGTCCCACGCGGCACCGTACCTCATCGAGCAAGACTACGGCGCGTATACCCACGAACAGCACGCCGTGTGGGCGGAACTGATCCGGCGCGTGCTTCCGGAAGTGGAGAAGCACGCCGCCCGGGAGTATCTCCAGGGATTCGACATCATCGGCCTGCAGCGCGATCGCCTGCCCGACCTGAAAGCCGTCAGCGCCCGCCTGGAGCCGCGCACGGGATGGAACTCCACCCCGGTCAGCGGCTTCCTGCCCGCGCCGGCGTTCTTCGAAATGCTGGGCGCGCGTCGTTTTCCCACCACCACCTGGCTGCGCAAGCGCGAATCGCTCGAGTACACGCCCGAGCCCGACATCTTTCACGACGTGTTCGGACACGTGCCCATGCACTCCCACCGGGTGTTTGCCGACTTTCTGCAGAGCTATGGGCGGGTGTGCGCAGCCATCGAAGACCAGCACACGCTGGAGAAACTTGGCCGGCTTTTCTGGTACACGGTCGAGTTTGGCCTCATCCGCCAGAACAACCAAATCAAGGTGTACGGCAGCGGACTCATCAGCTCGCACGGCGAATGCCTGAACGTGGTCGAAGGCCATAGCGCGGTCCACGACTTTACGCTGGACGAAGTGCTCGATACTCCGGTTAAAGTGGATGAGTTCCAGAAAGTGCTGTTTGCGGTGAACAGTTTCGATCAAGTCTACGAGGCGATGCATGAAGCACAGCAGCGAGTCGAGCGCGGTACTCTTTGATACGGAACCAGCGCCCTCAGGGCTCTCGTATCAGTCGGGATTCGGCAACGAATTCGCAACCGAGGCGGTTCCGGGCGCCTTGCCCGTGGGGCAGAACGCGCCCCAGAAGCATCCGCTCGGCCTCTACACCGAGCAGTTCAGCGGTACGCCGTTCACTGCGCCGCGGGCTTTCAATCGCCGCACCTGGACCTATCGCATCCGGCCATCGGTCACCCACCGTCCCTACGAGGAGCTGGCGCCTCGCCTGATCCGCAGCGGACCATTCCTCGAGACGCCGACGACGCCCAACCAACTGCGCTGGGATCCGCTGCCCGTCCCAACCGAGCCGACCGACTTTGTGGACGGCATCGTCACGCTGGGCGGCAATGGCGATCCCGCCATGCAGACCGGCCTGGCGATTCATCTCTACGCCGCCAACACCTCGATGGAAGATCGCTTCTTCTACACCGCGGACGGCGAATTGCTGATCGTGCCCCAACTTGGAGCCCTGCACTTCCACACGGAATTAGGCATTCTCGAAGTGAAGCCGGGGGAAATCGTCGTGATTCCGCGCGGCGTCAAATTCCGCGTTGTGCTCGAGGAGAAGCAGGCGCGCGGATATATTTGCGAGAGCTACGGCCTGCCGTTCCGTCTTCCCGAACTCGGCGCCATTGGCGCCAATGGCCTGGCCAATCCCCGTGACTTCAAGGCGCCGGTCGCCGCCTTCGAAGATCGCGACGGCGAATTTCACATCACCGCGAAGTTCCTCGGCCGTTTGTGGTCCGCGTTCATCGACCACTCACCGCTGGACGTGGTCGCCTGGCACGGCAACTATGCGCCGTACAAGTACGACCTGGCGCTGTTCAACTGCATCAATACAGTCTCGTTCGATCATCCTGACCCATCGATCTACACCGTGCTGAGCGCTCCCTCCACGGTTCCCGGCACTGCCAACTGCGACTTTGCCATCTTTCCTCCGCGATGGATGGTGGCTGAGCACACGTTCCGCCCGCCCTGGTTTCATCGCAACCTGATGAACGAATTCATGGGCCTGGTGTTCGGCGCTTACGATGCCAAGGCCGAGGGATTCGTGCCCGGCGGCGCCAGCCTGCACAACTGCATGGCCGGCCACGGCCCGGACGCGGAGACCTTCGAACGCGCCAGCAACGCCGACCTGAAGCCCCAGTACCTGGCCAACACGCTGGCCTTCATGTTCGAAACGCAACTCGCGGTGCGCCCCACCCAGTTCGCCATGAACACCCGTATCCTGCAGCACGAGTATTTCGAGTGCTGGCAAGGATTGAAGAAACGCTTCACGCCCGGAAATCATTCGAAATGATGGAGCATGGGCGTCCCAGGTCCCCGGTTTTGGGGCCTGGGACGGCAATCGACGCGCTGCTGACGGGACTGATCGACTACGCCGGTCTGTACCCCCCGGCGAGCCTCGACATGCGCCGCGCCGTCGGCAACTATCTCGCGTACCGCAGCGGCCGGCACGCAAACCTATTGGGCCGATTCATTGTAGACATCGGGCGCATCGACGAACTTCGCGCGGCGGCCGGCAATGACCTTGCCCATCTCAAGCTCAGTCTCATCGTCCCTCACAACGCCGACGGCGCTCGTCTGCCCGCGCTTCTAGAGGAAGGCATGCCCATCGAATCCCTGGAGATGAAGACGCCGGACGCGCACACTCCGGACTTCCTCCTGGAGAAGATCCCCGCGCATCTCGAGACATACATCGAATGTCCGATGGATCTGATGGACGGCGAATTGTTCGCACCGCTGGCCGGATCGCGAGCGCGGGTCAAGCTGCGCATGGGCGGCGTGGTGCCGGAAGCCTTTCCATCGCCGGAGGCAGTCGCCCGCGCGCTCGATACGCTGGAGCACCATAAGCTTTCTTTCAAGGCCACAGCCGGACTGCACCACCCCATCCGTTCGTGTCACCGCCTGACCTACGCGGCCGACAGCCCCACCGGAATCATGCATGGCTTCGTCAATCTTCTCGCTGCCGCCGCCTTGATACACTTTGGCGGGAGCGCAACGGAAGCGGTGCAAATCCTCGAAGAACCGGATGCCGGTGCGTGGACTCTTTCACAGGACGTGCTTTCCTGGCGATCGCGCCGCTGGACCTCCGATCAACTTTCCGAGGCCCGCAAGCGGTTCGTGAGCTTCGGTTCGTGCTCTTTCGAGGAACCGATCCGCGACCTGGAGGCCATGGGATGGCTCTGAGAAGCTGGATCGCCTCGGCCAACGATCCGGCCACCGACTTTCCGCTCGACAACCTGCCTTACGGCGTGTTTCGCTACGCGCTCCGCACCCATATCGGCGTGGCCATCGGCGACCATATTCTCGACCTCGGCGCCTGCGCGTCCGTGGGCCTGCTCAAAGATCTGGACAGCCCGATCGTCGACGCGTGCGCGGCGCAGGCCCTGAATCCTCTCATGGCCCTCGGGCCGCGGGCCTGGTCCGCTCTTCGCCATCATGTCCAGGCGTTGCTGGCCGACAATCCGCGCGATGAGAAGCTGCAGACCCGGCTCTCTTCGATGCTTGTCCCCATGCGCGATGCAGACATGCAGATGCCGGTGCACATCGGCGACTACACGGATTTCTACGCTTCGATCTACCATGCGACGCGCGTGGGCAAGCTGTTCCGCCCTGACAATCCGCTGCTGCCGAATTACAAGTACGTGCCCATTGGTTATCACGGCCGCGCTTCGTCCATCGTCCTCAGCGGCGCGGAGGTCCGCCGGCCAAGTGGGCAGACGAAGCCGCCTTCGGCCACGGAGCCTGTCTTCGGTCCGTCGCGATCGCTGGATTACGAACTGGAAATGGGCCTTTTCATCGGCCAGGGAAATCCGCTTGGCCAACCCATTCCCATCGGCGAGGCCGCGCAGCACATCTTCGGATTCTGCTTGCTCAACGACTGGTCGGCACGCGACATCCAGTCGTGGGAGTATCAGCCGCTGGGCCCGTTTCTGGGGAAAAGTTTTGCAACCACCATCTCGCCGTGGGTGGTGACGATGGAGGCGCTTGCGCCGTACCGCGTGCCGGCGGCGGAACGCGCGCCCGGCGATCCTGGTCCGCTCCCGTATCTCCAGTCGACATCAGCGGATCGCGACGCCATCGACATCAGGCTCGAGGTCTATCTTGAATCGGCGCAGATGCGGCAGGCCGGAATGGGAACGTTATTGATGAGCCGCGGAAATCTGCGCGATCTCTACTGGACGCCCGCGCAACTGGTCACCCATCATGCCGGCAACGGTTGCAATCTCCGCACGGGCGACCTTCTGGCCACCGGCACCATTTCCGGGCCAGGCGAAGGGTCTGAAGGCTGCCTGCTCGAGATGAAGCATCGCGGAGAGCCTGTCCGGCTGCCGACTGGCGAGGTGCGCACGTTTCTCGAGGATGGGGATCGGGTTGTGTTCCGTGCCTGTGCGTACAGGGAAGGGTTGCCCCGCATCGGTTTCGGGGAATGCGGCGGAACGATTGTTGGCCCATGAGTCCGGGTGCCCCAGCTCCCTGGTTTTGGGGACCTGGGAAACCAGGAATCTTATTGACCGCACTCCGGCTGACTACTGGGCGAGATCGGCAGCATCTGCCACCACCGGCAGCGCGGTCTTCAACTGATCGAGCGCATCCTGCACCTTCTGCCACCGGGCGTCATCCCGCTTCGTCTTCACAGTCGTCGCCGGATTGGCATAGAACGCGAGAATGTTGTCGCGCAGCTCCGGCCTCATCTGCGCGAACTTCTTGTCCGCCAACTGGGTGAGCAACTTTGCGTAGGCGTCGTCAGCCAGCGTGTATTCGCCGGGACGGGTGGGTGCGCCGTCATCCAGATCCCGATCCGGCAACTCGGGAACATGGGTCTTCATCTCTTCGAGCAAGTGCCGGTAATCCTCGAAGGTCTTATTGATGCTTTGGATGTAGAGGTCCTCGGTGTGCTGCGTGGGGTCGTTGAACCCGAGACCCTTGAATGGCCCGATCTTGGGCATGATGCTCAGCAGCGCGGCCAGGAATCGTGTTCCGAAACCGGGCCTCTGGTACGTGGCTCCCCATGAGTGTTCGTAATCGGCGCGCGACACGCGATACAGAAATTTGCGCTTTTGAAAGTTGGGCGACTCGGAAGCCAACTGCTTCTTATGCAACTGCAGGGCGACTTTGGTCATGTGCGGGATGAGTTGGCTGATCGCCCAACGGTAGGAGCCGATGGCCAGCTCCTGGTGGGGCAGGGCTTGTTTCAGATCCATTCCATACACGATGGGGAACGTGCGCTCCAGCAGCGGCTCGGACACTTCGAAGCCGATGAAGTCATGGTACTGGTCGGGCGCATAGCGATTCTTGGCTACCTGCAGGGTGTCGAATCCGAATTCGGTCTTCAGGTGCGCGGTCTTGTCCTCCGCGTACTTCACCGACGGGCCGTAGCGTGCGCGCAGCTTGGGATACCGCAGCCCCACCGCCTCATTCACGGCCGGGTGGCCGTCCACGTCGGACACGTAATGCGCCAGGGCTCCGAGCGCGAAAGCATATTCCTTCTGGTCCTGGCTCTGCCGCAGCATCTCAGCCACAAAATCGCCGCTGCGCACGTAGTGCACCAGGTCGCTGAATTCCTTGCTGCCGAACGGATAGTAACCCAGGTCCTGGATCACCGAGCCGCCGTAGGCGTAGGCGTGGGCTTCCTTGATCTGCTCCTCGGTGAGGCCGGGGAAGCGCTTCTCAATGAGCGGCCGGATATTCGACGTCCACAACAGGTCGACGATTTCTTCGTGCGTGAGGACGGAGTAGCCGAAGGCGCGTCCCGCGCCGGCAATCAGGAGAAGGAGGAATACGAGTGCGCGAACAGGGTGAGGAATTGGGTCTCCGTTCCGCGGCATCCCCAACGAGCCAGCGTTCGCGGGAAGCGGCGAATTGCTTCCTGGCTTGAGCGACAGGCCCTTGCCGCCGGGGTGCTTAGGGGCCACCGGCTTCAGATGCGGTTCAGGAAGAGCAGAACGAGAGTGAGGACCAGGATCGCTCCAAGCCCGCCGCTCGGGTAATAGCCCCAGTTCTTGCTGTAGGGCCAGGCGGGCGCTGCGGCCACGAGCGCCAGAACCAGGGCGGGAA
Organism: uncultured Acidobacteriota bacterium; assembly: GCA_963706455.1. Lineage (GTDB taxonomy): Bacteria > Acidobacteriota > Terriglobia > Terriglobales > Acidobacteriaceae > Telmatobacter. Next base: position 26,897 of record CAVPNO010000016.1, on the reverse strand, counting down.
TCACAAAGAGAACCACCATAACGTACTCCCGGATGGAGCAGAAGTGTAGTCACATGGGTTTACTTATGTCTACCTGAAACATAGATGCCGTGTTCGGGGGCGGCAGTTGTTCGGCGGTTCCGGGCATGGCTTGCCAGGACCCGGCACCCCGTCTCCGGTTCTCCTGGTTACGTGATCTCCAGCTGGTCGATTTCGAACTGAAACTTGCCCGGTTGGCCGATGCGAATGAATCCAAACCCCCTCACGTCGCTGCCATCGGTGGGATCGATTACATCCACTTTCTGCTGCCAGTCCCACCTCAGTTGGTCCACCTTCGCTTCCAGGGTCATCCGCGCCAGCCGACCGGCCACCCGGTCGGGAATCGGCAGACTAGCGTCCTTGTATTTCGGCGTGCCCGAGGAATCGCCGGGCTCCGCGGCCGCTGGTTGCTGCGGGCGCGAAATGCCTGTGAACAGGGAACCACTCAAAATCAGGAGAAACAAACGGCATAAGGAAGGAAGACGCAAAATGCTTTCATGGCAGTGCGCAGACGCGACTGCTATCCTTTGTCAGGATTAAACCCATCATTTTAGGGGAAAAAATTGCACGCGGCACATCCGAGTCGGGGTTAGTTGGGTCAAAATAATGTGACGATTCGATGAATAGCGGGGGAACATTGATCGAAAATACGCCTTTGCAAGAGTTGCAAGAGATAACACCTGCCATTCGCAGGGTTGCCCTGGTGGATAATCCAGCATCCGGATTAGAATCGTCCCGCCGTGAAGCCACCGTTTTTGCGGCCATGCAAGCCCTTCAATCCGCAGGCATCGAAGTCGAGCATCTGACTATCGACGGGCCCGGCAGCGGCAGGATTCTGGCGCGGGAGGCCATGGCGCGGGGCTGCGATTCGGTCATCGTTTGCGGCGGCGACGGGACCGTGCACGAGGTGATCCAGGCCCTGGTGGGGACCGATGTGGCCCTGGGCGTGGTTCCCATGGGCACCGCCAACGCCCTGGCTTCCGACCTCGGACTCAGCAAATCGCCTGCCCTTGCGATCCGCAGACTGTTAACCGCCCGGCCGGTAGCCGTCCCGGTGGGCCGCATTCTCTATCGCACCGCGGACGGCGTGGAGCATTGCCGTTACTTCACCGTGGCCGCCGGCGTGGGCGCCGACGCCCTCCTGATGGCGCGGATGGACCCTGTGAGGAAACGCCGGTGGGGCTACCTGCTCTACGTGCTGGAAGCTTTCCGCATCTGGGTGAGCCATCCGTTTCCCCTGTTCCGGGTCCGATTCAATCGCAACGGAAACGGCCGTCCTCACGAGGCGGAGGCGTCGCAAATCCTCGCCGTGCGCGTCCGGTCCTTCGGCGGCCTCCTCGGCACCCTGGCTCCCGGGGCAACCCTGCACAGCGACAGCCTCTGCCTGCTGGCCTTCAAAACCCGCAGCCGCTATCGTTACCTGCGCTTTCTGCTCGCGGTGGTCGGCCAGCGGCACACGTTCTCGGACGATGTCGAACTCCTGCAGGCCGATACCGTCGAATGCATGCCCTTGAGCGGGTCCTCGTCGCGAGTGTACGTCGAAGCCGACGGCGAGGTGCTGGGACAGTTGCCGGTCCGTCTTGAGATCGCATCCAAAAAGCTCATCCTGCTCATTCCGCCTGACGCACAGCCTTAGGCAGTGCGCCCTCGGCGCTGAGTTTGCCATACGATGCGGCGACGATCCGCAGGCCCTCCGCATAGGAAGTTCCCGCGAATCCGAATGCGCGCGCGAACTTGCCGGAATCGAACACGTATGGCGAGTCGTTCTGGTAGAGCATTTCGTAGAGTTCGCGCACCATGGGATTGAACCAGCCGCCTACCTTGATCATTCCCCGGTTCAGGATCCGGTATTTCGGTTCGACGAGGAATGCTCGCGCAGCCATGGTGATGAACTCTTTGCCCGTCAGCGGCGGGGTAGCCGTGGGCAAATGCCACACCTGGTTCCAGGCATTTTCGCCGGCCGCAAGCAGGGCCAGCCCCCGCGCTGCATCGGGAGTGAATGTCATGGAGTGGGGCGTCGAATCATTGATCAGCCACTGCGCTTTTGCGTCCTTGGAGAACGCTTCAAACACCAAGGCATTGGGCAAGCCGTGCCCGGCATCGGCGGGCCCGTAAAAATCGGCCGAGCGCGCGATCATGGCGGTCAGATTTCCGGCTTTCACTTCGTCCATGAGCGTGGTGGCGATCCGCGCCCGAATCTCGCCCTTCTTTGAAACGGGAGCGTACGCCGTCTGCTCGGTCATGGGCCCGCTGACCTTGCCGTACGTGTATACGTTGTCGAAAAAGACCAGTTTAGCCCCGGCGCGCTTGCAGGCCTCGATGGTATTGCCCATAATCCGCGGCCACAATTCCCGCCAGACCTTGATGTCGTATTTCAAGCCGACGAGCAGGTGGACCACGCTCGATCCGGCGACGGCCCGTATCACCTGCTGCGCGTCGGAGATATCCGCGGCCAGCGTTTCCGTTCCGGCGGCCGGCTTGGGATTCCGGCTGACCAGTCGCAAGGGCGTTCCGCTCGCGGAAAGGATTTTCACCAGTTCGTTGCTGATCGGCCCGCCTGCGCCGAGGATGGTCGTAAGTGCCATCGAAACCCCGCTCTCGATCGAGTTGCGCCTTCGCGCCCTCGGCTGAAATCATCACTGCGGATTTTGGATGGGGGCGATGCGAGTGCGGACGTTTTTTCTTTCTTGGGTTGCAGCTCTTTTTACGATTGCGGCGGGCGCGCAGCAGCCGGCATGGCCGCCCACCCCGGACCACATCACGCTGCCGCTATGGCCCCATGGCGCGCCGGGAACTGTGTCGCCCCCGGCGAACCCCGCGCCGGAAGGCGACGCCACTACCGCCAAAGACAGGCTCGTCGCCGGAAAGCCGGTCATCCGCCTGGGCAACGTCTCAAGTCCCACCATGACCCTTTACAGGCCGCCCAAGGCCAGCGGCGCGGTTCCCGCCGTGGTGGTGTTTCCAGGCGGCGGCTACCAAATCCTGGCCATCGATCTTGAGGGCACCGAAGTCTGCGACTGGTTCAACGAGACCGGCCTCGCATGCGTGCTGGTGAAATACCGCGTTCCCGGTTCGGGTCCGTATCCGAAATCGCCAGCGGCCTTGCAGGATGCGCAACGCGCCATGGTCCTGGCCCGGCAGCACGCCGAAGAGTGGGGCATCGATCCCCGTCGCCTTGGTGTGCTCGGATTTTCCGCCGGAGGCCATCTGGTGGCCGCCTTGAGCACCCATTTCGACAAGCGCCTCTACGACAAGATCGATGCCGCCGACGATCTGAGCTGCCGTCCCGATTTTGCCGTGGTGGTCTATCCCGGCTATCTCGCGCTCGAGGAACAAAATATGGCGACGAACCCCGAGATCAAGCCTACTTCTGACACCCCGCCTGCGTTCATCGTGCAGGCCGAGGACGATCCTGTTCACGTAGAAAACGCGACCAGTTATTTTCTGCAATTGAAAAACGCGAAGGTGCCGGCGGAGCTGCACATTTATGCCGATGGCGGCCACGGCTACGGTCTTCGCCGCACCGATTTGCCGGTGACAGTCTGGCCGCTGCTGGTCGAGAAATGGCTACACACCATCAAGGTGATGCCCAACGCACAGCAATGATCTTCAAACACAAGTACCATCCGGAGCGAAGTGGATCGCGCCTGCGCGAACAAGCAGCCGAAGCACGACTCTGGGACCTGGGATGCCGCTACAATCGACCCATGCTCCTTGCTGTCCTCACCATCTCCGATCGCTGTTCCCGCGGCGAGATGACCGACACCGCCGGACCGGCGGTTGTGGCGCTGCTTCGCCGGGAGTGGCCCGATGCCGAGATCACCGCCGGCCTGCTGCCGGACGAGGAAGACGCGATCGCCGCGGAGCTGCAACGTCTCTGCGAAATTGGATCGGCTCTCGTGCTCACCGCAGGCGGCACCGGCCTGGGCCCGCGCGACCGCACTCCCGAGGCCACGCGCCGCATCATCGACCGTGAGGCGCCGGGCCTGGCCGAAGCCATGCGTACGCAAGGAGCGCTCAGCAACAAGTATGCGTGGTTGTCGCGCGCCGTCGCGGGCCTGAAGGGAAGCTCGCTGATCGTGAATCTGCCCGGTAGCCGGCGCGGCGCGGAGGAAAGCCTGTCAGCGATCCTTCCGCTGCTGAAGCATGGGATTGAAGTGGCGGCGGGCGGGCACGGCCACCCGTGATTGTTTGGCTACGCCGCTTTGCGAGATGCTCTTGTTTTGGCGCGTTTCTTGGCCACGGCTTCCTTTTCCACGACGGAAAGGCGCAGCCCCATCGAAGTGATCACGGCGATGAGAGTCTTCATCGTCGGATTCCCTTTGGGAGAAAGGGAACGATAGAGCGACTCGCGGCTGATTCCCGCCTCTTTGGCCACCTTCGCCAGTCCTCCGTACGCTTCGGACAAGGCGCGCAGCATGAGCAGGCTTCCACCGCGTTCGTCGGGATCATCGAGAGATTCGAGAGCCAGCTTTAGGCATTCGATGGCAAATTCCCGATCCCGGCGCAGTTCGCCTACTTCCCATTCATGATGGGAACCGGTTCCAACCAGTTTCTTCATCGCTGCCTCCGTTTCCACTCGGTCCAAAAGGCCTTGGCGCGGTCAATATCTTTGGTCTGGCTGCCCTTGTCTCCTCCACAGAGCAAGACGATCCAATGTTGCCCATAGTGACCACAGTAGACGCGGTAAGTGTAGCATAAAAGCTACAACGTCGGAGATCGAGGATCGTCTTCTGAAGAATGAAGGGCTGTTGGAGCTCTCGTTTTCCGCACCAAAAGCACGCTGCTCGGCCTGGCGATGTGGTTGAGCGAGACAGAAGGCCGCGTCGAATGCGAGGAAAAAGCCCAGAACCGCAATTCCCAAGCGGCCTTTCCTATCAGTTCAGGAACATCGTCCGATACAACGTGTCCCGCTGCACCGGCTTGAATCCCGCGTCGCGGATGATGCGCCGCAGCTCTTCTTCGGTCGTGCAGTTCGAAGTGCCCGCGGCTCGCACCACGTTTTCTTCCAGCATCACCGAGCCCACATCATTGCCGCCGAAGTGCAACCCCAGTTCCAGAACTTTCAAGCCCTGCGTCACCCAGCTTGCCTGCACGTTGTCGATGTTATCGAGATAGAGCCGCGCGATGGACAGCACCTTCAGGTACTCGACCGAAGTCGCCTCGTCCCACCCGCGCCCGCCCAGCGCCGTGTGCTTGGGCTGGAAGCTCCAGGGGATGAATGCCGTAAATCCGCCCGTCTCTTCCTGCAGCCGGCGGATCACGTCGAAGTGGTTGACCCGCTGCTCATAGGTTTCGCCCACGCCGAACATCATGGTCGCCGTGGTGCGCATGCCGAGCTGGTGCGCGGTGCGATGGACCGCCACCCAGTCGTCCGTCCTGCACTTCAGGCGCGCGATGCGGAAGCGCACGTCGTCGTCCAGGATCTCCGCGCCGCCGCCCGGTATGGAATCCAGCCCCGCATCGCGCAGGCGGGCAATGGTGGTGCGCAGGTCCAGGTTCGAGTACTCGGCAATCGCCAGCACTTCCGACGCCGACAGGCAGTGCAGCCAGATCCTGGGAAACCGCTGCTTGATGCCCCGGAACAACCCCTCGAACCACTCGATTTTCAAATCGGGATGGATGCCGCCCTGCATCAGTACGCCCGTGCCGCCCATCTCCTCGGTCTCGGCGATCTTCTCGTAGATCTTCTCGAAGTCAAGGATGTAGCCCTCCTCCGAGCGCGGCCCTTTCAGCGGCCGGTAGAACGCGCAGAACGTGCAGTACTCCGTGCAGAAGTTGGTGTAGTTGATATTGCGGTCGATGATGTAGGTGACCACGCCCTCCGGGTGCAGGCGGCGGCGCACCGCATCGGCCTCAAATCCCAGTCCGATCAAGTCGGGGGAACGGAAATAGTCCAGAGCCTGTTGGCGGGTCAGCGGCATAGTTCCATTCTAGCGAAGCGGAGTTGGCGGGGCCAGCGGACTTAGCGGCTCACGCCCGGACTGCCGCCAGGGCCGCCGCCATTCGTCAGAGGCTTCTTAGGCTGGCGGAACAGGAAAAGCCCGCGGCCGCGAACCGGCGTGTCGCGTGTGCGAGATAAATTGGACGAGGTCGAAATTCCGCTGAACAGGACGAACCAGTCGAGGAATGTGCGCCAGAACCCCTTTTTGTCGGCCATGGCCCGCGCCTCCTCTCTCCATTCCAATGATTGGATTCGGAGCCGCTGCTTGGCGATGCGACTATCACTGGATCCAATCCTTAGATACCGTAGACGGTCGTTTGACTCTCCTTTGTCCTACCGCTGCTGTTTCGACGCCGGCTTCGGCGCTGCCTTCCTGTCAGGGCTGGAAACGCCCATACTCATCAGCAGAAACCCCAGGCCCCTGCGCAGCCATTCGAGCCACTTCATTGCCGGATTCCTTCTTCACGCGCGCGTCCAGACTTACTTCTTCACCGGCTCGGGCGGTACCGGCGCGGCCGGCGGCGTTTCTCCATTCAGAATGGCCACCGCGGCCGGCGGCAACGGCTTGTCCGCATTGGCCAGCAGAAGGCTTACCTGCCACATCTCGGTATCGGTCAGCAATTCCTTGTAGCTGGGCATGCCGGTCAACCGGATCCCGTTGGCCACCTTCCAGTAGGTCTCGCCGGGCGGATCGTCGCTCACGCCGACCACCGCACCGTTGTGGTGCTTTTCCCACAGTCCAGGCGCCGAGGGAAACATATGCTGCCCATTCGGCGACGGCTTGCCATGGAATCCATGGCAGACCGCGCAGCGATCGCTGTAGATATGGGCGCCCGCAACCAGGTTGGTCTCATCCGGCTGCAGAGGGGGCGTATTCACCATCTCACGATCGATCCGCGCGTTGAGCGGAATGCTGGTGAACAGTTTCTCGTTCGGGAGAGGGGGATCATTGACCGCTACCGGAACGTGACCCACCTTGAAATACCCGTACACACCCAGCGGCACGAGAATGATTCCAATCACAAGTCCGAGCAAAAAACGAACCATCTGTTGGTCAGCCTCCAATGTCTTCCATCCTATTGTATGAAGAGACGTTTTTGCGTGACGCCGGGATGATACCTGGCTCAAACCTGAAAGAAAACTCTCCTTTACAAGAGGAAAGGCCCCGCCCGGGTGGCCCCCGGATTCTCGCGGTTGGAGGCCGGGGACAACTCTGTCCCGCAATCGAATGCCGCGGCCCTGCGTCTAAGCCAGCAGAGCGCGCAGCAAATTGCAGTTTGGCGCGGTGCGCGCATTGTGGAGCCGTATCTGCTTTTCACGTCGCGCAGTCGTCCAGGTATGCGCACATTTGGAACACACCCAACCGGGTTCAAGCACAAGGCCGCCCTCCAAGGTGATTTAATACCTTAAGGGGGGAAGCGCTGCCTGACGGCCTGTCAAGTCGTCGCGGCCGGTTCCGTTCGACGCTGGCCTGACAACAAGAGCAGCGCGCAAGGGAAATCGGTGTGCTTCCGTACTCCGTGGAGGAAACCCGAAGCCGATGTTCGTATTTCGCCGTGTTGCTCTTTTACTAACCCTCTGCCTGGCTTCAGCAAGCGTTCTCTTGGCCCAAGACTCGAGTTCGAATTCACCGCTCGACCAGGAAATCGCTCGGGAAGTGGCGGAGTTCCAGGCTCCCCAGAATCCGCCCCAGGGCCAGGCGCAGCAGCCCGCTCCCACCCCGAACCCCGGGTCGGTAAGCGTCCAGGCGCGCATCAAGGCCCGCCGCGAACAACGCCGCGCCCAGGCCATTCGCGATGCCTACTCCCACCTCTATGAAGCCTACGTCGGTATGGGCTATCTCCGCTTCACGCCCGGCCCCAACCTGCAGCGCGTCACCTATTATTCGTGGGATGCGGAGTTCACCCGCTTCTACGGCGAACGCTTCGGCGTCACGGTCGGCGGACGCGGCTACTATGGATCGCCGTTCGTGGGCCTGAATTTCACCTCGATCACCCGGCCCGCGGTCAGCACCTATGCGGTGATGGGCGGTCCCGTCTACCGTTTCCTCCTGCTGCCCAAATACTCCATTTCGGCACGCGCAATGGGCGGGTGGGCGCTGGGAGAGTTTTCCGGCGACACCAACGGATTCGGCGGCAAGGCCCTGGGTATGTGGGCGGACGGCAACACCTACGCCGTCAGCGGCGGCCTTATCGGCGAGTACAATGTCAGCCCCGGCTTCTCGCTTCGCATGGCCGGCGAGTATGTGGGCACCGGCTTCGGCTCGACCTTGCAGAATAACTTCGGGTTCACCGGCGGGTTCGTGTACCGCTTCGGCAAGCAATAGAAGCAGGGATCAGGGGTCAGGGGTCAGGGATCAGGGATCAGGGATCAAAAAAACGGAGCCCGTTTTCTTTCTTTTGGCGTCAAGCCGACGGATGGAAACCTAACCCCTAACCTCTGATCCCTGACCCCAAATCCGTTCACGGATGCTGCTCGATGGCGATCTCAAGCGTGCTTGCATTTCCCGTGGTTGCCACCCCCAGCAGGTTGGTCGCCACCCCCGGAAGCGATGCGGGAATAAAGCTCACCGTTCCGTCCAGTGCTGACGTGGACATCGCGGACTGGGCGCCCAGAAACTCGGGTTGAATACACCGGCCCCGCGCCGGACAGGGCGGCGCCCATGCATAGAGCGACTGGTACAGAGTCACCGTGGCCCCGGCCATCGGATTCCCGTCCATGTCCAGCACCCGCAGCGAAATCAGTCCCGGCGTCGCCGATGCCGCGATGGTCTGGCGAGTGCCCGCCATGGCCTGCAGCGTGGCGTACTCGGGCCGCGCTCCAAACGCGTTGAACGTCACGCACTGGGTGGTTCCATTCAGGCAGGCGGTGGCAGCGGCCTGTTGTCCTTCGCTCAGGGGACCGGCCGTGAGCAGCTTCGCGGCGATCCCGCCGCCATCGGTCTCCACCGCAGCGGCCGATGCCGCCCTGAGGCCCGCTCCCGTCTGCCAGGCCACCGACTGGCCGGCCGTGGGCGTCCCATCGTTCAATACCAGCGCCTCGGTCGGCCATGAAACGGTCGCTCCGGCTGCCAGCGAAAGCGCCGGAGTCAGGCTCGAGAGTACCGGCGGCGTTCCTCCGGTGAAATGCGCCTGGACGCTCGATCCGTTGTTCAACGAAGCCGTCACCACCGAGGCTGTCCCATCCACCGCAGTGACATTGATACTCGCCGTGCCATCCCCGGAAGCCACCACCTCGCATGTCGATTGGCCGCATCCCAGGTGGGCATTGCCCTTGAAAACGCTATACCGGATGCTGACTCCTCCCGCTGGAACCAGCGTGGGCCCCAGCGCGGTCACCGCGAAGGGCAGCGGCACTCCGATCGGCACCGTGTTGGCGGGGGCCGAATTCAGGGTCAGCGCATCCCCCGTCCCCGCGTCATAACTGACTCCCCCCGTAATCACCGCGATGGCGTAATACACCGGCAGATCGTCCACTTCCACGTCGACGGAGCCGGTTATCCCCGAGCCTGCCGGCGGCGCCATCGCCATAATCTCGTTGGGCGAGATGCTCAGCACCGTTGCCGGCTTTCCGCCCACCAGGACGGTGTCCGCTTCGTGAAATCCCATTCCCCGGATGACGATTGCGCCGCCCGACGCGGGCAGTTCCGCGGGTTCCACCCGGTCGGCATAGAGCACCCAGGCATTGTAGGCATAGTCGGGCCGTCCATCCCCTCGCATGTCGCCGACGCCCAGCCGCACCACGTCGTCGCCGTCGGTCGAAACCTGCAGCCAGCTCTCGCCCGTGGAATTGCCGTTCAGCCCTGGCGCCGCGCCTGCCGGCGGTGTTCCGGGAGCCGCAAACGCATCCCAGATGCCCAGCACCGGCATCGCTTTGAAGCCGCTCGGTAGTCCCTTCTCATCCAGGGCTTCGGTCACCACCGTGAAAGTCCGCTTGCCCCGTACGGGGAAATTGAACCAGTCGGTCTGCCCCACCTGGCTTAGCCGCCCGCACCACAGGCCGCTCGGCGGCAGCATCCGCGGAGAAGCCTCGGTGGAGATCGCCGCCCCGGCCCCGCCCGCTGCCGAATCTTCAACCTTCACGGTCAGCGTCTTTGCCATTCCAGTCGAAAGATCTAGAAGGGGGATCGGCACCAGCGTCCCCGACGGTTGCGGCGATCCATCCAGGTATGGCCCGACCGCGTTGTCATGGATGAACATCGGGTCGATGCTTTCGAAGGTAATTTGATAATTCACGTCCGTCGCGCCCGGTGGAAGTGGCATGTAGCGCAAATCGAAATAGCCCTGCAGCGAGCCGTCCGTCGATCCCCATTGCGAGAACGGAACTCCATTCGCGTCCGTCGCGCCGTTCACCGCGTTCCCGTGCTGGCCGCTGAAATACTCCCCCGACACCGCCGTCACCGTGTAGGCGTCCAGCGGCTTGCCGCCGGCATCGAGCGGCCGGGCCACCACGTTCACGCCCTGCATTCCCAGCCCGGTACGGAAGACGATCGTCCCGTCGATCGAGATCGTATTCTCTGCCGTCAAGAGCTTGCCGGGGAATGACGCCAGGTTATCCGCCGTGATGGGGTAGATCCGGTTGAGGGCCGCTATATCGTCAAAGTGCAGATGCGCGGGGTCGGGGATACAGTTCCCGCCGGCAGGTCCGCACACGCCGCTCGCCGGCTGCATGACCGGCCAGCCCTGCGCTCCCTGCCAATCGCCGTTGGCGAGCGCGTGGGGATTAATCTGCGCGTACCCCAGCCCAAGCAGCTTTCCGAAAGCCCGCGCGAGCTCGAACTGCATCATCGCCACCAGGCTCGGCGTGGTTGCGCAGCGCCCGTTAACCACCATCACCGCGTGTCCGATGGTCGCGTCGGGCCGGAACCGGTCGATCCACGCCATCACGCCATTGTTTTCGCAGTTCGACGGATCGCTGGTATACGCGCCGAACACCGCATTGAGCACCGACCCGTCGGCGTCGTACACGACCGCCAACTGCTGGGCCGAAGATGGCGCTACATCCGAAGGCTGCGCAATGGACCCGTTACCCGGCACCACGTTCGCGCCTGTAACGTCCTCGCTCAGCGATCCGGCGCGCACCAGCGAAACCCCAGCCGTTGGCACCGCGCTCCACAGCGCCGCCGCGGCATCCACCATCGCGGTGGCCTGCTGGTTGTCGATCGAAGCGTTGAGCGGCCCCTGGTCTACGTAGTAGTTCACCTGGCCGCCCACCCAGTGCACCGGCTGCCCCATCACTCCAGGATTGAAAAAGCTCGATCCGGCAACGTACCGCGGCCCGCCTCCCGCCGCCGGAACCGCCAGCACCAGCCCCGCCGCCAGCCCTGCCGCCGCAACTCCCCGGATCCACCCACCGCGCACAGCGATACCTCCCATACGACGCCGTGCACTTCGTGACCCTTTCGTAATAGCAAAATGGTGAGAAATCTCTCATCAAGGGCGCAACCACGTTCCTTTCGGGCCGCTACAATGACTCCTTGACGCCAGAGCGAATTCCGTGCCCCATCCTTGCGGCTTGTTTCTGTCGCCAGGGTGTTGACCAGCGCTCCGAACCGGGACCGCGTCATGCAGCCGGCGGGCAGCAACCGTCACGACCGCGCAATCAGAAAGGTTGAGCATGCGCCTGGGTGACCTCCTAATTCGGGCCAAACGCGTGACCAAAGCCGATGTGGAACACGCCCTCGACCGCATCAATGAGCATGGCGGCCGGCTGGGCGACAACCTCGTCGCGCTGGGCGCCATCGACGAGCCGACTCTGGAAAGCTACCTGCGCCGCATCCCTCCCGAGCCGGAGAACATCCGCGCCACCGGCGTCGACGAGACCGACCTGATCGCCCTCTTGATGAAGCTCATCTACTCCGCCCGCCTGCAGTCCGTGCGCCAGTTCATGGAAGCCATCAAGCTGCCCTATCACATCGTGAGCGAACTGGTGCGCATGGCCGTCGACCGCCAGTTCCTGCACACCCTCGGCACCCGCCAGTCCGACAACCCCATCGACCTCAGCTACGCCTTCACCGAGGAAGGGCGCCGCTGGACCATCGACGCCATAGAGCGGCTGAGCTACTACGGCCCCGCCCCCATCCCCATCGCCGAATTCAGCGAACAGGTCAACCGCCAGAAACTCACCAGCGAAATCGTCACCATGAGCCGCATGCGCACGGCCGTCGCCGATCTCGAGATGGAAGACAACATACTCGAACAGGTCGGTCCGGCGTTGAACTCCGGCCGCGCCATCCTGCTCTACGGGCCGCCAGGCAACGGCAAGACCACCGTCGCCCTGCGCCTTGCCTCCGTATTCCACGACGTGATCTACATTCCCTACGCCATCGAGGTCGAGGGCCAGATCATCCGCGTCTTCGATCCCAGCATCCACAACGAGGTGACGAACGCCCTGCCCGGCGACGAAGTCACCTTCGTGCGCCAGGATGAATACGATCAGCGCTGGGTTCCGTGCCGGCGCCCCTTTGTCGTCACCGGCGGCGAACTCACCCTGGAGATGCTTGACCTCCGCTACGACCTCTCCGGCCACTTTTACGAAGCCCCGCTGCACGTGAAGGCCCTTGGCGGCTGCTTCCTCATCGACGACTTCGGCCGCCAGCTCGTCTCCCCCTCCAACCTGCTCAACCGCTGGATCGTGCCCCTCGAGAGCCGCGTCGATTTCCTCAAGCTGCATACCGGGAAAACCTTCAGCATTCCCTTCGAGGAGATGGTCATTTTCTCCACCAACCTCGAGCCCGAGCAGCTGATGGACCCCGCCTTTCTTCGCCGCCTGCCCTACAAAATCGAAGTGGGATCACCGACTCTCGAGCGCTACCACCGGATCTTCCTGCACGAATGCCGGCGCCACGCGATGGATTTGCCCGACGATCTTTTCGCCCTCATCGTGCATAAACTTCGCAACGAGAAGGCTCTCGATTTCGCCGCCTACCAGCCGCGCTTCATCGTCGAACAGGTGGTCGCCACCTGCCGCTTCCTCGGCGAACCGCCCCACTTCGAAATGCGCTTCATCGATTACGCCCTGGACAACCTCCGCGTGAAGCACGCGCCTGGCACCCACTGATCCGATTGGTCGCCCCGCCCTGCGCGCGGGCATGAGTCAGATCCCTGGACTGAAACATCCTATCCACTGGGCGCCCCGGGTCCCCGATGTTGGGACCCGGGAGAAATCACCGACGAAAGGAGTCCCAAGCTCCGCCGTCTACAATCAACACGGGAAACCTTGTACATGACCGAAACTCGCGACACCGTCATCCTCGGCTCCGGCTGCGCCGGTTTGACCGCCGCCATCTACACCGCGCGCGCAGGCCTCAAGCCCATCGTCCTCGAAGGCCACGAGCCCGGCGGGCAACTCTCCATCACCACCCTGGTCGAGAACTTCCCCGGCTGGCCCGACGGCATCCAGGGCCCCGAGCTGATCGAGAACATGAAGACGCAGGCCGCCCGCTTCGGCGCCGAGTTCCAGACCGCGCACCTGGTGGCCGCCGACCTGCACGCGCACCCGTTTCACCTCAAGACCTCGGCCGGCGACATCCACACGCGCTCGGTTATCATCGCGTCCGGAGCCAGCGCCCGCTGGCTTGGCCTGGCCAGCGAACAGGCGCTCATCGGCCACGGCGTCTCCAGTTGCGCTACCTGCGACGGATTCTTTTTCCGCGGCCTCGAGATCGCCGTGGTGGGCGGAGGCGACTCCGCCATGGAAGAAGCGCTCTTCCTGACCCGCTTCGCCACCAAGGTCACGGTCCTCCACCGCCGCGAGAGTTTCCGCGCCAGCAAGATCATGCTGGAGCGCGCCATCGCCCACCCCAACATCGAACTGCGCACCAACACGGTGGTCGAAGAAGTGCTCGGCGTCGAACACAACGAAGTGAAAGGCGTGCGCCTGCGCGACGTGAAGACCGGCGACGAGAGCGTGCTTCCGGTCAGCGGCCTCTTTCTCGGCATCGGCCACGACCCCAACGCGAAGATGTTTCACGGCCAGATCGATCTCGACAGCGAGGGCTACATTCATACCCAGAACCAGGTGTTCACCACCCGCAACGGCGTCGTCGTTCCGGGCGTCTACGCCTGCGGCGACGTGCAGGACCGCCGCTACCGCCAGGCCATCACCGCCGCCGGCACCGGCTGCATGGCCGCCCTCGAAGTGGAAAAGTATTTAGAGGAACACGGACGCTGAGCGCGGCTGGTCTTCAAGGTTTGTCATCCTGAGCGAAGCCGGTCGCGCCCGCGACCGGCGCAGTCGAAGGGATCTGCATTTCGGGAAGGTGGCACGATTACAACTTCGGCTTCTTCACCCATTCCGGAACCGGCGGCGGCTGCGGGTGATTTGGCGGGGGAACGATAAGGGTGTGACCTCCCGGCACCATCCATCGGAATTTGCCATCACCCTTGTCATCGATTAGATCAACCGACGCAGTGCATGCGACGTCGTAGGGGCCTAGCAAGTACGAATAGGCATACACCTTTCCATCCATCTCCCATCGCACAAGTTCGTACAACAAAAACCGCGCTGCCTTCAGTCGCTTCTCCATGCCTTCGGTGCTGAACAATGAGTCCGGGAACCACACGTCATAGCCATGATTGGGACCGTGGTCGTGGACGGCCATGGAAACACTGATCCCCGCCGGAAGCCCCACGCTCTGTTCCTTCCCGTCAGCAGTCTTTCGCACGACCCGTGCCCACTTGGCATCGGCTACACCTGGGGTAGTCCATCCTTCCGCTCGAAACCACCCACTCTCCGCCGCGGGCTCGATATGAAAACCGCACTGTGCCCGGCACGCGAAAGCACAGGCACAACCCAAAACCAGCAGAAATACGAATCTTGTATCGCGAGACATGCAGCCTTCTCCGGTGGCGTAATCTTACGCCCATTCTGGATCTGAGCGCGGCGACCGGGTCATCTCGGCGGCAACACCTGATAATAGAACTGCAGCGCGTTTTGCCGAGGGTGTGTTTGCACAATTCAGCCACAATCAACGTACGCGAGAACATCGAACGCCTCGAAGCCGCCATCGGGCAGGCTTGCCGCCGGGCGGGCCGCCCGCGCTCTGAAATCGAGCTGATGGCCGTATCCAAGACCTACGCCGCGGCCACCATCTGCGAAGCGGCCTCCCACGGACTGCACCTTTTCGGCGAAAACCGCGTCCAGGAATTCGCCGCCAAATCCGCGGAGCTCGCCGCGCTTCGCGACGCGGGCAGTGTCGCCGCCCCGGACCACATCGCCATTCACCTCATCGGGCACCTGCAATCCAACAAGTCCGCCCGCGCCGCCGAGCTTTTCGACGCCATCGACTCCCTCGATTCGCTCCGCCTCGCCGAGCGCCTCAACGAATCCGCCGGCCGGCTAGGCAAGCGCCTCCCCGTCCTCATTGAAGTCAAGCTCAGCTCCGAAGAAACCAAGTCCGGGATTGATCCCGATTCCACCGAAGCCGCCGAACTCCTCGAGGCCCTTCCGGGCTTTTCTCACCTCGACATCCAGGGCTTGATGACCATCGCCCCGTGGGGCGTCGCCGAGGACGTTACCCGCGCCTGCTTTCGCTCGCTCCGTCAATGTCGCGACCGCTGGGCCGCCGCCCACCCGCGCCTCTCGCTCCAAGTCCTTTCCATGGGGATGAGCGGCGATTTTCCCATTGCCATCGAAGAAGGCGCCACCCGCATCCGCATCGGCACCGCGCTTTTTGGTCCTCGCAAAAAGCCCGCCCCTGCGGAATCCGACGAGAGCGCGTGATCCGCGAAACCGCGCCCGGCGTCACCCTCGCCGTCCGCGCCCAGCCCGGCGCGAAGAAGACCGCCATCGCCGGCATCTATGGCGAAGGCGCCGCCGCGCAATTGAAGATCGCCGTGCATGCTCCGCCTCTCGAAGGCCGCGCCAACCAGGCCCTGATTGCCTTTCTGGCAGACCTCTTCTCCGTGCCGCGCGCCAACGTCGAACTGCTCTCCGGAGGGCTGTCCCGCAGCAAGGTCTTTCTCCTGCGGGGAGTCAAACGGCAGCAGGCCGAGAATCTGCTTGGGACGCCAAAATGACTCTGGAGGGGAATCAGGGCTGATACATCCACAGGTCATTCGCCGATGTATACAGGCCCTCCTGGTCGTTGTCATTCAGGCAGTAGACCCACAGCCTTCCTGCCTTGTCCATCCAGTGCACGTTCCAGCCGCAGCCGCCGGGAAGCGACTCTGCGGACACCTGGCCCAGCGGGCCATAGCTCGGCGGCTGAAGCGCAAGTTGCGACCCGCTCATGTACGTCCACTGGCCGCTGCTGTATCGCCACAGATCGTTCAGTCCCGCACTGTTCCCGTTGCGGTCGTTGCCGCCTCCCCCAAAAATCCAGAAATCCCCGGCGGAGTCGACCCAGGCAGAGGCTCCCAGCCGCGCGGACGGAACGTTGGCGGGATCGGGCACGCCCATGGTCCCGAACGTGCCCAGATCGCCCACCACATTCGATCCCGACATCCAGGTCCACTCACCGCCCTTGTACCTCCAAAGGTCATTGAGAATCCCAAAAGTTCCCGCCGAATCCACTCCGCTCCCGCCAAACAGCCAGAACGCTCCCGAGGCGTCGGTCCACGTGGCGCCATCCGCGCGCGCGCCGGGAATGTTTGCCGCCGCAGGGGTTCCCCGGGTTCCGTAAACTCCCGGCGCCTGCGTGGTCGGATCGTTCGGGCCACCCATCCACGTCCATTGCCCGCCGCTGAACTTCCACAGGTCATTCTGGTCGCGGGAACTGCCTCCGTTGCCGTAGATGTTGACGTCGAATCCGCCAAACAGCCACAGGTCGCCGTTGACGTCTACCCAGGTCATCGCCCCCGAGCGGGCTCCGGGGACATTGGCTGCGGCCGCAACGCCCAGCGTGCCGTACACCGGCGGCTGATCGGGCTGGCTCGATCCGCTGATCCACGTCCACTGGTTGTTGGAGAACTTCCACAGATCGTTGAAGTAGCAGTAGCTGGTCGAAGGGGTCACTCCGTATCCGCCAAAGAGCCAGAGGTTGCCGGCCCGGTCCGTCCACGAAGCGGCGTCGACGCGAGCCCCGGGAACATTCATGGTCCCGGGAACCCCCTCGGTTCCGTAGATCCCCAGCTGATTGTCGTCCGCGCTCGATCCGCTGATCCACGTCCATTCCCCGTTGCTGTATCTCCACAGGTCGTTGAGATTGCTGACGAAGTCCTTGTTGCTCCCGCCAAACAGCCAGAAATTACCGGACGGATCGGTCCAGCTCGTCCCTTCCGCGCGCGCGCCCGGGTTGTTCCCTGCGGCCGGCACGCCCAGCTGCCCGTAAACTCCGTCCAGGACCGTGGACTGAGATCCGCCCATCCATGCCCACTTGGCTTCGGCACTGCCGCAACTGATCAGGACGTTGGTGACGTTGCTCTGCTCCGACGACCCGCTGGGGTTGGTCACCGTGCACCGCTGCGCCGGATTCGCGGGCTGCGCCGAAACCGTCACGTCGTAAGACTGGCCGTAGTGGATGGTGGAGGAAAACTGGAATGTCCCGTTCGATTGGATTTGCAGCGTGTCGGATCCGTTGTTCTGGAGGGCGAGGCCGGAACCGGAAAGGCCAAAAACGGCGCCTCCCACCGTAATGGGAGGATAGCAATTCACCAGAATGCTGCTGATGTTGGCGTTCGCCGTCCCCGTCCCGCTCTGCACCGAGCAGGTCTCCCCGTTCGGGGGCTGGCTCAGGATGGTCACGTTATACGTTGAGCCGCCGGGCAGGGGAGTGGGAAAGGTAAAGAACCCATACGTCGGGACGGTGATGGTATCGCCGCCGTTGTCCTGCAGTTTCAGTGGCGAGCTATTGAGGTTGTTGACGAAGCCGCCGATCGTATAGGTGACCGTCTGCCTGGTCGTGCCTCCGGAACCTGCGCCGCCGCAACCTGCCAACCCGCTGGCCAACAACAGAAAAGCCGCGCTTACTTCGCCCTTCATGACGACTACCTCGACGTTCACCACGTACCCGTTCGGGGAACCTGGGATGGAATGGGTTGAGCGACGAAAAGAAGAATACAGTGAATGTCTTTCAGACGCACCACGGGCCGCTTGGCATCGCAGCCATGATGAGATTTTTGAATTTGTGCGCCGGAAGCCCCCGGCCTCGAGTTTGAGACTTGAGATGAAGCGGCCCACGAAGAAGTGAATTATACTCATGCCAAGCTCAATCATCAGGAGAGTCTGTGGCGAGGTGTCCACGCAAGATTGCGACACGGCTTGTCCGAGCCTGTGCTGTCGGGTTCGTGATGATCGCGTTTTCGAGCACCGCCAGAACCATCGCCCAGGCGGGAGCGCCGGCCCAGGCGGCCCCGGCCACGCCTTCCCAGGGCGATCACGGGAAGAATGAGAAGGTCTTCGGCCTGAGCGTTATTGTCAAGACCGAATCGGTTTCTGGCGACCCGGTGTTTCATGCTGACGGGTATCGCGTCCGGATCACAACTCCGGGCACGGCCGCGTCATTCAACGGTTCATTGACCAGCATGGCCGATGTAACCCCGGGCGCGTGGATTCGCTTTGAGGGCACCCGCGATGAATCCGGCGTGGTGGTTGCGCATACGGCGCAGTTCTATGCCGCCGGAACCCGCACCGGGCTCACCAAAATGGGTCCGAGCAAGGCGAAGAAGTCGCCGGATTATCGGCCGGTGCTGCAGGAAAGCATGATTGACCAGAACGGTGATCTGGTCAGTGCCGTCGCCAGGATTCCCCCGCGCGATGCCGATGCGCTCTGCGCGTGGTACCGGGTTCCGGCCGATCCAGCGCTGCAGAACCGCGTAGAAGGCATCGGCATGCGCCTGGTGCCCCGGTATCAGAAACAACTGGCGTTCGATGCCCCGGCACGGATTTCTTTTCGCTTTTATGTCGTCAACGACGCCAAGGTGGAGTCGGTGTTGGAATGCAAACCGGGCCTCGTACTCGTGCCAAAGCGATACCTGGAGAGGATTCAAAACGACGACCAGCTCGCTGCCGTACTTGCTGACGGCATCGCTCTCAATCTCGTGCGGCAGCTGGGCGGCTTCCGGCGGCCCGAGGGCATCGGCAAGGGGACCGCATTGGCGGCCGGCATGGCGGCAGCTGCTACTCCGTGGGCCGGGCCATGGCCCCTCGAGATCGTCGCCTCTCGCACCGTCACCGCTCAACTCGAGCAGCAGAGCGCGCGCATCGCGCTGCAGCTTATGGATGACGCCGGCTTCGATCCGTGGCAGGCTCCCGAAGCCTGGCGGCTGCTGGCTCCTGGCAAGCCTCCCAAGAATCTTCAGTCGCTCAAAGACACTCGCGAGAGCAAATACCAGTTGAGCATTCTCAATCTGCAATACAAACCGCGGAGTGGAACTGCGGCGGGATCGGATCACGCCGAGGCGCACTAGTCCCCTGAGTCATTGATTTCTTGTACAAAGAACGAAAAGCAACCGCAGATCCTTCGCTAAATTTGGCGCAAGAATGCGCCAAATTTCGCTCAGGATGACAGGCGTTTCATGGTGCAAACTTCAGACTCTGGAACCGGTTGCACAAATGCGGTTTGAAAGGGCATGGATTTATCCGCGCCTCAAATGCCCGGCAAAACCGCGGGCTTTAGCCTCTTAGGGAAGTTTCCAGCACACTTATGCTGCCGGCACGAGTCAGCGCGTGCGAGACACGATGGCCAGCGCCTCTTCCGGCTCCGGCCGCACGCGGTAATCGGCATGCGCCTCGGCAAACGCGACCCGCCTGTCGCGCCCGATCACGTATGTCGCCGGCAGCGGCAGCCGCCAG
This sequence comes from uncultured Acidobacteriota bacterium, assembly GCA_963706455.1. Classification (GTDB taxonomy): domain Bacteria; phylum Acidobacteriota; class Terriglobia; order Terriglobales; family Acidobacteriaceae; genus Telmatobacter. Next base: position 7,201 of record CAVPNO010000016.1, on the reverse strand, counting down.
CTCTCATCCCCATTCACAAACGGGATATTCACCATGATCGACCGGTAGTACGCGCGATGAAACTCCGGCACGGTGTACGCCAGCCCGAACTGCTCGGCCACCGTGTTGCCCGGATCGGACAGCACAGGGAAGGGAAGCCCGTGATGACCCACCATAAAGTCGCTCTGCCGCGCTGTTTGCGGACCGATGGCCACCATCAGCGCGCTCCCCTCGCGCAGCTTCTGATACAGGTCGCGCCACCGCTCCAGTTCCGTCATGCAATAGGGGCACCACCGCCCGCGAAAGAACTTCACCACCAGCGGCCCCAGCGCGAGCAGGTCCTCGCTGCGCACCACTTTGCCATTCGAATCCTTCAGCGCAAACGCCGGCGCCTGAGCCCCCACCGCCAGAATCCGCTCCTCCATCCCAGTCGCAAACAGCTCCTCGACCGCGCGCTCGCCCACAGCCAGCCGCTCCGCCTGCACCAGGTGCCGCGTGTTGGCCGTAATCTGGTCGAGTTGATCCTGAAGTGAGGTGGTCATGCTTGCGCCTCGGCAACCACACAGCGTTCGGGATACTTCCTCGCGTACTCCGCCCACGACTGCATCAGGCCCAGGTCGGGAAATCTCTCGCAGTAATCCCAGATCGCATCATTCATGGGATCGATCTGCTTTTGAGCGCCGATATTCTCCAGCCAATCGGAGAAATCTTCGGCCTTGATCTCTCCGCGCCGCAGCGCATCGAGGTGCGGCTCCATGATCTTCCATGCACGATCGAAAAAATCCGCGAATTCGGTAAGCCCCAGTTCGCGCAACCCGCCGGACGTCTCTCTCAAATCGCGCTCGTCATTCTGATTTCCAAAGTGCCAGGCAAGGTCGTCCATGCTCATGCTCAGGTCAAATTCGTGAATGCCTGCCATCGCCCGCAATCCTCGCGGAAGGGAATCCAGCGTCCGATGGTACAGATCCCGGTCCTCCACCATCTCTTCCGGTAGACGCAGTTGCAGTTCGGCGGTCAACAGATCCACCAATTCCTCATTCGAACTTGCACTTTGAATGGCTTCGACAGTAAGCTCCATCGAACCCGGCCCCGCCTTTACCGTCCGAACTTCTGCCTTCCGCCCAGCCCCAGTCCGCCCAGGCCGCCGCGCATCATCTGCTTCCCCAGCCCGCCCTTGCCCATCTGCTTGAACACCTTGCTCATCTGCGCGTACTGGCGCAGCAGCTGGTTCACATCCTGCACTGTGGTTCCCGACCCAGCCGCGATCCGCTTGCGCCGCGACCCCGAAATAATCTCGTGGTTGCGCCGCTCGTGCGGGGTCATCGAGTTGATGATCGCCTCCAGCCGCACAAACTGCTTCTCGTCCACCTGGCTGGCCGCCTGCTGCATTCCCGCGAACGGCCCCACCGACGGGAGCATCTTGAGTATGCTCTCCATCGATCCCAGCTTTTTGATTTGCTTCAACTGGTCGCGAAAATCCTCCAGCGTGAACCCATCCCCCAGCAGCGCCTTCTTTGCAAAATCCTCGCTCTTCTTCCGGTCCAGGGTGGCTTCGGCCTTTTCCACCAGGGAAAGAATGTCGCCCATCCCCAGGATGCGCCCCACGATGCGATCCGGGTGGAACGGCTCGAACGCATCCGGCTTCTCGCCCGTCCCAATGAACTTGATCGGCTGCCCCGTCACATGCCGGATCGACAACGCTGCGCCGCCCCTTGCGTCGCCATCCATTTTCGACAGGACCACTCCCGTCAGCCCCAGCCGCCGGTGAAAGTCCTGGGCCGAGTTCACCGCGTCCTGCCCGGTCATGGCGTCGGCCACAAACAAAATCTCCTGCGGCGCGAGCACTTTCTTCAGCTGCTCCATCTCCTTCATCAGCTCTTCATCCACGTGCAGCCGCCCGGCCGTATCCACGATCAGCGTGTCAAACCCGAAATTCCGCGCCTCGCGCCGCGCCTCCGCGGCCAGCCGCTCCACGAGCGCCGATCCGGCAGCCTCGCCTTTCGTGTTGCCCTCGTAGATTTTCGCGTCCACGGTCTTGGCGACAATCTTCAACTGCTCGCGCGCCGCCGGCCGGTACACGTCCACCGACACCAGCAGCGGCCGGTGCCCGCCCTTCTTGAGCCATGCAGCAAGCTTCCCCGCCGTGGTCGTCTTGCCTGACCCCTGCAGCCCCGCCATCAGGATCACCGTGGGCGGCTGCGGAGCAAACTTGAACCGCGCCGTGTCCTTGCCCAGGATCTCGATCAGCTCGTCGCGCACGATCTTGATGACCTGCTCGGTGGGCGACAGCGCCGTCATCACATCCGCGCCCGTGGCCTTCACGCGTACGTGCTCGATCAATTCCCGCACCACGTTCAGGTTGACGTCGGCCTCCAGCAGCGCCACGCGGATCTCCCTGAGCGCCTCGGCCATATTCTCTTCGCTCAGCGTCCCCTGCCCGCGCAGGTGCTTGAACGCCCGTTGCAGCTTGTCTGTAAGGTTTTCAAACATACTGTCTTAGTGTATCGTTCCCCGCTTTCCCGCCAGGCCGCCCCTCAATCCGCCGGCTCCACCAGGTACTGCTCCAGCTTTCCGTCCGGATAGGTATACGTGCTCACCCGCAGCCGCCGCGTCGGGTACGCGATCAGGAATAACCGGAACGTCATCCCGCCCCGAAGGGCCTCGTCCGTCTGCCGGAAGGTCAGCGGCTCCCCCAGCCGCCCCAGGCTGCTGCGATAATCGGCGAGCGTCTGCGCGTCGAAGTAGGCATTCAGATTGGGCGCCAGCAGGCTGCGGTCGATCTGTCCCTTCTCGAGACCGAGATAAATTGCCAGCGCCTGCTCTTCGGCGGGCTTGCGGTCCGCTCCAGCCACGGTGGCCGCAACCAGCTGCGCAATCTCTCCGGCGCCGCCCGCCATGTGGTTCGTCAGCACGGTCACCGCAACCCCGTCATCTACCAGCACCTCGTTATCGGAGACAAATCCATTGACTTCGCCGCTGTGCTCGATGGATCGACGTCCGTCCCGTTGCCGGATTCCCACTCCGAGGCCGTAGTTCGTGCCCTTGCCGTCTTTGAGCTTCACCTCGGTGAACATCTGGCCGTAGCTCTCCGGCTTCAGTACGGTGCGCTGCATCAGGCTGATGTCCCACAGCGCCACGTCGTGGGCCGTCATGGCCAGTTCTCCGGCGGCGAACATCCATCCTTCGCCGCCGTTGGGCGTCGGACGCAGCGGACCCAGCGCGTTGCGCATGTACGGTGACGCATCGCTCCGCGACAACTCTTTCTCATCGCTGTTCCAGGCGCTCTTCATGCCCAGAGGGCGAAACACATGCTCGCCCAGGAAATCGAAAAGCTTCTCGCCGCTGGCGTTCTCCACAATCAGCCCCGCAATTACGTAATTGGTGTTGGAGTACTGCCATTGCGTCCCCGGCTCAAAGTCCAGCGGCTTGGTGGCCCATTCCTCAAGAATCTGCCGCGGCGCCACCGGCTTCAGTTGCGACTCCACCGGGTAGTCCTCCGGCGCGTAGTCCTGGTATCCCGACGTATGCGACAGGATCTGCCGGATCGTCACGTCGTCGCCGCGCGTCAGGCCCGGCACATACTTTCCCACCGCGTCGTCCAGCGAGAGCTTGCCCTGCTCCTGCAGCAACAGGATCGCCGTCACGGTAAACTGCTTGGAAATCGATCCGATCGAATAGCGCATATCGGCTGTCGCACGCTTATTGGGATGGATGTGCGCCTTCCCGTACGCCTGCGTATATACGATCTTGCCACCGCGGACCACGGCAATCGACGCCGACGGCACTCCGCGCTGTTCCATCACTCCGGCGGCAATGCGATCGATCTTCGCTCGCAGTCCCGCATCGATCGTATCCACACTCTGCGCCGCCAGGACACTTCCCATTCCGGCTGCAATCGCCGCACTCCACACCACCCGCCGAATCATTCGCACACCCACCCCACACAAAAGCGTTTTCACCACACCTTATCAGCCCCGTCACCAACCCCCAACCCGCTATGCGCTACGCTGTTGGTAGGGGAGGCAGACTGCCCATGGAAACCTCATCGCAGACCGATCGTCTCATCGAAGGCCACCGGCGATTCCTCAAGGAGGTCTTTCCCCAGCGGCGCAACCAGTTCCGCCTTCTGGCCGACAGCCAGGCGCCCGAGTACCTCTTCGTCACCTGTGCCGACTCGCGCATTGTGCCCGACCTGATCCTGGGCACCGGCCCCGGCGATCTGTTCATCTCGCGCAATGCCGGAAACGTGGTCCCCATTGTCGGCAACGACGTGGACGGCACCACCGCTACCATCGAGTATGCCGTCGAAGTTCTCAAAGTGAAGTACGCCATCCTCTGCGGCCATTCCGACTGCGGTGCCATGAAGGCCGCGCTCGACCGCAAGGGCCTCGATCGTCTCCCCAGGGCCAGCCGATGGCTCCGCCACGTCGAATCGGCCTTCAGCCACCGCCAGCCCCTCAACCCCGCCGACGGCGACCACGCCGAGCTGGGCGCTCTCATCCGCGGGAATGTCGTTGCCCAGTTGCTCAACCTGAAAGCCCAGCCCTCGATCGCCCACGCTCTGGCCCACGGCGCCATCTCCGTCCACGGCTGGTATTACGACATCCTTACCGGCCGCATCGAGGCCTACGACGAGCAGATGCGCCGCTTTCTCCCCCTGGTGTGACCGACCAACCTCCCCGCGAAAGGGAGAGTTGGGTGCCCCAGGTCCCGTTTTTGAGGCCTGGAATTTCTCCCTTCCCAAACCACAAGGAGGCTCCATGTCATCCGCTGCTCAGCCGCATTCCGGCCCCTTCAACGCCGGCAACTTCCGGGTCGAAATTCAGGGCATCCCCGCGACGTCGTTCAGCGAGGTCGGCGGCCTGGAAGTCTCGATCGAGGTCGTCGACTACCGCGCCGGCGATGCCGCGGTCAACTCCCCGCGAAAGCTCCCCGGACTTTCCAAGGTCTCCGACGTCACTCTCAAGCGGGGCGTCATCGGCGATCTCTCCCTCTGGAACTGGATCCACGCCGCCATGACCGGCAACGTCACTCGCGTCGCCGTCGCCATCATCCTTCTCGACTCGGCCGACAACCCGGTGCTCACCTGGAAACTCACCAACGCCTGGCCCTGCAAGTGGTCCGGTCCCACGCTTTGCGCCGGCACCTCCGAAGTCGCCATCGAAGAACTGGTCCTCTGCTGCGAAAGCATTGATCTGGTCGCCTCGTAGCGCATCGCGATCCACGCAGTCGAAGAAACTCACCAGAATCGGCAGCCTTGGGCGAACTTTGTACGGAAGCATTTCTCAGCACCTAAAACAAGTGCGGGACTCATGACCTCAAGGTTGTCTGTGAGTTTAGGGTAGATGAACTTGCCGAACTCGAACTCGATCCAAAACCGAGCACAACCGGCATCTGCAACTTCTATTACATCCCCGGTCCATGCATTGGGGAAAATGCCGTTCTCGGCTGCGTTCTTGCACACTGAACCGAACGTCGGAACGTTCCGCGTGTTGGGGCCCGCATTCACATCCCATGCCGAGGTTGAAACCGTTTCTGGTCGAAGCTCACAACGCACAGTACAGATATAGTTCTCCTCATATGGAACGCCGTCCGTCTTAAGAAGAACCACAGGCCGGTCTTTCTCAACCCACTGGCCAGACTGCATCACGGTGTAGTGCTCGGAGCCCTCAATCAAGACTGGGATGTCCTGGAACCGCTCGGCGTCCCAACGGTCCAATTCGGGGATTGAGATATTCTCGCCAGTGAACGAATCGGTCCCCCACCGCAACCTTCCCGAAGGCTTTGCAACAACGAGGCCCGGAAGAAAACGCTGACCGGATATGGGAATGAACTTGAATTGCGATACAAGCGAAACCAGGAAATCTGCAACCTGAGCCGGATCGGGGACAAATTCGGAATCGACGGAAATAAGGGTTTGAATGTACTGTTCCATCGACTGACATTATAGAGTTCGCGACTTTTGGATCGCCTTCGTAACTCTTGCGGTCGAATCCCCGTCGCGATCCGACTCAACTGCGCTGAAACTTCCCCATTGGCCACCATCCGCTCAGTACAATGGAATCACACGGACTCACCCTCGGATGACCACGATGTCTCCATTCATTTTGTCGATATTTCTCGGATCCATGGCTCTACTTCTGGCTTCCGGGTTATGCAGCAGAAGACCTTGGACAAATGGACGCTGGATAGTGGCCGAGCTCCGATGATTCATAAGGGGCGAGGAAGCTGGCATAGGTTCCTGCGTTCCGTAGAGGCAGAGATGCCTCCTTCAGTTAGCAGAAAGATCGCGATGTGGGGTTGGGTTGGCAAATTGTCAATCGTACTCATGATGGCTTTGGTCGCCCTCGAAGCGGCGGCCCATTTGCACTGAGTTTCCACAGTTGGCGTATCACCGCCAACTCGGACATAGTGAAAGCAACCGCAGATCCTTCCGCATCGCTGCGCTCAGCGTCAGGATGACAAGGCATGATGTGGATCAGGCCACGGGCGCCCGCATCGATTCCAGCGCCGCCGTCATGTCTTCGGCCAGAACCCGCCGCTTCTCCTCATCCAGCTTTGCGCCGCCGCTGGTCAGGTAGAACACGTCGATGGCCGTCTCGCCCTCGGTATCGATCAGCGCGATCTCGATATTGCACTGGTGATTGCTGAGAACCAGCGCAATCTGGCGCAACAGGCCCGGCGCGTCCTGCGCGATGACCTGCAAGAGCGTCGAATGGGTGGATGACTCGGTATCGAAGCTGAGCCGGGTGGGCACTTCCACCTTGATGCTGCCGGAATGATTGGCGTGGCGCCGCGCGTCGAGCATCTGTTCCACCGGCACCTTCTGCGCCACCACATCGTACAGGTACTCGAGGAAACGTTCCTTTTCGCTGGGGTTCAGTTCCAGCGTGCGGAAGACGTCGGAGAAATGAAAGCTGTCGACGATGACGCCGGCTTCGTTGGAGAAAGCGCCGGCCTTGATGATGTTCATGCCCCAGGCGGCCAGCCCGCCGGCCACATCCGCGAACAGGCGCGTGCGGTCGCGGGTGATCACGGTGAGATCGAAAAGCTGGCGTCCGGGCCGGAGGTCGAGTTGAACGGGGTCTTTGTCGAGGGCGGCGGCCATCAGGAAATGGCTGCGGATATGCTCGGGAAGGCGGGTTTGCAGGTAGCGTTGCGGCAGCCCTTCAAGGAACTGGCCCAGAGATTGATACTGGGCCATGGGCACCATCGATCGAAG